>NZ_CP073577.1:0-668091 GCF_018205975.1 Erythrobacter sp. JK5 | reverse complement strand
CGACCCGCAGTGGTCAGGGAATCCAGTTGAGGTCCGGTGGCCATCCACGGCGGCCCGGCAAATTCTGCAAGGTTGGCCAGCAGAACTCCCAGCAGCGCAAATCCGCGCAAGGCATCCAGAACGCCAAGGCGCTCTCCCGAAGTCACCGGCGCAAGGCCTGTGGATGGTGATGTCATGATTTCCCCCGAGGACAGCCATACGGAAAACGGCTTGTCGTGTGAAGCAGCGGGTAGCAAAGGTCCGGCATGATCGACCCGGCGACCTTCGACTTCTACCAGAGCAAGGCACCGTTCTATTCGCTCGATCCCTCGGTCGGGCCCAGCCGCCACCTCGACTGTTTTCTCGATCGTCTCGAATCCGGCGCGCGGGTGCTCGAACTGGGATGCGGCGCGGGACGCGATGGAGCGCGGATACGGGAACGCGGATTCTCGCTCGATGCGACGGACGCGGTGCCGGCAATGGTCGCCAAGGCAAACGAGCGGCACGCTCTGGGCGCGCGGTTGATGCGGTTCGACGAGCTTGATGCCGACGCCGAATATGACGCGGTGTGGGCGCATGCCTGCCTGTTGCATTGCCCGACAGCCGAAATGCCCGAAGTCCTGGGTCGCATCCGGCGCGCGCTGAAGCCCGGCGGCCTGCACTATGCGAGTTACAAGCTGGGCACCGGCGAAGGGCGCGACCTGCTGGGGCGTTTGCACAATTTCCCCACCGCTGCCTGGCTGATCGAGCGGTACCGCGCCGCCGGATTTGCGATCGAGGACGAGCTGATGTTCGCTGGCAAGGGCAGCGACGGGACGATGCGCGACTGGCTGGCGCTGACGGTGCGCACTTCCGGCTGAAACGCGCCTTTCCTAACCTTTCGCAATGTGCTGGAACGGCGCGATGAACTTCGCTCCGTTTCCTGCTGTGCCCCGCCCCGACGATTGCGAAGCGGGTTGCGATTTGATCGTCAGGATAGTGTTCCATTCTGCAGGATACGAGTGGCGGACATGCGGCTGACGGTCGAAGCGATCTGCACCGGCACCGCGCGCCCGTTCAACGGGGCGGAAACCAGCGCCATCGCCAAACGCCCGCGCGAGGGGATCGTGCAACTGCTCGAAGACGGCTTTGCGCCCGACGAACAGGCCGATCGCCGGGTCCACGGTGGCCCCGAGATGGCGGTGCATCTCTATCCGCTCGATCACCATGCCTTTTGGCGCGGGCTGCTGGACGATCCGCGCCTGCTCGATGAGCCGGGCGCTTTCGGATCGAACCTCGCGGTGAGCGGGATCGCGGAGAGCGCAGTGCATATCGGCGACCGCTTTCGGCTCGGCAGCGCGCTGATCGAGATCAGCCAGCCGCGCCAGCCGTGCTGGAAGATCGAGCATCGGTTCGGCACGAAAGGTATGGTCGCAGAGATCGTCCGCAGCGGGCGGTGCGGGTGGTATTTTCGAGTGCTTGAAAGCGGGGATTGCCAGGCTGGCGACACGCTCGAGCGCACGGAAGTGGGCCACGGCGAGTGGTCGGTGACGCGAACCTTCTCCTGCCTGATCGGCGGCACGGCGACGCACGGTGAGCTGTCCGAACTCGCGGCGCTGGAACGGCTCGCGCCGAAGCTGCGCGCCAAGGCGGCAGCCAAGCTCTCGTGACGGAGGCGGTCGCTAGCTGGCGAGCATCCCGCCCGCACTGATCATGGCGCATGTGCCGCCGATCCAGACGTCTCCCTGCGCGTCCCGTTCGCAGAGCACCAGCCCGTTCGCCCCGACCTTGCGCCCCTGCCCCGCACGGTACGAGCCGTCAGCCAGGCCTGCGCCGAACAGGTGGATCGCGACGCCCGCGTTGAAACTGCCGGTCACCGGGTCTTCGTTGAAACGCCCGAAGCTGTCCGCGAAGAACGCGCGCAGCTCCCAGTCGCGATCCGCGCCGGGATCGCATGGTCCGGCGAGACCGATGTCGGTTCCCGGAACAGCCTTTGCCGCCGGTTCCGCAGCCAGGACATCGGTGGCCGACCGCAGCCGCAGCAGCCGCCATTGCGGACCGTTGACCACGTGCACGGCTTCGACCACCGCGGCTTCGTTCACGCCGGTCAGTGCGATCGCCTCAGTCCGTTCCTTATCCGACAGCGGCTCGTAACGGATCAGCTCCGGCGCGCGAAAGGCGAGGCTGTCCCCTTCGGCGCGCACCCGTACCAGGCCGATGCCGCATTCCTGCACCGCGTATCCGGTCGCCCGGGGCACGCCGCCAGCCTCCAGCCACGCAAAACACGTGCCGAGCGTCGGATGCCCCGCGAACGGCAGTTCGCCGCCGGGATAGAAGATGCGCACCCGGTAATCCGCAGCGGGATCTGAAGGTGGAAGCAGGAACGTCGTCTCGGAAAAGCCGAGCCAGCGGGTCAGCGCGAGCATATCCTCGCCAGGCATCGCGTCGGCACCGTGCACGACGGCGAGCGGGTTGCCGCTCAACCGACCGTCGCAGAAAACATCGATCAGGTCGCAGACCGGCTTCACGCATTCCTCCCGAATCAGCGCACGTCCCGCTCTCGCCCTAGCCGCGCTACTGCGCTTGTCCAAAGCCCTTTGAAGCGCACCCGGCGCGGCGGCGATCAGACCCGCCAGAGACTCAGCCTGAGGCGAGGCACCCTCAACTCATCGCTTAATCCAATCGGCCTGTCGCCTGAACGAATTTCCCAACAAGCCGTTCATCTGCGGTTCTCGTTTCCTGAACGATACGGGGGTTGCTCCACCAGCGGAGTCGTCAAAGGATAACGCCATGAAGAAGATCGCCATCATCGCCGCTGCCGGTTCGCTCGCTACATTCGCAGCCCCGGCCCAAGCCGCCGAGCTGCCCGCAATCGGCAATTCGGCCTTTCTCGACGCAAGTTCGATTTCCGCGCCGCATTCCGATCCCTTTCGCCTCGGAGACTACGACGATTGGGACGATTATGACGACGATTATCGCGATCGTCGCTATCGTCGCGGGCGCGGCCATGATCGGGCTTATGATCGCTACGACCGTTACAACGAGCCCCGCCGCATCCGCCGCGGCGACCGCGTCTGGCGCGGGCGCGATGGACGCTATTACTGCAAGCGCGACAACGGCACCACCGGCCTGATCATCGGCGCTGCGGGCGGTGCGCTGATCGGTCGTGCGATCGACACGCGCGGCGACCGCACGGTCGGCACTCTGCTCGGCGGCGCGCTCGGCGCGGTGCTGGGTCGCGAGATCGATCGCGGTTCGGCGCGCTGCCGCTAACCGGAACAGCGGACGATATCTGGCGCCGCCGGTCAACGCGATCGGCGGCGCCTTTTTGTGCTGCAAGCCCGATTGAAGCGCGGGCATGGCGCTGATAGGCCGGTGGGCGATGCAGCCCACCACAGGACCATTTCGTTGAACCGCCCAGCCGTGCTCGTGACCGGAGGCGCGACCCGGATCGGTGCCGAAACCGTGCGCGGGTTCGCCGGGGCGGGCTGGCACGCCGTGATCCATTACAATTCCAGCGCGCGGCCCGCCGAAGAACTCGCTGCGACGCTTCCGTCCGCCGAAACCGTGCAATGCGACCTTTCGGACAGCGAAGCGGCGGCAAACATGATCGATAACCTGGCAGGCAGGCTCTCCGATTGGCGTTGCCTCATCAACTCGGCCTCGGTTTTTCTTTACGACGATGCAACCGAACTCGATCTCGCAACGAACCGGGCGACGATGCAGGTCAATGCAATCAGCCCGGCGGTCATGGCGCAGCGCTATCTCTCGCGCGCGCGCAGCAATGGCTTGCGCACCGTCATCAACGTCACCGACATGAAGCTCGAAAACCCCAATCCCGACTTCTTCAGTTATACGATGTCGAAACACGCGCTTGCGGCGACGATCGCGATGCTGGCGCAGGGTGCGGCGGGCGCAGACGATCGGGTGTACGGCATCGCCCCCGGCGCGATCCTGGCCAGCCACGATCAGGAGCAGGAAGAAACCGAGGTTTCGCACCGGCTCAACCTGCTCCAGCGCAAGACCGATACGGGCGAGATCGTCGATGCCGCACTGTTCCTTGCGAATGGCACGCTCAGGAGCGGCTCGACGCTGTTCATCGACAGCGGCCAGCACCTGCTGTCGCAGGATCGCGACGTGATCTACCTTGCAAGGATGGGGGCGCCCCGATGAAGCGCCACGCGCTCTCGACCCGGTTGTGGCACTGGATCAATTTCGCCGCCCTGACGGTGCTGTTCATGTCGGGGCTCAACATCTCGAATGCCCACCGGCGCCTCTACTGGGGGATTACGGCTACGACCCGGCCGATGCCTGGCTGGCAGTGATGCGCTTTCCGGGATGGGCGACGATTCCTGGATATTACAACCTCGCCGCGGCGCGCGACTGGCACAGCATTGCCGCCTGGGTGTTCGCGATCGGCCTACTTGCGATCTGGATCGCGATGCTCGTCAATCGCCATTTCGCCCGCGACATCATGACGTCACCGCGTGACTGGACCCTGTCCGCGTTCAAACGATCGGTGGCGAGCCATCGGCGCAAGGACGGATCGGAAGGCGAGGCAGCGTACAATCCGGTGCAGAAGATCGCCTACGGGATCGTGTTCGGGATCCTGTTGCCAATGATGGTGTTCACCGGGCTCGCGATCAGTCCCGGTTTCGAACCCGCCGCACCCTGGCTGGTCGACATTCTCGGCGGGCGGCAGAGCGCCCGGTCGCTTCACTTTCTCTTCGCCTGGGCGTTGTTCGGCTTTTTCGCGATCCATCTCGCCATGGTGCTGATTTCCGGTCCGCTGCGACAGGTGTGGACCATGATCGCCGGCGGCAGTCGGGAGCAATCGCATGTCTGAATTCGCGCGCAGGAGCGTGTTGCTGGGAGCCGCGGCACTGGGTGCCGGGGCCTGCTCGCGCTTTGCCGAAAGCGATGCGGGATCGGACCTGTTCGACCGCGCCGAAGACTGGCACCGCGCCGCGCACCGGGCGCTCGCGGGCCGCCAACGGCTCGCGCCCGAATACGCGCCCGATCAACGCTCACCCGATGTCAGGGGCAACGGCAGCGTCACCGTCGATACCCCGGAGTATCGCAGCGCGCTTGCCGATGGGTTTGCCGATTGGCGGCTTGCGGTCACGGGACTGGTCGACAACCCGCTGTCGCTATCGCTGGCGGACCTGCGCGCCCTGCCCCAGCGCACCCAGATCACCCGCCACGATTGCGTCGAGGGCTGGAGCGCGATCGCCGAATGGAAGGGCCCGCAGCTCGGCGTCCTGCTCGATCGCGCACGCATCCGCCCCGAAGCCGGCTTCATCGTGTTTCGCTGCGCGGATTCGCTGTATGGCGAACGCTACTACGAAAGCGTCGATCTGGTCGACGCCTACCACGAACAGACGATCATCGCGCACGAGCTCAACGGCGAGCCCTTGCCCGAGAAGAACGGTGCCCCGCTGCGGATGCGGATCGAGCGCCAGCTGGGATACAAGCACGCCAAGTACCTCACCGCGATCGAGGCCGTCGCCAGCTTCGAGGATATCGGCAAGGGCAAGGGCGGTTTCTGGGAAGATCAATACGGCTATCAGTGGTATGCCGGGATTTGACCGACAAGTTTTCGCGCTAGGACGGCGGATATTTGCGGTTCATCGCATCCCAGCAGAGCCCGATGATCTCCCCGAGGATATCCAGATCGATATCCGCCAGCTTGTTCACGTAGACACAGCTTGCTCCGGTCGAGTGCTTGCCCATCTTCGCGAGCAGCGCATCCACCTTCTTGCCGGTCGCATCGTCGCAATAGCGGCCCATGAAATAGAGCGAATGCTTTGCCTTTCGCGGGCTGAAGCCGGAACGCAGGCTGTCGCCTTCGCGCCCGCTTTCGTATGTGTAGTGGTAGCTGCCATAGCCGATGATGCTCGGCCCCCACATCTTCGGCTCTTCGCCAGTGACCTTGCGGAACAGCGCGTCGAGCACCTTGGCATCGTCGCGCTTTGCCTTCGGTTCGACGCTTGCGATGAACTCTTCGACCGCAACGTCGGTTTGCCGGGTTTTGTTCTCTGCCATCACGCCAGACTAGGCTATCGTTGACACGGCGCAAGGCTGAAGCTTTGTGATCGCGATGTCTCCACCAAAATGACGGAATTTCAATGAGCAAGACTCTCCTCGACAGATTCCTCGAACGCGGCGTCAAGCTCGGCCGGCTTGGCGTGGTATTCGCCGACGGCAGCGCGAACACCTATGGCGAACCGGCCGAAGGCTTTCCCGAGATCGTGCTCCGATTCGCCGACGACAGGGTCGCGCGCGATATCGTCATGGACCCGCGGCTGGGCGCGGCCGAAGCGTTCATGGACGACCGCCTCATCATCGAGGAAGGGGACGTGATGGGGCTCGTCACCCTGCTGCGCGCCAACAACCAGTGGGACAAGGGCGGCGATATCGGCCCGCCGAAGATGCTGCGCAGGTTGCTCAACCGCGCCACCTGGGCCGCCGAAAAGGTCAACAACGCGATCAGTTCGAAAAGCAACGTCGCGCACCACTACGATATCGGCAACGATTTCTACGCGCTGATGCTCGACGAGGAGCATTGGCAATACAGCTGCGCCTACTGGCCCGAGGGTGTCGAGACGCTGGGCGAGGCGCAGACCGCCAAGCTGGCGCATATCGCGGCGAAGCTGGCTTTGCAGCCCGGCCAGACCGTGCTCGATATCGGGTGCGGATGGGGCGGCATGGCGATCTTCCTGGCCCGACACTACGACGTGACGGTCACCGGGATCACCCTGTCGGAAGAGCAGATCGAGCTCGCCAAACAGCGCGTGAGGGATGCGGGCGTCGCCGACCGGGTCAGCATCGAACTGGTCGACTACCGCGATTTCGCCGCCGCCGGGAGCAAGTTCGACCGGATCGTCTCGGTCGGCATGTTCGAACATGTCGGCCAGCCGCAATTCGACGACTTCTTCCAGGCCTGCGCCAACCTGCTCACCGACGACGGCACGATGCTTTTGCACACGATCGGGCGGATGGGGATGCCGGGCCAGACCGACGCCTTTACCCGCAAGTACGTCTTCCCGGGAGGCTACATCCCGGCACTGTCCGAGACCGTCGCCGCGAGCGAGAAGTTCCGGCTGATCGCGACCGATGTCGAGACGCTGCGGCTCCACTACGGCAAGACGCTGCGCTGCTGGTACGCCAACTGCATGGCGAACAAGGACGCGATCGTCGACATGTACGACGAGCGGTTCTTCCGGATGTGGACCTTCTACCTTGCCGGCGCGGCGACCGTGTTCGAGTATGGCAGCATGTGCAATTACCAGATCCAGTATGCCCGCAGCCGCCACGCGCTGCCGATCACGCGCGATTATATCGCGGCTGAGGAGCAGCGGCTGCTCAGGAACCCCGGTTAGCTTCTGCGGCCTTGGTTTCCGCGCTGGGGCGGTAGACCGGTCCGAACCCGAGTAGCGCCGCGCCGACCAGCGGCAGGGCGATCACCCACCAGCGAACGCCGGAAATGCTGTCCGGGCTGGCGATCGTCACCCCGGCGGTCGCGGCAAGACCGATACAGATCATCAGGACGCCGAACACCGCCCGCACCCTGGGAACTGTGCGTCCGCCTCTGATCGGGCCGAAACTGCGCTCGTGCCGTGCGAAGACCGCGATCATCGGCAGCAGCGCAAGAATGTAGATCGCCAGCCACAGCGGGCGCGAGATCCACCATTCACCGGTGCCCGGAACCGAATCGAGCCCCACGCCGCCCAGACCGAGCCAGACGACCGTCATCACCAGCACAAAAGCGGTGAGATGCCACAAAAACACCGTCATGATCATGCCGTTCATCAGCACGGTCGCGGTCCACACGCCGACATGGTCGAGAAGTTTGCGGCCCAGCGGTTCGAGCGCAAGCACCAGACCGACCTGCGTCACGCCCAAGGCGAACAGCGCCAGCGTCGGCGGCAGAGAATTGGAGAATCCGCCGGGCGCGGACACCATCGACACGGGGTAGAATCCGTAGACGGTGATCGAGACCAGGATCGCCAGCCCCACGGCGAAGGTCGCCCACGCGAACACCCGGTTGTCGAACTTGCCCGCCTGCCACGCGAAGCCGAGCTGGTGGATGGCCAGGAACACCCATAGAAAATTGGTGAAGTTCACATACGGAACGCCGACGCTGAACGTGAGCCAGTCGGTCAGCATCGCCAGCGGAATGTAGATCGCGAAGCTGGCCCAGCCGAACCGTTCCCAGGCCTTGAAGGTCAGCGGCGTGAACGCGGTGACCAGCAGATACACCGCGAGGAACCAGACCGGAATCAGCGCCGCCTCGGTCGCCATGCGGATCTGTTCGCGATCGATCCCGAGCTGCGTCAGGATCACGGCCAGCGCGGCCCACAGCAGCAGCACCGGGAATGTCGGGGTGATCAGGCGCTGCACCCGGCTCGCCAGCCAGTCGCGATAGGTGCCGGTCTGTCCCGGCGGCGTTTTTCGCAGCGTCGCGCTCCAGCTCACTGCGTTGGAATACCCCCCAACGAGGAAGAACACCGGCATCACCTGGAAACCCCATGTCAGCCAATGCGCCCAGCTCGAAACGGACAGCAGGTCACCGCGCTGCAATTCGCCCGCCGGGTCGACATACAGCCCCGCCATCAGCCAATGGCCGAACACGACGGCGAGAATGGAAACCGCGCGAAGAAAATCGACCCAGCGATTGCGCTCGGGCGGCGTCATCTCCGCCAGTTCGCGCGCCTTGTTCCACATCGTCAGCATACAATCCCCGTCCCCTGCGTTCGGCAAATATCGGGTGCCGAGCCGTCAAGACAAGCGGATAGCGACCAATTCGCAGCAAATCGTTGCCGATGCTTGCCCCGCCTGCTAGCCGCGCCGCGACTTTGAGGAAGCGAACAATGCCCAATGTGAAGAAGGTCGTCCTCGCCTATTCAGGCGGCCTGGATACCAGCGTCATCGCCAAGTGGCTCAGCGTTGAGCGCGGGCTCGAGGTGGTGACCTTCACCGCCGACCTCGGGCAGGGTGAAGAGATCGAGCCGGCACGCGACAAGGCGCGGGCAATGGGCATCCCCGACGAACACATTTTCGTCGAGGACCTGCGCGAGGAATTCGTGCGCGATTTCGTCTTCCCGATGATGCGCGCCAATGCCCGGTACGAGGGCGATTATCTGCTCGGCACCAGCATTGCGCGCCCGCTGATTTCCAAGCGACTGGTCGAAATCGCGCATGAGACCGGCGCCGACGCGATTGCCCACGGTGCGACCGGCAAGGGCAACGACCAGGTGCGCTTCGAACTGTCGGCCTACGCGCTCGATCCGAATATCCAGGTGATCGCCCCGTGGCGCGAATGGGACCTCACCAGCCGCACCGCGCTGATCGCATGGGCGGAAAAGCACCAGATCAAGGTCCCGACGGACAAGCGCGGCGAAAGCCCGTTCTCGACCGATGCGAACCTGCTGCACACCTCGTCCGAAGGCAAGGTGCTCGAGGATCCGTGGGAGGAAACGCCCGACTACGTCTATTCGCGCACCGAGCACCCCGAGGACGCGCCCGACACGCCGGAATATGTCACGATCGATTTCGAGCGCGGCGATGGCGTGGCGCTGAATGGCGCGGCGATGTCGCCCGCCACCCTGCTGACCGCCCTCAACGAGCTCGGGCGCAGGCATGGGATCGGACGGCTCGATCTGGTCGAGAACCGCTTCGTCGGCATGAAATCGCGCGGCATGTACGAAACGCCAGGCGGCGAGATCTATGCCCGCGCGCATCGCGGGATCGAACAGATCACGCTGGATCGCGGCGCGGCGCATCTCAAGGACGAGTTGATGCCGAAATATGCGGAGCTGATCTACAACGGCTTCTGGTTCAGCCCCGAACGCGAGATGCTGCAGGCGGCGATCGATCACAGCCAGGACAAGGTATCAGGGACGGTGCGGCTCAAGCTGTTCAAGGGGCTCGCAAGCGTCGTCGGGCGCAAGTCGGCGAATTCGCTGTATTCGGAAGCCCATGTCACGTTCGAGGACGATGCCGGGGCCTACGATCAGCATGATGCGGAAGGCTTCATCAAGCTGAACGCCCTGCGGCTCAAGCTGCTGGCGCAGCGCGATCGGATTCGCTGAATATTCGGAACGGTTTCGTCACGAATCGAGCAAGCCGTGAGGCCGTCTCGGACGCAAGAAATTGTGGCGATTTGTCGAAGGTTGGACCGGCCAGTCGGCAACGATTTCAACGAATGCGGTGAAACGTTGAGTTGTCCACCGCTCTCCACAGATGATCTGGGCAAAAGTGGAAAAGTCGGGGTTGCGAAGCTTGCGCGACTCGGCATCGCGGAGCAATCTCAGCCTGTCTTCGGGAGAAGAAAGATTGGAAAAGCAAACCGCAAGGTTCTGATTTTCCGATGTTTTTGAACTCAAGGATGCGGTGGTATTGTCCACGCGCACTTCGAGAGACGACATGATGAAGGCTTCGGCCGGAAGCAAGTCGGATCGTTTGAGAGGAACGCGAAGCTAAGCCACCGGATAGGCCACGAGCCAGGTCGGCAATTGTGGGAGGAAAGGGCTTCGGCCCGGAACAACCGCGCGAAGATTGCAGTCCGCTACGGTTCGCGGTCTCGGTTCCGCCCTAGGGGCAGACCTTAACGCGACGGGCTTCGGCCCGAAACGATGGGACTGTTCGCAAGCGTGAACCGGATGCCGGCGCGAGCGCCGGTGACAGAACGCAGACCTTCGGGAATGCGGAAAGACACCGGGCGCCAAGCGCGCTCTGGAAGTCGGGTTGGAAGGTTCGCCGGAAGACTCGAAAGAGAGAGTGACCACGCGCTGGTGAGAGTGGGGTCGGCAGCAATGCCGGCCCCATTTGCTTTGCCCCTGGATCAGCCCGATTCGCAGCCGCGAGAATCCGCAACACACCCAGTCTGCACCGCCCCCGATCGCGTTAACCAAACTCGGCCTGCCGCGCTTGAGGGGCATCTGACGGTAGACCGCTCTCCAAATCCGACGCTGCGAGGGCTTGTGGTTTGCCCGGCGAAACCCCGGCAAAGTATAGGCGGAGCCCATGAAGAGGGCACCTCGTATTCTCCGCAAGCTTCGCAATGCAGGCGCTGTCGCCGTGCTTGCGACAGTCATGCCGATTTCGGCCTCGCAGGCTTCGCCGGCATCGGAGGATGCCGCGGCGTTGGCGCCCGCAAGCGCCGCGCGACCCGCCTCGACTGCGCCCGCCACGGGAGCGGGAACGAGCGACACCGCCGATTTCGCCAGCGAATTCAAGCCGCTCACGAAAGCGCCGCTGCCCGATCTGCAAATCCCCCCAGCGCGGTCGATCTCGACGAGTTCGATCCGCCGGTCGAAGCGGACGCGATCGTGCGCAGTCTCGGGTCGGGCGTCGCCTCGTTCTATGGGCGCAAGTTCCACGGCCGCCGCACCGCCAATGGCGAACGCTTCGACATGAGCGCGCTCACTGCGGCGCATCGCACCCTGCCCTTCGGAACGCTGGTGCGCGTGACGAACCCGCGCAACGGTCGCGAAGTCACCGTGCGCATCAACGATCGCGGGCCGTTCGTTCGCGGTCGCTCGATCGATCTCTCGCGCGCGGCGGCGGAACAGCTCGGGATGATCAGCCGCGGCCACGCGAGCGTCGAACTCGACATCGTCGAGCGCTGACACACGCGCGCATCCCAGCGCACGCCCTTTCCTATTCTACCGCCAACTGGCCCCGGACTGCACCCGCCGGGAATTCCTCGGTGTGGACGTTGACGTAGTACTTCGCCTTGTTCTTCGCGATGTCCTTCAACAGCTGGGGATCGACATTCACGCAGATGTCGCGACCGTCCTCACCCAACAGTTCCAGCGTCACCACCGGCGGGCCGTTTTCGCCCAGCCTTCCCTTGTGCAGGTGCGCGGCGGTGAAGCCGTCCAGCCCCTGGATCTCCAGCATGTAGCACATCCGCCCGGCCTTGAGGTCGAGCTCGGCCGAGAAGTCGCCGCTGGCATCCTCCCCTGCGCCTTCGTGATCGACCTCCTGTTCGCCGAACATCGAGGTACCGATGAAGGCGAGATTGTCCTGCGACAGCGCCGGCCCCGCAGCGAGCGCCAATCCGCAACCGAACGCGACCATCCAATGTGTCGATTTCGTCATAGTCCCTCTCCCGCAGTGGGAGAGCCAGAATAAACCTGCGCCGCGAGTCGGAAAAGCCTCCTCGCAATCACCCCGGACCTCGCTCCCGGCAAAGTTGACACACTTGACACCGTGTCACCCGCCATTTCCGGGCTTTTCCTCACAAATTACAGTCCTTTGGAGCGAAAATGCGAAGTTGACACTTCTCCAACCCGGTTTCGCGCATAAGGGCGAGCCGCAACCGGGCGATATCGAGCCAAACCCTTGCGCAACCTACGCAATTCGGCCCGTGTAAGAAAACGCGTTAGACCGCCCGCTGGATCGACTCGTACACGATCGACCATTCCTGCTGCATCACGTCATTGCCGCCCGCCCGCGCGCGCGCGGGACGCTGCTGCACGACATGCGCCAGTTCGAGCGCGACGGTGTTGCCCTTCTGGTCCTGCAGGGTGAGCTTCGGAATGCGCTGACCCTGCTTGAACGTGTCGCGCGGCGCGATCACTTGCAGCGTCTTGCCCGGCCCGCCTGACGCACTGGCCCTGTGAGTTTCGTAACTGGTCACGCGCACGTTTCTGAGCATCCAACTCATGGCAGTCCTCCTCGCCCGCTCACCGTACACGAGGCGGCCCATCCGGGCGAATCCCGCCCCGCGCCCGCTTAACCATACCTCAATTCGGCTGCGCTAGGGCCAGCGCTCAATCGCAAGGACACGATCGAGGACTGCATGAGCTGGGAACGCTTCACCCGTATCGGGCTGGTAATCAACGGAAAGTCGCTGATGATCGTCGCGCTCGCGGTGGTCTCCACATGGGCCTCGCTCAAGCTTGGCCTGATCGCCGACTACCCGCTCACCATCATCTCGACCGCAGTGATCTTCCCGATCGTGTTCTCGATCGGCCACGCCTACAAGCGCCGCGAGGCCGCGCTCGACGATTACGGGATCATCAAGGCGCATGGCCGCGCGCTCTACTTCGCCGCGCGCGACTGGCTTCCGGATGAGGACGGCGACGCAAAACAGGCCAAGCTCGAGCGCCTGCACCATGTCGAGGCCGTCCTGTCCAACCTCCTCACCGCCTGCCGCGACATGTTCAAGGGCAACCTTGAGGACATGCCCCGGACCGAGCGCGACGTCTACGCCGCCTTCTCGCAGCTGTCGGACTTCGTGAAGCGGATGCGCAGCGAAGGGCTCGCGAGCGGCGAATGCAGCCGCTGCAACCAGTATGTGTCGAAGATGATCGTCGCGTTCGAAAGCGTGAAACACATCTACCAGTACCGCACCCCGCGCACCCTGCGCGCCTTCAGCGACGTGTTCATCATCCTCCTGCCGCTGATCTACGGCCCGTTCTTCGCCTATTGCGCGGTCGAGTATGACGCGCCGGTGCTGACCTATGTCATGCCCGTGCTGTTCGCGGTGATCCTGACCGGGCTCGACAACATCCAGAACCACCTCGAGGATCCGTTCGACCAGATCGGCCCCGACGACGTCGCGATCAACGCCGAGAAGTTCGTCGAGCTGCTCGGCTGCGGCGAGAACGGCAGCGACTGCGACGGGGCGCGAGTAATGCAGGCGAAGCTGGAGGATTACGTGGCGGCGAAAAACGCGGCGTAGTTTGTTGCGCAGCGCATCCGAGCTGCGAATTGTCCTCCCTCCGGTCGCTCAGCTTCGCTTCCCTCGCTCACGCGCCTTTCAGGCGCATCGCTGCGAGCGGGCGGTCGCCCTTGCCGCCCTTCGGGCCGTGCTCCGCGACATGGTGGCTACTCGGTGCCGATGATCTAGCCCATCGCGCTGGCTGAGGCTGTTCAGTTCACGCGAGCCATGCGGATGGTACGAAATCTCGCGCACGTTGATATCGTCTGTTGTCAAAATGGAGCAACTGATAATCCTGGGCTAAGTAGGACAATCAGCACCAAGACGAATTGATCCCAATCTATCCGTATGCTCGATCCAAATAGTATCGAAGCGCAGCCTTGAACGCTTGCATGTGATTTCTCATTTGAAAGCGAATTTCTGGCGCTTCAAGAACTCGTGATGCACGGTACGCATAGCGTGGAAAGTTTCGCGACTTCCCAAAGTGCGTGTACCTACGAAAGAGCTCTCGAAGGAAAATTTCTTCTCGCGCCACGCCTCTTGTAATCGCAGCCCGAACCTTCGCACGCACACCATTGTGCATCTTAGAATAATAGCGACTCAGGGAGGACTGGCGGATCAAGACACGCTGACCATCGAAAGTGAAACCGAGGTATTGGAATGGTCTGTTCGATACTTGACACTTTTCGACCAACGAAAAGTGACTGGTTTCTGTTTTATGTGTGCTTAACTCCAGACCAACCGAGTTTAGGATCGCTTCGAGATTATTCACAATCTGATCCGGGTCTACGATGCCCGGTACGATAAAGGCAATATCGTCGGAATAGCGCCGGTAGCTGCCACCCATACCGCTGGCTAGTTCGTGCATTTCACGGTCTACTCGCAGCATGCTCATATTAGCGTAAAGACCGGAAAGCGGCGTACCCTGAGGTATTCCGAAAGCATCTGAATTCTCTTGCACGAGAGAAGCACCATTCGGCCGAATCTTCTCACGGAACTGTTGAGCATTACAGATCCTTCCGCGCCTTCCATATTGGTCGCCGAGCCTTGCCTTAAGCGCGTCAGATTCAACCCAAGAAAAGCGGGTCATTCGATCGAATACCTTGAAATGATGCTCGGGCAACCGCGAACATTTAAGTACGGTCTTTGCAGCCTCCAACAACACAACATGGCGGATGTTGTCGAAAAAGCCACTGATGTCGACGGCAATTGCCGTACATTCTCCACGTTCGCGGATCTCATCAAAGAGGCTCTTGGCGTGACTGATATTGTCCCCAACGCCCGATCTATAAGCTAAGATCGAAGACGAAAATGCCTGATCTCGAAGCCAAGCCTCGTAATTCTCTGACAAGGCTTTCGTATACCACTCTAGCAATGCAGCATCGAGATGCGCGGCGAATTTGATGGGGCGTGCCTTTTCGACGAAAATTGTATCGCCATTCTCGTCTTTCTTTGCTCGCCGCTCAATTGAATCATATGCTAGCAATGGCCAAAATGAGTGAGCGCAAATATCATTTGCCGTGAACGAGATTCCATCACGACGCGCCTCAGACAAAGGCAAATCGAAATGCGTGTAGTTCCGTTCCTTGGAAACGAAGTCATCAATGCGAGGGTCGAATTCGTCGTCTTCTGGTGCGTACCCGGAGGCAGAGGATACCGTTCGTCCCACACGTCCTCCGGGTTAACGACCTTACTCCCGGCTTCGAGAGCCGGTTCGAAAGTACCTAGTGTGTTATAATATCGTTGTAGCGATGATTACATCCACACTCTATCTAGGAGTAAAGTTCAACATGACTCTCGAAGTCACCCTGCCCTTCGTCGTCGCGCGCATCAGCGCACTTGACATCCCAAACAGTGATCCCCCGGATCCAAGCCCCAGGGCATAATAAAGGGTGGGTAGGCAGCTCCCGAAATGCAAGGGCTCGATCAAGAATTACTTATCCACAAGCACTTGGCCCTCACTCCGCTGTCTCCAGGGCAGCGCGAGCAACGGTCTCTATCATCGGCTTCAGATGCACTCAGGTAGATCTCCGCCAGCACCGATAGACGACCCATCTCTTCGCCTTCTCAGCTAACCCTTCCGCCCGGGCCCGTTGTCTCCCAGCAAGTCCAGGATCCCGGTGCGCGATTTGAAGCATGTGTAGGCGAGCCAGAGCAGCGCGAGCGCGGCGGCGCCGATGATCAGCTGGCTGGTCGTGTCCCCGGACAGGAACGCGCTGCGCAGCGCGAGCAAGCCCATCATGCCGAACACCGCGCCGCCCAGGCGGCTCCACGCCATTCCGATCCTGCGATCGATACGGTCGAAGGCGTTGTCGTCCTCGTGATCGGTCATCGTCGCTTCTCCACCGCTACATATACATCCGGGCGCAGTCCTGCGTCACCTGCTGCATTTCGCTGCGCTTCGAGCCAAAGGCGTCGGTCAGCACCATGCCCTTGCGGTCGAACTCGGCCTTCATGCAGCCGCAGATGCTGCGGGCGTGGGGCTTGAGCTCGGGCGGAAACTGCGCGCGGGCGGCGCACTGGTTGACGAAGTCGGATTCGAGCCGCTCGGACACTTCGACGCCGATCTCGTCGCTGGCGGTGAACGAAAACGCGACCACGAACCCGATCGCGGCGGATGCGAGCAGAACCAGTGCTTTCAACATGACAGCCTCCCTCCCGCACGCGCTGGACCGCGCCGGGTTCGCGGATCATGCGCGACGCGCCCTAATTTCGGGTTACTCCGCCGCTTCCCGCTGCCGTTCGAGCATCGGCTTGAGGTACTGTCCCGTAAACGAGCGCGGTTCCTCCGCCACATCTTCCGGAGTGCCCGCAGCGACCACCTCGCCCCCGCGCACGCCGCCCTCCGGCCCGAGATCGAGGATCCAGTCGGCGGTCTTGATGACGTCGAGATTGTGCTCGATCACCACCACCGAATTGCCCTGCTCCACCAGCCGGTGCAGCACTTCGAGCAGCTTGCGCACATCCTCGAAATGCAGGCCGGTGGTCGGTTCGTCGAGGATGTAGAGCGTCTGCCCGGTCGAGCGCTTGCTGAGTTCCTTCGCCAGCTTCACCCGCTGCGCCTCGCCGCCTGACAAAGTCGTCGCCTGCTGGCCGACCTTGACGTAGCCCAGCCCCACCTCGTTGAGCATCCGCATCTTGTCGCGGATCGGGGGGACGGCCTTGAAGAACCCTTCCGCGTCCTCGATCGTCATGTCGAGCACGTCGGCGATGCTGAGCCCCTTGAACTTCACCTCGAGCGTTTCGCGGTTGTAGCGCTTGCCGCCGCATTCCTCGCAGGTGACGTAGACGTCGGGGAGGAAGTGCATCTCGATCTTGATCAGCCCGTCGCCGGTGCACTGCTCGCAGCGCCCGCCCTTGACGTTGAAGCTGAACCGGCCCGGCTTGTACCCGCGCGCCTGGCTTTCGGGCAGCCCTGCGAACCAGTCGCGGATCTGGGTGAAGGCGCCGGTGTAGGTCGCCGGGTTGGAGCGCGGGGTGCGGCCGATCGGCGACTGGTCGATCTCGATCACCTTGTCGCAATATTCGAGGCCGGTGACCTTGTTGTGCTTGCCCGCGATAACCCGCGCGCCGTTCAATGTGCGCGCGGCGGCGGCGTAGAGTGTGTCGATGGTGAAGCTCGACTTGCCGCTGCCCGAAACGCCGGTGATGCAGGTGAAGGTGCCGAGCGGAATGGAGGCGGTGACGTCTTGCAGGTTGTTCGCCTGTGCGCCGTGGACGGTCAGCTGGAAGCCGTTACCCTTGCGGCGCGTGGCCGGGACCGCGATTGCGCGCCGCCCGGTCAGATAGTCGGCGGTGAGCGACTGTTTCGCCTTCATGATCTGCTTGAGCGTGCCCTGCGCCACCACCTCGCCGCCGCGCACACCCGCGCCGGGGCCGAGATCGACGATATGGTCGGCCTGGCGGATCGCGTCCTCGTCATGCTCGACCACGATCACCGTGTTGCCGAGATCGCGCAGCCGCTTGAGCGTCTCCAGCAGCCGGTCGTTGTCGCGCTGGTGCAGGCCGATGCTGGGTTCGTCGAGCACATACAGCACGCCCGACAATCCGCTGCCGATCTGGCTCGCAAGCCGGATGCGCTGGCTCTCCCCGCCGCTCAATGTTCCGGAGGTACGGTCGAGGTTGAGGTAATCGAGCCCGACATTGTCGAGAAAGCCGAGCCGCTCGTTGATCTCCTTGAGGATGGCGCGGGCGATCTGCGATTGCTGGTCGGTCAGCTTGTCGTCAAGCGCGAGGAACCACTCCTTCGCATCCGACACGCTCATCTTGGCCGGCTCGGCGATATCGGTGCCCGCGATCTTCACCGCGAGCGATTTCTCGTTGAGCCGTTTGCCCCCGCAGGTCTCGCACGGTTGCGCGGTCTGGAACTTGCCCAGCTCCTCCTGCATCCACGCGCTCTCGGTCTGCATCATGCGGCGGTTGAGGTTGCCGATCACACCCTCGAACGGCTTGTTGACGGTGTATTCCCTGCGCCCGTCCTTGAAGGTCAGCGGCACCGGCATCCCGGCCGTGCCGTGCAGGATGATCAGCTGCTGGTCCGGCTCCAGATCCTTCCACGGCGTGTTGATGTCGAAGTCGTAGGCCTTCGCGAGGCTCGAGAGCACCTGCATGTAATAGGGCGACGGTGGGTTCGATTTCGCCCAAGGCGCCACCGCACCCTGCTTGAGGGTCAGGGCCTCGTTCGGGATCACCAGCTGCGGATCGAACAGCTGCTTTTCGCCGATCCCGTCGCAGGTCGGACACGCGCCCTGCGGCGAGTTGAACGAGAACAGCCGCGGTTCGATCTCTTCGATGGTAAAGCCGCTGACCGGGCAGGCGAACTTCTCGGAAAAGACGACCCGGTTGGCGGGGATGCCCGCGCCCTTCATCGCACCGCCAGTAGCCTCTTCGCCTTCACGCCCCGGCACCACGCCATCGGCCAGATCGACATAGGCCAGCCCGTCAGCCAGCTTGAGCGCGGTCTCGAACGAGTCCGCCAGCCGCGTCTCCAGCCCTTCCTTCACCGCGAGGCGGTCAACCACCACTTCGATGTCGTGCTTGAACTTCTTGTCGAGCGCGGGCGCCTCCTCGATTCCGTAGAGCTCGCCGTCGATCCGCACACGGGTGAAGCCCGCCTTTTGCCACTCGGCCAGCTCCTTGCGGTATTCGCCCTTGCGCCCGCGCACCACCGGCGCAAGCAGATAGGCGCGCGTACCCTCGGGCAGTGCAATCACCCGGTCCACCATCTGCGAAACGCTCTGCGCCTCGATCGGTTCACCGGTCGCAGGCGAGTACGGCACCCCCACCCGCGCCCACAGCAGCCGCATGTAGTCGTAGATCTCGGTCACCGTCGCGACGGTCGAGCGCGGATTGCGGCTGGTGGTCTTCTGCTCGATCGAGATCGCCGGCGAGAGCCCGTCGATATGCTCGACATCGGGCTTCTGCATCATCTCGAGGAACTGGCGCGCATAGGCCGAAAGGCTCTCGACATAACGCCGCTGCCCCTCGGCATAGATCGTGTCGAAGGCGAGCGACGATTTCCCCGACCCCGACAGCCCGGTGACGACGATCAGCGCGTCGCGCGGCAGATCGATATCGATACCCTTGAGATTGTGCTCGCGGGCACCGCGGACGGAGATCGTGGTCAGGGACATACACTCTCTATGTTCTGGTAATGTTCGGCAAGTCAAGCGGTCGGGCGGGCGCGATCCCCACCCTGCCTACACTAGAGCGATCCGGACAGGCGTTCGTTCCACCGAGATAGGAACGCGGTGAGAGAATTTCACCCGTTTGGAACTGGTCCAGCGGGCTGCTGGAAAACCGGTCCAGCCGCGCCGCTCATGCGCCGGGTTGCGTCGGGCGTTAATCATGCCGAACAAGCCGCGTGCTATCCTTCCGCCGGAACCAGCAAGAGGGGCGCAGCATGACCGGATATCGAGCAGCGGCAATGGCGGCAGCGATGTTGAGTCTCGCGACGGTCGGAGCAAGCCCCGCCGTCGCGGACGATCCCAAGGACCCTGCGATGCAATCGAAGGAAGCGCGCGAGCGTGACGCGGCCGAAATCCGCCGCCTCAACCGCGAGCAACTCCGCTACGTCCAGCGCCGCGACGCCGAATATGCGCGCGGCTGGCAGGCGACCCGCGATCACAAGGCGGCGATGGCCGAATACGAACGCCGCATGGCCGCATGGCGCGAAGCCGTGCGCCGCTGCAAGGCAGGCGATTACCGCTATTGCGAACGGTGAAGCCGGGTCGTCCTGATTTCCAGCAATGACAACCTTCCGCCCGGAAGCCTAGGCATTGCGAGTACCAAACGGATCGCAGTGCCGCGAGAATTCCGTGTCCCCCACATCGCCAATCGCCCGGTTGCTGTATTAGTCGGGAAAAGAATCCCGGAGTTTGTTAACGAAATACCTCATTGAACTTGCATCCTTTTCCACCTTCAAACTCCCACCTACAGAAAATCTCAAGTCCCGTGTTGCTCCGTGATCGTTCACATGGGAGGCCTCTTTGCAGGTCTTCCGCCTCGTCCTTCGGGTCGCACCTTGGCCGTTCGCGGCTGTGAAGAGAGGCATTCCATGGGCGCCCGGCACCATGGGCAGCTCCATGGTTTGCCGTACCCTCGCGACCCTTCCGTCTCCCGCCCCGATCCGGTCTCCCGCCTAGGTTCGCATTCCGTCGCGCAGTGCGAGCGCGCGCGCGCCCGGTTCGCCCAACCACTCGGTCGCGACGCCCCACCCGTTGGCGATCGTTTCGCGCGACAGCGCCGCTTCGGGCGCTCCGTCGGCCACCAGCCGTCCCTCCCGCAGCACCAGCACGCGATCGGCGTGGTTCATCGCCACGCCGAGATCGTGCACGACGATGACCACGCCCTGCCCCGAAGCCGCGCAGGCCTTGAGATGCGCAATCAGGCTCAGCTGGTGCGCGAGGTCGAGCGCGGCGAGCGGCTCGTCGGCGAGAATCCATTGCGGGGTTCCGGCCAGCACCCTTGCGAGCAGCGCGCGGGCGCGTTCGCCGCCCGATAAACGGCTGACGGGGCGGTGACGCAGTTCCTCGAGCGCGAGCGCGGCGATCGCCACCTCGACCTCGCCCTCGCCGCGATCGCGATGCGGCAGGCGGCCGAGCGCGACGAGGCTTTCGACCGATACGTCCCACGCGACATCGGCGCTTTGCGGGAGATAGCCCAGTGCCTTCGCCCGCTCGCGCGCGTCATGCTGCGCCAGCGTGCGGCTATCGAGCCGCACAGCGCCGACGACCGGGTCGATCAGGCCGGCCAGTCCCATCAGCAGGCTCGATTTGCCCGCACCGTTGGGGCCGCAAATGGCGGTGATCCGCCCGGGAGCGAGCGCGGCGGTGACCCGCTCGACGACAGTCCGGCCGCCGCGCATCAGCGAGAGGTTTTCGGCAGCGAGCGTCACCGTCTCCACGTCACAATCTCCCTCGCCGCATCCGCAGCAGCAGCCACAGGAAGAACGGCGCGCCGATCAGGCTCAGCGCGATGCCGAGCCGCAATTCGGTGACAAGGGGCAGCACCCGCACCGCGCTGTCGGCGATCAGCACCAGGCAGGCTCCGGCGAGCGCGCTGGGCAGGATCAGGCTCGACGGCAGCCGGTCGGTCAGCGGGCGCACCAGATGCGGGACGATCAGCCCGACGAAGCCGATGATCCCGGCCACCGCGACGCCCGCGCCGACCGTCAGCCCGACGCCCGCGACCAGCAGCAGCAGCAAGCGCCCCGGCTGCACGCCCAGCGAACGCGCGGCGTCTTCGCCCAAGGTCAGCGCATCGAGCGAGCGCGCTGTCAGCGCCAGCGCCGCGATCCCCACCGCCACCAGCGGCGCGGCGATCCCGACCTCGCGCCACGACCGGTCGGTCAGCGCCCCGTTGAGCCACAGCACGATCTCGCTCAGCGCGAACGGATTCGGCGCCAGCGTGATCGCCAGCGCGGTGAGCGCTCCGGCAAGGCTCGCGATCATCAGACCGGCGAGCGTGAACAGCGCGATCCCGCCCCCGGCTCCGCCCGCCGCATCGGACGCGGTGCGCCCGGCGATCAACGCCAGCAGCGCCATCCCCAGAGCGGCTCCGGTCAGGGCAAAGGCGGGCAGGCTCCACGCTGCCCACGCCGCCGGAAGCATCGCGCCGAACCAGAAACTCGCAACCGCCCCCAGCGCCGCCATCGGCGCGATCCCGAACAGGCCCGGATCGGCGAGCGGGTTGCGCAGATAGCCCTGCATCGCCGCTCCGGCCGCGCCCAACCCTGCCCCAACAACCACCGCCAGCGCTGCGCGCGGCAGGCGCAGTTCCAGCAGGATCAGAGTCGCGTTCGGCATGGTCGCCGGGTCGAGCCAGACCCGTCCCGCCAGCAGCGAAAGCGGCAGCAGCAGCGCCAGCAGGGCGGCAAAGACCAGAGCGGCGCGGTTCAAGGACCCGCGCCCTCCCGACGCGCCTGAAGCGGGCGTTCGGTCGGGGTCTCGTCGCGCCGCTCGATCGCCTCGCGAACCTCCACGAGCCGGCGGCGCACATCGATGATGGTCGGACCGCCGCAAAACAGCAGCCGCTGGTCGAGCGGCTCGACCTGCGTGCCGCGCATGCGTGCGAGCATCGGATGGCGCTGCCCCGCGCTCGATCCGGCGACCAGCAGCAATTCGGGCGGATCGACCAGCAGCGTTTCCAGCGCGACGTAATCGCCCTGGTGCAGTCCGCGTTCGGCGCTGTGGCTGGCAAACCCGCTTTCGCGAAGAAGCTCGCCGATCAGCGTGGTCTCGCCGGGCACGATCTGGCCAGGTTGCCACAGCAGGGTCGATATCGCGCGCCTTCCCTGCGATCCGTGCGCCGGGCGTGCGATCGCCTGCACCAGCGCCTCTCCTGCAGCAACATCTCCCGCCAACCCGGCAAGGCGGCGGACCTGCTCCACGCTTTCGGCGACGGTCGCGGGGCTGTCGAAGGTTTCGACCCTCAGGCCCAGCCGCTCGAACGCGGCGCGGGTGGAAGGCGCGATGAACGTGCTTGCAAGAACGATATCGGGCTCGAGCGCCAGCACCTCCTCCGCCGATCCGCCGGTAATCCCGATCTGCCGCGCGCGTTCGACCGCGATCGAGCTCGCCGAAGGATCGATGCTGTAGTGCGACAGCGCGAGGATCTGCCCGGGTTCGGCCACCTCGACAAGCAGCGCGTCGAGGCAGGGATTGAGGCTGACGAAGGTGGGCTTGCCGGAAACCTCGGCCTCATCCGGCGCGCCTGGTGCGCATCCGGCCAGCGACAGAGCCGCGAACCCGAACGCGAGGCGGCGCATCGTCCAAAGGCCGGAAGAGAGTTTCGTGTGCGCCATGACCCCGTCGGCAGGCGATACGCGGGGCGATCGCCGCCCGCAAGCACCCTGCATCAATCATGGTTGACCCGAGGCATTAACAGGTAAACCAAGAGTGTTTGCTTTCGGGACGCCAGAGTTTTGGCGCTCGAATACCGAGCGCCCGCGCGATACGCGCCAAGGTGCGCCATGACACGAAACCGGATCCTCAAGAAACCAGCGCCTGACGTGATCAGGCTGCCCGATGGGACGCGCGATGCCGCGACCGCCAACGAACCACGGCTGTCGCTGCGCAAGCGCATCGCGGTGCTGGCTGCGGCGATCGCGGTTCCGGCGATGGCTGCACCGGGCGATTTCGGAGCCGCACCGGCCTCGGCCCCGCGCGACGAGGCGCGGCTGGCGCTGGATGCGGCGATGCCGTTCGAGCGACCGGGCATGAGCTTTCCCGGTTCTGCCTTCTATTACCTCGCCGATTCGCCGAGCGAGGCGCTGATCGCGCTGCCCGCTACCGATCCGCTCGACGGATCGACCGATGCCGTCGGCTATGCCCTGGGCGAGCGGATCGAATCCGGTCCGGCCGCACGCGCCTTCGCGCTCGCCGGCAGCGGCGCATCGCGAGCGCGCGCGCAGCAATGCCTCGCGCAGGCGGTGTGGTACGAGGCCGCGAGCGAAAGCGAGGCGGGTCAGCGCGCCGTGGCGCAGGTGGTGCTCAACCGCGTGGCGCATCCCAGCTGGCCTTCGAGCGTGTGCGGCGTGGTCTATCAGGGATCGAACCGTTCGACCGGCTGCCAGTTCACCTTCACCTGCGACGGCAGCCTGGCCCGCAGGGCGGGCGGCGCCAGCTGGGCGCGCGCGCAGCGGATTGCCGCCGCAGCGCTGGCCGGCGAAGTCTACGCGCCGGTCGGTCACGCGACGCATTACCACACGCTCTGGGTCAATCCGCGCTGGGCGGGTTCGCTCGACCATATCGGCACGATCGGCGCGCACCGTTTCTATCGCAATCGCGGGGCAGGCGGCAGCCTGGGCGCCTTCACCGTGACCTATGCCGGGTTCGAACCGGGTGTGCCCGCACGCGCGCCCGCTGCTTTGGCGATCGACGAGACAGCGCCCGCGCGCGCTACCGCCAACCCACCGGGCCTTGCGCCGGTCAATCCGGTGCCCATCGGCGCTGCGCCGCGAGCGCCGACGCCGCCCGCACCCGCTGCACCCGTTTCGTCTGTCGCAACGACGCCGCCGGTCAATCCGGCCTGGAGCGGGGCCGGTCAGGTCAAGCAGCCCTATGCCAAGGCCGGACAGTGGAAGGCCGACCCCAAGAGCCTCGACCTGTCGGTTCCGCCATCAAGGCCCGCTACGGGTCAGTGACCTCGGTTTCCCGCGATCGCCACCACCGCTCAAGGTTAATTCGCGCGAAACCCTGTCCCAATACCAAGCCTTAGCGGCCACCCGGTATTTCGGCGACATCGAACGAGGCGAAGACCGCATGTCCGGCGCGCCCGCAAAAACATATGGAAGTCGCATTCATGAGCCGTCACTTCGCCGCCGTCGAGATTGCCGATCAATCGCCGGTTGCCCGCATCCTGCGCTTCGTCGCGCCCGAGCGCGCCGCCAACGACAATCTTGCACGGTATGGCGCGCCGGTCCCGAACGAGCAGATGCTGCGCGCGGCCTTGCGCCATTTCGCCCAGTACGGGCTGGGGGCGGCGCGCGCGGCGCGTGCCCGCGCCGAGGAAGCGTTCTTCGCCGGGGATCGCGCGGCCTATGATTGGTGGCTGGGAATCACCCGGACACTCGACCGCCGGTTGGCGGCGCAGGCCGAACAGGTAGTCCCTGCGGCACAAAACGACTCAAGTTCGCCCGTCGAAATCGACAGCGTCGAAGCCTAAGACCCCAGCATTACTGCGGAAAATCGCGGTAAGCAGAGTGTTAACTTAGACTTGACGAGTTTGGGCTAATTCGAATGCTATGCAAGGTGCGGTTGGGCCTATAACCAAATTGCGCGCGATTTGCGCGGCGCGTCTCAGGCGCGAACGCGCGGACAAGCTGTCCGCGCGGGTGCGACGCATCCTCGTCAAGACGCTCTATACCCAACCCGCCAGCCTTGCGATCGGTGCCTTCACCACAGTCACCGCCGCGACGCTTGCGGCATGGTTCGCCGAAATGCCCGAGCTGTATGTGGGGTGCGTGCTGTTGACCGTGATCGCGGTCGCGCGCGTCACCGCCGCGCTGGGCCTGTCACCCAACTCCCACGGAACCAGCACCCGCAAGCTCGAGCTGGTCTACGAGATCGGAGCCTTCAGCTACGCGCTGGTGCTCGGCATGTACGGTGCCGCAACGATCTGGCTCGAGGCGCCGAGCGAAGTCCAGGTGCTGATGGTCGCGAACGCGCTGTGCTACGGCGTCGGCGTGTCGCCGCGTAACGCCGGACGCCCGGTGATCGGGATCGGTCAGCTCGCTCTTGCCTGCGTACCGATCATGGTTGCCTGCCTCGCCAGCGGCAAACCTGGCCTGATCGTGCTGGCCGTCACGATCGGATTGCTGATCCCGGCGATGATGTCGATCGTGCTCAACGTCTTCAAAGTACTGCGCGATTCCATCTCGGCGGCCGAAACCAGCCAGCAGCTCGCCGACAAGATGCAGCATCTCGCCCGCACCGATGTGGTCACCGGCCTCGCCAACCGGGCCGGTCTGAACCATGCGATGGTAGAGACGATGATGACGGTCGACGACGACACCCGCCTCGCGCTGATCTGGATCGACCTCGACCGGTTCAAGGAAGTCAACGACCTGCTCGGCCATCCCGTCGGCGACCGGGTGCTGAGCGAGGTCGCCCGCAGGCTGACCGACGTGTGCCCCGACGGATCGACCGTTTCGCGCTTCGGCGGCGACGAATTCGTGCTGTTCTGCCCGGTCGACGACCGCAAGCACGCCGAACGGATCGCCAGCGAAGTCCATGCAGAGATCATGCGCACGGTGCGGATCGACGGCGACCGGCTCGAAGTGCGCGCCTCGCTCGGTGTCGCCCTGCTGCCCGAGGACGGCCGCGATGCCGACACGCTGATGCAAAGCGCCGACCTGGCGCTGTACCACGCCAAGGTGGGCGGGCGGGCGCAGACCCGCTTCTTCGACAAGACCATGACCCGCGACCTGGTGCGCCGGCGCGAGATCGAGGACGAGCTGCGCGCCGCACTGCAACGCGACGAATTGTCGATCTTCTTCCAGCCGATCGTCGATCTCGAAACCGGCAAGATCCGCACGTTCGAGGCGCTGGTGCGCTGGTTCCACCCGGAAAAGGGCGAGCTGCGCCCCGACGAGTTCATCCCGGTGGCCGAAGAGACCGGCGTGATCGTGACGCTGGGCAACTGGATCACCGCGCAGGCCGCGCGCACCGCCGCCCAATGGCCCGAAGACGTGACGGTCGCGGTCAACCTGTCCCCGTTGCAGATCCGTGCGCCGGGCGCGGCGCTGGGCATCCGCAATGCGCTGCGCGAGGCGGGGCTCGATCCCGCGCGGCTCGAGCTCGAAGTGACCGAGAGCCTGTTCATCGAAGACAACCATGCGACCGCTGCCTTTATCGAGGAGCTGTCGTCGATCGGGGTCAAGTTCGCGCTCGACGATTTCGGGACCGGCTATTCCTCGCTCGGCTACATCAACACCTTCCCGCTCAACAAGATCAAGGTCGATCGCAGTTTCGTGTCGGGGCCGAATGTCGGGCGCAAGTCGGACGCGATCATCCGCGCAGTGGCGGAGATGGGTTCGACGCTGGAGATGGAGATCGTTGCCGAGGGGCTCGAGACGATCGAGCAAGTTCAGGCGGTGCGCGAGGCGGGCTGTACGCTGGGCCAGGGCTTCTACTTCAGCCGCGCGGTCCCGGATTACCTCGCCGCGATGCTGCTGGCGCAGGAACGCGACAGCGACACGCGCCGCGTGATCGGCTGAACGCACGCGCAGGGCTCTTCGGCCCGCTCCCATCGATGCAGCGCCTGACACTCGAAAGCCTGAGACACGGACAGTTATTGCAACTGCGAACTATTTGCAAAGATTAATGCCGAATGCGACCTATTGACGGTTGCATTCACCTATCCACCCGCCTACCCCGACCTGCGATTTCCGTTGCGTAACGCCATTTGGGACGGGCTGGCAGCGGGACCTTGCAACTGTTTCTTCGTCCCGTCGGATCAGGGAAGGAAATCTCGCACATGGCACGCAAGAAGATCGCGCTCATCGGCGCAGGCATGATTGGCGGCACGCTCGCCCACCTCGCAGCGAAGAAGGAAATGGGCGACATCGTCCTGTTCGACATCGCCGAGGGCATGCCGCAGGGCAAGGCACTTGATCTCAGCCAGTGCGGCCCGATCGAGGGCTTCGACGCGAAGATCACCGGCTCGAACGACTATGCAGACATTGCCGGCGCCGACGTCGTGATCGTCACGGCCGGCGTTCCGCGCAAGCCGGGCATGAGCCGTGACGACCTGCTCGGCATCAACCTGAAAGTGATGAAGGCCGTCGGCGAAGGCATCAAGAACAACTGCCCCGACGCGTTCGTGATCTGCATCACCAACCCGCTCGACGCGATGGTGTGGGCGCTGCGCGAATTCAGCGGCCTGCCGCACAACAAGGTGGTCGGCATGGCCGGCGTGCTCGACAGCGCGCGGTTCGCGACCTTCCTCGCCTGGGAGTTCGGCGTGTCGACCCGAGACGTCAACGCCTTCGTGCTCGGCGGCCACGGCGACACGATGGTTCCCGTCACCAGCTACACCACGATCAACGGCATTCCGGTGAACGACTATGCCAAGATCAAGGGCGTTCCCGCAGAGCGCATCGACGAGATCGTCAAGCGCACCCGCGCAGGCGGCGGCGAGATCGTGCAGCTGCTCGGCAATGGTTCGGCCTATTACGCTCCCGCCACCAGCGCGATCAGCATGGCCGAGGCGTATCTGGGCGACCAGAAGCGCATCCTTCCGTGTGCCAGCTATGTCCAGGGCAAATACGGCCTCGACGGGCTCTATGTCGGCGTCCCCACCGTGATTGGCGCGGGCGGAACCGAAGAGGTGATCGAGATCGAACTCAGCGACGAAGAGAAAGCCAACCTCAAGGTCAGCACCGACGCGGTCGAGGAACTGCTCGAAGCATGTAAAGGGCTGGATAGCTCGCTCGCGTGATCGACCCTCTTCTCTTCGGCTTGTTCTCAGGCCTCATTGGTCTGGTTGTCTATGTTGGCATAGTTTTCTGGGCTGGCCGAAAGCGTTTTTGGTGGCTCGCATTGTTCGTCACCATACCCGCAATGCTGGCTGGCCTGATGTCGCTAACGATGGATATATCGCAATCAAGCAACCCGCTCTTTCAAAACTACGGATGGCTTGTCACCGGGCAACTCATCATCGGACTAGTAACCTATTTTGTCGGTCGCTTTTCTGCGAAGCAAGCATCTGATCAATCATAAGGGGTTCTCTGATGTCCATCCTCGTAAACAGACACACCCGTCACCCCGGCGAAGGCCGGGGTCCAGATCCGGCGGTTCTTGTTTCACTGGATTCCGGCCTGCGCCGGAATGACGGCTGAGGTAGCGGACGATGGAAAAGGGCGGTTTTGTCTACAGCATGGCAAGCCGCCGAAACGGAACGATTTATCTCGGTGTGACATCAGATTTGCCGAAGAGGGTCTGGGAACACCGCGAAGGAAGGATTGAGGGCTTCACAAAGAAGTATGGCTGCAAGACCTTGGTGTGGTTCGAACGCCACGACACCATCGAAGCCGCCATCGAGCGCGAGAAGCAGATGAAGGAATGGAAGCGCGCTTGGAAACTGCGCGCGATCGAAGAGAAGAACCCCGACTGGGACGATCTGTTCGAGTTGGTTTTGAGTTGAACTGGACTCCGGCCTTCGCCGGGGTGACGAAACTGGAGAGATGAGTTGAGCATCCTCGTAAACAAAGACACCAAGGTCATCACCCAGGGGATGACCGGCGATACCGGCACGTTCCACACCCAGCAGGCGCTCGATTACGGGACGCAGATGGTGGCGGGTGTCACGCCGGGCAAAGGCGGCACGACCCATATCGGCCTGCCCAACTTCAACACCGTGCGCGAGGCCAAGGAAGCCACGGGAGCCACCGCATCGTGCATCTACGTACCCCCGCCTTTCGCCGCCGATGCGATCTGCGAGGCTATCGATGCCGAGATGCAACTGATCATCTGCATCACCGAAGGCATTCCGGTGCTCGACATGGTCCGCGCCAAGGCCGCGTTGCGCGGCTCGAAATCGCGCCTGATCGGCCCGAACTGCCCCGGCGTGCTGACGCCGGAAGAATGCAAGATCGGCATCATGCCGGGTTCGATCTTCAAGAAGGGCAGCGTCGGCGTCGTGTCGCGCTCGGGCACGCTCACCTATGAAGCCGTGCACCAGACCACGCAGGTCGGCCTCGGCCAGAGCACCGCAGTCGGCATCGGCGGCGACCCGGTCAACGGCACCAACTTCATCGACGTGCTCGACCTGCTTCTCGACGATCCCGAAACCAAAAGCATCATCATGATCGGCGAAATCGGCGGCAGCGCCGAAGAGGAAGCCGCCGAGTTCATCAAGCAGGAAGCTGCCAAGGGCCGAAAGAAGCCCATGGTCGGCTTCATCGCGGGCCGCACCGCGCCTCCGGGCCGCCGCATGGGCCACGCGGGCGCGATCGTCTCGGGTGGACAGGGCGGCGCCGACGACAAGATCGCAGCGATGGAAGCGGCCGGTATCCGCGTCTCGCCCAGCCCCAGCGAACTCGGCACCACGCTCGATGCGATGCTGAAGGAAATGGCGTAACCCCTCCTCCCCTCGGGAAACCCGCATGAACAAAGAAGCCCAGCCTTTCGTCCCCGAAGCCTACGACCAGGAAGGCCCGCAGCCGGGCCCTTCGTGGGGCAATCCGGGGTGGCTCGATCAGGTCAGCGGGGCCGATGCCGACCTGACGACGGCGCTCGACCCGACGCAGATGCGGCTCGCGGTCGAGAAAGCGGCGAAGGCGGCGGGCAAGGCGATGGACCCGATGGCGATCGAGATGGCCGCAAGCCTTTCGATCGCGGCGATGACGCTGGTGCGGCTGTACCGCGTGCGCGGACACATGGCTGCCGATCTCGATCCGCTCGGCATTTCGGGCAAGCGCGAAGCTCCCGCCGACCTGTCGCTCGCTTTCCATGGCCTTGCGGGCAAGGAAAGCGAAGAGGTGTTCGTCGGCGGCGTGCTGGGCCTGCACTGGACCACCGTGGGCGAGCTGCACCAGCGCCTGCTCGAAGTGTATTGCGGCAAGGTCGGCCTCGAATACATGCACATCGCCGACACCGAGGAGCGGCGGTTCCTGCAGGACAAGTTCGAAAGCCCCGGCGATTCCATCCAGTTCACGCCCGAAGGCAAGACCGCGATCCTCGCGGCCGTGCTGCGCGGCGAGCTGTACGAGGAATTCCTCGCCAAGAAGTACGTCGGCACCAAACGGTTCGGCCTCGATGGCGGGGAATCGATGATCCCGGCACTCGAAGCCGTCATCAAGCATGGCGGGCAGGACGGGATACGCGAAATCATCTACGGCATGGCGCACCGCGGGCGGCTCAACGTCCTCGCGAACGTGATGGCCAAGCCGTACAAAGTGATCTTCCACGAATTCTCGGGCGGTTCGGCCAGCCCCGAGGATGTCGGCGGTTCGGGCGACGTCAAGTACCACCTCGGCACCAGCACCGATCGCTCGTTCGACGGGATCGAGGTGCACATGAGCCTCGTCCCCAATCCCTCGCACCTCGAAGCGGTGAACCCGGTGGTGCTGGGCAAGGCGCGCGCGCAGCAGGCCAACCGCGACGATCTCGACGACAAGCAGCAGGTGCTGCCCGTCCTCATTCACGGCGACGCGGCGTTCGCCGGCCAGGGCGTGGTGTGGGAAAGCCTGAGCCTGTCGGGCGTCAACGGCTATGACACCGGCGGGTGCCTGCACTTCATCATCAACAACCAGATCGGCTTTACCACCAGCCCGCGCTTCGCCCGCAGTTCCCCCTACCCCTCGGACGTGGCGAAGGGCGTGATGGCGCCGATCCTGCACGTCAACGGCGACGATCCCGAAGCGGTGACCTTCGCATCCAAGCTCGCGATCGAATACCGCCAGACCTTCAACCGCGACGTGGTGATCGACATGTGGTGCTATCGCCGCTTCGGCCACAACGAAGGCGACGAGCCGAGCTTCACCCAGCCGCTGATGTACGCCGCGATCCGCAACCATCCCAAGGTCTCGAAAATCTACGCCGATCGGCTGATTGCAGAGGGTGTGATCGAAACCGGGCACCGCAGCCAGGTCGCCGACGAATTCAATGCGCTGCTCGAAGAGGAATTCGAGGCGGCGAAGAGCTACAAGGCAAACGAGGCCGACTGGTTCGGCGGACGCTGGGCGGGCTTCAACAAGCCGTTCGACCCGGAGACCGCGCGGCGCAACGTGCACAGCGCGATCGAGCCCAAGATGTTCGACAGCCTCGGCCGGGTGCTGACCGAGGTTCCCGACGATCTCGAGGTCCACAAGACGCTCACCCGCGTGCTCAAGGCCAAGCGCGAAATGTTCGAAGACGACGAGGTGCATTTCGACTGGGCCACTGCCGAAGCGCTCGCGTTCGGCAGCCTGGTGATGGAAGGGTACGGCGTGCGCCTGTCCGGGCAGGATTCGGGCCGTGGCACCTTCTCGCAGCGCCACGCGGTGTGGATCGACCAGCGCGACGAACGCAAATACATCCCGCTCACCACGCTGCCGCACGGCAAGTTCGAGGTCTATGACAGCACGCTGTCCGAATACGGCGTGCTCGGCTTCGAATACGGTTTCGCGATGGCCGATCCCAAGACGCTGGTGCTGTGGGAGGCGCAGTTCGGCGACTTCGCCAATGGCGCGCAGATCATGATCGACCAGTTCATCGCTTCGGGCGAGGCCAAGTGGCTGCGCGCCAACGGGCTCGTCATGCTGCTGCCGCACGGCTACGAAGGCCAGGGCCCGGAACACAGCTCGGCGCGACTCGAACGGTTCCTGCAGCTGTGCGCCAACGACAATATCCAGGTGTGCAACATCACCACCCCGGCGAACTACTTCCACGTGCTGCGTCGCCAGATGCTGCGCCCGTTCCGCAAGCCGCTGGTGATCATGACTCCCAAGTCGCTGCTGCGGCACCCGCTGGCGAAGAGTCCGAAGGAAGAGTTCCTCGGCGAGCACCACTTCATGCGGATCAAGTCGGACCTCACCGAAATCGACGACGCCAAGGTAAAGCGTCTGGTGCTGTGCAGCGGCAAGGTCGCCTACGACCTGATGGAGAAGCGCGACGAAGCGAAGCTCAAGGACGTGTCGATCGTCCGGATCGAGCAGCTTTATCCGTTCCCCGGCGAGCCGCTGGCGGTGCGCATGAAACGGATGACGAACCTCAAGGAAGTCGTGTGGTGCCAGGAAGAGCCGAAGAACAACGGTTCGTGGTTCTTCGTCCAGAACCTGATCGAGGACACCCTGACCGAGGCCGGGCACAAGGGCATGCGGCCCCGCTATGCCGGGCGCGATGTCGGCGCCTCGCCCGCAACCGGCCTCGCGAAGCGCCATGTCGAACAGCAGGAACGACTGGTCGCCGAAGCGCTGGGGCTGAAGACATGAAGACCGATCATCGCCGTTCGTGTCGCGCGAAGTCGAGACACGTCAGCGCGAACGGTTCTCGACTTCGCATCGATCGAATGGATGTTGTTTCTCACTGGGGTACGAATTGATGGCCACCGAAATCACAGTCCCGGCTCTGGGTGAGTCGGTTACCGAAGGCACGATCGGCGAATGGCTCAAGCAGCCGGGCGACGCGGTCGCCGCCGATGAACCGATCGCGAGCCTCGAGACCGACAAGGTTGCGGTCGACGTGCCTTCGCCGGTTGCGGGCGTGCTGTCCGAACACCGCGCGGCGGTCGGCGACACGGTCGAGGTCGGCGCGGTGATCGCGGTGATCGAGGAAGGCGCGACGGCGGACGCGAAGCCCGCCGCCAAGGCGGAAACGCCCGCGCCCTCTCCCGCACCCTCGCCTGCACCCGCTGCCAAGGAAGCACCCTCGGAGGAACTCACGGCTGCGGCGCAGACGCTTTCGCCCGCCGTGCGCCGCGCGGTGCTCGAACACGGGGTCGATCCGTCGACCATCAAGGGCACCGGCAAGGATGGCCGCCTGACAAAGGAGGATGTGCTCGCCGCCGCCAAGGCCAAGGGCGATCCGGCTCCTGCCCCCGTACCCGCGCCCACTCCGGCTGCGGCACCCGCCGCAACCGGCGCTGGCCGCAACGAAGAGCGCGTCAAGATGACCCGCATGCGCCAGACCATCGCCCGCCGCCTCAAAGGCGCACAGGACGACGCCGCGCTGCTCACCACCTTCAACGATTGCGACATGAGCGCGGTCATGGAGGCGCGCGCCAAGTACAAGGACATGTTCGCCAAGAAGCACGACATCCGCCTCGGCTTCATGGGCTTTTTCGCCAAGGCCGCGTGCCTTGCGCTCAAGGACGTGCCGAGCGTCAACGCCTACATCGAGGGCGACGAAATTGTCTATCACGACTACGTCGATATCTCGGTCGCGGTCAGCGCGCCCAACGGCCTCGTCGTGCCCGTCATCCGCGACGCCGACAAGAAAGGCTTCGCGCAGATTGAAAAGGACATCGCCGACTTCGGCGCGCGCGCCAAGGAAGGCACGCTGACCATGGAAGACATGACCGGCGGTACTTTCACGATCTCGAACGGCGGCGTGTTCGGATCGCTGATGTCGACCCCGATCATCAACCCGCCGCAAAGCGCAGTGCTCGGCCTGCACCGGATCGAAGACCGCCCGGTCGCGGTGAACGGCGAAGTCGTGATCCGCCCGATGATGTATCTGGCGCTAAGCTACGACCACCGCCTGATCGACGGGCGCGAAGCCGTCACCGCGCTCAAGATCATCAAGGAAGCGATCGAAGATCCGACCCGGATGCTGATCGACCTTTAAAGGAACGAGACCCCCATGGCTGAATACGACTACGACGTCCTCATCATCGGTGCCGGGCCCGGCGGCTATGTCGCGGCGATCCGCGCGGCGCAGCTGGGGCTGAAGACCGCGTGCGTCGAGAGCCGCGAGACGCTGGGCGGCACCTGCCTCAATGTCGGGTGCATTCCCTCCAAGGCGCTGCTCCACGGGTCCGAACTGTTCGAAGAAGCCGAAGGCGGCCACTTCGCCACCTGGGGAATCACCGCCAAGCCAAAACTCGACCTCGGCCGGATGATGGAAGAGAAGACCAAGGCAGTGGGCGAGCTGACCGGCGGAATCGAATTCCTGTTCAAGAAGAACAAGGTCACCTGGCTCAAGGGCCACGCCGCGTTCGAGGATGCGCACACGGTCAAGGTCGGCGACGCGACGCACACGGCGAAGGACATCGTCATCGCCACCGGTTCCAGCGTCACTCCCCTGCCCGGCGTCGAGGTCGACAACGACAAGCAGCGCATCGTCGACAGCACCGGCGCGCTCGAGCTGTCCGAAGTGCCCGAGCACCTCGTGGTGATCGGCGGCGGCGTGATCGGGCTCGAGCTCGGCAGCGTCTGGCGTCGCCTCGGCGCGAAGGTCACCGTGGTCGAATTCCTCGACCAGTTGCTCCCCGGCATGGACGGTGAAGTGCGCAAGGAAGCGGGCAAGCTGTTCAAGAAGCAGGGCATGGAGCTGATGCTCGGCCACAAGGTCACCGGTGCCACCGTCAAGGGGAAGAAGGTGACGCTGACCATCGAGAAATCGGCCGGCGGCGACGAGCAGAAACTCGAAGCCAGCCATGTGCTGGTCTCGATCGGGCGACGACCGAACACCGACGGGCTCGCGCTCGACAAGGCCGGGCTGCAGGTCAACAATCGCGGCCAGATCGAGATCGACCACGATTTCCGCACCAAGGTCGACGGCGTGTGGGCGATCGGCGACGTGGTTCCCGGCCCGATGCTCGCGCACAAGGCCGAAGACGAAGGCATCGCGGTGGCGGAGAACATCGCCGGACAGACCGGCATCGTGAACCACGATGTGATCCCGAATGTCGTCTACACCTATCCCGAAATCTCGGGCGTCGGCCTGACCGAAGAGCAGGCGATCGAGAAAGCGGGCGGCGACAAGAAAGCGATCAGGGTCGGCAAGTTCCCGATGATGGCCAACAGCCGCGCCAAGGCAAACCGCGACACCGACGGCTTCGTCAAGGTGATCGCCGATGCCGCAACCGACCGGGTGGTCGGGGTTTGGATGATCAACAGCCTCGCGGGCACGATGATCGCACAGGCCGCTCAGGCAATGGAGTTCGGCGCCACGTCGGAAGACATCGCCTACACCTGCCACGCCCACCCGACCCACGCCGAAGCCTTCAAGGAAGCGGCGATGGCGGTGCAGGGCAAGCCGATCCATATGTGATCGAGCGGAGGTAACGAAATGGCCCGTTCGGTTGCGATTATCGGAGCGGGCCAGATCGGCTACGGAGCGTGGTACTGCCTCGGCGACATGGGGCACGAAGCGAGCGTATTGGCGAGATCGCGGCCCGATTGGCTCACCGGCTTCGAGCATCACTTCAAACCCTACGAAGCAGGACAGGACGCCGCTCCCGAGGCGGAAATAGTGTTCGACACGATCGCCTTCGATGCCGAGGATATCGACCGCTACGATCCCGACCGGGTCGGTCGTCTGATCGTCGTGTCGTCTGCCAGCGTCTATTGCGACCACAAGGGACGCACGCTCGACGAAGCGGCGCAGCACGGTTTCCCCGAATTCGACGGCCCCATTTCCGAAAGCCAGTCGACCGTCGAACCCGGTTCCGGGACCTACTCCACGCGCAAGCGGCGAATGGAGCTTCGGGCGCTCGAACTGTTCGGCGATCGCGTCACGATCTTGCGCCCCTGCGCGATCTACGGTCCGTACAGCCGCCATCCGCGCGAATGGTGGTTCGTCAAGCGCTTGCTCGACGGACGGACGCAGATTCCGCTGGCATTCGAAGGGGCGTCGCAATTCCACACCACAAATGCCGACCTGATCGGCGATTTCGTCGTTGCAGTGGCGGAGCGGGACCTGGCGGGAATCTTCAATCTCGCCGACGCCACGTCCCCGACCGTCGTCGAGATCGGGCGAAGCATTGCAGAACTGCTCGATAGGCCGGTCGACTTCGTGCCGATCGCCGGTCCACCGGTCGACAATGTCGGCCGAGCACCGTGGGCGGTTCCCCGGCCTTTCCTTGTCGATGGATCAAAGGCTGCCAAAGCAGGGCAGCTGGCCCGTATACAATTCGATGTGGAAGCAGAAGACACCGTTCGCTGGCTCCGCGACCTCAACCCCTCCGACTGGCGAACCGCCTTCCCGCAGCTCGCCGCCTATCCGTGGGACCTGTTCGACTACAAGGCCGAAGACCGCTTTTTCGCATCGCTTTGACGCGCTACACTCGCGCCAAAGGGGGCAAAGGATGGCGACACATTCGGGGTTTCGAGCGATCGCGCTGGCGCTTGTCTTCGCGCTCACAGCCTGTTCGTTCGGGTCCGAAGTTCAACCCCCGCCGCGTTCGAGCGAACCGATCACTGTGCCCGAGGGTCAATCGACCTTCGCCGCCGACATCGATGTCAGCCTTGCCACCCTGCGGCGCGCGCTCGAGCGCGAAGTGCCGCGGCGGTTGTGGTCGATCGACCAGAGCGGCGTCGAATGCATCCCGCCGCAGCGCACCGAGGTAATCGGGATCGCGCTCAAGTCTCCGCCGATCCGCTGCGACCTCAAGGGCACGGTCACGCGCGGCAATCTCGCGCTGTCGGGCCGGGGTCGCGACCTGTTCGTGACCATGCCGATCCGCGCCGAAGTCACCGCCAGCGATATCGGCGGGATCATCGAGCGCAAGACCGCGACCGCGAATGCCAACGTCACCGCCGCCGTGCGCCTTTCAGTCACGCGCGACTGGGGCGTCGGGGGCACGGTCGACATCCGTTACGACTGGACCAGCCCGCCGACCGTCACGCTGCTCGGGCAGAAGATCACCTTCGCCGACAAGGCCGACGAGCGCCTGAAGACGGTGGTGGCAAGGCTGGAGCGGACGCTTCAGGCCGAGATCGCCCGGCTCGATTTGCGCAGCGAAATCGCGCCGCTGTGGCAGCGCGGCTTTACCGTGCTGTCGCTCAACCGCGAGAACCCGCCTGTGTGGCTGCGGCTAACGCCCGAAGCGCTGGGCTATGACGGCTATTCCGCTTCGCGCAACGCGGTGTCGGTGAGGGTAAGACTGGCGGCGAAGACTGAGATTTTCGTGGGCGACGAACCCGATGCGCCGGACGCTGCCCCCCTTCCCCGGATGGCGCGCAATCTTGCCTCGTCTTCGGGTCTCGCCCTGACCATGCCCGTGGTCGCACAATATTCCGAGCTCGAAAAGGTGGTCCAAAAGGCGCTCACGAAACGCGCCAAGCGGCCCTTCCCCTTGCCCAGGCTGGGCGAGCGGATGGTCGAATTCCGCTCGGTCACCGCCTATGGCACGAGCGACAACCGGGTGGCGCTGGGGGTCGAGTTCAAGGCGTGGAAACCGGGCGAGCGCGACGATCCGGCGAGCGGCACGGTATGGCTGACCGCGCGCCCATCGAACGCACCGGATTCGCGCACGGTCGAATTCCTCGATCCCGAATATCAGGCGGAAACCAGCCGGTTCACGACCAATATCCTGCTGGAGATCGCCAAGACGCAGGATTTCTCCGATGCGATCGAAGAGGCGCTGACACAGAATTTCGAAAAGGATTACAGCGACCTGATCAAGAAGGTCGAAGCCGCCCTCGCACAAAAGCAGCTGGGCGATTTTGCCATAGCGACCAAGCTCGACACCGTTTCTACGGGCACGCTCGCCGCCTATGGCGAAGGGCTGTTCCTTCCGGTATCGGCGAACGGGGTGGCGCGGATTCGCTTTGCGCCGCGCTGATGTGAGCGCGCCTGCGCGACAATGGGAGACGCGACGCCGATGGCCTATCCGCAACTGACCGACAAGCCGGGTGCGCTCGCCACCGCCGCCGCGATCCGTGCAGGCAAGATCAGCGTGGTCGAGGCTGTCGATGCCGCGATCGTGCGGATCGAGCAGCGCGATGCCGATATCGATGCGTTGGCGGTGCCCGATTTCGAGCGCGCCTATGCTGCGGCCAAGGCGCTCGACGCGGCCGGGCCTGGCGACGACCAGCCGCTGTTCGGCGTGCCGATGACGATCAAGGAAAGCTTCGATATCGAAGGGCTGCAATCGTGCTGGGGGCACGAGCGGCTGACCGGTTACATCGCGCCGCGCGATTCCGATCTGGTCCGCCGGTTGAAGGCGGCAGGCGCGGTGATCGTCGGCAAGACCAACGTTCCCGTCGATCTCAGCGACTGGCAGAGCTTCAACCCGGTCTATGGCCGGACCAAGAACCCGCACAATCTCGATCGCTCGCCCGGCGGCTCCTCGGGCGGCAGCGCGGCTGCGGTCGCGAGCGGCATGGTGCCGTGCGAATACGGCACCGATATCGGCGGATCGGTGCGCGTGCCCGCGCATTTCTGCGGGGTGTGGGGTCACAAGACCAGCTGGGGCCTGGTCAGCAAGCGCGGGCACGATCACCCGCAGATGGCGCGGCAGAATGGCTTTGTCGCTGCGCATGACAGCGCGCTGTCGATCGCCGGGCCGCTGGCGCGCAATGCCGAGGATCTTGCGGTCCTGACCGAAATCGGTGCGACCGTGCCGCTGCGCCACCATGACAAGCCGCTGTCGAGATGCCGGTTGCTGGCGATCGTCGAACACCCTTCGAGCACGCTCGATGTCGGAGTGGCCGAGCCGACGAAAGCTGCACTCGCCACGCTTGAGGCCGCCGGGATTGCGATCGAGTATGCAACCGACCTGCTGCCCGACCTTGCGCGGCAGCAGGACGATTATCTCAAGATGCTCAACGTGGTGATGGCGCGCGGGGCGCCTGCGCCCAATGGCAAGCGCGCGACGGCGAGCGACTGGTTCGACCTGCTCGATGCGCAATCGGTGGTCGAATTCGCCTGGACGCAGGTGTTCGAGCGTTACGATTTCGTGCTCGCTCCGCCCGCTCCGGTGCTGGCGGTGCCGCATCACGACGGGCCGGTGTTCAATTCGACCTTGCGGATCAACGGCGAGGACGTGCCGGCCGGCAGCGGTCTCGCGTGGTCCGGGCTGGCGACTTTCCCCAACCTCCCCTCCACCGTGCTGCCGATCGGCGAGGGCACCACCGAGGGCGTCACGCTGCCGTGCGGCCTGCAGGTGATCGGACCGCGCTGGGCCGATCTCGACTGCATCGAAGCGGCGCGCCAGATCGGGAACATCTTGCACGGCTGACCGGCCTGTCCCATGGGCGATCCATGGCTGCAAAACCCCTGATGCAACGTCTCGCCAAATGGCACATCTGGCTCGGCTGGCTGGTCGGCGTGCCGATCGTGATGTGGCTGGCAAGCGGCCTGTTCATGGTCGCCAGGCCGATCGAGGAGGTGCGCGGCAACCACCTGAGGGTGGAAACGCCGGAGCAGGCGCTCATCATCCCCGGCAGCGAGATTGCCAGCGACGAGGCCCGGCTCAAGGAGATGCGGGTGACGATGCAGGATGGCCGCGCGGTGGCGATCCTCACCACGCTCGACGGGATGACCAGCCGGGTCGACATGGCGAGCGGCGATCCGATCGCCCCGCTCGATGCCGAGGCGGCGCGGGCGATTGCGGCCGCGCGGATCGTCGGCGGCGATGCGGTGCGCAGCGTCACCCTGTTCGATGCGAGCGCGGTGCCGTTCGATTTCCGCCGCCCGATGGCGGTGTGGCAGGTCGCGCTCGAAGATGGAACCAACGTCTATATCGGGCGCGACACCGGCGAGATCGAGGCGGTGCGCACGCGCTGGTGGCGGTGGTTCGATGTGATGTGGGGCCTGCACATCATGGACTTTTCCGAACGCGAGGACACCAGTCACCCGATCCTGATCGTGTTCGCCGCGCTCGGACTCACGGGCGCGCTGATGGGCCTCATCCTGATGTTCCGGCGCCGCAAGGCGCGCGTCACGGCCGACGCATGAACGGGGAAGTCCTCACCCCGATCCTCGACTGGCTCGATATCGTCGGCATCGCGATCTTCGCGCTGTCGGGTGCTGTCGTGGCGGCGCGCGAGCGGCAAACCTTCGTGACGATGGCGTTCTTCGCGCTGGTCACCGGCGTCGGCGGCGGGACGGTGCGCGATCTGCTGATCGGTGCGCCGGTATTCTGGATGACCGATGGCTGGGTCGCGCCGGTGTGCCTGGGCACCGCGCTGATCGCCTGGTTCACCCCGGTGCGCCTGTGGCAGGGCAGGCTGTTCGACTATGCCGACGGCATCGGCCTCGCCGCTTATGCGGTGCTCGGCACGGCAAAGGCCATGGCCTATGGCGTGCCGCCCGTTCCGGCGGCGCTGATGGGTATCATTACCGGCTGCGTCGGCGGCATCATCCGCGATGTTGTCGCCGGGCGGCCTTCGATCATCATGCAGCCCGAACTCTACGTCACCGCCGCCGCGCTCAGCGCGTCGCTGACGGTCGCCGGGATGCTGGCCGCACCGATGCTGGGCCTGTCGAACGGGATTGTGTGGGGAGCGGGCTTCGCCGCCGGGTTCGCGCTGCGCGGCGCGGCCATCCACTGGCAATTGGGATTACCCCATTACGGGGAAAGGCGGCGCGGGGAAGACCATAACCCCGCGCCGACTTCGCCCCCGAACTAGTCAGTCGTCGAGATCGCCGTCGATCTTGTCCGCGGTTTCGGGAATGGTCTGCCCCGGCGCGAGCCCGCCCGGATAGGCCGGCGCAGCGTCGGCAGGGATTTCCGCCCGCGCAATGCGGCGGGTCGGCTCGGCCGCGACCGAACCGCGCGCGGCGCGATAAGTGCTGTCGTCAAGCTGCCCTTCGGCTTCGAATTCCGCGAGACCGCTCTCGTCGAACTCGCCGCGATCGGCGAGGCCGCCGTAATCGATGTCGGCGATCCGCCCATCGTTGCCGATCCGGCAGGCGAAGCCCGTTCCGTTGAACAGCGATCCGGTCACCAGCCAGCCTTCGCCGGTGCGATCGACGCTGTCGACGCTGTCGACGCGGACATCGCGCTCGATCCGGTCGAGGCATTGCGAAACCGCACTGTCGAGCCCGCTCGCACCCGACCCGCGCCGGTCGTCGCGCCTGTCATAGCGACGATCGTCGCGGCGATCGTAATCGTAGTCGCGATCGCGATCGACGATCACGACGTCGCGCTCGCGGCGGCGGTTGTCGTTGGCGGCGCTCGCCACTGCAGCGATCCCGCCGAGGATCAGCACGCCCGCGAGCACATCGCCCGCGCGCACGCCGCGGCGATGCCGCCGCCAGCCGCGTCGCCAGCCCCAGCCGCGATGGCGCTGGGCGATATCGGTGTCGGCGTCATAGGTGGTGGAATCGAAATCGGCGAACACCGCGCTCGCATCGGCCGGCTGGATGACAAGCCCGTCGGGCAGGTCGGCGGCGAATGCGGGGGTGGATGCCATCGAAGCGGCGGCGATAAGCCCGGCCAGCGCCCCGAAACGAGAAATGTGAGCCATTACGCTCCCTCCTGTTTCAACACGAGCGGCCACCAATCGCCCTGATACGCAATGCGCCTAGGCGGTTCAGGCTTACGCGCGCCTGAACCGCCGTGAGCGTCTGCGCGATCATAGCGCGGATGGTGTCGGATTTGGAGACCCTTGGAGGCTGCGCCATGCAGCGCGGAAAAAAACCCCCAAGGGTCATGGGAAGAACCCTCGCGTCCCGCTCAGCGCAGGCCGCGCAGGTTCTTGAAGTCGACCTGCGGCCGGCCGCGACCGTCGAACCAGCAGGTGAAGCGGCCACGGTCGAAATCACGTCCGCGATAGCCGCGCGAGCCTCCGACTTCGATCCGGCCCTTCACGCGGAAGCCGTTGCGGGTCCGGTCGACATCGCGGATCTGGGTGACATCGGCGTAGCGCCATCCGCCGAAGCGGCGCGCCTGGCGCTCGGCCGCGTTGACACAGCGTTGGACCGCGCGGCGCGGATTGGTGCCGCGATAGCCGTGCTTGTAGCCGTAACCGTCGCCGCGATACCGGTAACCGCGATACCTGTCGCGGCGGTCGCGGTAGCGATAGTCCTTGTCCTTGTCGAAGGCGCCCGCGAGCGCGGCGATCCCGCCGATCACGACCGCTCCCGCGATCACGTCTCCGGCATCAATACCGCCGCGATCGCGATAATCGTCGGCTGCGGCAGGGGTGGCGGTCGCCAGGGCCATCGCGCCAGCCGCGACAGTCCCGAGCGTGCCTTTGGCGAGAGTCTGTTTCAGAGTCTTCATAAGGGTTTCGTCCTCGGGTTTCGCCGGAACGGGGGTATCCCGGCTTCGAGGGCCTTATGAATGATTCGCCTTGTGCCGAGCCTGAAGCGCCCTTGCAGCGAGTGTTCAGGTTAAGGGGCCTTTTTCTGAACGTCCGCGCTCCGGCTCAATCGAGAGCCGCCAGCACGTCGCGCGTGAAAGCCGCGATATCGAAACGCGTGCCGACCCTGTCTTCGCCGCGCCTTACGATCACGACTTTGCGGCTCGGGACAACCACCAGATACTGCCCGCGATTGCCGAACGCGGCAAAGGTATCGGGCGGCACGCCTTCGGAAGCGTTGAGCAGCCACCACCCCGCGCCATAGCCGAAGGCACCGCCCGGCTGCGGTCCCGACGGGGTGGACACGTATTCGCGCCAGTTCTCGGGCAGCAGTCGCTCTCCCTTCCACACGCCATCCTCGAGATACAGCTGCCCGAGCGTCGCGAGATCGCTCGCGGTCGACCACACCTGGCTCGACAGCACGTAATTCCCGCGAATGTCGGTTTCGGCGACGGTGTGGTCCATGCCGAGCCTGACGAAGAATTCCGCCGGCGGATAATACTGCAGATACGCCTCGATCGCCTTCACCGCCATCAGCGTGTCGTTGTTCGCATAGCGATAGACCGTGCCGGGTTGGGCGATCAGCGGCCAGTGGGTCGCGCTCTCGTCAACCGTTGCACCGCCCCAATAGAGCGGATCGGTGCGGTTGCCCGGCGTGTCGGAATATCTGCCGCTGGCCATGCGCAGCGCGTGATCGATCGTGATCGCGCGGCGCGCATCGGTCGCCCCGCCCGAACGCCAGTAATTGAGGCCGATCGGCTGATCGACCGAGAATTCGCCCGATTGCACCGCCGCGCCCACCAACGTGGCGGCGATGCTCTTGGCGACCGACCAGGTGCGCTGCGGGGTGTTCTCGCTGAAACCCGGAGCATAGCGGGCGCGCTCGGTCAGCCCATCGGTGACGCCGTGCTGCCGCACGAGCGCGGCGGTCGTCCGGGTGCCCTCGCCATAGGTGCCGGTCATCGCGTTCTCGAGCGCGCGTTCGAGCGGGCTGCGTTCGCGGGCATCCGGCATCGCCGCGCCATCGCGGGCTTCGATGTCGAACGTCAGTAGCTCGTCACTGTGCGGTTCCGGCATGGCAACCGGCGCATCGGAATTGACCACGGTCTCGGGCGCGCCAATCGGCAGCACCGAACACCCCGTCTGCGGCCCGTAATAGGCGGCGATGCGATCAGGCATGTCGTCGGCCCATTCGACTGCGACCTGCGCGATCTGGCCGGTCGGTCGGCGTACGATCCTGTAGGAAAGTTCGCGCACGATCTCATCGAGCGGGGCCTGAATCCCGCTCAGCTCCCATTGGTGGACACTTTCCGGAGTGCGCGATGCTCCGTTGCGTTCGGCAATGGCGATCGCGCTGCACAGGAACAATGCCTTGTACCCGGCCGCAAGCGCGCGGTCGTAGCGCGCGTCGAGTTCATCCTGTGCGGACTGGGCGACAAGCGGGCTGGCGAGAAGCAGCGCTGCCGCTGCGGCAATCGTGGTGCGGATCATGCCGCGCAGGATTGGCGCGAGCGTTCCTGCGAGTCAAAGCCTATCGCCCGTCCGGCGTCGTCGAACACCTCGTGGGTCATCCCGAGCCGCGCAAAATCGTGGGCGAAATCCGCCAGCTTCAGCATTCCCGAGCATGCTCGCGCCCCCGGGGGCGGTCGCATGCCGTCGCGATAGCGCCGGATCATCGCCACTGCCGCCAGCACCGGCACGTAGGGCCCGCGATTGGCGTCGGCTCCGAGCACCCAGCGCCGCGTCACCACATCGCCGACCGCGTCCGTACCGCGAGCGCACACCGTCATCGCGCCCCTGTCAGAGCCGAACGGAATGAACCACTTCGCCACCGCCAGCATCGGCCGCGCGATCGGGCGCAGGCTTGCGACCCAACCCCACCGGACCGGCAGCGACAGCAGAGCCAGGCCAAGATGCAGGATCGACAGTTCGAGCCCGGCGAAGAACTCGGCCCCCTCGCGCGGAGCGTAGCGATCCACCAGCAGATCCTGCTCGGGTGTGTCGCATACGCTCGCCCAGCGTTTGCCGAGGCCGGGGATGTCCTCGCGATGCGTCATCCCCCAACCGCTCATGTCCTGCCAGCGCCCGTCGCGCATGACGCGGACCGGCTTGCCGACATAGGACAGGATCGCCTCGACCACCGACAGGCCGCGCGGCGCCCGGTTGCCGGGGTAGATGCCGATCCGCAGATGGTCGATATGCTGCCACCCGGCGGTGCACTCGTCGATCACCGCATGGCTCAGCGCGGGGATTGAGCTGGCGCCGGTGGTCAGCGCCACACCCGCTCCCTTCGCAACCTCGTCGAAGCGCGGGAAATCGCGAACGAACGCGCGCCCGTCGGCGAGATCGAGGTAATCCACGCCGGCTGCAAGCGCGGATTCGATCACGCGGCTGTGCGAAGCCTGGAACGGCCCCGCGGCATCGATCACGAGGTCGTAACCGGCGAGGTCGAGCGCGGTCAGCCGGTCGCGATCGAGCGCGACGCAGCGCGGTCGCGGCGCGAGCGCATCGGCGATGCGTTCGAGCCTGTCGCGATTGCGCGCCGCCAGCGTCAGCCCGATCCCGGCCTCGCGGCTCGCCAGTTCCGCCAGCCGCGAACCGAACACGCCGCTCGCGCCGAGGATCAGGACCTCCAATTGTCGTTCATGCATCGCGGAACGCTCCTTCCTGGTAGACGAGTTCGCCCAGCCAGGGATGGATCAACGCGAGCGAGAAGACGAACCCGCCCTCCCCTTCGTCGCGGTGCTGCACCACGGTGACGCCGGGTTCGAGCCAGCGCGGGAAGCGCAGGCGGTATCCGAGCGCCTCGACGAAATAGTGGTCGCTGCGGAACTCGAGCCCGTTCGCGATCGCCTTCACCCGCAGCGCCATGCCGATCCCGCAACCGATATGCTCCTCGAGCCCGGTCGGCCCCGCGAAGCGCTTGGCGCTGTGGATCACCTGCGGGAAGCCGCGCCTGCGGCCATAGACCCGGGTCCAGCATTGCCCGCCACCGTCACGATCCTCGGACACCGAGACTGCAGCCGGCACTCCGCAATCGCACCCCAGCGGCAGCGGTGCACCGACGATCCGGCACAGCTGCGCCAGCGCCCGGCCGATCCGCGAACACCGGGCCGCGCGGATCACGCCGGGATAGATCGCCACCCGTTCACCCTCGATCCGCTTGGAAAAGCGCTGCCGCACCGCCTCGGGCAGGTTCGCCCAGGCGTGACTGACGATCAGACGCCGGAACCGGGCATCGTAGGCCGCGCTGCCCTTGTCGGTCGCCCGATCATCCGGCTGCGGGATCGGCGGAACGCGTTTGGCAATCTGCGGTTTCATGATGCCCCCCTTTCGCGGGTTGCGTGACTATTCGGACCCCTTGCCCGGCCTCCAGTTGATCAGCCTCGTGATGCCCGAACCCATCCTGATCAGCGCGGTCAGCGCCGGTTTCGGAACCTTCAGCATCTCGTCGTGCCAGCGCGACATGGTGGTGACGAAGTCGAGCATCGCGGCGAGTTTCTCCTTCGCCTGCGGGCTGAGATGGGGATCGTGCTCTGCCTCCGCATTGCACAGCCTCAGCGCCTCTTCGGCCGGGTCGATCTCGCGCGCCTTGCGCCCCTGTGCGATGCGGGTCGCCATCTCCCAGATGTCGCTTTCGGCGGTGAAGTGATCGCGCCGGTCGCCCATCACCGGCACGCGGTGGATCAGCCGCCAGCCGAGCAGCTCCTTGATCGAATTGGACACATTGGACCGCGCCATGCCGAGCTTTTCCGCGATCTCCTCGGCAGTGAGCGGATCGTCGGCGATGAACAGCAGCGCGTGGATCTGCGCCACCGAACGGTTCACGCCCCATTGCCCGCCAAGATCGCCCCAGTGGAGGACGAACCGGGCCACCGAAGGCGAAAGTTCCGACTCGACACGTATTTCTGTCATGACAGAAATATCAGACTATTCCGCAGGAAAGTCAAGCGCGCAAAGCAAAGGGGCCAGCGGATCGCCCCGCCGGCCCCTCTATGGCTTCGTCATCCCGGCGTAAGCCGGGACCTCAAGCTGCTCCGTGTCACCTAGCCGCCCTGGACCCCGAGCTTTCGCCAAGGTGACGGCCGGTGCCTACGCGTCTTCGTATTCGCTCGCTTCGCTCATGTCCGGGCCGCTGTCCTGCCCCTTCGCATCGGGGTCGCGGTCGACGAATTCGATGATCGCCATCTGCGCACTGTCGCTGGCGCGGTAACCGGCCTTGATGATGCGGGTGTAGCCACCTTCACGGTCGCTGTACCGCTCGGCCAGCACATCGAACAGCTTCTTGAGCTGGGTCTCGTCGAGCAGCCGCGCCTGGGCGAGGCGACGATTCGACAGACCGCCGCGCTTGGCCAGCGTGATGAGCTTTTCGATATAGGGACGCAGTTCCTTCGCCTTGGGCAGCGTGGTCTGGATCTGTTCGTGCTTGATGAGCGCGGCAGCCATGTTGCGGAACAGGGCCTTGCGGTGGCCCGACTTGCGGCTCAGCTTGCGCTGCGAAATTCCGTGACGCATCGTATCTTCCTTCGTTCGATATGGGCCCGTATCAGGTAGCCCGTAGCTGGTCCGGATCAGGGCTCCAGACCATCGCCCTATGTGCGCTCCGGACTTGATCCGGAGCCCTGTGCGAAAAAACCGGGCTCCTGCTTCCGCAGGAGCTCACAGCATCGTCAGCCAAGCAGTTCCTGTTCGAGCTTCTTGGCCATTTCCTCGATGTTTTCCGGCGGCCAGCCAGGGATATCCATCCCGAGGCGCAGGCCCATGCTGGAAAGCACTTCCTTGATCTCATTGAGCGACTTGCGGCCGAAATTCGGCGTGCGCAGCATCTCGGCTTCGGTCTTCTGGACCAGGTCGCCGATATAGATGATGTTGTCGTTCTTGAGGCAGTTGGCCGACCGCACCGACAGCTCGAGCTCGTCGACCTTCTTGAGCAGGTAACGGTTGAGCTGGTTGGCATCGTCTTCCTGCGGCTGCGCGGCGTGGCCGATCATGGCCGCCTGCGGCTGCGGAATGCCGTCTTCGAAGTGGACGAACAGCGTCAGCTGATCCTGCAGGATACGCGCGGCATAGGCCACCGCATCTTCCGGGGTGACGGTGCCGTCGGTTTCGATCGTCAGCGAAAGCTTGTCGTAGTCGAGCTCCTGCCCGACACGCGCGTTTTCGACCTTGTAGCTGACCTGGCGAACCGGGCTGTAGAGCGAATCGACCGGGATCAGGCCGATCGGCGCATCGATCGGACGGTTCTGGACCGCGGGCGAGTAGCCCTTGCCCACGTCGGCGGTCAGTTCCATGTTCAGCGTCGCGCCTTCATCGAGGTGGCACAGGACGAGGTCCTTGTTCATCACTTCGATGTCGCCGGAAACGGCGATGTCTCCGGCCTTCACTTCGGCCGGGCCGGTGGCGGAAAGCTGCAGCCGCTTGGGGCCTTCGCCTTCCATCTTGAGCGCGATCTGCTTCACGTTCAGGACGATGTCGGTCACGTCCTCGCGCACACCTGCGAGCGAGGAAAATTCGTGCAGCACGTTCTCGATCTTGATCGACGTGATCGCGGCACCCTGGAGCGAGGAGAGCAGCACCCGGCGCAGCGCATTGCCGAGCGTCAGGCCGAAGCCACGCTCGAGCGGTTCTGCAACGAAGGTGGTCTTGCGGGACTTGTCGCCGCCTTCCTTGATTTCCAGGGTGTTGGGTTTCTTGAGTTCCTGCCAGTTCTTCGTGTTGACGGACATGGATTTCCCCTAATTCGCCTTGCAGCGGTTCAAAATATGGGCGGACCGGGCGCTGGTGAGAGCGCGTCCGGTCCGGGAAAGTCTCGGCGACCCTGTCCGGTCGCCGGGAAGTATCGGATCAGACGCCTGAGTCAGACCCTGCGACGCTTGGACGGACGAACCCCGTTGTGCGGGATCGGCGTCACGTCGCGGATCGAGGTGATGTTGAAGCCGACTGCGGCGAGACCGCGCAGTGCGCTTTCGCGCCCCGAGCCCGGACCCTTCACTTCGACTTCGAGAGTGCGCACACCGTGCTCGGCAGCCTTCTTGCCGGCATCGTCGGCAGCGACCTGCGCTGCATACGGGGTCGACTTGCGGCTGCCCTTGAAACCCATCATGCCGGCGCTGGACCAGCTGATCGCATTGCCCTGCGCATCGGTGATGGTGATCATCGTGTTGTTGAAGCTGGCGTTGATATGCGCAACGCCGCTGGTGATGTTCTTTTTGTCGCGGCGCCTTACTTTGCCGGGTTCGCGTGCCATTTCTCGTATTCCTTATTGAATGCGGGTGAAGGAAAAAGCGTCGGGTCGCCCCGAGCTTACTTCTTCTTCCCGGCGATCGGCTTGGCCTTGCCCTTGCGGGTGCGGGCATTGGTGTGCGTGCGCTGGCCGCGGACGGGCAGCTGGTTGCGATGACGCAGGCCGCGATACGAACGCAGGTCCATCAGGCGCTTGATGTTCATCGCGGTTTCGCGACGAAGATCGCCTTCGACCTGATGGTCGGCGTCGATCGTTTCGCGGATCCGCAGCACTTCCTCGTCGGTGAGGTCCTGCACGCGGGCGCTGTGCGCAATGCCAAGCTTGTCGGCGATCTTGACGGCCGTGGTGCGACCGATCCCGTGAATGTAGGTCAGCGCGATAATAACGCGCTTGTTGGTGGGGATGTTTACCCCGGCAATACGAGCCACTTAATTCTCCATGCTCCACAGGGGTTTGCGGCTTGGCTGCCGGAGCCCCTATCTCAACGCTCAACTCACCGACGCATCCGCTGCCGAGGCCGACCGTGCCGTGGGCAGGGTCTCGAAACGGCAAAAGCCCGGATGGCATACGCGCAGCGGCGATGCCTGCCGGACTGGGTTCGAACGTGTCGAATGAGCCGCGCGCTTACGGCGAATCGGGGTTCCCGTCAACCGCTAGCTGCGCATAATCGACCGAGCCGCCGATATGGGCCGCCCGGGAATGTTTTCAAGCGTCGAAATACACCCAAACGCCGTGCGGGTCAAAAGCGGGAAGCGGGGCGTGGTGGAAAGCAGCGGCCCGAGGCCCGCGCTTACCCGTCCGACAGATCGCCGAAAGCCTGATCCACGCTCGGTTCGGCAGCGGCATCCTCCAGCGGTTCCTCGGCTGGTTCGGCGTCTTCGGGCTCGTCGGCAGTCTCAGACGCGGGTTCCGGGCCTTCGACCCGCCCCAGCAGCGCGGCGAGACCGGCGAGCTGCTGGGTCATCACCCCGTCGACCGCCTTGGAGATATCCGCCACCTTGTAGCGCATCGGGCCGCCGACGTTGTATTCCCAGACGATCCTGGTGCCGTCGTCGACCTTCGTCAGCGCGATGGTCAGCACGCCCGTTACCGGTTCGCTCTGCAACGGCCCGAGCGCGCCCTGCAGCCGCAGCGCCTTTTCCGGAAAGGCGTGGATCACGCGCATATGTTCGACGCTGCCTTCGAGGGTGATCCGGTCGGGATCGGGATCTTCGGGAATGCGCTCGCAAAAACAGCCGCCGGCCTGCGGCCGCATGGTCAGATTGGCGGAATCGCCCGACCAGGTATGCGCCGAATTCCACCACTTCGCCGGCGCGATCAGTGCCAGCCACGTATCCTTGAGATCGGCCTCGACTACTGCCTCGTCGCGGGTGACGAAGCCGCTGGCGCTGGTGTCGACAACTTCGGCGGCGAGCGGCGCGGCGGCAAAGGCCAGTGCGATACCGGCGAGGGGCGCGATGCGGAGCGGCATGATTGGGTTCTCCCTTCGCACCCGACCTAGGGCATTGCCGGTCGCCCGCAAAGCCCCCAGCGCCGGGTCAGGCGAGGATCGCGTCGATCGCCCCGGCCACGTCGTCGATCGAGGCCATGCCGTCGACCCGGGTGACGATCCCGCGCGCTTCATAGCCGGGAAGGATCGGCGCGGTCTTGGCGCGGTATTCCTCCATCCGGGTGCGCACGGTTTCCTCGTTGTCGTCGGGCCGACGCTTGAATTCGGTGCTGCCGCACGTGTCGCACACGCCTGGTTTGGCGGGCGGATTGGCGGTGTCGTGGTAGAGCGCGCCGCAATTGGCGCAGGAAAACCGGCCGGTAATGCGCTCGACCAGCGCATCCACATCGACTTCCAGCTCGATCACGTGGTCGAGCGAGCGACCGTGCCTGGCGAGGATACGGTCGAGATCGTCGGCCTGCGCGGCGGTGCGGGGATACCCGTCGAAGATCGCGCCGGTCTGCGCGTCCATCGCCGCGAGGTTATCGTCGATCAGCGCCGAAACAATCGCATCCGAGACCAGCTCGCCGCGATCCATCACCGCCTTGGCCTCCAGGCCGACCGGCGTTTCGGCCTTGACCGCTGCGCGCAGCATGTCTCCGGTCGAAAGCTGGCGCATGCCATGCCGCTCGACCAGCCCGGCGCTTTGCGTACCCTTGCCAGCCCCGGGAGGGCCAAGAAGAATGATGTTCACCAACAATCCCCCAAAGTCGCGCGGACGAACGCCGCGTTCATTTTCGCCAGCGCCACGCGTGTGCGTTACCGCAACCGGCCTTTCAACTTAGCCTTCTTGATCAGGTCGCCATATTGATGCGCCAGCAGATGCGATTGCACCTGGCTCAGCGTATCGACCGTCACGTTGACGACGATCAGCAGGCTGGTCCCGCCGAGGAACAGCGGAATGCCGGTCTGGGCGATCATGTATTCGGGCACCACGCACACGACCGTGAGATAGATCGCACCGACCACGGTGATGCGCGAGAGCACGTATTCAAGATACTCGGCGGTACGTTTGCCCGGACGGATGCCGGGAATGAAGCCGCCGTTCTTCTTGAGGTTGTCCGCCGTCTCTTCCGGGTTGAACACCACGGCGGTGTAGAAGAAGCAGAAGAAGATGATCCCGATCGCATAGAGCAGCATGTAGATCGGTTGCCCGTGCGCAAGATACTGATTGAGCGTCACGATCGCGGTGCCGAACGTGCTTTCGGTGTCGACCGAATTGCCCGCGAACTGCGAGATCGTGAGCGGCAGCAGCAGCAGCGAGCTGGCAAAGATCGGCGGAATGACGCCGGCAGTGTTGAGCTTGAGCGGCAGGTGCGAGCGGTCGGCCTGCATCATGCCCTGCTGCGTCGCGCGTTTCGGATACTGGATCAGCAGCCGCCGCTGGGCGCGTTCGACGAAGGCGATGCCGACGATCAACACGACGACCATGACGATGAAGCCGATGATGATCCCCGGCGCGATCGCTCCGGTCCGCCCGCCTTCGAACAGGTTGGTCGCGAACATCGGGAACTGCGCGACGATGCCCGCCATGATGATCAGCGAGACGCCGTTGCCGATCCCGCGCGAGGTGATCTGTTCGCCCAGCCACAGCAGGAACATCGTGCCGCCGACGAGGCTGACGACCGCGCCGATGCGGAACATGTAGCCGGGATCGACCACGGCGGCGATGCCGTTCTGCGCGCTGAAGCTTTCGAGGCCCGATGCCAGGAACCAGCCCTGGATCGCGCACAGGAACACCGTACCGTAACGGGTGTACTGGTTGAGCTTCTGCCGCCCGGTCGCGCCCTCTTTCTTGAGCGCGGCGAGCGTCGGGTGCAGCGCCGCGGCCATCTGCACCACGATCGAAGCGGTGATGTAGGGCATCACGCCGAGCGCGATGAGGCTCATGCGCTCGAGGCTGCCGCCCGAAAAGGTGTTGAACAGATCGAGAATGCCGCCGCGTCCGAGATCCGCGAGGTTCTGGAGCGCCGCCGGGTTCACGCCGGGCAGCGGGATGAAGCTGAGAAACCGGAACACGATCAGCGCGCCGATCGTGAACCAGATTCGCTGGCGCAGCTCGGTGGCCTTGGAAAAATTCGCGAGGTTCAGATTGCTCGCAATGCTGTCGGCGCGTGTAGCCATGTCGTATCGTCGATCCTAGTCGTTTGCCGGACTGGCCCAAGGGCGCCCCGGCTCAGAGACGATAAGTAGGGAGCGGGCGGCCCGTTGTCGAACCCCCGCTCCCCGTTTTGTCGCTTTATTCGCTCTCGGCGGCCGCGTCGGCCTTCGCCGGAGCGGTCACTTCAACGCTGCCGCCAGCCTTCTCGACCGCGGCGATCGCGCCTTTGGTCGCGCCGGTGACGACGAACTTGGCCTTGGCCGTGAACTCGCCCTTGCCGAGCAGCCGAACGCCGTCCTTGCCGCCGCGCACAAGGCCGCAGGCGCGCAGCGCGTCTTCGGTGATGTCCTTCTTGCCGTCGAGCTTCTTGGCGTCGATCCACTTCTGCACCATGCCGATGTTCACTTCGGCGTAGTCCTTGCCGAACGGGTTGTTGAACCCGCGCTTCGGCAGGCGCATGTGGAGCGGCATCTGGCCGCCTTCGAAGCCCTTGATCGCGACGCCCGAACGGCTCTTCTGGCCCTTCTGGCCGCGCGCGGCGGTCTTGCCCTTGCCCGAGCCGATGCCACGGCCTACGCGCATGCGACCCTTGCGGGCGCCGGGATTGTCACGGATGTCGTTGAGTTTCATGTCTGCACTCGCTTTCGCTTTTGTTCGCGCTTCCTGAGGTGTGAACCCCGCGAAGGCGGGGATCTCGTGCCACTGCGTCGTGCGAGTGGCCGGAGGTCCCCGCCTTCGCGGGGACTCACGCGTTACATTCAGTCGACCACTTCAACCAGATGCGCAATCTTGGCGATCGCGCCGCGCACTTCAGGAGTATCCTGACGTTCGACGACCTTGTGCATCTTGTTGAGGCCCAGCCCGATCAGGATCTTGCGCTGGCTTTCGGGACGGCGGATCGGCGAACCGACCTGCTTGATCTTGATGGTTTTCTTGTCTGCCATGGGTCTTACTCCACAACCGCTGCGGCGTCGGCTTCGGCCTCGGCTGCGCTGGCGCCACCGCGACCCAGCAGGTCGACGACCTTCTTGCCGCGACGCTGCGCCACCGACTTCGGCGAAGTCTGCTCCTGCAGCGCCTCGAACGTGGCGCGGATCATGTTGTAGGGGTTCGAGGTGCCGACCGACTTGGTCACCACGTCGGCAACGCCGAGGCTTTCGAACACGGCGCGCATCGGACCACCGGCGATGATGCCGGTACCCGGAGGCGCGGTGCGCAGGGTCACCTTGCCGGCACCGAACCGGCCGTTGCCGTCATGGTGCAACGTGCGGCCTTCCTTGAGCGGGACGCGGATCATCTTCTTGCGCGCGGCTGCGGTCGCCTTGGTGATCGCCTCGGGCACTTCGCGCGCCTTGCCGTGACCAAAACCGACCCGGCCCTGACCGTCGCCGACCACGACGAGCGCGGCGAAGCCGAAGCGCTTGCCGCCCTTCACTGTCTTGGAGACGCGGTTGATGTGCACCAGCTTCTCGATGATGCCGTCATCTTCCTCTTCGCGGCGACCGCGGTTGCCGTCACGGCCTCCGCGACCACGACCACGACCGCCACCGTCACGGTTGCCACCGCGACCACGCCCGCGACCTTCGCGCTGCTGCGGCTGCTCCGCCGGGGCCGGCGCGGCTTCCGCCGGGGCTGGCGCAGCTTCCGCCGGAGCGGCTTCGGTCTTGGGTTCTTCGGTCGGTTGCGCGCTCGGCTCGGCCGCGGCCGACTGGTTGTCGGCAGCTTCGCTCGGCGTTTCCGCAACGGCCGGAGTTTCGGTTTCCGGAGCCGTTTCGGGCGCTTCGGTTTTCTTGTCGTCAGCCATCATCAGAACTCCAGCCCGCCTTCGCGGGCGGCATCGGCCAGCGCCTTGACGCGGCCATGAAACAGGAACCCGCCGCGATCGAACACGACAGTGGTCACGCCCGCCTTCTTGGCGGCAGCGGCGATATCCTTGCCCACCTGTGCGGCGGCATCGACATTCGCGCCCGACTTCTTCGCGCCCAGCGTCGAGGCAGCGGCCACGGTGCGGCCTTCTGCATCGTTGATGATCTGCGCGTAGATGTGGCGACCGGTACGGTGGACCGACAGGCGCGGCTTGCCACCGGCCCGATTGCGGAGCGCGGTGCGCACGCGGCGGCGGCGCCGTTCAAAGAGAGACAGTTTGGCCATCTTACTTCTTCTTCCCTTCCTTGCGGAAGACATATTCGCCGCGATACTTGATGCCCTTGCCCTTGTAGGGTTCGGGCTTGCGCCAGCGGCGGACTTCGGCGGCAAACTGGCCCACGGCCTGCTTGTCGATGCCGGAGATCTCGACCGTGGTCTGATCGGGCGTCTTGACTTCGATACCTTCGGGCACGTCGAGATCGACGTCGTGGCTGAAACCGAGCTGCAGCTTGAGCTTCTTGCCCTGCGCCTGTGCACGGTAGCCGACGCCCGAAATCTCGAGCGTCTTCGAAAAGCCTTCGGTCACGCCTTCGACCAGGTTCGACACCAGCGTGCGCTGCATGCCCCAGTAGGACCGCGCCTGCTTGCTGTCGTTGGCCGGGTTGACCTGGATCTCGTCGCCTTCGACCTTGTAGTCGATCAGGTCGCTGAGACCGAGCGTGAGCGTGCCCTTGGGGCCCTTCACGGTCAGCGTGCCGTTGTCGATATTGGCCGTGACCCCGCTCGGGATCGCCACGGCCTGTTTGCCGATGCGGCTCATCAGAACACCTCCGCCAGCACTTCGCCGCCGACATTCTCGGTGCGCGCTTCGGCATCCGACAGCACGCCCTTCGGGGTCGAGACGATGGTGATGCCCAGGCCGTTGCGGACGGTCGGCAGCTCTTTCGAGCCCGAGTAGATCCGGCGGCCGGGCTTGGAGACGCGGGCGACATGCTTGATCGCCGGTTCGCCTTCGAAATACTTCAGTTCGATCCGCAGCGCCTTGTGCTTGCCGCTCTCGTCTTCGCTGTAGCCACGGATGTAGCCTTCGCGCTGAAGCACTTCGAGCACGTTCGCACGCAGCTTGGACGCGGGCGAAAGGACGCTGTCCTTCTTCGCCTGCTGGCCGTTGCGGATGCGGGTGAGCATGTCACCCAGGGGATCGGTCATAGCCATTCGTCAGATCCTCACCAGCTCGACTTCGTCAGGCCGGGGATCATGCCCCGGTTGCCGAGTTGACGCAGTTCGATGCGGTTGATGCCGAACTTGCGATAATAGCCGCGCGGGCGGCCGGTGGTGGCGCAGCGATTGCGCACGCGGGTCGGATTCGCGTTGCGCGGAATCTCGGCCATCTTGAGGCGCGCCACGAGCCGCTCGGTCTCGTCGAGCGACTTGTCGTTCGCGATCGCCTTCAGCTTCTCGTACTTCGCAGCGTATTGCTTCACGAGCTTCTTGCGACGCTCGTTCTTGTTGATGGAACTCAGTTTCGCCATTGGACTTAAGCTCTCTTCCTTACCGGCCTCAGGCCGCTTCTTTCTGGTCGGACGCGGCGGCTTCACCCTGGAACGGGAAGCCGAACAGACGCAGCAATTCGCGCGCCTCCTCGTCGGTCTTCGCGGTGGTGGTCACGATGATGTCCATCCCCCGCACTTTCTCGATCTTGTCGTAGCTGATCTCGGGGAACACGATCTGTTCCTTGAGACCCATCGCGTAGTTGCCGCGACCGTCGAACGATTTGGCGTTGAGCCCGCGAAAGTCGCGGATGCGCGGCATGGCGATCGTCACCAGACGGTCCATGAATTCGTACATCCGGTCGCGGCGCAGGGTGACCTTGCAGCCGATCGGCATGCCTTCGCGCAGCTTGAACTGGGCGATCGACTTCTTGGCCTTGGTGATGACCGGCTTCTGACCTGCGATCAGCGCCATTTCCTCGGCGGCGGTCTGCACCTTCTTCTTGTCCTGGCTCGCCTCGCCCACGCCCATGTTGAGCGTGATCTTTGCGAGCCGGGGCACTTCGAGACGATTCTTGTAACCGAACTTCTCGGTCATCGCCTTGACGATCTGGTCCTCGTAGCGGGACTTCAGGCGCGGAGTGTAATCAGCCATCGATGGTCTCCCCACTCTTCACGGCAACGCGCACCTTCTTGCCGTCCTTCTCTTCGAAACGGACGCGGGTGGGCTTGCCATCCTTGGGATCGGCGAGCGCGACTTTCGACAGGTGCATCGGGGCCGGATACCGGTCGATGCCGCCCTGCGGGTTGGTCTGGCTCGGCTTGCGGTGACGGGCGATTACGTTGATGCCTTCGACGACGATCTTGCCATCCTTCGGCATGACCTGCTGGACGGTGCCGGTGCGGCCCTTGTCCTTGCCCGAAAGCACGACGACGCTGTCGCCCTTCTTGATCTTAGCGGATGCCATCTTAGAGCACCTCCGGCGCGAGCGAGATGATCTTCATGAACCCGCGGCCGCGCAGTTCGCGCACCACCGGGCCGAAGATGCGGGTGCCGATCGGCTCCTCGCTCTTGTTCACGAGCACGGCCGCGTTGCTGTCGAAGCGGATCACGCTGCCATCGGGACGGCGAACGTCCTTCTTGGTGCGCACGATCACGGCGCGATGAACGTCGCCCTTCTTCACCTTGGCACGCGGCTGGGCTTCCTTCACGGAAACCACGATCACGTCGCCGACGGAGGCAAACCGGCGCTTCGAGCCGCCCAGCACCTTGATGCACTGGACGCGCTTGGCGCCGCTGTTGTCCGCGACGTCGAGATTGGATTGCATCTGGATCATTGATCCGTTTCCTTCTCTTGGCTTGCCGAGACACCCGAAATCGACCGGGGCCCGGCAGTTCCTACGTCAGTTCAGTTACCTGCCGCCTCGACATCGAGATCGGCTTCGATCGCCTGGGTTCCGCCCGCAACGACCCGGTCCTTGACGATCCAGGTCTTGGTCTTGGAGATCGGCTTGGTCTCCTCGATGCGGACGACGTCGCCCAGCGTATATTCGTTCTGTTCGTCGTGAGCGTGGTACTTCTTCGAACGCCGGATGATCTTCCCGTAGAGCGGGTGCTTCACCTTGCGTTCGACCAGTACGGTCACGGTCTTGTCGGTCTTGTCGGAGGTGACAGTCCCGACGAGGATACGTTTCGGCATTGTCTACTCCTTACGCCTTTGCGGTCGCGGCAGCGGCCGCGCGCTCGTTCTGCAGCGTCTTGATCTGCGCAATCGTGCGCCGCACTTCGCGGATCCGCGAAGGCTTTTCGAGCTGGTTGGTCGCAGCCTGGAAGCGCAGGTTGAACTGTTCGCGCTTGAGCTCGGTGAGCTCGGCGGTCAGCTGGTCGTCGGTCTTCGTGCGAAGATCCTCGAAACGTCCTGAATCCTTTGCCATCAGTTGCCTCCCAGGTGCGAGGTGTCGCCCATGCGGGCCACGACCTTGGTCTTGATCGGCAGCTTCATCGCCGCGCGTTCGAAGGCGAGCGCGGCCAGCGGGCCGGGAACACCGTCGAGTTCGAACAGGATGCGGCCCGGCTTCACGCGAGCAGCCCAGTATTCGACCGAGCCCTTACCCTTACCCTGACGCACTTCGGCAGGCTTCTTGGATACCGGCACGTCGGGGAAGACGCGGATCCACAGGCGACCCTGACGCTTCATCGCGCGGGTGATCGCACGACGCGCGGCTTCGATCTGGCGCGCGGTGATGCGTTCCGGCTCGAGCGCCTTGAGACCGTAGGCCCCGAAGTTCAGCGTGGTGCCGCCCTTCGCCTCGCCCTTGATCCGGCCCTTGAAGGCCTTGCGATACTTGGTTTTTTTCGGTTGCAGCATTGTTCTTACCTCAACGTGCCGGGCGGACGCCGGACGTCTGCGCTTCCATCATCAGGCGGTCCTGCGCGGTCGGATCGTGCGCAAGAATCTCGCCTTTGAAAATCCACACCTTGATGCCGATGATCCCGTAGGCGGTCAGCGCCTCGGTTTCGGCATAATCGATATTCGCGCGCAGCGTGTGCAGCGGCACACGGCCTTCGCGGTACCATTCGACGCGGGCGATTTCCGCCCCGCCGAGACGACCACCGCAGACGATCTTGATGCCTTCGGCACCCAGACGCAGCGCAGACTGCACCGCACGCTTCATCGCCCGGCGGAACGCGACACGGCGAACCAGCTGGTCGGCGACGCCCTGGGCGACGAGCTTCGCGTCGATTTCCGGCTTGCGGATCTCGACGATGTTCAGCTTCACTTCGCTGTCGGTCATCGACGAAAGCTTGGTGCGCAGCTTTTCGATATCCGCGCCCTTCTTGCCGATGATCACGCCGGGTCGAGCGGCATAGATCGAAATGCGGCACAGCTTGGCCGGACGCTCGATCACCACCTTCGAGATCGCCGCCTGCGGCAGGTTCTCGACGATATACTTGCGGATCTTGATGTCCTCGGCGAGCAGCGCGGCATAGTCGCGCCCCTCGGCGTACCACCGGCTGTCCCAGGTGCGGTTGATCTGCAGGCGCAGACCGATCGGATTGCTCTTCTGGCCCATCTTACGCTTCCTCGTGTTCGCGAACCACGATCCGCAGCCGGCTGAACGGCTTGAGGATCCGGGTCGACTTGCCGCGACCGCGCGTGTGGAACCGCTTCATGGTGATCGACTTGCCGACCGAAGCTTCCGCAACGATCAGTGCGTCGACGTCCAGGTTGTGATTGTTTTCCGCGTTGGCGATCGCCGAGGCGAGCACCTTGCTGGCGTCTTTCGCCATCGCCTTCTTGGAGAAGGAGAGGATGTTCATGGCCTCTTCGGCCTTCTTGCCGCGGATCAGTTCGGCAACGAGGTTGAGCTTCTGCGCCGACCCACGAATGGTGGTGCCGACGGCCAACGCCTCGTTGTCCGCAACGCGGCGGGGTGCCTTTGCCTTGCCCATTAGCGCTTGCCCTTCTTGTCGGAAGCGTGACCGGGGAAGTTGCGCGTGGGCGCGAACTCGCCGAGCTTGTGACCGACCATTTCTTCCGAAACCGAAACGGGAATGAACTTCTGTCCGTTGTAGACATTGAAGGTCAGCCCGACGAACTGCGGCAGGATGGTGGAGCGGCGCGACCAGGTCTTGATCGGCTTGTTGCCACCCGATTCCTGCGCGGTCTCCGCCTTCTTGAGCAGGCTGAGCTCGACAAACGGACCTTTCCAGACGGAACGTGCCATCGTCTATTACCTCTTCTTCTTCGCGTGACGCGAACGGATGATCATCTTGTCCGTCTGCTTGTTCTTGCGGGTACGGGCGCCCTTGGTCGGCTTGCCCCACGGGGTCACCGGGTGACGGCCACCGCTGGTGCGGCCTTCACCACCGCCGTGCGGGTGATCGACCGGGTTCTTGGCGACACCGCGGGTCAGCGGCTTGCGCCCCATCCACCGGCGACGACCAGCCTTGCCCAGGTTCTGGTTCTGGTTGTCGGGGTTCGACACCGCACCGACCGTGCCCATGCAATCGGCGCGCAGGTAACGCTGCTCGCCCGAGTTGAGCCGCACGATAACCATCCCGCGGTCGCGACCGACGAGCTGGACATAGGCGCCTGCCGAACGGGCGATCTGGCCGCCCTTGCCCGGCTTCATCTCGACATTGTGGCAGATCGTGCCGACCGGCATCTGGCCCAGCAGCATCGCGTTGCCCGGCTTGGTGTCGGTCTTTTCGCCGGCGACCACCGTGTCACCAACAGCGAGACGCTGCGGGCAGATGATGTAGGCGAGCTCGCCGTCCTCGTACTTGAGGAGCGCGATGAACGCGGTGCGGTTGGGGTCGTATTCGATCCGCTCGACGGTTGCGGGGACATCCCACTTGCGCCGCTTGAAATCGATGAAGCGGTATTTCTGCTTGTGACCGCCGCCCATGCCGCGCGAGGTGACATGGCCCTTGTTGTTCCGGCCACCGGTCTTGCGCTTGCCTTCCGTCAGCGACTTCACCGGGCCGCCCTTGTGCAGGCCCGACTTGTCGACGAGGATCAGGCCGCGGCGAGCGGGGCTGGTCGGTTTGTAGTTCTTGAGTGCCATCAGTTCACACCCTCAGTGATGTCGATCATCGTGCCCTCTGCGAGCGTGACGATCGCCTTCTTGACGTCCGAACGCTTGTAGGGCTTGCCCCGCCAGCGCTTCGTCTTGCCCTTGGTGACGATCGTGTTCACCGCGACGACCTTGGCTTTCTGCGCAGCGTAGATCGCTTCGACAGCTTCCTTGATCTGCGGCTTGGTTGCATCGCCCGCCACCTTGAAGACCACCGCATTGTGCTCGGAAGCCATGGTCGACTTCTCGGTGATGTGCGGGGCCAGGATCACGTCGTAATGACGCGCATCGATTTCGCTTTTCTTAGCCATTGAAGCGCGCCTCCAGCTTTTCGACCGCATCCTTGGTCAGGACCAGCGTGTCGTGGTTGAGAATGTCGTAGACGTTGGCGCCCATCGCCGGGAGCACGTTGATCCCCGGGAGGTTGCCGGCGGCCTTCTTGAAGCCCGCGTCCACGCTTTCGCCGTCGATCACCAGCACCTTGCCGCTGAAGCCGGCCTTGTCGAGCTGGCCCTTGAGCACCTTGGTCTTGGCGTCCTTGAGCGACAGGCTGTCGACCACGATCAGGCCGTCCTTGGCCTTGCTCGAAAGCGCCATCTTGAGGCCGAGGGCGCGGATCTTCTTGTTGAGCGACTGCTCGAACTCGCGCTTGCGGGCACCGTGGGCCTTACCACCACCGATGAAGATCGGCGCGGAACGGGCACCGTGACGGGCGCCGCCCGAGCCCTTCTGCTTGCCGAACTTCTTGCCGGTGCGGTTGACGTCCGAGCGCTCGCGCGTCGGGCGGGCGGTGCCGCGGCGGTTCTCGAGCTGCCACGTCACCACGCGGTGCAGGATGTCGGCGCGCGGCTCGATGCCGAACACGTCATCCGACAGTTCGATATCGCCCGACGCCTTCCCGTCGATTTTCTGGACCTTCACCTTCATGGCTCAGTCTTCCTTCTTTTCGTCAGCCGCCGAAGCGTCGTCGGCGGGCGCGCCGGTGTCGGCGGCAGCTTCTTCGCCCTGGTTCGGGACGTCGGTTGCGACATCCTTTTCCGGAGCGTCCTGTTCGGGAGCGGCGTCGTTCTGCGGCGCTTCCTGCTCGGGCGCGGCCGCTTCGGCCGTGGGAGCGGAGGTGTCGAGGATCGCCGCCGGGAACGGCAGGTCGTCGGCCGCAGCCAACTTCACCGCGTCGCGCACCAGCAGCCAGCCATTCTTCGAACCGGGGACCGAGCCCTTGACGAAGATGAGGCCACGATCGGCGTCGGTACGGACCACCTCGAGGTTCTGCTGCGTACGCTGGCGATCACCCATGTGACCGGCCATCTTCTTGCCCTTGAACACGCGGCCCGGATCCTGACGGTTACCGGTCGAACCATGCGAACGGTGCGAGAGCGAAACGCCGTGCGTCGCGCGCAGACCGCCGAAACCCCAGCGCTTCATCGCACCGGCAAAGCCCTTACCCTGGGTATGCCCGGTGATGTCGACCTTCTGGCCGGCGACGAAGTGATCGGCGCTGATCATCGCACCGACGGGCGGCAGGCCCTCTTCGTTTTCGACGCGGAACTCCGCTACGCGCTTCTTAAGGCCGACGCCGGCCTTGCCGAAATGCTCGCGCTGCGGCTTCGCAACGTTCTTCTGTTTCGCTTCGCCCGCGCCGAGCTGGACGGCAAAATAGCCATCGGTGTCGGCGGTGCGGTGCGAGACGACCTGACAATCCTCCAGCGCGAGAACGGTAACCGGCACGTGCCGTCCGTCCTCCTGGAAGAGGCGGGTCATCCCAACCTTCTTTGCGATCACGCCAGTGCGCATCGTCTTGAACTCCTACACAGAGGCACACAGGGACCATCCCCGCGTGCTTGCCAGCCCATCAATGTCATGCATCGCCCCGTCCGGGCTGAATGCTCGCGCGGCCATCGGGCCGGTTGAGCGAGACGGGAGACGCAGCCCGGATCAATCCGGCGGTATCTCTATGTCTTCGGTCCGCTGGGGACCGCGCCTGTCAGGCGACCCCGGATCAAGTCCGGGGCAAAAGACAAACCGGCTTAGGCCAGCTTGATTTCCACGTTAACACCCGCAGCCAGATCGAGCTTCATCAGCGCGTCGACCGTCTGGGCGTTGGGCTGCACGATATCGAGCAACCGCTTGTAGGTGCGCACCTCGAACTGCTCGCGCGACTTTTTGTCGATGTGCGGGCCGCGGTTCACGGTGAACTTCTCGATACGCGTCGGCATGGGAATGGGGCCCCGAATGAGAGCACCCGTACGACGCGCGGTGTCTGCGATCTCGCCAGTGGCCTGGTCGAGAACGCGATGGTCGAACGCCTTGAGGCGAATACGGATATTCTGAGCTTCCATTACCTACACCGATGCGAAAGAGCCAAGGAACTGCCCCACGGGATGAGACACTTCCCAAAAATAAAAGGCCCACCCTGTTTCCCCGGTTTCCCGGACGGGAGGCCCCATGAATTTCGTTGCAACGGAAACGAATCCCCGCTGCGGTAGGCGCGCCTATACGGTCGGGCGGGGATTCTGGCAACCCCATTCGCCCATGAAATTTGCGCCTCGCCTTGCTCGACCCACTCCGCGAAATCGGCGAAACGGGCCTCACATAAATTGGGGCCCGGCTCTCATGCGAGAACCGGGCCCCGAATGTCACGCGCTCCTGGCGGAGCGGGCGCTTACTTGGTGATCTTCGAGACCACGCCCGAGCCGACGGTGCGGCCGCCTTCGCGGATCGCGAAACGCAGGCCTTCGTCCATGGCGATCGGTGCGATCAGCTTGACGTTGATCGTCACGTTGTCGCCCGGCATCACCATTTCGGTGCCATCGGGAAGGATAACTTCGCCGGTGACGTCGGTGGTGCGGAAGTAGAACTGCGGACGATAGTTCGCAAAGAACGGCGTGTGACGGCCGCCCTCGTCCTTCGACAGGACGTAGACTTCGGCGCTGAACTCGGTGTGCGGGGTAACCGAACCCGGCTTGGCGAGAACCTGGCCACGCTCGACCTCTTCACGGCCGACGCCGCGGATCAGGGCACCGATGTTGTCGCCCGCTTCACCGCGATCGAGCAGCTTGCGGAACATTTCGACGCCGGTCACGGTCGTCTTGGTGGTGTCCTTGATGCCGACGATTTCGACTTCGTCGCCAACGTTCACGACGCCGGTTTCGACACGGCCGGTGACGACCGTACCGCGACCCGAGATCGAGAACACGTCTTCGATCGGCATCAGGAAGTCCTTGTCGACCGGACGGTCGGGCTGCGGGATGTGGTCATCGACGGCCTTCATCAGCTCGACGATCGAGTTCTTGCCGATTTCATCGTCGCGGCCTTCGAGCGCGGCGAGAGCCGAACCCTTGACGATCGGAATGTTATCGCCGTCGAAATCGTAGCTCGACAGCAGTTCGCGCACTTCCAGTTCGACGAGTTCGAGGATTTCCTCGTCATCGACCTGGTCGACCTTGTTCATGTACACGACCAGCGCCGGAACGCCGACCTGACGGGCGAGCAGGATGTGCTCGCGGGTCTGCGGCATCGGGCCGTCGGCTGCGTTCACCACCAGGATCGCGCCGTCCATCTGCGCCGCGCCGGTGATCATGTTCTTCACATAGTCGGCGTGACCGGGGCAGTCGACGTGCGCATAGTGGCGCGCTTCGGTCTCGTACTCGACGTGAGCGGTCGAGATGGTGATCCCGCGCTCGCGCTCTTCGGGAGCCTTGTCGATGTTAGCGAAATCGACGGCTGCGCCGCCATAGGTTTCCGCCATCACCTTGGTGATCGCGGCGGTCAGCGTGGTCTTGCCGTGATCGACGTGACCGATGGTGCCGATGTTGCAGTGCGGCTTGTTCCGCTCAAATTTTTCCTTCGCCATTTCTCGTAATACCTTCTGTCTGAGATGATTTCGTAGCGGGAGAAAAGGCGGGCCCGCTGAATCCGGCGCCGCCCCTACCCTTGCTTGCCCGCTTAGGCAAGCTTCTCCTTGACCTCTTGCGCAACGTTCGCCGGAACTTCGTCATAATGCGAGAACTGCATCGTGTACTGCGCGCGCCCCTGAGTGAACGAACGCAGCTCGTTGACGTAGCCGAACATGTTGGCCAGCGGAACGAACGCTTCGACCGCCTGCGCGTTGCCGCGCGTGTCGGTGCCCTGGATCTGCCCGCGACGGCTGTTGAGATCGCCGATGACGTCGCCGAGATAATCCTCGGGAGTCACGACTTCCACCTTCATGATCGGTTCCAGCAGCTTGATCCCGGCCTTGTTGGCCGCTTCGCGCATCGCACCGCGACCGGTGATCTCGAACGCCACCGTGCTCGAGTCGACGTCGTGGTACTTACCGTCGATCAGGCGGATGGTGAAGTCGATGATCGGGAAGCCGATCAGGTGACCGCTTTCAGCCTGTTCGCGCATGCCCTTTTCGACCGACGGGATGTATTCGCGCGGGATGTTGCCGCCCTTGATCTCGTCTTCGAAAATGACGCCCTGGCCGCGCTCACCCGGGGTGACGACGACCTTGGCCTCGCCGAACTGACCCGAACCACCCGACTGCTTCTTGTGGGTGTAGGTCACTTCGATTTCGCGGGCGAGCGCTTCGCGGTATGCAACCTGCGGCGCACCGACATTCGCTTCGACCTTGAACTCGCGCTTCATGCGATCGACCAGGATGTCGAGGTGAAGCTCGCCCATGCCCTTGATGATCGTCTGACCGCTTTCGTGGTCGGTCGAAACGCGGAAGCTCGGATCCTCGGCAGCCAGGCGATTGAGCGCGACGCCCATCTTTTCCTGGTCGGCCTTGGTCTTGGGTTCCACCGACAGTTCGATGACCGGATCGGGGAATTCCATCCGTTCGAGGATGATCGGCTTGGCCGGATCGCACAGCGTATCGCCGGTCGTGGTCTCCTTGAGACCCGCGATCGCGACGATATCGCCGGCGAATGCTTCATCGATGTCCTCGCGGTTGTTCGAGTGCATCAGCAGCATGCGGCCGATCTTTTCCTTCTTGTCCTTCACCGAGTTCAGGACCGAGCCCTTGGCGAGCCTGCCCGAATAGATGCGGGTGAAAGTCAGAGAACCGACGAACGGGTCGTTCATGATCTTGAACGCCAGCGCCGAGAACGGCGCTTCGTCCGAAGATGCACGCGTGTCCTTGGTATCGGTATCGGGAATGATTCCCTCGATCGCCGGAACGTCGAGCGGCGACGGCATGTAATCGACCACCGCGTCGAGCAGGGGCTGGACGCCCTTGTTCTTGAACGCGGAGCCGCACAGCACCGGAACGAACGACCGCGCCATCGTGCCCTTGCGGATCAGCCGCTTGAGCGTCGCCGCATCGGGCTCGTTGCCTTCGAGATATTCCATCATGACGTCGTCGTCCTGTTCGACGGCGGTCTCGATGAGCTTCTCGCGGTATTCGGCGGCCTTGTCCTTCAGATCATCGGGGATTTCGACGAATTCGTATTTCGCGCCGAGATCCTCGGCCTGCCACACGATGCCGCGATTGTTGACGAGGTCGACTACGCCCTGAAGGTCGCTTTCCGCACCGATCGGGAGATACAACACCAGCGGCGTCGCGCCGAGGCGGTCGATGATCGACTGCACACAGTAATAGAAATCCGCGCCGGTGCGATCCAGTTTGTTGATGAAGCACATTCTCGGCACTTTGTACTTGTCGGCCTGGCGCCACACGGTTTCGGACTGCGGCTCCACCCCGGCGACGCCGTCGAACACCGCGACCGCGCCGTCGAGCACGCGCAGGCTGCGCTCGACTTCGATGGTGAAGTCGACGTGGCCGGGGGTGTCGATGATGTTGATGCGGTGCTTGGGCATGTCCGCACGCAGGCTATCGGGGTCCGACATCGCGTCCATGGTCGGATCTTCAGCGGTCCAGAAGGTCGTGGTCGCAGCCGACGTGATGGTGATCCCGCGCTCCTGCTCCTGCTCCATCCAGTCCATCGTCGCGGCGCCATCGTGCACCTCGCCGATCTTGTAGGACTTGCCGGTGTAGTACAGGATACGCTCGGTCGTGGTGGTCTTGCCGGCATCGATGTGAGCCATGATGCCGATATTGCGATAGCGCTCCAGCGGATAATCGCGGGCCATAACAGTTTCCTTAGTCGTCTTGCGGAGGCCGCCGTCTCAAAGCGGGTCGGCCTCCATATAGTGACGATTGCGACGGTCGGAAGACGCAGCTTCCGACCGGTGCGCAATCCCTACCAGCGGTAATGCGAGAAGGCGCGGTTCGCGTCCGCCATGCGGTGCGTGTCCTCGCGCTTTTTCACCGCGTTGCCGCGATTGTTGGCCGCATCCATCAGCTCGCCCGAAAGGCGCGCGCTCATGGTGGTTTCCGGACGACCGCGCGCGGCCCCGATCAGCCAGCGGATCGCCAGCGCCTGGGCACGCTCGGGGCGGACCTCGACCGGCACCTGGTAGGTCGCCCCACCGACGCGGCGGCTGCGGACCTCGACCTGCGGCTTCACATTGTTCAGCGCTTCGTGGAACAGCTGCACCGGATCGGCCTTGGCCTTGGCCTCGACCGTGTCGAGCGCGCTGTAGACGATACCCTCGGCAACGGCCTTCTTGCCGTCCAGCATCAGGTTGTTCATGAATTTCGACAGCACCTGATCTCCGAACTTCGGATCAGGCAGGATTTCCCGTTTTTCGGGACGACGACGACGTGACATTTCTATTCTCCAAATGTCGGGAGCGCAGCGACCGTCTTCAAATCGTCATCCCCGCGAAGGCGGGGACCCAGATAACGGTCGTGGCTCGCTGATACCTTGAGTCTCTCCCGGCAATTGCCCGTATCTGGACCCCTGCCTGCGCAGGGGTGACGGACAAGGGATCGGGATGCCTCTCCTTACTTCGGACGCTTCGCACCATATTTGGAGCGCGACTGCTTGCGGTCCTTCACACCCTGCGTGTCGAGCACGCCGCGCAGCACGTGGTAGCGCACGCCCGGAAGGTCGCGCACACGACCGCCGCGGATCAGCACGACGGAGTGCTCCTGCAAATTGTGGCCTTCGCCCGGGATGTAGGAGATGACTTCGCGCTGGTTGGTCAGGCGCACCTTGGCGACCTTGCGCAGAGCGGAGTTCGGCTTCTTCGGCGTCGTGGTGTAGACGCGGGTGCAGACGCCGCGCTTTTGCGGGTTCTGCTCCATCGCAGGGACCTTGGACTTGGCCTTCTGCGGAGTGCGGCCCTTGCGGACCAGCTGGTTGATCGTCGGCATATGAGTCTTTCTCTTCACCGTATGAAGGTGGAACTCGGGACGATCTGTGAGGAGTGAGGCTTGGCAAGTGCCGCTCATGCTGAGCCTGTCGAAGCATGACAGGCCACACGCGCGGCGCGTTCACCAAGCTGAAACACTCCACCCAAACCGGCCCTTCGGCCACCGGGTTACTTTGACGGCTGCCTCGCTAAGCTCTTTCGTCATCCCGGACCCCGATCCGGGATCCAGCAAAACCAAAAAGCCCCAATAGAAAAGGCCTCGCTCGTTCCGAGCAAAGCCTGCAGGACAGGACCGGCAATGTTCAGCTCTATTGTGCGAGGGAGCGGCGAGCGAATGGCGCACAACGCCCTCGAATGGCGCGGCACTTAGGGGGAAACCTTGGAAGGGTCAAGGGTGCCTTCAATGCACTAGCCTTAAACGAGCATTATTCCCGCTCGCCGATTTCGGACCAGCCAACTCAAACATAAGCGCCTCAAGCTCATGATACGGAATCCGGAGCTCTGTCGCGATGTCAGCTTTTGTGACCCGCTCATTCCAAAGAGTTAAGAGAACCTTCTCCCAAACCACTGACGTTTCGCGCTTAATTCCAGTCGGCTCGGCGCTACGATATCCAAGTTTTCCAAGCTCAATGCAAATTGATCGATAGGTCCACTCAGAAATGAGACTCAGCTTGTGGAGTCGATAGGCCAATGCCATCGCAGACACGCGCCACCTAGACTTGTGCCGAATGACTTGTGACGCCGTTGAAACTCCACAAATCTCATTCATCACGTCCGCCTCGGGCATCAGAAATGCAGACGCAAATGCGTCCGCCTGACATTCAGCGTCGCGATTGTACTTCGCGCCTGCATGGTGATGCATTACGAGGTGCCCCAATTCGTGTGCGCTATCAAATATTGATCGCTCGGGCGTTTTTTCTTGATTGAGGAAGACATAAGGATGCTCGGCTTTCCAGAAGGAATATGCATCAACATTCTTGGTATTCTCGGCCAACGAGAGAACCCTAACTCCCTTCGATTCGAGCAGAGCAAGCATATTGCCAATCGGCCTGTCACCTAATCCCCAATGCTGCCTAAGAAGTCTGGCAGCGATGTATGGTCGATCCCTCTCTTTACTAAGGTCAATCAAGTCCGGTGCCGGAAGATTAAACCTTTCAGAAACCCACTCGTACAACTCAACCCCGAGTGTGCCAGCCGCCAGCGCTGCGTCGCGCTCGGCAGCACCCATCTTTGCGAGACTGCGAAAGCTGACAGTCTCCGCAGGAATCTGCTGTGGTGCGTCGAGCAAGAAGAACTCAATCGGATAATCAAGAGCCGCCGCGCAGGCAGCAAATGTTGCTTCCTCTACGTGATGTCCATTCTCAGCTTTTGAGATGGTTACTGGCGTAAGGCCAGCCTTCTCAGCTAACTGCTTCCCGCTAAGGCCTCGCCGCTGCCGGGCGATCCTTAACCTTTCACCAGAATATGGCATATCAGCGCTTGAGGCTAACCGGAATATCGAATTCTGATACCGGTCCCGTTTCCGGGTCGATATCTTCGGCCCAGTCGTCTCCAACACCGCGAACAAAGATTCGCTCAACAAAGTCTTTATAGGCACCTTCCGAGATCACCGGATGGCTCAATTCGACAGATCCGTCCTCGCCAACCATCACATAGTAGGTGGGAATGCCATCGGACAAAACACCAGTCAGAGGTCCCGTCTCAATACCGGCATAGTCGAACAGCGTCGGCCCGCTCATGCCTTCGGCTGCCGAACCTTTTGACGAACGCGGCATCGGAGGGAACATCAAATCACACGAATGATCGACGTTCTGAAAGCCGATACGAATGCCCCGAACACGATTGACCACCGACTCAACATTCTGGGTCCGGTCAACTTGCCACTCTCCATCCAGCAGCTGCTGGCGCAGTGCCTCCACACCGTAAATGTAAGCTAGCGTACCAGGAGCATTCTTCGGCATGAGAGGGCTCGCATCGCTCGCCCAGGCTTTCGCCACATCCGCAATCGCAAGGATCTGATCACGCGACAGTCCGAAGTCATGGAGTCGTGCATCGACTTCCAGTTCCGTATCAATGATTTGCGTTGAGAAAGTAGCCACGGAAATTGCCTCGCTTTTAAGAATCTCACCCTCATTAGAGGTCGAAAATCTTAAAAGCAACCCTGTGTCGCCGCTTTTCCCTACCCCACCATCCGCTCCAGCACCCGCCCCACGCCGATCACGCCCTGCTTGGTCAGGCTGTAGAGCGTCACCCGCGCGTCGTGGCGGGAGGGTTCGCGTTTCACCAGCCCCGCTTCCTCCAGCCGCGCGAGGTGCCGCAGCGCCGTGGTCTGCGGGCATCCGGCGGCGATCGACAGGCTCTTGCCCGAAACCTTCGCCCCGCCCGCGAACTGGATGAACAGGTCGAGCAGCATGTTCCACCCCGGCTCGCCAAACAGGTCGCTGGGCAGGAATGTCTCCCGCATCTGCCGCTGCCGCACCAGCAGCGTCGCACGCTTGGCCAGTTCGAGCGAATTGCGCTCGATCTTGGCCGCGCCCGATGGCCAATGGAACGCCGCCTGCACGCTGTCGGGTGACCAGTCCTGCTCGAACGCATCGGCCAGCCGCAGCAGCGATCCGGCCAGATCGCGCATTTCGGCGGGCGTCATGCTGGCTTCGATGTCTTCAAGAATGCGCGATTTGTCGGCCGGCGGCGGGTCGGAGACCAGCGCAGCCTCATCCGGGCTGGCGACGATCATGTTCGAAAACAGCCTGCTGCCGGTTTCCCGCTGCCAATCTTCGACCATGGCGAGATATTCATCGACCAGATCCCCATTCGCGCTCAGCATGATCTTTGCCGAGTGGATCAGGCCTTCGATGGTTCGCCGTGGCAGACCGATCTTCGCCTTGATTTCGTCTAATGGCTTTTGCTTCGCGATGAGTGCGACAACATCGCGTTCGCCATTGGTCAGATGCGCGAGCAAATGCCCGGCGTCCTTGCGCCCCTTGTTCATCCTTGCCCCCTAACCTCATGTTATGCGGGCTGCCTTTCAAACAGGCCCGCAGGCTGGCACGGCTTTTTTGTCTTTGTTACCTAACCCGAGGTAATCACACCACGGTTTGAAGAGAAATGCAAATAGACGGTTAGTTGCTTTCCTACATGACTGTGGATGATCTATAGGGCGCAAGAAAGGGGAAGTTGTAGCGCAAGGAAAGCCCCTGAATGACCGAATGCAAACGCGCCATCGCCCGCCAGGCCACCTCCGCGGTTGCCTACACCGCCGAACCGCCCGCGCCGGACGATCCGCTGCTCGGCTTTGCGCCGGTCCCGCACACCCATCCGCGCCGCAACTCGATCACGCCCGATCTCCAGCGCAAGTTCATCGCGCATCTCGCCGCGACCGGGATCGTCACCGCCGCCGCGCGGCATATCGGCAAGAGTATGGAGGCGCTGTACAAGCTGCGCCAGCGGCCCGGGGCGGAGGAGTTTCGCGCGGCGTGGGACGCGGCGATCGATCGCGGGGTGTCGCGGCTGGAGGCGAGTGCGCTCACCCGCGCGATCCAGGGCGAGAAGCGCATGGTCGTCTCTTCCGGCAAGGTGCTGGGGACCGAGACCCGGCATAACGAGGCGCTGGTCATGTTCTTCCTGCGCAATCGCCTTGCCGATCGCTACAACCCGGCCAAGGATATCGGCCCCGGCCATCCGGTCTACGAGCGGGTGAAGGCCGAGTACGCAGCCGAGCAGATCCGCCTCGCCAACGATCCGGCGCGGATCAAGCGCATCCACCGCTCGATCGACGCCAAGGTGGCGCAATGGCGGCAGGAACTCGAAGCGAAATGGGAGGCAGAGCGTTGATATGCGCACCCGCATCCGCGGGCGCGATTTCCTCGCTCACACGCCCTCCGGGCGCGTCGCTGCGGGCGGCCCGTCGGCCTTGCGACGCCTGCGGCGTCGAGCCAGCCCCACTCCGGCAAGAGTCGGGACACGACGTAAAGGAATCAGACTGATGGCGCTCAAGCACGATCCTGCCGCCCCCCTTCCCCCCGGCCGCGCGGCTTTCGGCGTCGCGTCCCCGCCGGGCGACAGCGACGGCCTGCGCCACGCCCGCGAATGGCTTGCCCATGTCGAGGCAGGGCGGATCGGCCAGCGGCTGGGGACGGACCCGGAGATCGTCGCGCGGCGCGAGCGGAACGAGCGGATTATTCTCGGGAAGAAAGGGTAGAGGCTTGGTGGCGGAGCACGGTCAGCGAAGCTGACCGCAAGGGCGACCGCCCGCCCGCAGCGATGCGGCCTTCAGGCCGCGTGAGCGAGGATTTCGCACCCCGGATGGGGTGCGGAACAATCAAAGACTCCCCTCATACCCCGCCGGGGCACCGGCTCCTCGCCCAGCTTGCGCAGGTGCTCGTAGACCTTGACCTTTGCCGGGTAGAGCGGGCTGTCGGGGAGCGTCGCGCCGGGGACCTTGAACGCCTCGACCAGCCCTTCGCGCGCCGTCGGGTCCTCGAGATCCGCGCCGAGCGTGATCAGGTGCCACACCACGTCCCAGTCCGCGCCATAGGCGGCGAACACCACCAGCGGCTGCTGGTTGGCGATCGCGTTCAGGTCCGCGCCCTTGCTGTGCATCAGGGTGATCGCTTCGAGATCGGCGGCATTGACGAAGCGCACGATCACCGGGTCGCCATCGCGCCGCAGCTGGTTGGGATTGCCGCCCGCATCGAGCACCATCCGCAGCAGTTCGGGCTCGCGGGCGTAGCCGTTGACGGCGAGCGTCACGGCGGTGTCGCCCTCGTCGTCCTCGAGATTGGGGTTGGCCCCGCGCGCGATCAGCGCCCGCGCCGCCTGCACTTTCCCGGTGCCGACCGCGAAGGCGAGCGGGGTGACCCCGACCGCGCCGCTGGCGTTGACGTTGGCTCCGCCGGCGATCGCGGCGTCGACCGCGGCCGGGTCGTCGGCGGCGATCGCGGTTTCGAGCGCGGCATCCTGTCCACTGAACTGCATTGGCGTTGTCCTGTCTCCGTTGTCCGGCGCTGTGCATCCCGGCACCGCCCACGCAAGTGCGGCGGCGATGAATGCGCGGCCTACGATCCGCATGACCGCATGAAATTCTGCAAGGCGTTTCGATCGTCCTCGAGCTGCGCCTCCATCGGTCCGAGCACCTGCGACATCTTGTGCTGCACGAGCTTGCCGAACCGCGCTTCCTCGCCGCTCGCCCCCGTCGATCCGGCCACCCCCGACATCAGGCCCCACCGGCCCGGTACGGTATCGTGGGTGGAGGACCTGACCGGCGGGAACAGCCGGTCGTAGTCGGGCGTCTCGGCGGCGCCGGCGATCATCTGGTCGACGGATTCGAGGAACCGGGCGCGATCGGCCTGGAAGGCCTGGTTCGCGGCGCGCTGGGCGGCTGCCACGTCCGGCCTGTTCCTGGTTCGCTGTCCGGCAAGGATCCTGTGTTCCGGGTTGCTGTACTGGATCGCCATCGGATTCATCGAACCCGGCATCTCCCCGGCAAGATGCGTGCGCAGGAACTGCGCGTTGCGAACCTCGCGCCCGGGGTCGGTGGTGGTGTTCATGAAGGTCAGGAAATCGTTTTCCGCGCTGAAGGAGTGGGTGCGGTTCTTCAGCGACTGGAAGTTGCCCTGCCCGGTGCGCGCCAGCGAAGCCTCGTGCAGGCCCGCGCTGTTGAAGACATACACATTCGAATTGGGCGACAGCAGCCCCGCCTCCTGCGCCAGCCCGCCGCCCTTGGAATAGCCGCTGATGTCGAAATTCTGGCCCGACGCATTCATTTTCGTCGCCAGCCTGCGGGTCGCGGCATATTGATCGGTGTCGAAGCCCTGCCCGTTCTCGATATTGGTCTTCCAGTCCACGAGCGAATCCGGCTGGGTGTCGCGCGAGACCATGATCAGCCGCCCGTCGGTCTTGGAACGGTAGATCGCCGCGCGGTGCCCGGTGGTGTCGTTGCGCAGATCGTTGGGGGTGATCGCATTGGGGCTGCCGGGCGGAATGCCGAGTTCTCGGTTGAGCGCATCGGCGTCAAGCGGCAACCGCTCCAGACACGGTGCGGAAACCTGCCGTGTGTTGCCATCGCCCAATTGGTTGAGATCGTCCGCCGCGCGCGCGCTCGGGATCGCCGCGCCGTAGCGATCGAAGCGATCGGCTGCCTCGCGCATCTGCGGGGCACGCTGCGCGCAGGTCCGACCGAGGTGGCCCGGGCGGCTGACCGCATTTTGCTGGTAGGCGTCGGCGAGGTCGCGCGCACCGTTGGCGAGCGCGATATCGTCGGCGCGTTGCTGCGCGCACGGATCGGCGCAGGGTTGCGCAGGATCAGTCCCGGCCATCAGGTCAGCTCCAGATCGAAGGCGGAAAACGGCACGAAGTCCCAGCCATCCAGCCGCGCCTTCATCTGCATCGGGGTGACGTCGTCGGGGATCGTCCCCCCCAGCCCTTCGCCCGCAATTTCGCAGCCGAGCGCGTAGGCGTGGCGCAGCGCGAGTTCCATCCTCGGGCGCTCGGGCTCGAAGAACGGCGCCCACACCGCGCGGCAGCGCTCGCGCTCGCCCAGCGCCGCACGCAGGGAGCCGCGCGCATTGTCGCGCAGGAACGCAAACAGGAAGGTGTAGAAGTCGTCCTCCCGATAGCGCGCATAGAGACTGTCTGAAATCGTGATCACTGCGCGGGCCTTCGCGATTGTCCCCGGGGTTTGAGCAAAATCGGACCGAAGCCGCTGCATTGATGGAGCTTATCAATTCTGCGGCCCAGCACAAGCGTGCCCGATCGGCGCATCCCGTATTGGCGCATGCTGTCGGGCAGCGCGATTATCTGCTATGGGCGCAGACTTGGGACTGCGGGGGGCCGCCATGCTCGAGATCACGGATGCAACGATGGATGCGTTTGCCGATGCGGCGATCGCGCAGACCTTCGACGATGTCGCCGCGGCGCTCGAAGCGAAGGGTGCCGACGCCGCGACAGCGGAACTGTGCGCCGAGCGCGCGATCGAGCTGGGGATCGAATATGGTATCAGCGATACCCCCTCGCTGGTGGGTATCGGCGAGTTGCTGGGCCGCTACGACGCGGAGTTTTATCGGGTAAGATCGGTCCAAGCGGCTTTGACCAACCGCAGAATCGAGCCGGAAGAGCGGATCGGCCGGATCGTGAACTCTCCTGTTTTGCTGAAACGCATTCGGGAAAATGTCCCCCATGGCCTTGATCGTCGCCTGCGCGCCAGCAGTGCGAAAGAAGGCTGAAATGGCGCGCGCGAAGCAGGGCAAGAAAAAGGGCGCGGGCAGCAATGTGTCGCCCGCCCAGCGGACGAAACGACGACTCAGGCCTTCCACGGAAAGAATCCGGATCAGACGGGAAGAACTCGAAAAAAATACGAAAAAATTCGGCGTTCAGGGGTGCGCCGCGATTCTGAAGGGCATCCCGAAAGCCAATCGGTCCCTAGCTCTCAAGCCGCACCTGGAAGCGCTCTTCGAACACAAGTACCACTACGAACAACGGCTTAAGAAAGAGAAGATTTCGGCTCACAAGGCAAAGGTGACCGAAGCCTTGGGCGAAATCGCTGCCACGCAGTACATGAAACACTACTATCCCAAGGCAAGGCTGGTTTACGGTTTCGCGCCGGGAGTGGGCTTCGATCAGATCTGGGCCGAATACGACGCGCAAAACAACGAAACCGAGATAATAATCGTGGAAGCCAAAGGTTTGAAAGCCAAGCTGAGTACAGGTGCGGCGAAAGGCGATCAGATGGATGTTCGGTGGGTCACGAACTCGGTACTGGCGTTGAAACCCAAGACAAAGGCAGAGCAGGTGTTCAAGGCCAAGATGCTGAATGCGCTTCGCGGCAAGCAGGGCGCGCCAAAACTCAGTGGCAAAGTGATTGGAATCGTCAAAGGGGCGGGACGCAAGAGCAGCCATTGCCAAACCAAAAACTCTTTCCGATGGACGGTGTTTACAACGGACTTTATCGCGAGTGACAAGGCGAAATCTATGACCGAGGAATTTGTCTTCTGCCTGGCGCAAGAACGGTTGCTGCCAAGCATGCTCTTCGGTGCGGATTTAACCCAACGCCTCACCGCGATCATAACGGCGATCGAAGCATCGGGCACGGAAGTCGGAGCCTGCAATGTGTCGGTCGAGTCTTTCGTCGCCGCATTCGAACAGTTCGGCACAGCGCTGGGAGTGGGTGACAAGCTGGCACAAGCCGCCGTCGCCAATTCGCCGCACGAATTGCTGCCCGACGACGATCTCGATTGGCGCATGGGCTTTTTCGGGGAAGAGACGGTTGCGATCCTGTCGGACGCGATCAAGGAGCACCGCGACGATATCGCAGCACTCGATCGATCCTCCCCGGAGACCAAAGCTATCCGCGATCTGTTCCTGGCCGCCTGCGAGGAAGCCGACGCATCCGGTCAGGCGATCGTGATCATTCACAACGGCTGACGAGGCCCGGCCGCCGGTCGGACGCCAGCAATCCGTACCAATAGACATCGCGCAGACCCGCATGGGTGGTCTCGTGCTGGCGCAGATGCGCTTCGCGGGTGAACCCCAGCCGTTCCAGCAACGCGACCGAAGCGGTGTTCTCGCAATCGACCTCGGCGGTGAGCTTGCGCGCTCCGTCGCCGATCAGGTGCTCGATCAGCGCCGCCACGCATTCGCGCGCCACCCCTTCGCGCTGGCGGTGGGCGCAGGTGATGTAGCCGATTTCGACCACGCCATCCTCGTGACCCGGCACCGCGACCAGTCGCGCCGCCACGCCGCGTGCGTCTTCGGCGATCCAGGTCAGGCCGGGCCAGCCGGGTTCGGCGAGCCAGGCCCACAGCTCCGCCTCGCTTTCGAAAGCCGGACGGGTGAGGAACAGGCACTGCGCCGGGTCCGAAAGGGTCGGGAACAGCGCCGCCGCGTCGGACCGCCGCAAGGGGCGCAGGGTAAAACGCGCGGTCCCGAGAGTCGGGACCTCAGCCACCGGTCAGATGCGCGACCAGCGCCTTGACCTTTTTCTGCCGCCATTGCGGCAACGGGGCGACCAGCCAATAGGCGCGGCGACTGGCTTCGGGGCCGCCGAGCAGTTCGAGCTTGCCCTCCGCGATCGCGCCTTCGACCAGTGGCAGCGGCAGCACGGTGCGCCCCATCCCCGCGAGCGCGGAGGACAGCGCCTGGCCCGCGCTCCCGGCCTTGATGCAGGGCGAGGCATCGTCGGGCAAGGCCGCGCCGGGCCACTCGATCCACGCATCGCGCGCCTCCGGGGCGGCCACGACCACTCGCTCCGCCGGGGCAAGCTGCACCCCTTCGAGATCTTCCGGACCGTCGACCAGCCGGATCGCGAGATCGAGGTTGGCTTCGGTGAAATCGGCGTTCTCCTCGGCGACGAGGATGTACTGGATGCCGGGTGTATCGGCCTGGAACTTCGCGAGCCGCGGCGCCAGCCATTCGGCGTAGAATTCGCGCGGCGCGGCGATCGTGTAGCGATCGGACGCCTGCCCGGCCTGCATCGCCTGCACGCTCTCTTCGAACCGCAGGAACCCTTCGCGCAGGGCATCGAGACCGGCGCAGCCTTCGGGCGTCAGTTCGAGCCCCTTCGAAGTGCGGCGGAACAGGACCACGCCGAGGTGGTCTTCGAGCGCACGAATCTGCTGGCCGACGGCGGCGGGCGTCACCGCCAGCTCGTCGGCCGCGCGGGTGAACGAGAGATGCCGCGCCGCCGCGTCGTAGACGCGCAGGGCGTTGAGAGGGAGGTGCGTGCGTTTCACGCCGGGCGATTTAGGCCGCGTGCCTGCCGGCTGCAAGCAACGCGTTGTCGCGGTATCGAAATGGAGGCGATGGGGTCAGCGCTGCTCGTCGGCTTCGGCCGGGGCCGCGAGCGGGAAGAACGGGATTCGCACTTCCAGCGGTGTGCCGTCGGCGCGCAGGAAGGTGTAGAACCCTTCCATCGAACCGTGCGGCGTCGTCAGCGGGCAGCCCGAAACGTAATCGTGGCTATGGCCGGGTTCGAGCAGCGGCTGTTCGCCCACCACCCCTTCGCCATCGACATGGTTCACCATCCCGCGCGCATCGGTGATCCGCCAGTGCCGGGTGCGCAGCTGCAGCGGCTCGTGCGAGCCGTTCTCGATTCGGATGTGATAGACCCAGAACCACTTGCCCGCCTCGGGATGCGACTGCTCGGGCAAAAAGTTGACGGCGACGCGGACCGTAACCCCGTCGGTGATGGCAGCGTGTTGGAACAGCTCTTTCATACGACTCACAAGTTAGCGATTCTGGTATGGCTCACAAGAGCACCAACACCGTTAATCCCCCCTGTATCCCGTATCCGGCAAAATTTGCCGGGGTGCGAGGGTGCGCTTACTCGGACAGGTTCAGCACGTCGCGGGCGCTGCGGATCGTTTCCTCTTCGCTGGTGAGGCATGACTTTCCGGCCATGTACCCCTTGAGATAGCTGCGCCGGGCGACCCCGGCATAGATCGCCGCCTCCCAGCGTTTTTCCTCCGCCTTCGCGCCCGATAGCTGGCGCACCAGACCCCGGAACGGGATCATCCCGCCCAGGATGTTTCCGCCGGTCTTGAGCCCCTTGTTGACCAGGCCCTCTTCATCCTGCGGCGCGTCCGCATCGGGGCCGAGCACCTCGTCGAGCCGGCCGACCTCGCCGCGCAGCGCGTCGCAATCGTCGAGATTGGTAAGATCGTAGGGGGCTTGCTGCGCCAGCGTCAGCAGCAGCGGGATATCCTTGCTGCGCAGGTTGAGATCGCTCAGCGGCTGGGTCACCGCGTCGACCGCGTCTTCGCCGACGCTGTCATGCTTCTCGCCGCTTTGCGCGTGCACCGGAGCCGCGAACACGGCGAACAGGGCTGAAGCGGCAAGGGTGAGGGGGAACCTGCGCCCTTGCCGCCCGACTGCGACCATTCTTGACCCGAAGGGCATCATCCGCAGCCTTACTCGTCAGCCCATGGCGGGGAGGACTTCGCGTCCTTCTTCGCCTTCACCTTGTTGCGCACCTGGCCGGCCAGGTCGCGCGCGCCATCCACCGCTCGTGCGCCCAGTTCACGCGCCTGGTCGCCGATTTCGGCAACGTCGATCTCGGCCGCACGCTGGCGCAGCCGGGCCACTTTCTCGCCGCCCTCTTCGCGCAGCGCGGCAACGTCGATCGCAGCGATTCCCGTGGCGACGCGATCCTTCATGCCCGTCAACCGATCGCGGGCGTCGCTGGCGAGATCGCTCACCCGCTCGCCGAGCGATTCGGTTTCGGGCGGCAGCGGAGCACGGAAGTCCGCGGCGAACAGATCGAGCATGCCCTTGACCTGCTTGGGCCGGACGCGCGAATTCCTGGACGCCGCGATCAGCGCTTCGCCCAGACTGCTCTCGGCCTTGGCGAGGCTGGTGAAGAACCGTTCGCCCAGCCGTTGCGCCTCCTCGGGCGTAATCGCCATGCGCTCGGCAAGGGCGTGAACATCGATGATCGGCTTAGGCATGGGGCGCTCCGTTGGTCTCTTCGACACTGTTTTCGTCCTCGCGCGACATCCTGGCGCTCTCCTTGGCGAGACGCAGTTCGCGCTTGAGATCGGCGCTGTCGGTCAGGCGGGCGAGCCCGGCGTTGGTCAGCCCGACGAATGCGATCGCGCCATGCACCAGCAGCGGGATCGGCTCGTGATTGCCGAGCATCGTCACGATTGCCGCGACAACGCCTGCGATCAGCAGGAATTCCGCCGCAAACATCGTGACCACGCGCATGCGGAGCAAACCGCCGGTCGCGAGGATCGCGCCGAAGACGATCCACTGCACCGCGATGATGGTCCCGCCGGTGCCGGCCTCCATCCCGGTCAGCGGGCTGGTGAAGAACGGAGCGGCGAGCTGCATGACCCCGAGGCCGATCACCATTACCGCGCTTGCAGCGGCGACGTGATCGACCGCCCCGCCCGACCGGACCGGTCCGACCGGGGGTTCGACCATCGGCTGGATCGCACTGCGTTTTGCAAACATCGCCTGTCTCCGTTCGGCAGCGATTCTAGCGGATCGAGGCGCGCTGGCTGGCGAGTTCGGCGTCGGCCTTCATGCCCCGGCCCTTGTCGATCTTGGCCTGCGCCTTGTCGACGGCCTCCTGCGCCTTCTGCTGGCGGCTTTGCGCTTTTTCGAAATCCTTGGCGCCCTTGTCGCTGCGCTCGTCATACTTGGCCCAGTCCGCAGCAGCGCTTTCGACCTGCTTCGACCATTTGTGCGCTTCGTCGGCGCTGCTGAAGAACGGGCGCGCGGTCAGGCTTTCGAGCGCCTGGCGGGCATTGTCCGCGCGGCTGCGCGACGTTTCCCGCAAGTCCTGCGCGTTGACGACATCGGCGCTGTACTCGACCAGGTCGCGCTGTGCCGATTGCAGGTCGCGCAGACCCTCGGCCTCGAGCTTGTGCCCGCGGTCCCAGTCCTTCTGGAACTTGCCGGTCACCACGATCCCTGCCGCCGCCTGATCCTGCTGGGCGAATGCCGCCTGCGGAACGGCAAGCGCGCTCAGAGCGAGGCCGCCGGCAATCAGAAAAACCTTCATCGTCAATCTCCTTCGATTCGTTGGCTTGAAGGTTATTCTCCCGGTCAAATTCTGCATAACGCGATTGTCAGAAGGTTGAATTCGGATTATCGGGATTGAATGGACATCACGACCTTCAGAACCTTCCTCGCGGCAGCGGCCACCGGCAGCTTTGCCGGAGCCGCACAGCGGGTGCACGCCTCACCCTCGAGCGTGACCGAGCGGATCAAGCAACTCGAATTCCGGCTCGGCACCAAGCTGTTCGTGCGCGACAAGCGCGGTTGCGAACTGACGTCCGCCGGACGTCGCTTTCTGGTCCCGGCCAGGCAGGCGGTGCGGGCATGGGAATTCGCGCAGCACGAAGTCGCCCTGCCCGATCGGTTCGCCCGGTCGATCACCTTCGGTGGACAGTATTTTCTGTGGGACGGGTTCCTTATTCAGTGGCTGGCCGAGGTGAGCGACCTGCTGCCCGACCTTGCGATCCGGGCGACCGCGGGGGCCTGGACGCGGCTCAACCGCGACCTCGCCGAAGGAGCGCTCGACATAATCGTGGTCCACGATCCGATCTTTCGCCGCGATATCGGTGCCGAGCCGCTGTTCCAGGATCAGCTGGTGATGGTGACCGGCGGCGATCCCGAGCATTGGCGCGACCATTTCGTGCGGATCGATTGGGGCCGTTCGCTCGGGGTCGAGATCGCCTCGCGGCTCGATATTGTGCCGCAAGCGGGGCTGGTTCTCGATCTCGGAAGCCGTTCGACCAATTGGCTGATCCAGACCAGGATGGCAGGCTACATGCCGCTCAAATCAGTCGAGAATCAAATCGAGAGCGGCCAGTTGTCGCGGGTGGCGGATGCTCCCGAGTTCGAATTCCCCGCCTTCGTATGCTGGCGCCGCGATCTGGACGCACAACTCGCCGCCGAAGTGGTGCTGAGCCTGAAAAGCAGATTCAATTCGGATATCCCGAATTGAACATCCCGACATTCGGGTTTCTCCAAAACTGAACGGCACATTAAGAACCATACGTCGCAATAGGGAGGATACCATGAATTTGGACACAAGCGGGATGGAGGCTGCGCTCGAACGCGTCGGCGCAACCCTCATACTTTGGGGCCCCAGGATCGCCGCAGCACTGGCCATCCTGGTCATCACCCACTTCGTCGCAAAGCTGATCGAGCGCGGCATCCGGAAGATCGGCGAGAAGTCGCCCTGGCAAAAGGATGATACGCGCAAGGAAGCCAACGAGGAAATCTGGAGCCAGGCCGGCAAGCTTGGCTATTGGCTGATTTGGCTGTTCGGTTTCCTGATCGCGCTCCAGCCGCTGCAGCTGGGCTCGGTCGTCGCACCGCTCAACTCGCTGCTGAACGAAATCGGCATGTTCCTTCCCAACCTGATCGGGGCTCTGGCGATCTTCATCGTCGGCATCGCGCTGTCGAAGATCGCGAAGGGTATCACGGAAAATTCCGTCGGCATGCTCAATATCGATCGCTGGCTGACCGAAGAGGGCGCAGACCCCGCCGAGCAGACCAAGGCGCGTACTTCGGTTGCGGCGGCCGCCGGAACGGCAGTGCAGCTGCTGGTGCTGCTGCCGATCACGCTTGCCGCGATCGACGTTCTCGGCATCGCGGCGGTCACCGTGCCGCTGCGCGAGCTGCTGGCGACGATCCTTGTGGCGGTGCCACACGTGATCGCTGCGGCGCTGGTGCTGGTTGCCGCATTCTTCATCGGTCGCTGGATCGCGGGTGCGGCGGAGAGCTTCCTCTCGGGCCTCGGGGTCAACCGTACCGGTTCGGCCATCGGCCTCAGCGGAGAGCGCTTCTCGATCTCGCGGGTCAGCTATCACGTGATCCTGATCGCGGTGATGCTGTTCGCCTTCACCGAGGCGGCGCGACTGCTCAATTTCGAAGTGGTCTCGCGGATCGCCGATGAGGCCGTGCGCCTCGGCGGGCGGATCGTGTTCGGCGCAGCGGTGATCGCGGCCGGTTTCGTGATTGCCCGGATCGCTTCCAAGCTGATTTCCGAAAACGGCGATGCGAAGATCGGGCGGATCGCAAGCTATGCGATCATCGCGCTCACGATTGCCATGGGGCTGAGCTTCATGGGCATCGCGACGGAGATCGTGGTGATCGCCTTTGGCGCGATCCTCGGTGCAGTGGCGATCGCTGCTGCGATTGCCTTCGGCATCGGCGGACGTCAGACCGCGCACGAAATGCTGCAGGACTGGAAGAACGAGTCGAACCCGAAATAGGCACAGCGGGTCCGACAGACATTGCGCCGGCCTCACTCCCGTGAGGTCGGCGCAAATCGTTGGGGCGCTATCCCCTCGTCAGCTCGTCCTCGATCTGGCCCAGCCGTTCCTTGCCGAAGAACATCTCGAAACTGGACGGGTCCGCACCGGTCGTGCCGACATACATGGTTGGAATGCCGAATGCGCCGCGCTCCACCGCCGCGCTGGTGTTGGCGACCAGGCCCTGTTTCACCGCGTCGGTCTGCGCGCGGGCGAACAGGTCCTGCGCATCGAAGCCCGCCCTGGTGACCGCCGCACCCAGGCTTTCGGGATCGAGCACGTCGACCCCTTCCTCCCAGATCAGCGGCAGCATCGCTTCGACGAATTGTACCCCGCGCCCGTCCTGATCGGCGGCGTAGAGCATCCGCTGCAACGTGATCGAGTTGAACGGGAACTGCGGGTGAAGCTTGTACCGGGTGAGCTGATGCGTTTCGATAAAGCGGCGCATCTCTAGCATCGAATATTCGACCTTGCCCTTCACATCGGCGTCGCGGATCATCGGCGGAGCGTTGCCGGTGAGCTTGTGCATCCCGCCGAGAAACACCGGCACCACGTCGAGCTCGGCTCCGGTGCGCTTGATGAGATCGCGCAGCGGCCACCAGATCAGGTAGGCGTTGGGGCTGACGAAATCGAACAGCAGTTCGACACGGTTGGCCATGGCAAATTTTCTCCCGTTTGTTGCAACGGAGGTCGCATGAGGCCGCTACGATTTCAAGTCTGGTTTTCAGACCTAACGCTCGGAGCGGAGCGCCGCAAGGCCGACCGGCCGCCCGCAGGGGCCCGTAGCGAAGCGGAGGATCAGCCCCGAGGACGAAGGCGCGGATGCGCCTTCGCAAAAGATCAATGCGGTGCCAAACCGAGCTCGAGCCCGGTGCGATCTTCCAGCGCGAACTTGTCGAACAGGTCGGCGCTCGCGGTGTTCAGCCCGACCACGCGGGTGTGCCGCCCGTTGCGGCGCATCCGGTCGACCACCTTCTCCAGCGCCCCGATCGCCGAGATATCCCAGAAATGCGCCTTCGATACATCGATCACCACGTGGTGCGCGGCGTCATCATACTGGCTTTCGGGTCCGAGCTTCTCGATGAACTTGTCGACGCTGGCGAAGAAGATTTCGCCGGTCACGACATAGACCGCGCTGTGCGGGCGGCGGACACGTTCGACGGCGAAGAGGTTCTTGACCTTCTGTGCGAAGAAAATGCCCGACAGCAGCACGCCCGACAGCACGCCGAGCGCGAGGTCGTGGGTCCACACCACCACCACGACGGTGGTGATCATCACGATCGAGCTGGTCGGCGGGTGACGGCGCAGGTTGGGGATCGAGTTCCAGCTGAAAGTTCCGATCGAGACCATGATCATCACCGCGACCAGCGCGGGCATCGGCACTTGCCCGACATAGGACCCGAGCACGGTCAGCAGGAACAACAGAAACGCCCCGGCGGTGAAGGTCGAGAGCCGCCCTCGCCCGCCGCTGGCAACGTTGATGACCGACTGGCCGATCATCGCGCACCCGCCCATTCCGCCGAAGCATGCAGCGACGACATTGGCGACGCCCTGCCCGCCGCTTTCGCGGCGCTTGTCGCTATCGGTGTGGGTCATGTCGTCGACGATCTGCGCGGTGAGCAGGCTTTCGAGCAGGCCCACCGCCGCCATCGTCAGCGAATAGGGCGCGATGATCTGCAGCGTCTCCCACGTCAGCGGGACGTCGGGCAGAGCGAAGGTCGGCAGGCCGTCCGGCAGCGTGCCCTCGCCTGCGACATTGTTGACCGGCAGGCCCCAGAACACCGCCGCTGCGGTTAGCAGCACGATCGCGACCAGCGGGCTCGGCACCGCCTTCGTGATGCGCGGGAAGCCGTAGATGATCGCAAGGCCCGCACCGACCATCGCCCAGGTCCACACGCCGACCCCCGGATTGCCGGGCAGGAGCTGCGGGATCTGCGCCATGAAGATCAGGATCGCGAGCGCGTTGACGAAGCCGGTGATGACGCTGCGGCTGACGAACTGCATCAACAGGTCGAGCCGCAGCAGCGCGGCAATCCCCTGGAACACGCCCATCAGGATCGTGGCAGCGAACAGGTAATCGACGCCGTAATCGCGCACCAACGGGATCACCACCACCGCCACCGCAGCGGTCGCAGCCGAGATCATGCCCGGTCGTCCGCCGGTGAACGCGATGACCATCGCGATCGCCACCGAAGCATACAGCCCGACGCTCGGATCGACGCCGGCGATCAGCGCGAACCCGATCGCTTCGGGGATGAGCGCGAGGGCGACGACGATCCCGGCGAGGATGTCGGCGCGCGGCTGCGCGAACCAGTCGCGGCGGAAAGTGGCCGCGAAGCTGCGGTCTGCAAGCATGAAAAGTGTCCGGATCTGGAATGGTTGCGGCGCCCGTCAGGACGCGTCGCGGAGAGGTGAGCGAGCGACACCTAGGGTGTCATGCTGCAATGCACAATAGCCGGTTTCGAGCGGGCGCGTATGGTTAAGTTCGCGTTTCCCGCACTTGCATCCGGTTTGTTAGGACGGAATTGCGATACGGCTAACGTCTTCGGCGCGTAGACAGGGGGAGTGGTTCCCCGACTTGTCGTTCCAAGCGACCCCCGACCAGGGGCCAATGTGCATGAGGCCGGTGCAGGATGTGTGAGGCACGCCTGCGCCGGCCTTTTGCGTATCGGCCGCATTTTCCTCAAAAATAGAATTCCAGACGATATGCGAGCCTCATCCAATGGTGCGCGATCGGGCGCATCAAGCAAAGCCGAGCCAAGTCCAAAGAGCGAATATGGCGGCAAGCTCGGAGGAACCTGCAGGCAATGACCCGGCCACAAATATCCCATAGATGGCACCGCCAACGGCGATGATACGCCACGGGCGCAGAATATCTGCGAGGCCGTCTCCTCTTACTGCAAGTTCCGGCGCCCATGCCCCGATCGTCAGGCCGAGGAAAATCGTTGCGAGGAGAGAAACGATTGCGAAGGCGACCGAGAAACAGACGATGGCAAAAATCTCAAACATCAGCGGGTGCTTGTAATTTCGCGTGCTGAAAGCCCGGTTAATGCCAGGAAAGCTGGTCTGGGAGCGGTGCTCGGAGCCGCCTCGCAATTGCTAGAACAGCAGCCCTAGATACCCGACGCCGCCAGCGCGCGGTCCAGATCCTCGGTCAGGTCGGCGATATCCTCCAGCCCGACATTGATCCGCAGCAGCCCTTCGGTCACGCCCATCTCTGCACGCGCCTCCTCGCCCATACTGGCGTGCGTGGTCGAGGCCGGGTGGCACAACAGGCTGCGCGCGTCGCCGATATTGTTGGAGATATCGATCAGTTCGAGCGCGTCGAGAATCGCGAAGGCGCGCTCGCGGGTGCCCACATCGAAGGCGAAGATCGGCCCCGTCGCATCCATCTGGACGAGCGCGAGATTGTGGCGCGGATGGCTCGGCAGACCGGGGTGGAGCATCCGCCCGCCCGCCTGCTCGACGCGCGGCTCGAGAAACCGGCCCAGCGCCACCGCCTGTTCGCTCTGCTTGTGCGCGCGCAGGCTCAGCGTCTCCAGCCCCTTGAGCACCACCCATGCGTTGAACGGCGCGAGGTTCGGCCCGGTGTTGCGCTGAAACGGCAGCAGCGTTTCGGTGATGAACTCCTCCGATCCGCACACCGCTCCGGCGAGCACCCGGCCCTGCCCGTCCATCAGCTTGGTCGCGCTGTAGGCGACCACGTCGGCGCCGAATTCGAGCGGGCGTTGCAACGCCGGACTGGCAAACGCGTTATCGACCACCGTGGTGATTCCGTGTGCCTTGGCAAGATCGCAGACAAACTGGAGGTCCACGATGTCGAGCGTCGGATTGGCCGGGCTCTCGAAGAAGAACACCTTGGTGTTCGGGCGGATCGCGGCTTCCCATTGCGTATTGTCGGCGCTGTCGATCACCGAGGTTTCGATCCCGAAGCGGGGCAGGAGGTTGTCGACCAGCCAGCGGCACGATCCGAACGCGGCGCGCGCGGCCACCACGTGATCTCCGGTCGAAAGCTGGCACAGCAAAGCCGCCGTCATCGCCGCCATCCCACTCGCCTGCGCGCGGCAGGCCTCGGCGCCTTCGAGCAGCGCAATCCGTTCCTCCAGCATCGCCACGGTCGGGTTCTGGAGGCGCGAATAGGTCATGCCCTCGGCCTCGCCCGCAAACCGGTCGGCAACGGTCTGTGCGTCGTCGTAGGTATAGCCCGAAGTGAGGAACAGCGCCTCGCTGGTCTCTCCATGCTCGCTGCGCCAGGTCCCGCCGCGTATCGCCCGCGTAGCCGGTCGCCAGTTGCGCGTCGTGGCGCGGTCCATTCCGGTGGTCTTCTTCATTGCGCGCGTGCTTAGGGGGCTGCGAGACCACTCGCAAGCAGCCCGTCGCGTGCTGTGCGGTCATGCCCAACCGCGCCGAGCATCAGCGTACCCTCCAGAAGCGTCATCAGATAGCGCGCCCCGCCCGCCGGATCGGGATCGCCCGCCGGCATCTGCGTTTCGAGCCAGGCGAGCTGTTTCGTCATCATCGCGTCCGCCGCCTCGCGATAGCCGGGAATGCCGCGCGCCGACCCCGCCACGATCTCCCACCACAGCACCATGAACGGTTGCATCATCGGGTGGCGACCCTGATCGAGCAGGCGCTCGAAACATTCCTTGCGCGTCCTTGGTCGCTCCGTCCCCATCGCCGCGTCGAGCGCGGTCGCATAGATCCCGGCAATATGGTCGAGCAGGTCGGCGACCAGCTGCTCCTTGTTGCCGAAATGGTAGATCAGCATCCGGTCGCTTGTGTCCGCCGCCCTGGCTAGCGGCCGCAGGCTTGCCCCGCCCAGCCCGTGATTGAGAACATGCGCGGCGAGCTTGGGCAGGAGCATTTCGCGCGAGAGTGACGCTTTCGACATTTTCCTCTTGTAGCGATTGCTACATTAAGATACCAGTCTATGTAGCAACTGCTACATAACGAGTCGGAGATCGAACGATGGACACGCTGCCCATGGATACACTGCAAGTCACCTTTGTCGCCGTGCTGGTTTTCGGTGCGGCAGGCCTGGTGCATATCCTCACCGCCAGACCGACCATCGGCAGCGCCACGATTGCAGCGATGCTCGCGGCCGGATTCGGTGCCTACACGGCGGTGCAGATCTGGTCCGAAGGGGTGGTAATGTTCTTCACCAACCACACCGGCAACCTCACCGGCATCCAGGTGTGGTGGGACCTCGTGATGTGTGTGATCATCGCGCTGTTCTTCATCGCGCCGCGCGCCCGCGCGGCCGGCATGAACGTTCCGCTGTGGGCGCTGCTGTCGGCCTGCACCGCCAGCATCGGACTGCTCGCGATGATCGCGCGGCTGTTCTGGCTCGAAAGCCAGGGCGAAACCGCCGCCGCTGTCGCACCCGCCAAAGCGTGAATCCCCTTGTAGGCCCACGGGCGCTTTCCTAAGCGCTTGCGGGCATGCACGAGGTCGCAACCCGAACGCCGGCAGCCACGCCGCACCACGCCGGTCCGGTCCATGGCCCGCCCGATCCGTGGCTGTGGTGTCTCGCGCTCCCGGCGATGTTCGCGGCGCTGGCGGCGATCCGGCTGACGATCCCGTCGGCCCCCTATTTCGACGAAGTGCATTACCTGCCCGCCGCGCGCGAGCTGCTGGCGGGCGGCGATTATCTCAACCGCGAACACCCGCTGCTCGGCAAGCAGCTGATCGCGCTCGGCATCTGGCAGCTGGGCGACAACCCGCTGGGCTGGCGGCTGCCGTCGCTGATCGCGGGGACCTTCGCGATCGGGGCAAGCATGCGCGCCTTGTGGCACGCCAGCCACGATCGCTTCGCTGCAATCGCGTTCGGCGTGCTGCTCGCCACCGGGTTCCACCTGTTCGTGCAGGCGCGGATCGCGATGCTCGATATCTTCATGGCGGCGTTCCTCGCGCTCGCCGCGTGGCAGTTCGCTGCGGCGATCCGCGAGCCCGAGACCGGGCGCTGGCGGCTTGCGCTGACCGGCATCGCGATCGGCTGCGCGCTCGCTTCGAAGTGGAACTCCGTCCCGCTGGCGATGGTCCCCGGCCTCGCCTTTCTTGCCGCGCGCCTGTCCGCCGGGCGACAGCGGCTGTTTGTCAGCACCCGCGGGGTGCCGGTGCCGGGAATCTCGCTGGTCGAAGCGTTCGTGTGGCTCGGGATCGTGCCGCTCGCCGTCTACGGGCTGACTTTCGCCCCGGGATACGGGCTTGGCGATGCGATCCGCCCCTCGCCGCTCGCCGAGCTCGGCCTGATCGGGCTGCACCGCGAAATGCTCGAGCTGCAGGCCTCGGTCATGAAGCCGCACAACTACCAGAGCACGTGGGACCAGTGGCTGCTCAATGCGCGCGGCATCTGGTATCTGTACGAGTTCACCGACAACGCGCAGCGCGGGGTGCTGCTGATCGGCAATCCGTTGACGATGCTGCTGGGCCTGCCTGCGCTGCTGTGGTGCTTCGTCAGCGGGCTGTATCGCGGAGACTGGGCGCGGCTGGGCGCATTCGTCGGCTTCGCGGTCAGCCTCGGCTTGTGGCTGATCGCGCCCAAGCCGGTGCAGTTCTACTACCATTACCTGATGCCGAGCTGTTTCCTGCTCGCGGCGCTGGCGCTGAGCCTGAGCGACATCCACCGCAGCGCGCAGTATCGCTGGATCAGCTATGTCGTTCTTGTCGGCAGCGCGGCGTTCTTCGCGCTGTTTTTCAGGATATTGACGGCGGGCGAACTCGAAGGCCCGATGAGCTTTGCGAAATGGGCATGGATTGCGGGGTGGCGATGAAGATGAGGATGCTTGCGTCGCTACTCGTCCTTGCCTCCCCGGCAAGCGCCGACGATCGGTTCAATTGTCCGCAGCCGAAGGGCGAACTCCGCTTTGACGAAGCGGCCATCACCAATGCCTGGCCTACCCACATCGACAGAATCTTGCCGGAAGTGGTGGAGGTCGACTTTCGGTGCAGGGTCGATGCGAATGGCGGATTCGTGGACTGCGCGTTCGTGACCCGCCAAGACCTGACCGAAAGGCAGGAGCGCATCGTCCAAAAAGCAATGCCGAGGATCATGCGTGCCACCACAACCGACGTTCCCAATCAGCGCTGCGTCGCGAACAAGATCGTCTTCAGGCAGGGCGACACTGCCAAGCAATCAATACCTCCCCCAGACGAAGCGGCTGCTGAGGGCGTAGTTCCAGACCGAACCGATCAGGATCCCGCATAAGGCCGCGAGCGCCCAGAACACGCCGCGGCTTTCGAGCAGGGTCGCCACTGCCACGTTCGCAAAACCGCCGATCGCGCAGGTGAGGCAGAACCCGGCCCAGCCGCGCAGCAGATCGCCCCAGCCGGTCAGCCGCTTGTCGCGATAGGTCAGCCAGTTGTTGAGCCAGAAGTTGAAGCTCATCGCGGTCAGGACCGCCGCGAGCTGCGCCTTCCAGAAGGTTGCGGTCATGCCCGCCAGCAGGAGCGCGAGCACGGCATAGTGCACGATCACGCCCAGCCCGCCAACCGTGCCGAACAGCGCGAAGCGGGTCGGGATCAGCTGCCCGAGGGTCTTGTCGTAAAGTCCGGCGAGGAAATCGAACAGGATCGCCCGATCGAGCTTGCTCTCACCCTCGCGGCGGCGGGCGAAGGTGAGCGGAAATTCCCTGATCTTCATCGGCTTGTCCGAGGTGGCCAGCAGATCGAGCAGGATCTTGAACCCGATGCCCGACAGGCGCGGCACCAGCGCGCGGGCACTCGCGGTCGGCAGCATGAAATATCCGCTCATCGGATCGGTCAGGTCCACGCCGGTCAGCCTGCGCGCCATGGCATTGGCGAGGCCGGACAGGCGCTCTCGCTCCGGCTCGGCCCAGTCTACAGTGCTGCTCCCTTCGACGAAACGAGAGGCGACGCAGATCTCGGCCTCTCCGGCTGTCAGACTCGCGAGCATCTGCGGCAGCAGCGCGGGATCGTGCTGGTGGTCGGCGTCCATCACCGCGCAGTAGGGCGCGGGGGTGGCGCAGAATCCCTCGATCGCCGCGCTCGCCAGCCCTCGCCGTCCGATCCGCTGGATGACCCGCACCCGCCGGTCGTGCAGGGCCAGCGCGCGCGCTTCGTCGGCGGTGCCATCCTCGCTGTCGTCGTCGACGATCAGCACTTCCCAGCCTTCCGCCCCGAGCGCTTCCTCGATCCGCCCGACCAGCGGCGCAAGATTGCCGCGCTCGTTCAGCGTCGGGAGGATGATCGCGAGGTCGAGGGTCATGGACGCTGCGGCTACAGCCGCTCGCGCACCGCCGCGCCGATTTCCTCGGTGCCGTGATCGCCGCCCAGATCGCCGCCGCGGATCCCGTCGGCCAGCGCCCTCTCCACCGCGGTCTCGATCCGCACCGCATCGGCTTCGCGTCCGAACGAATGCCGCAGCATCATCGCCGCCGACAGGATCGTTGCCATCGGGTTGGCCTTGCCCTGCCCGGCGATATCGGGCGCGCTGCCGTGGATGGGTTCATACAGGCCGAACCGCCCGAACTCGGTCGCCCGGTCGCCCATCGAGGCGCTCGGCAACAGTCCGATCGAGCCGACCGCTGCGCTCGCAAGGTCGGACAGGATATCGCCGAACAGATTGCCGGTCAGGATCACGCCGAACTGAGCCGGGTTGCTGATGATCTGCATCGCCGCGTTGTCGACATACATGTGGCTGAGCTCGATATCCGGATGCGATCCGGCTGCGGCCTTCACCGTATCGCGCCACACCTGGCTGGTTTCGAGCACATTGGCCTTGTCGACGCTGCAGACCCGGCAATCGCGGCTGCGCGCCGTGCGGAAGGCGACCCGGGCGATCCGCTGCACTTCGGTTTCGCAATAGGACATCATGTCCCACCCCTCGCGCGAACCGTCGCTGGCCGCGCGCTCACCCTTGTCGCCGAAGTAGATATCGCCGGTGAGCTCGCGCACGATCATCACGTCAAGCGTGCGGGCGATTTCGGGCTTCAGGGGCGAGAGATGTTCGAGCCCGGCAAATACCCTCGCCGGGCGCAAATTGGCGAACAGTCCGAGATGCTTGCGCAGGCCGAGGATCGCCTGCTCGGGGCGCAGTTTGCGCTCCAGCCCGTCGCACTCCGGATCGCCCACCGCACCGAACAGCACCGCGTCGCACGCATGCGCGATGGTCAGCGTTTCTTCGGGCAGCGGCTGGCCATGGCGCTTGTACGCGATGCCGCCGACGTCGCCGTCGAACAGGGTGAGGCCGGGCAGGCCCAGCATTTCCAGCACGCGCACCGCTTCGCGCGTTACCTCGGGACCGATCCCGTCGCCCGGCAGAACCGCAATCTTCATGATCCGAAACTCACTCCTGCATGCGGCTCAGCCGCTCCCCCAACAGCACGCGCGCGGCCATAACATCGCCATGGCTGTCGGCAAACAGGTAGCGCTTCAGCGGCTGATGGAGACGGCGGAACGCGGCAAACTGGGTATCGAAACCGCTGTGCATGTCCGGGCGCTCCCCGCCATAGCCGAGCTCGCGCAGCAGCATGGTCTCGTACGCCACCATCGCGGCCAGCCAGCCGCGCGCGGACGGCGCATTGCAGATCGCCGAAAGCAGCGCGTCGAGCGCCGAATAGAGCGAGGGATAGGGATTGCGCTCGGGCAGGGACGAGGCCGTGAGCGCGCAGGCCCAGGTGATTGCGGCGGCAGGCAGCGGTTCGGTCATCCACGGGCCGCGGCTCTCTTCCAGCTCGAGCCGCGCAAACGGCAGCTGGCTGTCGGATCGGGCGCGCAATTCTGCCGCAACGCGGTTGCCCGGGATCATCACCGGCCGCAATTGCCGCCCGCGCCCGCCGGCGACGTAGCCGGCGACCAGGCCATATTCCTCGGTCAGCAACCGCGCGATCGTGGCGGTTTCACCGTGAGGCCGGGAAGCGACGAGAATGGCAGGGGCGCGCAGGTGCACGTCTAGCTCATTGCGTCACCCCTGCGAAGGCAGGGGTCCAGATAACGGTCGGTGTCGGACTACGCATTGACCGTCTCAAACAGGTCGTTCCAGTCGGGATTGTCGCGCCTGATCAGCTTGAGTTTCCACTGCCGCTTCCAGCGCTTCATCGCCTTTTCGCGGGATATCGCGTCGTCGATCCTCTCATATCGCTCGACATAGACGAGGCGGGTCAGTCCATGCTTGCGGCAGAACTCGGAGCCACGCCCTTCCCGGTACGCGGCAATTCGAGAAACCAGATCAGAGGTCACTCCGATATACAGCGTACCGTGCGGTCCGTTTGTCATGATGTAGACCCAGCCGCCCATCAGCACGCCAATAGGAGCGAATCGACCAAACAGCCAGCCTATCTGGGCCCCTGCCTTCGCAGGGGCGACGGGTCACTTTTCGAGCTTCGCCTCGAGCTCGGCGACCTTGGCTTCGAGCGCGTCGGCCTGTTCGCGCGCCTTCTGCGCCATGGCCTTGACCGTCTCGAACTCCTCGCGCGAGACGAAATCCATTCCGCCCAGCGCCTCGCGCATGCGTTCGCGGGCGCTCTCGCGCGCCTCGCGGGTCATCCCGGCAAAGGTGCCTGCCGCGCTGTTGGCGAGTTTGACGAAGTCGGCGATGATCGGGTTTTCGCTTTGCATGCGCGCTATCTGGCGATGCTCGTGCTCGAGGGCAAGGGGATTTGCTACAACCGCACCCGCTCGACCGCCTCGGTACTGCCGGACCCGCCGCCATCGGGATTGAGCGCAAGGAACTGATAGTTGAGCAGCGTCGCGAACGCGACCCACGCGAGATACGGCAGCAACAGCAACGCGGCGCTGCGTCGCACCCGCCAGAATGCCGCGATCACCGCCACCAGGGTGACCAGCGTGTAGCCGAGAACGATCAGCGCTCCGGTGATGTCCTGCATGCCGAAAAACACCGCAGTCCACGCCAGATTGCCGATGAAATGCGCTGCGAACACGACGATCGCGACCCCGCGCCCGGCCGCGCCCCACGCGCTCACCACCAGCGCAAGCGCAAATCCGATCAAAACGTAGAGGATGCTCCAGACGATCCCGAAGGCAGCCGGTGGCGGATAGATCGCGGGTTTCGCCAGCCCTGCGAACCACGCCGTCTGCGGGCTGCCCATCTGCCCGCCGAGAAAACCCAAGAGCACGATCAGGGGAACCAGGAACAGCGACCACCGCAGCAGGCTGGCGCGCAGCTGCGCCTTCGATGCGAGGAAATTCATCGTCTCTCCCGATCTCCGGCGGCGACGCTGTGCACGTGCGATTCGCCGCTCCGAATTGCCCTTAGGCGCGGATACACAACCGCGCGTTCTGCGCCAATCGTCGTCCCCCGTTTGTCCCCCTCGCCGTGACGGCGCGTGCATCAACCGATTAGTTTTGCATGCGAAATACGAAACAAGCTGAAATCCGTGTGCGATCGCGCATCATTCTGCTAGCGTCGCCACATTCTTGCCGCGATTCGGGACGTGAGGTGGCAAGAAATCATCCTTTCGCGCGTCCTGCCCGATAAGGGGCCCAATTAGGGGAACGAATTACATGAAAAAGACCAACTTCGCTTCGATGCTCGCTGTCGCCGGCGGTCTCGCAGTTGCCACGGCAGCGTGCTCGGCTCCGGCCGACGACGCCGCCACCGATGCCGACACCACCGCCGTCGCCGACTGCGCCGCGGCCACGTGCGAAGCCGCCCCGGCTTGCGCTGCTGCATGCGAAGGCGCTGCCTGTGCAGCGGCGGGCTGCGAAGCGGCTTGCGAAGGTGCTTGCTGCGCCGCCGCCGGCTGCGAGCCGGCTGCCTAAGCACCACTTGCAGACCTGATTGGACTGGCCGGTGGCAACGCGATGTTGCCGCCGGCCTTTCTGCATTCTAGGCGCTGGCCATGGATCAGATCGAAGCCGCCCGGACCGTCATCGAAACCATCACCCGGATGGCGCAGGAACAGCGACCGCTGATGCTGCGCGTGGTGCCCGAAGGCGGCGCAACCTTCTGGGAACATTATCCAAAGGCCGACGCGCGCGACGAATTCTGCAAGGCGCGCTGGTATTACCACGTGCACGCCCCCGGCGATCGCGATCCGGACGAGCATGGCCATTTCCACCTGTTCCTGCACCGCACGCAGCTGCCCGAGGGGCTCGAACCCAAGGTCTGGCCCCCGCAGCGCGAGGAGGCGCGCGCGCATGTGACGCACCTGATCGCGCTGTCGATCGACACGCTGGGCATCCCGCGCGCGTGGTTCACCGTGAACCGGTTCGTCACCAATGAATTCCTGTTTCCGGCGGAGGTGATGATCGAGCACCTGCCCGCCTACAATGTCGATCACACCAAGGAAGACGACTGCGTCAACCGCTTCGTCACCGCGATGGTGGCGCTGTACCGCGACGAGATCGCCGAACTGATCCGCGCGCGCGACGCCAAGCACGCCGAACTGGTCGCGGAGCACGGCGAGGAAGCCGCCTACGAAAAGGCCAGCGGGGTCGAGGTGCTGTCGCAGACTCCGATCGACCTCGATGCGAAGATCAATTCGCTCGACTGGCCCGAAGAGGAAATGGCCTAAAGTGTTTTCGTCATTGCGAGGAGCGCAGCGACGAAGCAATCCATGGGCTAGCGGTTGAGATCAAAGAACAAGTCACGCCATTCGGGATTTGAAGTCTCGATAAGAGCGATTTTCCTTGCCCTCGATCCGCCCTTTATCTGCTTCTCCCGAAGGATCGCGGCTTCCATGGTCGAATGAAGTTCGAATCAGGCAAGTCGCTTGCAGCCATGCCTCTTTGAGAAACCGTCGACGAGACCCTCCCGATGCTCCCACGCCCGGCGAGGCAGCTTCGAGGTCACACCCGTGTAAATCGTTCCATTCTCGTGGTTCGCCACAATGTATGCGGCTGGCTGAAAATCGGATGTTCGGTCCAAGGATTGCTTCGCTACGCTCGCAATGACGACGCAGGGCGCCTCGCCGAAATCAGGAACTCCACGTTCCCTTGCGGCCCGGTGATGGGACTTTCGACGATACCTTCGATGTCCCAGCCAAGCCCCTCCAACCATTCACGAACTTCGCCGCACACCCGCTCGTGCAGGGCGGGATCGCGGACCACGCCGCCCTTGCCGACTTCCTCGCGCGCGACTTCGAATTGCGGCTTGATCAGAGCGACCAACTGACATTCCCGGGCTGCCAGTTCGAGCGGGCGTTCGAGCACCTTGGCGAGCCCGATGAAGCTCGCATCGCACACCACCCAATTGCACGCGCGATCGATGTGTTCGGGCGTGAGGATCCGCGCGCTGGTCTGTTCGAGCACGGTCACGCGCGGGTCTTGCCGCAGCTTCCAGGCGAGCTGGTTGGTCCCGCTGTCGACCGCGAAGACATGCTCGGCCCCGTGCGTCAGCAGCACGTCGGTGAACCCGCCGGTCGAGCTGCCGATATCCATCGCCACCGCACCCGTGGGATCGAGGCCGAAATGCCCGATCGCATGCGCCAGCTTGATCCCGCCGCGGCTGACCCAGGGATGATCGCGCCCGCGCACTTCGAGCGGCGCGTCCCGCGCTAGCTGCTGGCCCGGCTTGGCGATCTTGCTCTCGCCCGAGAACACCACACCCGCCATCACCAGCGCCTGCGCGCGGGTGCGGCTTTCGGCGAGCTCGCGTTCGACCAGCAGATGATCGACGCGCTTCTTGTTCGCCGGATTCCCGGGGGGTTTCTCGTGATTGTTCATGGACCCTTTTGCCGTTAGCGCGCATTGAGGCGGCATGAAAGCGATCTACCTCCACGTCGCCGGCGCGCTGGCGCTCACTTGTCTCATCGCCGCCTGCGTTCCGGCCCCGCGCACCGCCGCGCCCGCTCCGGCTGCAACTCCGGCCCCCGCCCCGCGCCCCGCGCCGCCACCCGCGCCGGTGGTGACCGAGCCGGTGTTCGACAATTATCTCGACGCGCCGCAAACCCCCGGCGACTGGAGCTACGCTGCCGAAAGCCAGGAGACCTTCGCGATCTTCGGCACCGGCCGGGCCGAGCCGCTGGCGATCGTCCGCTGCGATCTGCGCACCCGGCGGATCGGCATCGGACGGTTCGGCTCGAACCGCGCGGCCGCAGCCATGCGGATCCGCACCGAGACCCGCACCGGGATGCTCGAAGCGGTCACCCGCGAGAGCGGCAGCCCGCTGGTCGCTGCCGAGATCGATGCGCGCGACGCCTTGCTCGATGCGATGGCGATCACGAAGGGTCGGTTCGCGCTCGAGGTCGAGGGCGAGCGCACGCTCTACCTTCCCGCCTGGGTCGAAGTAACGCGGGTGATCGAGGATTGTCGGTAGGGATTCGTTTCCCGCTTTCCACAGCGCCGCGACGAGCTGCGGACAGCGCCAGCGCCGAAAACGAAAGACGCCCGAGGTTTCCCTCCGGCGTCGTGCAATGCTCCTTTTGAGCAACGGCGTTCTATTCTGACGTGGGAAAAAGATATTTCAAGTCTTGTGTTGGGGCCGACAACGACTCAAATATGCAGGTGAGGCCAGCGGCGAACGCGGCTCTCGGCCCCCGGTGAAACGGTCAGGGTCTTGGCTTTCAAGCGCGAAAGGAGGTGATCCGATGTCTCATGGTTCAGTAGAGAGGTCGGCAAGTTTCCGCGCGAGGCATATTCGGTGACTTCCATCACCGAGTAAGGCTTCGTGAGCGGCACTTCCGGCCGCTGACCATGAAAGGGCGGTTCCCCGACGGGCGGGACCGCCCTTTTCATTTGTTTGTGGGCCTCAAGCGCCGGCGCGCGCATCCGCGCGCTTGGCTATCCTCCGGGGGCCCGACCCCTGCGGGGCCACCCCTCCGGGCGCGCGGTTGCGCTTGCGACGCCTGCGGCGTCGAACCAGCGCAACCTAGCTAGCGCGTCGCGGAGCACGGTCGCGCTAGCGACCGCAAGCCCGACTGGGCGCCCGCAGCGACGCGACCTTCAGGTCGCATGAGCGAGGATATCGCACCCTGGATGGGGTGCGGAAAACAAAGACTCTGCGCGAGGAACCACAAATCTTGCTCTTGGGGGCGCTCCCCACTAATCGCGTGGGCCATGCAATTCACCCGTATCCCGCATCCTTCACCCACACCCGACGCCGCGCGCACCGCCGCCATCGCCGATCCCGGTTTCGGCACGGTGTTCACCGATCACATGGTCACGATCGACTACGATGAAGCCGCCAGAGAAGCGGGCGGCTCCGGCTGGCACAATGCGCAGATCGGCCCGCGCGAAAAGATCGCGCTCGATCCCGCCGCGAGCGTGCTGCACTACGCGCAGGAAATCTTCGAGGGGATGAAGGCTTTTCCGCACGAGGATGGCGGGTTGTGCCTGTTTCGGCCGGAGGAAAACGCCCGCCGCTTCAACGCTTCGGCGCGGCGCATGGCGATGCCGGAAATCCCGGAGGACCTGTTCCTCGACGCGGTGAAGCTCGCGGTCGAGACCGACGCCGACTGGATGCCGCCGGTCGAGGGCGGCTCGCTCTATATCCGCCCGTTCATGTTCGCCTCCGAAGCCTTTCTCGGCGTGCGTCCGGCGAAGCAGTACAAGTTCGTGGTGATCCTCGTTTCGAGCGGCAACTACTTCAAGAAGGGCGTGAACCCGGTGAAGATCTGGGTAAGCCAGGATTATGTCCGCGCGGCCCCCGGCGGCACCGGCGCGGCCAAGACCGGCGGCAATTACGCCGCTTCGCTGGTCCCGCAGGCCGAGGCGATCGCGCAGGGCTGCGACCAGGTCGTGTTCCTCGATGCGCTGGAGCACAAATGGGTCGAGGAACTGGGCGGCATGAACCTGTTCTTCATCCGCGACGACGGCAGCGTCGTCACCCCGCCGCTGACCGGCACGATCCTGCCCGGCATCACCCGCGACAGCCTGATCGCGATGCTGCGCGAAGAGGGATTGGAAGTGCGCGAGGAACCCTACTCGATCGACCAATGGCGCGAGGAAGCGGAGAGCGGAAAGCTGCTCGAAACCCTTGCCTGCGGCACGGCTGCGGTGGTGACCCCGGTCGGCACCGTCGCCTCGCCCGATGGCGAGTTCACCATCGGCACCGGCGGCATCGGCCAGATGGCCGCGAAGATGCGCGAGCGGTTGGTCGCCATCCAGCACGGCAAGGTCGAGGACAAGCACGGCTGGGTGGTGCGGGTTTAACGAAAGACTCGCATTCGCCTTCATCGTCGCCCCGGACTTGATCCGGGGCAAGGCTTCTTCCCTCAGACTTTGAAGCAAAAAAGCCCGACCCCGTGTCAAGCACGGGGCGACGGGGAGTTGGGGGATGCCGCCGTGTCATCGGTTCAGCAGCGCCACTGAAAAGTGTCCGCTGATCGCGAACCACGCTAATAGCCGGGTCCATGTCCGTCAGCATCCCCTTAATCCAGGTCGCCGCGCTCTACCGCTTCACGCCCTTCGACGACGCCGCTGCGCTGAAAGACCCACTGCTCGTCGCTTGCGAGAAGGCGGGCGTCAAAGGCACGCTCCTGCTCGCCAACGAAGGCATCAACGGCACCATCGCCGGAACCGACAACGCTCTTACCGCCGTACTCGACCATATCCGCCAGCTGCCCGGTTGTGCCGAGCTCGACGTCAAATTCTCGACCGCGAGCGAAATGCCGTTCCACCGCATGAAGGTCCGGCTCAAGCGCGAGATCGTCACCATGGGCGAGCCCGATATCGACCCGCGCCACAGCGTCGGGCGCTATGTCGATCCGCACGACTGGAACGCGCTGATCGCCGATCCCGACACGCTCGTGATCGACACCCGCAACGATTACGAAGTGGCGGTCGGGACATTCGAAGGCGCGGTCGATCCGCGCACTGCCAGCTTCCGCGACTTTCCCGCATGGTTCCGCGAAAACCGCGAGCAATTGCTCGCAGGCAAGACAAAGGTCGCGATGTTCTGCACCGGGGGGATTCGCTGCGAGAAATCGACCAGCTTCCTGCGCGCCGAAGGGGTGGAGGAGGTCTACCACCTCAAGGGCGGCATCCTCAAATACCTCGAAGAGGTGCCCGAGGATGAAAGCCGGTGGCACGGCGACTGCTTCGTGTTCGACGAGCGGGTGACGGTGCGCCACGGCCTCGAAACCGGCGACTACGGGCTGTGCCGCGCCTGCCGCCGCCCGGTCTCGCGCTCGGATGCGGCCTCGCCCGCCTACGAGGAAGGCGTCAGTTGCCCCGCCTGTTTCGACGAGCGCAGCGAGAAGCAGCGCGCCCGTTACGCCGAGCGCCAGCGGCAGGAAGCGCTCGCGCGGAAACGCGGAACCGCCCATGTCGGGGCGGCGTTCCTCGATCAGGATGACTAGGCCTCCGATCCTCTACAGCTTCCGCCGCTGCCCCTATGCCATGCGCGCGCGCATGGCGCTGTGGGTGGCGCGGATCACGGTCGAGCTGCGCGAAGTGAAGCTCGCCGACAAGCCGCCCGAACTCGCCGAAGCCTCGCCCAAGGCGACCGTGCCGGTGCTGGTGCTCGACGATGGCACCGTGATCGACGAGAGCATCGCGATCATGCACTGGGCGCTGGAGTGCAACGATCCCAAAGGCTGGCTCGCAGGCGACGATGCGCCGTCAGTTCCTGGGCTGATCGCGCGCAACGACGGCCCGTTCAAGCACCACCTCGATCGCTACAAATATCCGACCCGCTACCCCGATGAAGCACACGGAGACGAGGAAACTTTCCGGCTCGACCATCGCAACGCCGGCCTGGCGATCCTGACCGATCTCGATTCGCGTCTCGGCTCAAGCGCACATCTGTGCGGCGAAACGCCCACCCTCGCCGATATCGCGCTGTTCCCCTTCATCCGCCAGTTCGCCAACACCGATCGCGACTGGTTCGACGCGCAGGGATTGCCGCATGTGCAGGAATGGCTGGAACGCCACCTCGCCTCGGACCTGTTCAGGGCGATCATGCCCAAATTCGCGCCGTGGAAAGCGGGCGACGAGCCGATCCTGTTCGGTCCCTAGGCCGGACACCGCTCCAGCTGCTCGCGAAACGCATCGATCAGCCAGCTGGTCGCGGGGCCGAGCCGCGTGTCGCGCCGCCACAGCGCGCTCAGCGTGTAGTCTGCGCCGGGCTTTTCGGGCAGGTCTAGTTCGACCAGCCGGCCGCGTTCGAGGTCGCCCGCCACCACCGCGCGCGGCATGTTGCCCCAACCGAGCCCCTCCTTCAGCAGCGCGTGCTTTGCGCCGAGATCGCCGAGCCGCCAGCTTTCGGGGCTGAGCACCGAGAATTCGCGCCCCTCGGTGAGCGAGGAGCGGTCGGACAGCACCAGTTGCAAATGCTTGCGGCTTTCGCCCGGCTGGATACCCGGCTGCGCCAGCGGGTGATCGGGAGCGGCCACCGGCACCAGCTCGACCGCCCCCACCACCTGCCGCTCGAGCGCTGGGTGATCGGCGATGATCGGGCCTCCGATAGCGAGGTCGCCATCCTCGTCGAGCAGGCAGGCGGCCACCGCGCCCAGCCCCTCGATATTGAGCGACAGCGCGACCGTCGGGAACATCTCCCGGAACCGCCGCAGCACCTTGGCCGTGACCTCGCCCGGCACCATCACGTCGAGCACGAGCGAGACGCTGCTCTCCAGCCCGGCATGGAGCGAACGCGTCTTCGCCAGCAGCGCATCGACCCGGTCGGCGACGCCGCGCGCCTCGGCCAGCAGCCCTTCGCCCGCTTCGGTCAGCACCGGTTTGCGCGACCCTTCGCGCTCGAACAGGGACACCGCGAGCTGCGCCTCCAGCTGCGCGATGCCATAGCTGATCGCCGAGACCGCGCGGTTCATGGCCCGAGCCGCACCGCCGAAGCTGCCATGCTCGACCACGGCGAGGAAGATGCGAAGCTGATCGAGACTGGGATCGCCGAGTTTCACGCCCGTATGTTCGGATAATCTGAACATCTTGGCAAGTTTTATCGCACTTATCCGTGCGAACCATTGCCCTTATCTCCCGCTTCAACAGAGCAACCCTGCTCCCACAGGAGACAGACAATGATCGAACTTCGTCCCTTCAACTCGCTCGGCAGCGCCAATCACGGCTGGCTCGATGCGCATCACCACTTCTCGTTTGCGGGCTACCACGATCCGGCGCGGGTCCACTGGGGCAGCCTGCGCGTCTGGAACGACGACACGATTGCTGCCGGAACCGGCTTCCCGACCCACCCGCACAACGACATGGAAATCATCACCTATGTCCGCAAAGGCGCGATCACGCACCGCGACTCCATGGGCAACGAAGGCCGCACCGAAGCGGGCGACGTGCAAGTGATGAGCGCGGGCAGCGGCGTGCAGCATTCGGAATACAACCGCGAGGACGAGGACACGCAGATCTTCCAAATCTGGATCATCCCCGATCAGCGCGGCGGCGAACCCACCTGGGGCGCCCGCCAGTTTCCGAAGGGCGACCGCGCCGGGCAGTTCGTCCCCCTCGCCAGCGGCTCGGCCAACGACAATGATGCGCTGCCCATCCGCACCGATGCCCGCGTGCTCGGCGCAACGATCAAGGCCGGCGAAAGCGTGACCTACACCCCGCGCAGCGCCGACCGGCACCTCTACCTCGTCCCCGCAACCGGCAAGGTGCGGATCGACGACGTGGAGGCGAGTGCCCGCGACGGTGTCGCCATCACCCAGCTCGAGGCTGTGACCATCACCGCGCTCGAAGACAGCGAAGTCGTCCTGGTCGACGCCGCTTAGCCCCCACATCGGAACGACCGGGGACCGATCCCCCGCCCCGGTCGTTCCTTTCACAACCCCCTAATCGAGAAAGGAATTCCCATGTCCAACATCCTCTACCTCTCCGCCAGCATCCGCGACGACGACAGCGTTTCGCGCGATCTCGGCGACAAGCTGGTCGAAAAACTCGCTGCGCAATCGGGTGCCAGTGTCACCCGCCGAGATCTGTCGACCAACGACATCCCCTATCTGACCCACGAGCGGCACACGGCAAACCTCACTCCCGCGTCGGAGCGCACGCCCGAACAGGCCGAGCTTGCCAGGATCGGCAACGCGCTGATCGCCGAGTTGCAGGCCGCCGACACGATCGTGATCTCGACCCCGATCTACAATTTCAGCGTGCCCGCCACGGTCAAGAGCTGGGCCGATCTCGTCGCCCGCGCAGGGACTACCTTCAAATACACCGAGAACGGCCCCGAGGGCCTGCTGACCGGCAAGAAGGCCTATATCGCGGTCGCATCCGGCGGCGTTCCGGTCGGCAGCGACGCGGACCTGATGACCAAGTGGCTGAAGTTCTTCCTCGGCTTCCTCGGCATCGAGACCGAGCAGGTGATCGCCGCCGACGGCATCATGGGCGAAAACGCCGATGAAAAGATCGCCGAAGCGAAATCCGAGATCGAAAAGCTGGCAGCCTGACGGGGACGCCGGATTGCCTGGTGCCCGGAACCTTTGCGTGGCTCGCGGCGTTGTCTCTCAAAATGCAGTTTCGTGCCGATCGGTCACGAAGCACCGGAGAGCCCCTGGAGGGTCGCAAGAGCCGGGGTGCAGCGATGCACCCCGGCTTTCTTGCATCAGCAATCGGGCAGGCTGTCGCGCAGTTCTTCGACCCACACGTCGGCGACCGCGTCGGACGGGGCACGCCAGTCTCCGCGCGGCGACAGTGCCCCTCCCGAACTCACCTTCGGCCCGTTGGGCAGCGCGCTGCGCTTGAACTGGCTGAAACCGAAGAAGCGCTTGAGGAATTTCTCGAGCCAGTCGGCAATGGTCGGAAGGTCGTACTGGTTCTTGCGATCTTCCGGAAACCCCTCGGGCCACTGGCCGGCGGCCGCGTCCTTCCATGCATGCCACGCCAGGAACGCGATCTTGCTCGGGCGCTGGCCCCAGCGGATCGTGTGGTGCAGGAAGAAATCGTTGAGTTCGTAGGGGCCGATGATGCTCTCGGTCGACTGGATCGCGCCGTCCGCCCCCGCCGGGACCAGCTCGGGCGAAATCTCGGTATCGACGATCGCGCCCAGCACCTGCGAACAGGCATCGCTGAACTGCCCGGTCTGGATCGACCAGCGGATCAGGTACTGGATCAGAGTCTTCGGCACCCCGGCGTTGACCCCGTAATGGCTCATGTGATCGCCCACGCCATAGGTGCACCAGCCAAGCGCGAGTTCGCTGAGGTCGCCGGTCCCGATCACGAACCCGCCATGCTGCCCCGCGAGCCGGAACAGGTAATCGGTGCGCAGCCCCGCCTGCACGTTTTCGAACGTGATGTCGTGCACCGGCTCGCCATCGGCGAAGGGGTGGCCCATATCCTCGAACATCTTGAGCGCGACCGGCTTGATGTCGATCTCCTCGGCAGTGATCTCCATCGCTTCCATCAGCTTCCAGGCGTTCGACTTCGTCTGGTCCGAGGTTGCGAAGCCGGGCATGGTGTAACCGCGGATGGTGGTACGCGGCAGGCCCAGCCGGTCGCAGGCCTTGGCCGCGACGATCAGCGCGTGGGTGCTGTCGAGCCCACCCGAAATGCCGATCGCGAGCGATTTCGCTCCGGTCGCCTCGATCCGCCGCATCAGCGCATCGACCTGAATATTGAACGCCTCGTAACAATCCTCGTCGAGCGCCTGACTGCGGTTGGGCACGAACGGGAACCGGCGCGTCGGCCGCTGCAGACCGATATCGCCTTCGGTAAAGGCGTGCTCGAACACCACCCGGCGATACGTGTCTTCGGGCCGCCCGTGCGCTTCGGCAGCGTCGGAGAAGGTCTGGTTGCGCAGCCGTTCGCCCGCGATCCGATCGAGGTCGATATCGACCACGCACAGCTCCGGATCGGTGTCGAACCGTTCGCTTTCCGCCAGCAGGTCTCCGAGCTCGTAGATCACCCCCTGCCCGTCCCACGACAGGTCGGTGGTGCTCTCGCCGTAGCCGCTGGCCGAATAGACATAGGCGCAAATGCTGCGTGCCGAGGAACTGCGGCAATGGAGCTTGCGGTCGTCGGCGCGGCCGATGGTAATCGGCGAGGCGGAAAGGTTGCACAGGATCTGCGCTCCGGCGAGCGCCGCCAGCGTGCCAGGCGGATTGGGCGCCCAGAAATCCTCGCAGATCTCCACCCCGAAAATGAAGCCGGGAAGGTTGGCGGCGGCAAACACGAGATCGGTGCCGAACGGCGCTTCCTCGCCGTTCACGCCGATCCACAGATCCCGGCAGTCGCGGCCGTGTGCGAAGTGCCGCTTCTCGTAGAATTCGCGATAGTTCGGAAGGTAGCTCTTGGGGATCACGCCGAGCAGTTCGCCGCCCGCGATCACCAGCGCGCAATTGTACAGCTTGCCCGTGCGGCGCAGCGGTGCGCCGATCACCAGCACCGGCGCGATCTCCTTCGATGCCGCGACCACTTCGCCGACCGCGCGCTCGACCCGGTCGAGCAGGGCGTTCTGCAAATGCAGATCGTCGATCGCGTAGGAGGACAGACAAAGTTCGGGATAGACCACCAGGTCGACGTTCGCCGCGTGCGCGCGCTTCGCCTCGGCGATCACCCCGGCGGTGTTTGCGGCCACATCCGCCGTGCGCGAACGCGGGGTAGCGGTCGCCACGCGCACGAAGCCATGCGCGTGCATGTCGTAAAAGCGGTGTGCGGTGTCACCCATGCTATGGCAAGCTCCCGGAAATGCGCTACTTCAGGGGCCTCTAGCCGCAATCGCGCCGACTTCCTAGGCGGCAAGCAGTTCCGCCGCCTGCGGGGCCTCGTCCAGCAGCGCCAGCAGGCCGCGCTCGTGCCGGGTGAGGTATCGCGTCGCGCGCGGCAGTTCCTGCTTCTCGCGCCACTCTTCCCAGCCGTTGTCGCGTGAAAGGATGTCAATCACGGCCGGGTGAATATAGCTGTTGCGCGCCACCGTCGGTGTGTTGCCAAGCTTGTCGGAAACCTCTTCGAGCACAGCGGAAATGGTCGGGCGCTCGCGCGCCTCGGCCAGCATCGAGAAGGCGAGCACGCTGGCATGCCAGGTGCGAAAGCCCTTGGCCGAAAATTGTTCATCCATGGTTTCGCGGATGTAGTCGTTGACGTCGGCGCTGCCGATCGACTGCCGCTCGCCGTCCGCGTCGTGATACTGGAACAGGTGATCTCCGGGCACATCGCGCGCATCCTCGACCGCGCGGGCAAGCTCCTCGTCCTGCAAGGCGACGCGGCGCTCTTTCCCGCCCTTGCCGACGAAGCGCAGTTCGACCGAACTGCCCGATATGGTCGCGTGCCGATCCTTGAGGGTGGAAGCACCGAAGGAGTTGTTGGTCTTCTTGTAGACCTCGTTGCCGATCCGCACGAACCCCATGTCGAGCAGCCGCACAACCGCTGCGAGGACCCGGCTTCGCGTCGCCTCGTCGCCCTTGATGTCGCGTTCGACGCGGCGGCGCATTGCGGGCAGCCTTTCGCCGAATTCGCGCGCCCGATCGAACTTTTCGCCTTCGCGCAAAGTCCGGAAATCGGGGTGATAGCGATATTGCTTGCGCGCCTTGTCGTCATAGCCGGTGGCAAGGATATGACCGTTGGCCATGGGACAGAACCAAGCATCGCGATAGGCCGGTGGAAGCGCGATCGCGTTCAACCGAGCCCGCTCCTTGCGCGACCGGATCAGGTCGCCGTCGGGCGTGTAATAGGCAAATCCCGTCCCCGCGCCCTTGCGCGTGATGCCCGGCAACCCGTCATCGACATAGATAAGCTTTTCCATCGTCAAGGAAATGCGCCAGCCACCGGCCCGGTTCCGCCTTGCCTTCGGCGTTGCGATAGCCCACCTCGAAAGCGGGTCAGAACGACAACCATCCTTCATAACAAGGAGCAGAGCCGAATGGCCGATCCCACCTACACCCCGCCCGAAGTCTGGAGCTCCGACACCGAATCCGGCGGGCGTTTCGCCAATATCAATCGCCCCACCTCGGGCGCGCGCGAGGACAAGGCGCTGCCGCAGGGCGAGCATCCGTTCCAGCTCTATTCGCTCGCCACGCCCAACGGGGTGAAGGTGACGGTGATGCTCGAGGAGCTGCTCGAAAAAGGGCACGCGGGCGCGGAATACGATGCCTACACGGTCAATATCGGCGAAGGTGAACAGTTCACCAGCGGCTTCGTGAACATCAATCCGAATTCGAAGATTCCCGCGCTGCTCGACAACAGCGGAGACCGGCCGTTCCGCGTGTTCGAGAGCGGCGCTATCCTGGTCCACCTGGCGGAAAAGTTCGGCGAGTTCCTGCCGACCGATCCGGCCGCGCGCGCCGAGGTGCTCAGCTGGGTGTTCTGGCAGGTCGGCACCGGCCCTTTCATCGGCGGCGGCTTCGGCCATTTCTACGCCTACGCGCCGGAGAAATACGAATACCCGATCAATCGCTACGCGATGGAGACCAAGCGGATCTTCGACGTGGCCGACAAGCGGCTGGCGGACAGCCGGTTCCTCGCCGGCGACGAGTACACCATCGCCGATATCGCCAATTTCCCATGGCTCGCACCGTTCGTGTTCGGCGGAATCTACAACGATGCGAAACGCTTCCTGTCGATCGACGAATACGAACACGTGGGGCGCTGGGTGAAGGAAATCGCCGCGCGTCCGGCGGTGAAGCGCGGGCGGATCGTCAACAAGGTGTGGGGCGACGATGAATCCACCCAGCTGCGCGAGCGGCATTCGGCGGCCGATTTCGAAGGCAAGACGCTCGAATGACGGCGCGCCCGCGCTGCTGACTACGCATCCGGGCTGGAACCCTGCGGGGTTTCGGCCCATTGCGTCTCCGAAGGGAAACCGGTTTGGCATCGACGGGCAGCGCGAAGATCAGGCTTTCGGAAAAGCTCGGCTACGGCATCGGCGATCTCGCCGCCGGGCTGATCCTCAATTTCTTCGGCGTCTTCCTGCTCTATTACTTCGTCGATCTCGGCGGACTGGCCCCGGCGGCGATCGCGCTGATGCTGTTGCTCACCAAGCTGATCGACGCCGTCACCGATCCGATGATGGGCGTGATCGCCGATCGCACCCGCACCCGCTGGGGCCGCTACCGTCCCTATTTGCTGTTCGGCCCGATCCCGCTCGCGATTTCGCTGGTGCTGATCTTTTCGGCCCCCACGATGAGCACAACCTCGCTGCTGATCTGGGCCTATGTCACCTATTCGCTCTCGATGCTCGCTTTCACCGCGGTGAACGTGCCCTATGGCGGTCTGCTGGGCGTGATTTCGCCGTCTTCGCGCGAGCGCGCCAGCGTCACCGCCTACCGGATGTTCTTTTCCGCGACGGGGAGCATCCTGATCGGGGTGCTTGCGACCACGCTGGTGCGCGAATTCGGCGGCGGAGACGAGGCGCTCGGGATCCTGCTGACGGTCTGCTGCATCGCGATCGTCGCGACGCTGTGCCTGCTCACGACCTTCATGACGACGCGGGAGCGCATCCCGCCCGCCGAATCCAACGCATCGCCCTGGAGCGATCTGGGCGTGCTGGTGCGCACCGGGCCGTGGATCGCGGTCGCGGTCGCGGCGATCCTCGGCGTCACCGCGATCGCCTCACGCGCGGGAAGCGCGCTGTTCTTCTTCAAGTATGTCGTCGGCGACGACGGATCGCCGGTGTTGCTGTTCCTCGACCGGACCGCCCTGTTCCTGACCGCGCTGGCGCTGGGGCAGGTGACCGGGGTGATCGTCGGCAATGTCCTGCAGAAGCGCTTCGAGAAAGCACACCTGCTGATCGCAGCGGGCGTGCTCAAGGCGGCGATGATCACGCTGTTCTATTTCCTGCCGCTCGATGCGATCGGGCCGCAGACGCTGGTGCAGTATGTCGTCGGGATCGGGTTCGGGATGCTGATGGTGCTGTCGTTTGCGATGTTCACCGACATTGCCGAATTCATCGACTGGAAATCCGGGCGGCAGATGACCGCGCTGGTGGTCGCGGCGTCGGTGTTCGGCGTCAAGGCGGGGATCGCGTTCGGATCGGCGATACCGGGCGTGATGCTCGACATCACCGGGTTCGTGAAGGGGGCGCAGCAATCCGAGACTGCGCAGATGGGCATCCAGCTTGCCTTTGCCGTCATTCCGGCAGCGGTGATGATCCCGGCGGCAACCGCGCTGTTCTTTTACGGGATCGACCGCGCGGTGATCGACCGGGTCGAAGCGGACCTCTCGGCCCGCCGCGCCGCGCCCGCGTAACTGCCCTTTCACCCCTTCACATCCCCGCCCGAGGCGTTATATGCCCGCCACTCTGCTGGGGTGTAGCCAAGTGGTAAGGCACCGGTTTTTGGTACCGGCATTCGCAGGTTCGATCCCTGCCACCCCAGCCACTGTGCCGCATCGACCGGCATCCGCCGGTTCGCACCGAAGACGCACCCGAGGATGCGGGTGCTCAGGTCAGACCGTCCCCGCCACGACCAGGTTCTGCCCGGTCACCCATTCGCCCGAATCGCCGACCAGGTAGAGCACGCAGGCGGCGATATCGCGCGGGGTGCCAAGCCGCCCGGCGGGCAGGTTCAGCTGTTCCAGCAGCGGGCCGAAATCCTCGTCGGTCATGTCGAGCGCCTGCTTCACCGTATCGGTCGGCACGAAGCCGGGCAGGATCGCGTTCACCCGGATCTTCTGCGGGCCAAGCTCGAGCGCGAGCGTCTTGGTCAGCATGCTCACCCCCGCCTTGGCCGCGCTGTAGTGGCCGCTGCCGGGAAACGGATCGCGCCCCGCCATGCTCGAGGTGTTCACGATCGAGCCGCCGTCTGTCATGTGCTTGACCGCCGCGCGCACCCCCCAGAATACCGAAGTGAGGTTGACCGCGAGCGTCTTGTCCCATTCTGCCGGGGCGAGCTCGACCAGCGGCGCGGAGACCAACGATCCGCCCGCGTTGTTGATCCAGATATCGAGCCGCCCGAATTCGTCGACCGCGCGCTGGGCGAGCGCTTCCATGTCTTCCTCACGCGATACGTCGGTGACGTGCGCCACCGCCCTGCCCGCCGAATTGCGGGCGTTGATCGCCTCGGCGACCTGTTCGATCTGGTCTGCCGAGCGCGCCGCGCAGACGACGTTGGCGCCCGCTTCGGCAAGCAGGTGGGCGATGCCCTCTCCGATGCCGCGCCCGGCCCCGGTAATCACTGCGGTCTTGCCGGTAAGGTCGAACAGGTCCTGCATGCATTCTCTCCCCGCTGGTCTGCGGCGAGGTAAGCGCGGCGCGCGAGCCGCGTCCACTAGCGCTTATGCGGCTGCCAGCACCTTTTCGGCGAGCGCGCGGCCCGACAGGAACGCGCCCTCGACCCGCGGCGAATGCAGGTAGTCGCCGGCGATGCCGATCCGTGCCTCGGCATCGTAGCGCGCGGGTTCGCCTCCGGCCTTTTCGGGCATGGCATAGAGCCAGCGATGCGCGACGAGATGGATCGGAGAGACCGGATCGGCTCCGGTCTGGTCGAAGAAATCCGCCAGCAGCAGCGGCCCGACCTCCTCGCCGGGCCCGTCGAGAAGGTCCCGACTGCGCGCGGGCGACGCGTGCAGGACCCAGCATTCGGTGCCCAAGCGCCCGGGCTTGGCCGAATTGCGCGCAGCCCATGAAATGCACGCATCGGGATCGCGCAACGTGTCCGCTTCGATCGCGAGCCGTCCGGCAAAGGCAGCCATCACGGCCCAGCACGGTTCGGACCGAACGGAACCGGCGAGTGCAGCGAGTTGTGGCACGACCGGTTTCAGCAACGCGCAAGACTGCTCAGCTGGAACCGCGACAAGTACCGTTTGCGCGGTGAGAGAACTTTCTCCCGCTTCGATGCGCCATCCTTCGGCACTGCGCGCGATGCTCTCGGCACGAATACCCCAATTCACATCGAGCGAATCCGCCATCGCCCGGATCGGTCCGTTCATTCCGGGAACGCCAACCCACGCGTCGTCGCCTGCGGCAGGCCAGGGGGCGACGACGCCCTGTGCCGCCCACTCCTCCACGACCTCCCGGAAAGAGGGATCGCGCGCGGTGAAATACTGCGCACCGTGATCGAACGAGACGACCTCGCCCGCGATCTCCGCCCGCCGGGCTGCCATCCTCCCGCCCGGCCCGCGGCCCTTGTCGATGATGCGGACCTGGTAGCCCGCTTCGGCCAGCCGCGTCGCGCAGGTCAGCCCGGCCATGCCCGCACCGATGATCAGAATGTCGTGATGTTGTCCGTCCATGGCCGCCCAACGCGCCAATCGGCGCGCGGTTTCAGGGTGCGCTGCGCGGCGGCTTGGCTTGGGCGAGGATCAGCGAGAACCGCCCCTCGCTGTCGAGCCAGCGCGCCTGCGGCTCCCAACCCCCGGCGAGCAGCAGCATGTTGGAGGTACGGCGATCGAACTTGTGGCTGTTCTCGGTGTGGATCGTCTCGCCCGCCTGCATCGCGAAGCGCCGCCCGTCGACCGAGAATTCCAGCGCTTCGCTTGCGACAAGGTGCATCTCGACCCGCGCGCAATCGTCGTGCCAGCGGGCCTCGTGGGAAAGCTTCTCGACCGGGATATCGCCATCCAGCTCGCGGTTGATGCGGCGGATCAGGTTGGTGTTGAATTCGGCGGTCACCCCGGCGGCATCGTCGTAGGCGGAGACCAGCACCTCTTCGTCCTTGATCAGGTCCATCCCGATCAGCAATTGCGCGCCGGTGCCGAGTGTCTCGCGCATCGAGCGCAGCAGGTCCACGGCGGTGCGCGCGACCATGTTGCCGATGGTCGATCCGGGAAAGAACCCGAGCTTGGGCAGATCGACGATTTCGGCGGGCAGCTCCACCCGGCGCATGAAATCCGCCTCGACCGGGTAGACCGGCAGGCCGGGGAATTTCTGCGCCAGATCGGCAGCGGCAGCGCGCAGGAACTCGCCCGAAATGTCGAGCGGGATATAGGCGCTCGGCGCGATCGCGGAGAGCAGCAGCGGGGTCTTGACCGACGAGCCCGAGCCGAATTCGACCACCGCCCGGCCTTCGCCAATCAGCGCCGCGAACTGCGCGCCGCGCTCCGTCAGGATCTCGGTCTCGGCGCGAGTGGGATAATATTCGGGCAGCCGGGTAATATCCTCGAACAGCTGCGAACCCGCTTCGTCGTAGAGCCAGCGCGCCGGGATCGCCTTTTGCGATTGCGCCAATCCTTCGAGAACGTCGGCGCGGAAGGCGGTGTCGATGCCCTCTTCGTCGCGTTCGACCAGCTTGAGGCCCTTCTTGGTATTCATCAGACGTCCTTTGCCAGCCTCAGGCCGGTGAATTGCCAGCGCTGATGCGGGTAGAAGAAGTTGCGATAGGAGGCGCGCGAATGGCCGCGCACGGTGGCGCAGCTGGCACCCTTGAGCACGAACTGCCCGCTCATGAACTTGCCGTTGTATTCGCCCACCGCACCCTCGGCCGGCCTGAACCGGGGATAGGGCAAATAGGCCGAGCGGGTGAACTGCCAGCAATCGCCGAACAGGCTTTCGCCGCCGTGCGGAACCGGCGGCCCGGCATCGTCGAGCTGGTTGCCGCCCGCCGGATTGTGCGCCGCATTCGCGCCATCCTGTCCGCGCGCGATCGCTTCCCATTCGAATTCGGTCGGCAGGCGCGCTCCGGCCCAGGTGGCGAAGGCATCTGCCTCGTAATAGGAAATGTGCGTCACCGGTGCATCGGGATCGCGGGTCTGCCACCCCTGATGGGTATAGGCCTGATCGTCGCGCCAATAGAGCGGCGCGGCAATCCCGTGCTCCTTCACCCACGCCCAGCCGTCCGACAGCCACAGCCCGGCGGTTTCGTAGCCGCCATCGGCGATGAATTCATCCCATTCGCGGTTGCTGACCAGCCGCCGCGACAGGGCGAAGGGTTCGAGCAGCACGCGGTGACGCGGACCTTCGTTGTCGAACGCAAAGCCACCCTCGCCTGCGCCGATCAGCGCGACGCCGCCGGGGTGCGTGTGCCATCCCACATTGCCGCCGCCGGGCGACAGCGCTGCCTCGGGCGATCCGCCGAACATCGCCGGACCGAGCGGGTTGTGGAACAGCGCGTGCTTGATGTCGGTCAGCAGCAATTCGATGTGCTGCTGCTCGTGCGCGATGCCGAGTTCGATCAGACCGGCATGGGCCGGATCGTCGAGCAATGGCGCCATGGCCGCATCGACATGCGCGCGCCATGCGAGGATCTTCTCGAGCGAGGGGCGCGACAGCAGCCCGCGCGACGGTCGCTCGATCCGCGCGCCCTCGGCCTCGTAATAGGAATTGAAGCAGAACGGCCAGTGTTCGTCGTACAGCGCATAACCCGGTGCATGATCGCGCAGCAGGAACGTCTCCCAGAACCACGTCGTATGCGCGAGGTGCCATTTCGCGGGCGAGGCGTCGTCCATCGACTGGAGCGTGGCGTCGGCGTCGGACAGCGGCTCGACCAGCGCCTGCGCCAGGGAACGGGTCGCCGCGAAGCGCTCGCGCAGCTGGTGCTCGTCTTGCGGACGCTCGTTCGGCTGTGATCGGGGCACATCGGCCTCCCGTGCTTGTCCGGCCCTCGCGCCGGCTGCCTGCCGCAGACATGCCCGAAAGCCATGACAATTGAAAGGCATGCAAGGCGAAGGCGGATCGCATTCCGCCGGTTTGTCCGACAGCCGCGTCAGGCTGCGCGCCGCACCCGGTTGCGCCCTGCGCTCTTGGCCGAATGCAGCGCGGCATCGGCGCGCGCAAACAGGGCCGTCGCGCTATCGCCCTGTGAAAGCGCGGCAAATCCAACGCTGACCGTCACCGCCGGCACAGGTCCGACAGAGCTTTGCAGCGACACCGCGTGCCGCAGCCGCTCGGCCAGAACGCGGGCGAGGTTCGCATCGGCACCGGGGATCACCCAGATGAATTCCTCGCCTCCGACGCGCCCCACCAGGTCGCTGTCTCGCGCCTGCGCCAGCGCAATCTCGGCCACCCGGCGGATAACCTGATCGCCGCGGAGATGGCCGTGGGTGTCGTTGACCCGCTTGAAGTGATCGATATCGAACACGATCAGCGCGAGCGGCCGGTCTGAGTGTCGCGACTCGCGCACGATCCGCTCGAGATCTTTCTGCACCCGGCGGCGATTGGCGAGGCCGGTCAGGGCATCGGTTGCCGCCAGCTGGCGCGCCCGGCGCGCTTCGGACACGGCGACCGCGCGCGATTGCTCGAGCCGGCGTTCGCGCTCGACCTGATCGGTCACATCCCTCACCACCGCCACGACGATCGCGATGCCGCGATTCTTGCCGGGCAGGTTGCAGGCGTGAACGGCAAGCGTCCGCGCAATCCCGTCGAACCCGACGATGTCGAACTGCAATTCGAACGGGCATTCGTCGTCGCGGTGCGCAAGAGCGCTACCGACAAGGTCGATCTCGTTGGCCAGCAGCAGGTTCGCGGCGTCTTTTTCGGCAAAGGCAAGGTTTTCCTCGGCGCCGAACAACGCGCGAATGCCGTGAGACCAGGATTGCCTGCCGGTGGCCGGATCGTATTGCCACACGCCCAGTTCGGCGATGCTTTCCGCCATCCGGATGGTGCGCAGCAAATCGCCCACCCTGCCGGCGCGCTGCCGCGCGAGCCGGGCTGCAAAGCGGGTTTCGCGGCGCGCCAGCATCACCCCTACGATTCCCACCAACGCGACCAGCGCCAGCAGCAGGCTCATCGCGACCAGCAGGTCAGCACCGACCGGTTGACCGGCGATCTGGAACTGGGGATCGGCAACGGTGCGCATCGGGTTCGCCCTCACGAGGTGCGAACGCGATAGCGGGGATAGGCCTAGCGAAGGCGCAATATGCCCTGCGGAAATCTACCTAACCGGCAAACCGGATCAGGCGGCGTCGGCGGACAGGCCCTTGGCGCGGTCGCCCACCTCGGTGTTGAGCATTTCGGCGAGCAGGAACGCGAGCTCGAGCGACTGTTCGGCGTTGAGGCGCGGATCGCAATGCGTGTGGTAGCGGTCGCCCAGCGCATCGTCGGTGATCGCCACCGCTCCGCCGACGCATTCGGTCACGTCCTGCCCGGTCATCTCGATATGGATGCCGCCGGGATGCGTGCCCTCGGCGCGGTGCACCGCGAAGAATCCCTTCACCTCTTTCAGGATGCGGTCGAACGGACGCGTCTTGTAGCCGCTTTCGGACTTGATGACATTGCCGTGCATCGGATCGCAGCTCCACACCACCGGATGCCCCTCGCGCTCTACTGCGCGCACCAGCTTGGGCAGGCCGTCTTCGACCTTGTCGTGGCCATAGCGGCTGATGAGCGTGATCCGCCCCGGTTCGCGGGAGGGATTGAGCACGTCGAGCAGTTCGAGCAGCGCATCGGGCTCGAGGCTCGGCCCACACTTCATGCCGAGCGGATTGCCGATCCCGCGCGCGAATTCGATATGCGCGCTGCCAGGAAAGCGGGTGCGGTCGCCGATCCACAGCATGTGCGCCGAGGTGGCATACCAGTCCCCGGTAAGCGAATCCTGCCGGGTCATCGCCTGTTCGTAGGGCAGCAGCAGCCCTTCGTGGCTGGTGTAGAAGCTGGTGCCCTGCAATTGCGGCACGGTTGCGGGATCGACCCCGCAGGCCTCCATGAAATCGAGCGCTTCACCGATCCGGTCGGCGGTTTCGGAGAATTTCTCGGTCCACGAGGTGCGTCCCATGAAATCGAGCGTCCACTGGTGCACCTGGCGCAGGTTCGCGTAACCACCGCCGGCGAAGGCGCGCAGCAGGTTGAGCGTCGCTGCCGCCTGCGAATAGGCGCGCACCATGCGCGCCGGATCGTTGCGGCGCTGGTCGGCGTCGAACTCGATGCCGTTGATGTTGTCGCCAAGGTAGCTCGGCAGCGTGACGCCGTCCTTGGTTTCGGTCGGCGAGGAGCGCGGCTTGGCAAATTGCCCGGCCATGCGTCCGACCTTCACCACCGGCCGCTTGCTCGCGAAGGTCATGACGACCGCCATCTGCAGCAACACGCGGAACGTGTCGCGAATGTTGTTCGGATGGAATTCGGCAAAGCTTTCGGCGCAGTCGCCGCCCTGCAACAGGAAGGCGTGACCGTTCGCCACATCGGCCAGATCGGCCTTGAGCGCACGCGCCTCGCCCGCAAACACCAGCGGCGGGTAGGATTGCAGCGTCGCCTCGGCCGCAGCCAGCTCCGCAGCGTCCTCGTATTGCGGCAAATGCCGCGCTTCGTGGGCTTTCCAGCCGTCGGGGGTCCAGTTCTGAGCCACGTTCAATTCTCGTGTCGTCCAATTGCGTCGCCGCGCGGCTACGCAGCGGGGTTCGATTTGTAAAGGCAAGAGGCGCTGTGCGACAATTATATGTCGCGCTCAGCGCGACCGCCTCAATCGATCAGCGCCCGACGATCTCCTTGGCTGCGGGCTGCGCAGGGCGCACGGCCGGCACCGCGTCCGGGCCGTATTGCCGGCCGACCTGCGTCGCCAGCGTCTGGCCTTCGGGGATCACCGCCAGCTTGAGCGGGGTGCGCTGGGTGAAATAGCGATCGGCGAGAAACTGCATGACCTGCGGGCTGGTCTGCGAATAGTCCTGCAACAGGCTGCGCAACAGCGATACCCGGCGCGGATCGACGGTCGCCCCTTCGAGATTGTAAAGCCAGAAGGTGTTCCCGGTCGACGCCCGGCGGATCAGCTGCGCAAGCGGCTCGGTCACGCGGTCGAGCTCGTCGGCGCTGGGCGGATTTTCGGCGAGATCGCGCGCGATCCGATCGGCTTCGGCAAAGAACACCGGCACGAATTCGGGTTCGAGCTGCGCCAGCGCCGTGATCGTCCCGCCGCTTTCGATATCGGTCGGCCAGTTGGAAAAGACCTGCGGGGCGTAGCTCGCCCCGGCGCGTTCCCGCAGCGCGTCGAGCAAGCGGTTGTTGAACAGCTGGGTGAGGATTTCGAGCTGGCGCGATTCGCGGATGCTGGTGACCCCGCCGCCGCTGGGCCACGCGATCACCGCCGCCGCCTGGTTGGCATCGCCGCGATGGGTCAGCACGGTCGGTTCGGCGCTGGACGCCGGGAAATCGGGAACCCGCGCCGCGACTGCGGGCGGGATCGGTTCGCGCGGCGGCAACGCGCCAAAGGTCTCGGCGAGCTTATCGACGATCGCGTCGCGGTCGAATTCGCCGAACACCAGCACTTCGATCGGCCCCTGCCTTAGCAACGGCTCCCATACCTGCCGGAATCCTTCGGGCGTCACCTGCTGCAGCGCCTCGGGCGAAGGGGTGGCAAAGCGCGGATCGCGGTTGGTGACGAGGTACTCGAGATCGCGGTTGATGATGCCCGCCGGGCTGGTCGAGAAGGTGTTGTAGGCCAGTTCCGCCGCCGCCTTGGCGCGGATCACCGGATCCGGGTCCCAGCGCGGCATGCCGAGCTTGGCGGCGAACAGGTACAGCTGGTCGGCGACGTCTTCCGAACGGGTCTGCGCGGTGAAGGTGAACACCCCGTCGTCGATCTCGAATTCGAACCCGAGCTTGCGCCCGGTCGCGAGCCGGTCGATCTCGTTCTGGCCCAGCTCGCCGATGCCCGAACCCACCAGCGCAATCTCGCCGATCGGGGCGTAAACTGCGGTGCCGGCGTCGAACGCGCGATAGCCCGAACCGAACCGCACCCGCACCGTGACCCGGCCGGGTTCGGCGTTGTTCGACCACAGCAGCGCGCGCGTGCCGTTGGCGAAATCGACCTGTTCAACCTGCAGGATCCCGAGCAGCCGTTCGTCGACCACCTCGCCCGCAGGACCGACAGGTGGCAATTCGTCGAACGAGATCGATGCGGCGGCGAGCCGCGCGGTGGCATCGACCGCCGCCTCGCTGGCCAGCGCCAGCCGCAGGGCCTCGCTGTTTGCTTCGCCGACGCCGGGCGTGACATAGACCGAGCGCAGCACGTCGCCAGCGAACAGCATCCGGGTGCGTTCGAACAGCTCTTCGGGCGTGAACCGCTGCTGCATGCCGCGGAACACCGCGAGCACGGTCTCGGGCGAGGCGACGGTCTCGCGGATATCGACCGCGTTGACGATGTTGTCGGCGAGTTCCGATCCGGCCTGGACGCTGCTCTGTTCGACCTGGTTGGCAAAGATCACGTCGAATTCCGCGACTTCGCGGTCGATTTCCTCCTGCGAGGGCGGTGTCGCGAGCGCATCGGCGATCACCGCGCGGACGTCGGCGAGCGCGGTCTGCCAGTCGGCGGTGATCGGTGCGAAACTGACAAAGGTCGCGTCGGTCGAACGCGAGATGTCGTCCTGCTGCACCTGCGCATAGAGGAAGCTGCCTCCGCCCGCGCGCGGGTTTCCAGCCGGCGGTTGATGATCTGCTGCGCCAGCGCATCGAGCAGCAGGCCTTCGTTGTAGACGATCGTATCCTGCACCGGTCGCCACGGACGCATCACCGCATAGGTGAGGTTGCGCGGCAGGTCGGGCTCGACCACGACGCCGATCTCGCCCAGCGGCAGGTCCGAGCCTGCGGGGATCGTGGCGTCTGCGGGCGCGACCGGATCGCCGAAATCGGGCGCTTCGCCGGCCGGGCCGGTGCCTTGCCAGTCCCCGAACCATTGCTCGACCAGCCCGGCCAGCAGCTCTGCGGGGGCATCGCCGGCGACCACGATCACCGTGTTTTCCGGACGATACCAGCGATCGTAGAAGCCCTGCACCGAAGCGGCATTGGCGGCATTGAGCGTTTCGACCGTGCCGATCGGGTTGCGTTCGGCCAGCCGCTGACCGGCGAAAAACGTGCGGCGGGTGAAATCGCTCACCCGTTCCGCCGCCCCGCCGCGTTCGCGCTTTTCGGCGAGCACGATCGGACGCTCTGCAGCGACGTTGGCCTCGCTCAGCACCGGCTCGCGGATCATGCCCGACAGCAACCGGAAACTCTCGATCAGCTTGGCGCGGTCGACGTTCGGAATGTCGAGCTTGTAGGCGGTGTGGGTCGGGCTGGTTTCGGCGTTGGCATCGCTGCCGAAGGTCGCGCCCAGCCGCTGCCAGGCGGCGATCGCCTCGGCCTGCCCGAGATACTTGCTTTCGCGAAACAGCAGGTGTTCGAGCAGGTGGGCAAACCCCTGTTCCTCGTCGCGTTCGTGCAGCGAACCCGCGTCGATGCGGACCCGGATCGAAACCTGGCCCGGCGGCACGCCGTTGCGCCGCACGGCATAGCGCAGCCCGTTGTCCATCTCCCCGAACAGCCATTCGCGATCGACCGGGACGTTGCTGCCTTCGTACAGCCACGGCACCTCGTCACCGGTCTGAAGCGCCTGCGCAGGCGGGATCGAGGGCTCGGCGGTCGCCTGCTGGGCGCTGGCCGGAAGCGCAATGGCAACCGGCGCCGCAAGCAGAATCAGGACGCGAAATGCACGGGAAAGTACGTTCATGACGGTGTCTATAATCGGTCGAGCCATGAAGGGATAGTGAATGCTCTTTGCCGCAATCGCCGGTTGCCGCGCGCCCTTGCCGCTCCTAGATATCATCCATGTTCATCGAAACCGAAACCACGCCGAACCCGGCGAGCCTCAAATTCCTTCCCGGCCGGACCGTGATGGAGAGCGGCACGCGCGAATTCGCCTCGCCCGAAGCCGCCGAAGCGAGCCCGCTGGCGCAGGCGATTTTCGACACCGGCGAAGTCGTCAACGTGTTCTACGGGTGGGACTTCGTCACGGTCACCGCTGCCCCGGGGAGCGACTGGAGCGCGTTGAAGCCGCAGGTGGTCGCGATCCTGCTCGATCATTTCGTTTCCGAAGCGCCGCTGTTCGCAGGCGGATCGGCCGACGGGATCGCGGTTCCGCCCGAAGAACCCGTGATGGCGATCCAGGACAAGGAAGAAGACGCCGAAGTAATCGCCGCAATCAACGAATTGCTCGAAACGCGGATACGACCGGCGGTGGCCGGCGACGGCGGCGACATTGCCTATCGCGGGTTTTCCGACGGAGTCGTCTACCTGGCGTTGCAGGGTGCCTGTTCGGGCTGCCCTTCGAGCACCGCGACGCTCAAGCAGGGAATCGAAGGCCTGCTGAAACATTATCTGCCCGAGGTCGTTGAGGTACGGGCCGCCTGAAAACTCGCTCCAGAACGGGGACACAATGACACAGCAATTTCACGACGTCGTCCTTTCGGACGCGGCGCTCGCACAGCTTTTCAACGACGCGCGAAGCTACAATGGCTGGCTCGATCGGCCGGTCAGCGAAGCGCAGCTGCACGCCATCTGGGACCTGATGAAGATGGCTCCGACGTCGGCCAACATGCAGCCGGTGCGGATTGTCTGGGTCAAGTCGGATGCGCAGAAGGACACGCTGGTCGAATGCGTATCGGACGGCAACAAGGACAAGGTCCGCGCCGCGCCGGTCACCGCAGTGATCGGCTACGACATCGACTTTCACGAAGAACTGCCGTGGCTGTTCCCGCATACCGATGCGAAAAGCTGGTTCGAAGGCGATGAGGAAGGGCGCAAGGAGGGCGCGTTCCGCAATTCGTCGTTGCAGGGCGCGTATCTGATGCTCGCCGCGCGCGCGATCGGGCTCGATTGCGGGCCGATGTCGGGCTTCGATGCCGACGCGGTCAATGCAGCGTTCTTCGCCGATCAGCCGCGCCACCGGGTCAATTTCATCTGCTCGATCGGCTATGGCGATCCCGACAGCATCTTCGACCGCAGCCCGCGCCCCGATTTCGAACGCTTCAACACCATCGTCTGATCGTCCTGCGATCTTGCGAGGCACGACGCGGTAAGGCAGGGCAGCCGCCATGCGCATTCTCGCGATCGAAACCGCCAGCGAAGCCTGTTCGGTAGCCCTGTTCGAGGGCGGCGCATTGCGTGCGCACGACCATCGCATCCTCGGCCGGGGCCATGCCGAACGGCTGGTGCCGATGATCGCTGCACTGCCCGACAAGGGCGAGGCGCAGCGGATCATGGTGTCGCTCGGCCCCGGCAGCTTTACCGGAGTCCGGATCGGCATCGCGACGGCGCGCGCGCTCGGGTTTGCGTGGCAGGCCGAGGTGCTCGGCTACCCGACGCTCGCGCTGCTGGCGGCGATGGCCCGCTCCGATCCGGACCTTGCGGCGGCGGGGACAGGAATCACTGTGTGCACGAATGGCGGACACGGCGAATGGTTCGTGCAGGATTTCGGTGGCGATGGCCGGCCCGAAGCAACTGTCGCATCGCTGACCCTAGACCAGGCGAGCGCGCGCGCGCCGCGCCCGGTGATCGCGGGCAACCGCGCCGCCGAGCTGGCCGCGCTCCATGAGGGTGCAGAGCTTCGCCCGCTTGTCATTCTGCCTGACGCGGCGCGCACCGACCTGCTGCCTGCCGTCTGCCTGACATCCGACCTCACGCCGATCTACGGACGCGGGCCGGACGCCACCCCGATCGCCGGGCGGACAGCGTCGTGACGCCCTGCCCGCACCTCATCGACCGGATCATGGAGGTCATGGAAACCGCGTTCGATCCGACCTTCGGCGAAGCCTGGAACCGCCGCCAGATCAGCGACGCGCTGACGCTGCCCAGCACGCATGCGCTGGTGGTCGATCCCGAGGGGCAGCCAATCGAGACAGCGGGCAGCGTTCCAGCCGGGTTCGTGCTCACCCGGCACGCGGCGGATGAGGAGGAACTGCTGCTGATCGCGGTTCTGCCGCAGTTTCGCCGGAAGGGTCTCGGGCAGGTCCTGCTTGACCAGTTGTTCGCCGCTGCGCGCGAACGCGGGACCACGCGGATTTACCTGGAAATGCGGCGCGGAAACCCGGCCGTGCATCTCTACGACAAGGCCGGATTCGAGCCGATCGGTGAGCGACCCAACTATTACCAGGCCGCTAATGGTGAAAGAATCGACGCGATTACTTTCGGTCGAACAATCTAGGGCCTGTAATTCCCCGACTTATTTACAAGTCAGCATTGTGCCGTCTTGCATTCACTGCGTGCTTGGTTCATGGATCACTAATCGGGAAAACCCGAGCTAAAACTGTGAGGAACTCATGCAAGATCTGGAAAACGAGATGAAGGAAACGCTGATCACATTGACGAGCGACATCGTCGCCGCACATGTCAGCAATAACGATGTCACCGTGGCCGACGTGCCGACGCTGATTACCACCGTCTATGCGGCGTTGCAGGGATTAGGCGAACCCGCCGAAGCCGAAGAAGTGCTGCCCGAACCGGCGGTTTCGATCCGCGCTTCGGTGAAGCCGGACTACATCGTCTGCCTCGAAGACGGCAAGAAGCTGAAGATGCTCAAGCGGTATCTGCGCACCAATTACGACATGACGCCGGAACAATATCGCGCTCGCTGGAGCCTGCCGGCCGATTACCCGATGGTGGCGCCGAACTACGCAGCCAAGCGCCGCGATCTGGCCAAGAAGATCGGCCTCGGCCGCAAGCCGGGCACCGGGCGCGGACGGCGCAAGAAAGCCGCCTGACACTCGTCCGGCACGCCTCTGTGTCGCCAGCTTGAGCTAGTCGCCCCGTCTCGATAGAAGACGGGGCACTACTCGTCTCGCGGAGCGCCAATTGACACAGAAAATCGATCTCGAACAATTGTGCGCCGAAAAGGGCCTGCGCATCACCGAACAACGTCGCGTGATTGCCAAGGTCCTGTCGGACAGCGAAGATCATCCCGACGTCGAGATGCTGCACCAGCGCGCATCGGCGATCGATCCGGGAATCTCGATCGCGACGGTCTACCGCACTGTTCGCCTGTTCGAGGAGGCCGGTATCCTCGACCGCCACGATTTCGGCGACGGGCGCTCGCGCTACGAGCCCGTTCCCGAAGCGCATCACGATCACCTGATCGACGTCGAAACCGGCAAGGTCGTCGAATTCGTCGATCCCGAGGTCGAGGCGCTGCAGCGCCAGATCGCCGAAAAGCTCGGCTATCGCCTGGTCGATCACCGGATGGAGCTCTACGGGGTCAGGCTCTCGCGGGATGACTGACAATCCTGCCGAACACGGCATAGACGCGCCGGGCAGCAAGATCTGGGACCATCGCGTCGCGGCGGCGCGCGGCGAGAAAACGCCGATTTCGACCGGCGGCTGGATGCGGATCGGCCTGCGTTCCCTCGCGCTGATCGGATTGCTGCTGGTCTTCGTGCCGCTGCACTACCTCTACCGCATCTTTCGCTATGGATCGCCCTTCCCGATGCTGTTCCTGCGCTATGCGGCGCGGGTTTCGGGCTGCAAGGTGGTGGTCCACGGCACGCATCTGAAGCGCGATGTGTTCTACATCGCCAATCACATCTCTTGGATCGACATCCTCGCCATGGCAGGCGCGTGCGGCACGGCATTCGTCGCCAAGGCCGAACTGGCCGAAGCCCCGGTGGTCGGCTGGCTCGCCTCGCTCAACCGTACGGTTTACGTGAAGCGCGAGAACCGCCTCGGCGTCGCCGCGCAGATCAACGCCCTGAAGGAGGCGCTGGCGGACAATTGGGCGGTGACGGTGTTCCCCGAAGGCACGACCACCGATGGTCATTCGCTGCTGCCCTTCAAGAGCAGCATGCTCTCGGTACTCGAGCCGCCGCCCGGAGAGGTGCTCGTCCAGCCGGTGATGCTCGATTACAATTCGGTCGCCGAATGGATCGGCTGGGTCGGGCAGGAAAGCGGCCTCAACAACGCCAAGCGGGTGCTGGCGCGGCGCGGCACATTCACGCTCCACATGCATTTCCTCGAACCCTTCAGCCCCGAGGATGTTCGCGGGCGCAAGGCGATCGCCGCCGAAGCGCGGCGGCGGATCGAGGAGGCGCTGGAAACGGCGCTGGGCAAACCGGTGCGCGATTTCGCGCACGATGTGCCCCCGGTCCGCTACGACGCACCGAAGGGGGCGCAGGGCGTGGGCGTGATCGTCAACGAACAGGTCGACGAACGGGCCGGTTAGAGCCCGGCGCGCACCAGCCAATCGTGAAACAGCCGCACGGGCCGCGATTCAAGCGCGGTGGGCTTGCACACGAACCAGTAGCTGTACGGGCTTTCGACCTGCTTTTTCGACAGGTCCGTCAAGCGGTTGTCCTGCGCGCGGCGCATGTGATCGTCGTGCATGATGGCGATCCCCAGCCCCTGCGCGGCGGCTTCGAGCATCAACTGGCCCGAATCGTAGTGATCGATAGCCGCGGGCTCCATCTCGTCGAGCTCGTGTGCCTTCTTCCATGCCACGAAGCTTTCGGGCAGTTCGTTGTGGATCAGGAAAGTCTGCTTGGCGAGGCTCTCGCTGGTCACTTCGTCGCCCACCACATTGGCCACATCCTTGCTGCAGATGGCGTGGACGAGATTGTGGTCCAGACGCACCGCGTGCAGGCCCGATGCCGGCCCGCGCGACAGGATGATCGCCGCGTCGAGCGTGTCGCCGACCCGGTCTTCGAGATGCGGCCCGGTGTCGATGTCGATATGCAACAGCGGGTGCCGTTTGCGCAGCTCGCCCAGTCGCGGGAACAGCCGCTGGCTGCCGAACAGCGGCAACACACCCAGCCGCAGCCGCAGCAGCGAGATATTCTCGGACTGGCTTTCGACCGCCCGCGCGAGCGATTCGAGATGCGGGTTCACCGCTTCGTAGAATGCCTGCCCCTCGTCGGTAAGCTGCATCGATTGGCGCGCGCGCGTGAACAGCTTCTTGCCTACGAATTCCTCGAGATTCGAGATCCGCCGCGACAGTGCGGACGGGCTCAATCCGATTTCTTCGGCGGCTGCACGTGCAGATCCCAGGCGTACCGTGCGCATGAACGCTTCAAGCGCGCGCAGCGGTGGTAGTCGGCGAGTCGGCATTCGGGTCTCCTTGCTCTCAAGGAGATACGCTTGACCAGCGATTTGGATGCAAAAAACGAAAGAAAGATGTGAACTGCGTGGGAAGAATTGCGCTTATTGCACGTCGTTCTCAACTTGCGGGGCGTGCAGACGCAGGCGCGTAACGTGCTTTTCGTCGCCTGCGGTGACCTCGATCCTCCAGCCGCTCGGGTGTTCGACCACCGCCCCGACCGGGGGAACCTGCTCGGCGAGGACAAAGGCGAGCCCGCCCAGTGTATCGACCGATTCCTCGACCTCGGCGAGGCGCGGATCGACCTGTTCGGCAACGTCATCGAGCTCGGCGCGGGCATCGCAATCCCACATCCCTTCGCCGATCGACACGATCAGTTCCTCGGGCGTTTCATCGTGCTCGTCCTCGATCTCGCCGACGATTTCCTCGACCAGGTCCTCGATCGTGATGATCCCGTCGGTGCCCGAAAACTCGTCCAGCACGATCGCCAGGTGGACCCGGCGGGAGCGCATGTCCGCCAGCACGTCCAGCGCCCCGCGCACCTGCGGCACGTAAAGCGGCTGGCGCATCAGCGTGGTCCAGTCCGCGGGCGGCGTCTTGCCGTTGGCGAGAAACCCGAACACGTCCTTGATGTGGATCATCCCGATCACGTCATCGAGCGTGCCGCGATAGACCGGCATGCGCGAATGGCCGTTCTCGCTGAAACTGGCGACCAGTTCTTCCCAGCTGATCCCCGCTTCGACCGCGATAATCTCGCCGCGCGGCACCGCGACATCGTCGGCGTCGTGTTCGCTGAAATGCAGGAGGTTGCGCAGCATCTGCCGTTCGACCGGCGAGAGGTCGCCGTTGCCGGCGCCCTCGTCCCGACTGTCCTCGTCGTTGTCGTCCTCGTGTTCGTCGATCGCCTCTTCGAGCTGGGCGCGCAGCGAGCGATCGACATCGCCGACCTTGAGGATTTTCCGGATCGCAGGCCACAGCCCGCTGCTACTCTCCGCGTCTCCGGCGGGGGATTGGGAATCGGGCATGGCCCTTGCGACTTTTCCTCCATTCAATCGAGCCGGTCGGGCTCAGGTACCATATGGGTCCGCGATGCCCATCTTTGCAAGTATCGCGGTCTCAAGCGCTTCCATTTCATCCGCATCTTCGTCGGAGGTTTCGTGATCGTGGCCGGCCAGATGCAGCAGGCCGTGGACGAGCAGGTGCGCCGCATGATGTTCGAGCGCAATGCCTTTTTCCGCCGCTTCGCGGGCGCAGGTTTCGTATGCGAGTGCCAGATCGCCGAGCATGACCGGCGGGCCTTCGGAGGCAAGTTCGCGCAAGGCGTCGCGCTCCAGCATCGGAAAGCTGAGCACATTGGTCGGCTTGTCGCGCCCGCGCCATTCACGGTTGAGCGCATGGACCTCGGCATCGGTGGTGAACAGCATGCTGGCGCAGAGGCGCGGGTTTGCGAGCGGCGGTTCGGCTTCCGCGGTCGCATCCACAGCACGCCCGGCCAGCGCTTCCCATACGCCTGCCGGCCATTCCTCGATGTCGATGTCGAGGTTCACCTAAGCGGCCGGCCCCTCATAGGCCTCCACAATCCGCCCGACGATCGGGTGGCGCACCACATCGGCAGCGCTGAAACGAATCGTACCGAAGCCCTCGACGCCCTCCAGCTTCTCGACCGCATCGGCCAGGCCGCTCATCCGGTCGCCGCCGGGGATATCGACCTGCTTGGGATCGCCGCACACCACCATCCGGCTGTTCTGGCCAAAACGGGTGAGAAACATCTTCATCTGCTCGCGGGTGGTGTTCTGCGCCTCGTCGAGGATCACGAACGCGTCGGCGAGCGTGCGTCCGCGCATGAAGGCGATCGGCGCGATCTCGATCTCGCCGCTCTCGATCCGCCGCTCGACCTGTTCGGGCGGCATGCAATCGTAGAGCGCGTCGTAGAGCGGGCGCAGGTAGGGATCGACCTTGTCCTTCATGTCGCCGGGCAGGAAGCCGAGCTTCTCGCCTGCCTCCACTGCCGGGCGCGAGAGGATCAGGCGCTGGACGCTGCCGCTGATAAGCTGGCTGACGGCCTGTGCGACCGCGAGATAGGTCTTGCCGGTTCCCGCCGGGCCGAGCGCGAAGATGATGTCGTCGCGCGCGAGGCTGCGCATGTAGCTGACCTGCGTCGCGCTGCGCGGCACGATCGTCTTGCGCCGCGTGCGGATCATGATCGGCGGCGATTCCCTTTCGCCGCTGATGATCCCTTCGAGCGTCGGCTCGTTCGACATCGCGATCAGCGCTTCGATCGCCCCTGCATCGAGATCCTGCCCCATCGCCAGCCGATCGTACATCGTCTGCAAGGTGTCGCGGGCGCGGGCCACTGCGTCTTCGGGGCCTTCGATCACCACCTTGTCGCCGCGCGCATGGATGAACACGCCCAGCCGGTTTTCGACCTGCACCAGGTTCGCATCGAACTGCCCGAACAGCGCGCCGAGCAGCGACTGGTTTTCAAAGCTGATTTCCACCTGCGCGCGACGCGCCTCGCGGATCGGGATGGGGTCGGGCGAGATCGCCGGATCGTTTGCGCGGGTTGGTTTGCGGCCCATAAAATCCTTTGCCGATGGCCCGCACCCTTCGCGCGGGTCCCGAGTCGGAAAGGTAAGCACGCGCGGGAGCAAAGCAAGGTCGGCGGGCGCACGCGGCGGTGGAAAGTCACACCGGAATACGGCGAACCCGTTCCCCGGCGTTTTTGTCGAACACATGGTCGGCAAACTCGCCGTCCTTGAGCACGTAATGCAGGAACATCTGCTTGTGCCACTCGGCCTGGAGCGGTTCGCGCCAGTGTTTGACCCTGTGCCCCTGGTAGATCACGCCCGCACCGGGCGACAGCGCGATTGCGATCCGGTTGCCGTGCAGATCCTCGATGTGGAACGGCCAGATGCTGCCAGACGGTTCGGTGCCGATCGCCACCGTAACGCTGATTTCGCAGGTCGCCCGATCGACGTGTGAGCGCAGCACGGCCGCATGGCTGTATTTGCGCCAATAGGCATAGCCCACAAGCAGGTCCTTGCCGACCAGCTGCTCGATCCTCGGAAGGCAATGCTTGAGCAGGATCGCAGCGGGGACAGGGGAATACTGGTCTTCCGCTCCGGTGACATAGCGGGTCTGGGTCGGAACCATCTTCCCAATCCGGCTCTGCGTATCCATCGCGGATGCCACAAACGCGACCTGAGCCGGGGAAATCATGTCCTCGACAATCAGATAGCCATCGTCCCAGAACGGATCAGTCATCTGCGTTTCCCCAGCGCGAAACAGGCACTTCGATCCTGTCGCCGGCATGGTTCGCAAACTCGCCGTCTTTGAACACGTAGAAAATGAACAGCTGCCGTTGTGCGCCGGTGTCCAGCCGGTCGCGCCAATGCTCGATCGCATGCCCCTGGTAGACCAGCCCCGCGCCTGGGGGGATGACGATCGCCATTTCCTTTCCATGCAGGTCCTGAATCCGTAGCGGCCAATCGGGTGTGCCCGGCTCTGTCCCGATCCCGATGGAAACCGCCACTTCGGACGCCGCGCGGTCTCTGTGCCGCTGCATCACCCCGCCCTCGCGATAGATGCGCCAATAGGCGTAGGAACCGATCAGAGCGCGGCCCACCACCGCTTCGATCGCGGGTTGACAGTGGGCCAGCAGCATGTCGCCGATCCGGGGCGAATATTCGTCTTCGGCATGGCCCACCGCCGGATCGGTCCGCAGCTTCGTCAGACCGCTTGCGCTCGAATGGTCCATCGCCGCCGAAGCCAGCGCCAGTTTGTCTTGATCGAGCAGCCCCTCGACCAGCTGGTATCCGTCCTCCCAGAACGGCAGTGTCATGCAGAGACTGTGGCCAGCGGCCGACCCATCACCGAATTGGGCCCGGCTTCGAGCAGTTCGACCTCGACCAGATCGCCGATCGCCGCTTCGCCTTCGAACCAGACGCTTTGCAGCCACGGCGATTTGCCGAGCCACTGGCCGGGATGCTTGCCCTTGCGCTCGATCAGCACACTGCAAGTCTTGCCCACGCTCGCCTCGTTGAAGGCCAGCTGGTCGCGATTGAGGCGCGCTTGCAGGCGCTGGAGGCGATCATCCATCACCTCCCTGGCGATCTGGCCCACCATCGTCGCTGCGGGCGTGCCGGGGCGCGGGGAATATTTGAAGCTAAACGCCTGTGCGTAGCGAACTTCATCGACGATCCTGAGCGTATCCTCGAACTCGGCCTCGGTCTCGCCGGGGAAGCCGACGATGAAATCGCCGCTGAGCGCGATGTCGGGCCGCACCGCGCGGAAGCGTTCGAGCAGGCGCATATAGCTTTCGGCGGTGTGCGCACGGTTCATCGCCTTGAGCACGCGGTCATTGCCCGACTGCACCGGCAGGTGGAGATAGGGCATCAGCTTGTCGACTTCGCCATGCGCCGCGATCAGCGCGTCGTCCATGTCGTTGGGGTGGCTGGTGGTGTAGCGGATGCGTTCGAGCCCATCGAGCCTTGCGAGCGCATGGATCAGCCCGCCGAGGCCAACGTCGTGCCCCTTGTCATCCTCGCCCGCCCACGCATTCACGTTCTGGCCGAGCAGCGTGATCTCGCGCGCTCCCGCCTCGATCAATCTGCGCGCTTCGGCGATCAGGTCACCGAACGGACGCGAGATTTCCGCGCCGCGCGTATAGGGCACCACGCAATAGGTGCAGAACTTGTCGCAGCCCTCCTGCACGGTGAGGAAGGCGGTGGGGGAGCGCCGCGTGCGCTGGGGCAAGGAATCAAATTTCGCGATCGCGGGCATATCGGTGTCGCTCGCGCGTTCGCCCTGCACCGCCTTGTCGAGCATCTCCGGCAGGCGGTGATAGGCTTGCGGGCCGACCACCATGCTCACCGCCGGGGCGCGCGCCATGATCTCCTCGCCCTCGGCCTGCGCCACGCAGCCCGCGACCGCGATCATCGGCGCCTTGCCCGCTTCTTCGCCGGCCTTCACCAGCCGGCCAATGTCCGAATAGACCTTTTCGGCGGCCTTTTCGCGAATGTGGCAGGTGTTGAGAACTACGAGGTCCGCTTCCTCGCCCTCGGGCGCAGAATGCAAGCCCTTCTCGCCGAGCAATTCGGCCATCCGCTCGCCGTCATAGACGTTCATCTGGCAGCCGAAGCTCTTGACCCGGTAGGTCTTGGGAGGAGTTTGCGGTTTCATGGAGCGGCGCGTTTAGCGGGATTGGGAACCCTTGCCAACACATGCGAGCTTCCGCGAATTCGATGCTGGAGACAGCTCACATCAGCGTCGCCGCACGGCGCACGTCCTTCTCGCGTCCGAATCGCTGGAGCATCGCGATCAGCTCCGCGCGCTCGGGCACGAAAACCTGCGCCTTGCCGATCCGGATCGCTTTCCGGGACCGGGGCTCCACCGCAGACCATTCCCCGCCGACCCGCACCTTCAGGCCCGTCATGAATTCGACGTCGAGAGCGGGCTCCGACCAGCGCCCGAACCGCTCTGACAGGAACACATCCTTCGTCTCGTCAGGCGTCGCGGTCAGCGGGAGCTCTTCGTAGAGCCAATCAAGATCGCGCCGCGAGACGATTACGTCGATATCGCCTATCGCGCCCGGCGAACCGCCATGCAATGCCACCGCCGCGCTGCCGATTACCCACCACGGATCATCGGCAGCCTCAAGCACGCGCGCAACGCGGCGCAGGACTGCCGAAACATCGCGGTCGATCCTAGCCGGCATTCCCCCTCGCACGTTTCCATCGGTTGCGCACCAGCCACTCGCCGGCGCAGCCGAGGCACCAGGACAGGTACCACGGCCAGAAATACACCACCCCGATGCCGAGCCAGAGCCAGTCCTCGCCCACCGGACTGCCTTCGAAAAATGCGAGGAAGACCGCGAACAGCAGGGCCGGCGGGATCAGCGCGAGGACCACCGCCCGCACCCGCCCCGCTGCGGGCGCGAGCCAGCCGAGCAAGTGCGTCACTGCGAACCCCGCCGCGCCCGCGATCAGCAACGATGCGTAGTATTCCATCGCTCACCCGGTTCCGGGATAGGCGTTCAGCCCACCGTCGCCTTGACGATCTTGCCCGGGCTTGCCGGCGGCTCGCCCTTGGGCAGCGCATGGACGTGTTCCATCCCGCTCTCGACCTGGCCCCAGACGGTGTACTGGTTGTCGAGGAAGCCCGCGTCTTCGAAGCAGATGAAGAACTGGCTGTTGGCGCTGTCGGGCATCTGCGAACGCGCCATCGAGCAGGTGCCCTCCACATGCGGCTCCGCATTGAACTCGGCCTTGAGATCGGGCTTGTCGCTGCCGCCCATGCCGGTGCCGGTCGGGTCGCCGCCCTGCGCCATGAAGCCGGGGATCACGCGGTGGAAAACCACGCCGTCGTAAAAGCCTTCGCTTGCCAGCTCGGTGATGCGCTCGACGTGGCCGGGGGCCAGATCGGGGCGCAGCTTGATGACGACGTCCTTGTTCTCGCCGTCGCCGGTGTCGAGCGTGAAAGTGAGCTTGTCGGCCATTGTTCGGTATCTCCTTTGACTTGCGCTGCACCTAACGGCTTTGCACCGCGCTGTCACCCGCGCGACGCGCCATCCGCTTGCTTTTCAAGCGCTCAACTCTAAACCCGCCGCATGGTCGATCCGACGCGCCTTGACGACGAACTGATGGTCGCCGACGCCCCCGAAGAGGAGGTGCGTCCCGACGACCGGATCGACGACGAACGGCACGACGAGGAAAACCGGCTCAAGCCCGAATATGTCGACGCGGTCGAAGACGCGCTCGACGCGGGGGACAAGGGCGCGGTCTACGACCTGGTCGAGCCGCTCCACCCCGCCGACATCGCCGACCTGATCGAATTGCTCGGCAAGGGCGCGCGCGCGCAGCTCGCCGCCGCGATCACCGATCTGATGACCAGCGATGTCGTCGCCGAGCTCAACGATCACGTCCGCGAGGACATGATGGAGGCGCTCGCGCCCGAAGCGGTCGCGGCGATCACCGAACAGCTCGAAACCGACGATGCGGTCCAGCTGCTCGAAGATCTCGACGAAGACGATCAGCGCGCGATCATCGCCGAGCTGGAGCCGGAGACGCAGGCCGCGGTCGAGAGCGCGCTGTCCTATCCGGAAGAGACCGCCGGGCGGCTGATGAACCGCCATGTGATGGCGGTGCCCGAGCACCTGACCGTCGGCGACCTGATCGATTATCTGCGCATCGAAGGCGACCTGAACCACGATTTCTTCGAAGTCTTCGTGATCGACGCCGCGCACCATCCGGTCGGCACCTGCGCGCTGAACTGGGTCCTCACCACCCCGCGCTGGGTCAAGCTGACCGATATCATGAAGCGCGACCAGACCCTGATCCCGGTGACGATGGATCAGGAGGAAGTCGCGCTGATGTTCCAGAAATACGCGCTGATTTCCGCCGCCGTGGTGGACGAGAACGGGCGGCTGGTCGGGCAGATGACGGTCGACGATATCGTCCACATCATCTCAGAGGAAGCGGGCGAGGACGCGCTGCTGCTATCGGGTGCGGGCGATGGCGATATCAACGAACCGATTGCCGAAGCCTATTCGAGCCGGGTGCGCTGGTTGATCGCCAATCTCGGCACGGCGGTGGTGGCGAGCGCAATCATCGCGTTCTTCGGCGCCGCGATCGAGCAGCTGGTGGCGCTCGCGGTGCTGATGCCGATCGTCGCCAGCATCGGCGGCAACGCCGGCACGCAGACGATGGCGGTGGCGGTGCGCGCGATCGCGACCAACCAGCTGACCCGATCGAACACCTGGCGGATCGTGTGGCGCGAACTGCGGGTCGCAATCCTCAACGGCGCGACCGTGGCGGTGCTGATCGGGATCGCGGCGGCGGTGCTATTCACGCCGATGATGGGCGTGGTGATCGCGGTGGCGATGATCGTCAACATCGTGGTCGCGGGAATGGCCGGGGTGCTGGTGCCGGTGATCTTCGAACGCCTCGATCAGGACCCGGCGGTGGCCTCCAGCGTGTTCGTGACGATGATTACCGATTCGATGGGCTTCTTCGCCTTCCTCGGCCTTGCCGTGCTGGCAGGCCTCGCGCCGCTCGCCTAGGGTCAAGGCACCCGACGTTTGAACCCGCGAACGATTTCCCTATCTTGACCACATGCCCCTCCACCTGACCAAGATCGCGTTCGGCGCGCAGAGCTATGCCGATATCGAAAGCTGGTACGCCGGCCGCCGCAGCCCCTACCTGACGACCAAGTATCGTCCGACCAAGTGGGAACAGTGCATCGGCGGCTCGCTCTACTGGATACACCAGCATGCGATCGTCGCGCGCTCGGAAATCACCGGGTTCACGCAGGGTGACGACGGGCGCTGGCGGATCGAACTGAAGCCCGAACTGGTGCGCGTCGCCCCCCGCACCAAGCGCGCGCATCAGGGCTGGCGCTACCTCAAGGGCGAGCCCCCGCGCGACCTCGCGCCGGACGAGGACATCGGCGACGCGCTGCCCGGGAAACTGGCAGCAAGGCTGGAACGGCTGGGGCTGGTTTGATCACGATAGGGAGCGCCATGCCTCTCGCTCTTGCAGCTTTTGCCGACTGTCCCGCGAAGGCGGAGCAGGCGGGCAAGCCGATCAAGAAAGCGGCGGTGCGCCCGAATAGATCCAGGCCGCGATGGCGACGGACACGGCCACGGCAATGACCAAAGCAGTCAGCGACGGACTCGAATTGTCCGCAACCCCTTCGGCCTTCTCGGCTTTTCCGACAATGATCGGGCCGATCAGGTTCTGCATCCGCATCACGCCGTAGACACCGATCGCCGCGAGGTGCAGGCCGATCATGGCGAAAACGACATAGACGAACCATTCGTGGGTGTCGGTCAGCCAGTCGGCGGTCATCACTCCGACCAGCGGATTGAGGGGTCCGGTCGCGCCGTCAAAGGGATCGCCTGCGAACAGACCCATGCCGACTTGCGCACCCATCGCGCCGAGCAGTGCGAGCACGGCCAGCGCGCCAAGCGGGTTGTGGCCGATTTCGCGCTGATGGTCATAGCCTCCGCGCAGGTATGCCAGCACCACCCTCGGACCTTTCACGAAATTGGCAAAGCGCGCGGTGTCGGTGCCGATGAACCCCCAGATGAGGCGGAAGATCACCAGCGCCAGCAGCACGTGGCCAATCTGCATGTGCAGTCCCATCTGCGAGTTTTCGGCTGTGATCCACATCGCGGGGACCAGTACGGCAAAGGACCAGTGTGTCACCCGCACCGGCCAATCCCATACCTTTACCGGCCTGGTCTCCATGATCGGATCCCGGTCCGGTTCATTCGTCGTCGAGACGGAACGTATCGTGGCAGTTCTTGCACGATGCGCCCAGCGCCTTGACCTGCTCGCCCACTGCTGCGGCGTCACCGCCCTTGACGATCTCCACCATGCGCCCGCTTTCCTCGATGAGCTTCTGTTGGGCCGCAGTGAATTCCTCCGGCTTTTCCCAGATCGCTGCAAGCGCTTCGGTGTCCCAATCTTCAGCCCTGCCCGAACCGGAGGGGAAGTATCCGTCAAGCCGCGCGGCACGGTCATTGATGTCGGTTGCAGCCGCCTGAAGCGCGAGGAAGTCGGGGTTCTCCAGTTCCAGTTCGTTGCGGATCAGTTTGAAACTGTCTCCGATGGCTTCGAAATTGTCCTGACGGACCTTGATCTCGGCGGGCGGATCGCCCTCGGCTGCGGGAGCATCGCCTGCTCCGCCGCCACAGGCAGCGAGCAACGCCATCACCGGAGCGGCAATCATAAACCGGGTCTTTGGGCAATGCATCATATCGAAAAGCTCCTGTGCTGACGGATCGAATTCTCGTCACATTGATCAAACCGATGAGAGGATAGTTCGGCAACCCCCTGATTGCACCTCACGATTTGGGCGGTTTGGGAAACAGTGCGGGGGTGTTCCTGCGGTATTCGCGATACGCGGGATCGTCGCCCCAGCGTTCCTGCGCCTGCTTTTCCTGCAGGTTGATCCCGCTTATTTTGGTCAACAGCAGGGTCACGAAAAGCGGCGAGATGACGGCGAGCCACGACAGGCCCGACAGCACCGGGATCGCCATGATCAGGATCCCGGTCCACAGGGTGATCTCGCCGAAGTAGTTCGGGTGGCGCGACCACTTCCACAGGCCGACATCGATGAAATCGCCGTCGTTTTCGGGGTCGGACTTGAACTTGCTTTTCTGCGCATCGGCGACCGCTTCGATCGTGATGCCCGCCACCCAGACCGCCGCGCCGATCCAGAACCACACGCCGATCGGATGCGGATCGGTGGTCGTGATCGCAATCAGTGCTGCCGACGCAGTCAGTATCACCCACAGCGCCTGCAGCGTCCACGCCACCAGGAACCGGGTCGGCCTCGTCTTGATCTTCTCGAAGCGCGAATCCGAGCCGCCCTTGGCCTTGATGCGGATATACAGGAACGTGCCCAGCCGGATGCACCACAGCGCCACCATCGCGGCCAGCACGATCGCGCGCGCATCGAGCGTGCCGAGCGCGGACCAGGCGGCATAGACGGCGAAGCCGGTCACGCTAAGATAGGTGATCGCGCCGACGCTGTCGTAATACTTGTCCGACTGCGCGATCGCCGCCGGGATGAAGGCCAGCCAATTCACCGCCAGCGCGACGAATGCACAGTCCAGAAAGGCGTTGACGCCGTAAACCTCGACGCTGCCCGCCCCCGCAAACAGCGCGAAGGCCAGTGCGAAGACCGTAACGGCGATGACGATGAGAATGCTTTTCATGCAGGCTCGAACGGGTCAGCCCGCGCTGTGTTCCGCCGCCGTGCGCGACTTTTCGACCACGCGCCGCAGCACGTTGACGTAGGTTTCGGGCGGCTGCGCGCCGGGAACCATGAACTTGCCGTTGATGATCATCGCGGGGACGCCGCTGATGTTGAGGTCCCACGCCTGCCGTTCCTCGGCGACGACGCGCGCTTCGAGATCGGCGTCCTCTAGCGCGGCCTTGGCGGCTTCGCGGTGGAGCCCGACTTCGGCGGCGATATCGAGCAGCACCTCGCGCTCGCCGATCCGCTTGCGATGGTTGAAATGCGATTCGAACAGGGCGAGTTTCAGCCGCGTCTGGACCTGCGGCCCGGCCTGCTCCAGCGCCCAGCCCAGCAGCTTGTGCGCATCGCGGGTGTTCCACATCATCGCGGCGGGCGCTTCGCCATCACCTTCGTAGGCGAGCGACACGCCCGCGCTTTCGGCAATCGCCTTCATCTGTCCGCGCACCGCCGCGCCTTCCTCGGCGCTGCGGCCATATTTGCGGCGCAGGTGCGCTTCCTGCTCTTCGCCTTCGGCCGGCATGTCGGGATTGAGCTCGAACGGGCGCCAGCGCACTTCGGCCTCGATCTCGCCTTCGAGTGCGCCCAGCGCCTTGGTCAGCTGACCGTATCCGATTGCGCACCACGGGCACATCACGTCGGAATAGATATCGATGGTGACGTTTTCTGGCGTGGTCATGCGTCCTTCTCCAGCCACCAGCGTAGCAGACTGTGCGCGATCGCGGCAGGCGGCGGGGCATTGAACGGCCCTTCTTCGCTGCCGATCGTATCCATCGCGTGCTGCACCTCGTCGCGGGTGAACCAGCGCGCTTCCTCCAGCTCCTCGATATCGAGCGTGATCTCGGTCTCGTCGGTCTGCGAGTAGCAGCCGATCATCAGCTGGCTCGGGAACGGCCACGGCTGGGTCGCGATATATTCGACGTCGCGGACGCGCAGGCCGGCCTCTTCCCATACCTCGCGCGCAACCGCTTCCTCGATCGTCTCGCCCGGCTCGACAAAGCCCGCCAGCGCGGAAAAGCTGCGCGGCGGGAACCGCGGCTGGCGCCCGAGCAGCAATCGTCCATCGTTCTCGACCAGCATGATCGTGACCGGATCGGTGCGCGGGAAGTGCTGCGCATCGCAGCTTTCGCAGGTTCGCTGCCAGCCGCCCTTAGCGATCTTGGTGCCCGAGCCACAGCGGGCGCAGAATTTGTGGCGGGCGTGCCAATCGACGAGGCTGCGTGCCCCGCCATAGATCGCGAGGTCGGGCGGCGTGAGCTGCTGGATCGCCTGCCACGCGCGTGGCATCGCATAGGCCGGCCCCGTCGCGCCCTCGCCCGGCACGGCGGCAAAGCACGCCTTGCCGTCAAGCAGGCCGAGGAACACCAGTTCCGCTTCCGGATCGACGTCGGCGAGCGTGCCCCACAGCAACCCGCCTGCATCGTCCATCTGCGGCAACAGCCCGTCGAGCAACAGCACCTTGGCGCGCCAGTTCATGTGGCTCGCGAGCTTGTCCGGATCGACCCGGATCTGGTCCGCGCGGTCGATCGGCGACCCGGCGAAGGCGATCGGCCCGGTTCGCGGCAGTTCGGGATGCGCGGGATGGTGCATCAGGCGGCTTTGTCGGAGCGCATCGCCTTCAGGTCGAGCTCCAGCGCGGCGAGGAACTCGTCACGCACCGGATAGGCTTCGGTCGGCATATATTGGGTCCAAAGCGCCGAGCGCAGGCCGAGACTGAAATCGACCGCGCCGAGCGTGCCAGCCGCACCGCCCCAGCCGAAGGTGCTGCCCAGCGAACGCCCGCCTGCGCCATGGCCCTGCCCTTCCATCCACGATCCGGTCATGTCGACCGTCGTCGGGATCAGGTTGGAGCTGCCGACCCGCACCGCTTCCTCGCTCATCACCCGGTTGCCGTCGATCGTGCCGTAGCCGAGCAGCATGCGCAGGAAACGATCGTAATCCTTCGGGCTCGAAACCAGGCCGCCGCCGCCCGAGGGGACGCCTGGATCGTCGAGATAGATCGTGTTGACGCCCGGATCGATCGGGAACGGGGTGCCCGCGACGATGCCGTAATTGTCGGTCATCCGCCCGGTCTCGCCTTGCGGCACGGTCATCCACGTGCTCGTCATGCCGCAGGGTTCGAAAATGCGTTGGTTGAGGAAGGTCTCGAAATCGGTGCCCGAAGCAACTTCGATCACCCTGCCGAGCAGGTCGAGACTGCAGGAATAGATCCACTTGGTGGCCGGCTGCACGGTCAGCGGAATCTCGGCCAGCCGGTCGGCCCAGACCTCGAGACCCGGCGCGGGTTCGACCGGCGGAATCCCCGGGATCGGCATGCGGCTGACCCGTCCGCCGACGATGCCCGCCTTGCGATAGGCCTCGAGCTGCGGGCCCTTGCTGGTGATGAGATAGCCCAGCCCGGCGGTGTGGGTCAGCAAGTGGCGGATCGTGATCGGCCGCTCCTGCGGAACGGTATCGTCCAGCGGCCCCTCGGGATCGACCAGCACCGGCGTGTCGCGAAATTTCGGCAAGACGTCGTAGAGCGGTTGGTCGAGGCCGAGCTTGCCCTCGTCGATCAGGATCATGGTCGCCATGCCGGTGATCGGCTTGGTCATCGAATAGATGCGGAAGAGCGAATCCTGGTCGACTTCGGCGCTGCCCGCGAGCGACAGCGTGCCGCCGCCGACCGTATGCGCCATGTCCTGCTGGCCCCAGCCGAACGTCAGCAGCATGTTGGCGAGCTTGCGCTCCGATACGTATTTCTCCGCCATCGCCGCGACATTGGGCCAGCTATCGCTGACATCGTGCGCCAGCAGCTGTCGGCCGAATGGCAGCGTCGAAAGCGTCGCAGCGGCGGCGAGGTAGCCCCCGCTGCGAATCAGCGAACGACGCGACAGGTGGGGCTGGTCGAAAGTGCGGAAGGCCATGGGCGGGATTTCTCCGAAACTGAAATTGGCGGGCTGTGTGCGGCAGATGCGCCGGGGCGTCAATCGGCACCGGCGCTGAACGCGGTTTGAACATCCTTGCGGGGCTTGCATTGAAGGGGTGTAATACTCATATAAGACACATGCTCAACATCCTCGCTTTCCTCATCGGTCTGGTGTCGCTGGTAATCGTGATCCCGGCCCAAATCCCGTTCTTAGGCTGGGCCAACTGGTTCGCGTTGCCGCTGATCGCGATCGGCGTGATCATTGGCGCGCTGTCGTCGAGCAATTCGGGGCGCAACTTCTGCCTGATCGTGTTGCTGATCGCCGGGGTCCGGCTCGCGATCGGCGGGGGATTCTTCTAGTCGCGCGATAACACCAGCCGGGCGGCCTTGGCGAACAGGGTCGGCAGGCCGGCATCCTCGATCCGTGCGATCGGCCACCACTCGCCCGCACCTTCGGGCGGTGCCGCGCCCGTGTCGCGCACGACCGCGAGCGTGAGTTGCGCATGCGTGAAGGCGTGGCGCACCACGCCGAGCATCTCCCACTCACCCGCCCGCGGCGAGCCGTCCGCGCGTGCCGTCCAGCCATCGTCGGGCAACGCCCGCATGCCGCCGAGCATTCCCTTGCCGTCGCGCGTGACCAGCCAGACATGCTCGTCGCGCTCGATCCAGTAGGCGGTGCCGCGCCGCTCCGGCCTGGCCTTCTTGGGCGGCTTGACCGGCAGGCGTTCGGGTTCTCCCGCTTTCAGGCCCCGGCAATGATCCGAGATCGGGCACAGCAGGCAGCGCGGAGCCTTGGAAGTGCAGATGCCCGACCCGAGATCCATCATCGCCTGCGCGAAATCGCCAGCGCGCTCTTGCGGCGTTATGTCCTCGGCGCGCTCGCGGATTTCCTTGCGCGCGCCGGGCAGTGGCTCCGCGATCGCGAACAGCCGCGCCACCACCCGCTCGACATTGGCATCGACCACCACCGCATGCTCGCCGAACGCGATCGCAGCGATGGCCGCCGCGGTGTAGGCCCCCAGCCCTGGCAGTTCGCGCAGGCCCTGCTCGGTCCGGGGAAAGCCGCCGCGTGCCGCGACTTCGCGCGCACATTTCACCAGGTTGCGGGCGCGCGAATAATATCCCAGCCCCGCCCACGCCGCCATGACGTCATCCTCGCTCGCGGCGGCGAGATCCTCGATGGTGGGCCAGATCGCGGTGAACTTCTCGAAAAAGGGTTTCACTGCGGCAACGGTGGTCTGCTGCAGCATCACCTCGGACAGCCAGACGCGATAGGGCCAGGCCGGATCGTCGGGCAGCGCCGCGCCGGGCGGGTTGCGCCATGCGAGCACGCGCGCATGTCGGTCGTACCAGTGGAGCAGCGTGGAGGAGATGCTGGCGGTCACGCCGGGCCTATGGCATGGCTGCGCGCGCAATGGGAAGCGACAAGACCACAGGTTCGAACAAGGGCAGGCAGGCGCGGCACTTCACCCGCCCGCGCGGCGGCGGGCCGAAGCCGATCGGCGAACTCATGCCCCAGATCGGGCGCACCGCGTTCCGCCGATTCGGCTTTGTGCAAAGCTCGGTCGTCACGCGCTGGCCCGAAATCGTCGGCCCGCACCATGCGAAAGTGTGCAGCCCCGAAGCGATCCGCTTTCCACCCGGCGAGAAGTGCGAAGGGATCCTGCAGCTCGTCGTTACCCCGGCGCATGCGCCGCTGATCCAGCAGGTCACGCCGGAAATCATCGACCGCGTAAACCGGTTTTTCGGATACAATGCGGTATCGCGGGTCAAGCTTCGGCAAGGCGCGGTTAAGCCGACGCATGCTGAAAAGCCCGCCAAACCGCCGCCTTCGCTCAAGTCGATACCGATGGAACTCGGCGACAGTTTGCGCGATATCGGCGATCCGGAACTGCGCACCGTGCTCGAATCGCTCGCGCGCAGTTTCGACCAGGGCGAACAGAAGGACGACGACACCTAGTGAGACGCATCTTCTCATCCGTGACCGCGCTCGCAGCCGCGCTGGCCCTGACCGGCCCAGCGAGCGCGCAGCAGCAGGACCTGTCCAACTCGGAAAGCGCGTTCGACAACTCACCGCGCAAGGGCAATTGGCAGACGGTGATCGTGACGACAGAACGCGGCCACCTGATCGGCAATCCGCGCGCCGATGCGCAGCTGATCGAATTCGTCAGCTATACCTGCGGACACTGCGCCAGCTTTACCGCGCAGGGAGAACCGGCGCTCGATCTGGTGTTGCTGATCCCCGGCAAGGCCAGCCTCGAAGTGCGGCCGGTGATCCGCAACGCGCTCGACCTTACCGTTTCGCTGCTGGCCGCATGCGGCGATGCCAAGGATTTCAAGGCCCGGCACCGGGCATTCATGACCTCGCAGGATCGCTGGCTGGGCAAGGCGCGGCAGGCTCCGGCGAGCCAGCAGGCGATCTGGGCGCGCGGCGATCGTGCGGCGCGGCTGAACGCCGCGAGCGCGCTCGACCTCGACGACACGCTGATCCAGCGCGGACAATCGATCGCCGAAGTGAATGCCTGCCTGTCGGACGATGTCGCCGCCCGCGCGCTGATCGACAACAGCAACGCCGACCGCACCGAATTCGGGGTCCCCGGAACGCCGAGCTTCGCGCTCGATGGCGCGCTGCTCGAAGGCGTGCATTCCTGGGAAGCGCTCTACCCGGTGCTTTCGGCGCGGTTCAAGCCCGACAATTCAGCCGGGAATGCAGGCGACTAGCCAGGATATCGCAACCAGACTGATACATATGTGCACAAGCATGTCCCCTGCGCTTTTGCCGCTGCGGTGCTCCCCCTATAACCGAACCGTCCGACCGGAGGATACATTTCGCCCATGACTGTCACCCGCGCCACACCGTTCCGTCGCCTCGCGATCGTCGCTCTTGCCGCTCCGCTGTCGCTGGCGCTCGCCGGATGCAACGGTTCGGACGATCCCGAAGGGGCTCCGTCAGGCGAAGCGATCGCCGCGATCCCCGCGCCCGCAGGCACTACGTGGCTCGATACGGTCACGGTCACGCCGGAAATGGGCTATCTCGTCGGCAATCCCGAGGCGCCGATCAAACTCGTCGAATACGCATCGCACACCTGTAATGCCTGCGCCTTTTTCGCGACCAACGCGAAAACGCCGCTGAAGGAGAATTACATTTCGACCGGTGTGGTCGCGTTCGAACAGCGCGAACTGATCCGCAATTCGTTCGACCTGGTGATGGCCACGCTGGTGCAGTGCGGGCCGAAGGAAAGCATGCAGCCGCTGTCGGATCAGGCGTGGCAGAGCTTCAGCGACATCATGAACGGCATCCAGGCCAATCCCGAAGCGGTCAACGCTTCCGGCGAACTGCCGCCCGAACAGCGCTTCGTCCGGGTCGCCGAAGTCACCGGGCTGATCGATTTCTTCGCCGCGCGCGGGCTGTCGGCCGATCAGGCGCGCAGCTGCCTGGCCGATACCGCCAAGATCGAGGCGATCGCCAAGGCCTCCGACGAACAGGCGAAGGAATTCAACGTCACCGGCACCCCGACCTTCTTCCTCAACGGCTCCCGCGTCGAAGGGATCAGCTGGGAAGACATCGAACCCGCCTTGCAGCGCGCCGGCGCTCGCAAGGAATAGACGGCACTCGGGGGTCAACGCACACTCATGCAGATCAACCGGCTCAAGCTCAGCGGTTTCAAGAGCTTCGTCGAGCCGGCCGAACTGCGTATCGAACCCGGGCTGACCGGGGTCGTCGGGCCGAACGGCTGCGGCAAATCCAACCTGCTCGAGGCGATCCGCTGGGTGATGGGCGAGAATTCGCCCAAGTCGATGCGGTCCGGCGGGATGGAGGACGTGATCTTCGCCGGGACCTCGGCACGGCCCGAACGCGCCTTTGCCGAGGTCGTGCTGCATGCCCAGGATGACGAGGGCGAGGAACTGGTCGTCACCCGCCGGATCGAGCGCGGGGCGGGCAGCGCCTACCGCGTGAACGGGCGCGACGTGCGCGCCAAGGACGTCGCGCTGACCTTCGCCGACGCGGCGACCGGGGCGCATTCGCCCGCGCTGGTGAGCCAGGGCAAGATCGCGCAGGTGATCGCCGCCAAGCCCGCCGAACGCCGCCAGATGCTCGAGGAGGCGGCGGGCATCGCCGGGCTGCATGTCCGCCGCAAGGACGCCGAGAGCAAGCTGCGCTCGACCGAGGCGAACCTCGCGCGGCTCGAAGACCTGATGGCGGGACTGGATTCGCAGATGGCCTCGCTGCGGCGGCAGGCCAAGCAGGCCGAGCGCTACACCAGTCTCACCGACCAGATCAAACACGCCGAGGCACGGCTGGTTTTCGCCCGCTGGCGCGATGCCGCGCACGCGGCGAAGGAAGCGCGTGCCGCCGCGGAAAGCGCTGAAGCCCAGGTTGCCGAAGCCAAGCGCGCGGTCGATGCGGCGCAGAACGAGCAGGCTGCACTCGCGGCGAAGCTCTCCGAGGCACGCGACGAACTTGCCGACCGGCGCGACGATGCGAGCGCGCATGGCCATCGGATGGCGGCGCTGTCGGAAAAGCTCGAAGCCGCGGAGACGCGCCTCGCGGACCTGACACGCCAGCAGACCCGGCTCGAAGAGGACCGGAAGGATGCCGACCGGCTGACCAGCGACGCGGCCGAGGCGCTGGCGAAGCTCGAGAAGGACCTCGAGGCGAGCCGCGCAGCGCTTGCGAAGGCCGAGGCTGAGCGCCCCGCCCTCGCCGATCGCAGCGAGGATGCCGAGCGGGCCAGTCGTGCCGCCGAACTCGCGCTGGCCAAGGCGACTGCGGATCACGCCGGGGTCGAAGCCGAGTGGCGCGTCGCCGAAGCCGCGATCGAGCAGGCCGAAGCGCGGCTCGCCCGGCTGCAGCGCGAAGCGGCACGGATCGCCGAAACCCGCCGCGAGCTCGAAGGCGGCGAGGACGCGGAGACGGCGGTGGCAGAGGCCCGCGAAGCCGCCGACGACGCGGGGCGGAGCTCGCCCGGCTGCGCGACAGACTCACAGCCGATCAGGCCCGCAAGGGCGAATTGCAGACCGCGCGCGACGAAGCCGCCGCCGGCTTCGCCACCGCCAAGGCCGAGCTTGCCGGGATCGAGCGCGAATACGCCGCGCTGGTGCGCGATCGCGATGCCCGCGCCAGGCGGGCGTCGGCACGTGAGGGGCTGCCCGCCGCGCTCGACAAGGTGCGCGTCGCCAAGGGCCACGAACGCGCGCTCGCGGCGGTGTTGGGGCGCGATGCGAAGTCTCCACTGGGCAAGCCCGACAACCCCGGCGATGGCCGATTCTGGACCGGCAGCGCGCCGCCGCAACCGGTCGCGGGCAGTTTGCTCGACCACATTACCGACTGCCCCGACGAGTTGCGCGCCCGGCTCGCGCTGGTGCACTGCGCCGCGGAAGATGACGGACGGGCTCTCGGCCCCGGCGAATGGCTGGTCACCACCGACGGGCATCTGCGCCGATGGGACGGGTTCATCGCGCGCGGCGAAGGCTCCGCAGAAGCCGCGCAGCTCGAAGCTGCCAATCGCCTGTCGGAACTCGAAAATATCCTGCCCGACCTGCGCGGCGCCGCCGAGCTGGCCGAAAGCCGCGAGCGCGCGGCGCGCGAAGAGCTGTCGGCGCTGCAATCGGCGCTGGTGGCGCAGGAACGCGACATCGCAGGCGCGATCGAGGCCGAGCGCCAGGCGCTGCGGCGGCTCGACCAGGCTGAAGCCGCCAGGGAGCGCATCGCGGCCCGGCTCAAGGAGCTGAACCAGTCGTCGGCCGACCTCGCCGAGCAGCGCGATGCCGCCGAAGCGGAGCGCGTCACCGCGCAGGAAGCGCGCGCAGCCCTGCCCGCCCCCGATGCCGGGCGCGCCGCGCTCGAGGCCGCGCAGTCGAAACACGAAGCGGCGAAGTCGGCGGTGCAGGCCGCGCTCGCCGAACTCGCGGCGCACGATCAGGGTTTGGCAGTGACGCGCGAGCGGCTTGCGGCGCAGCAAGCCGACATGGCCAATTGGCAGGCGCGCTCGGGCGAGGCGACCCGCCGGATGGCCGAGGCCGCGCGGCGGCTGGAGGAGATCGAGGAAGAACGCGCGGTGATCGCTGCAAAGCCCGCAGCGCTGATGGCCGAAATCGAACAGGGCGACGCGATGCGCGCGCGGCTTACCGCCGAACTCGAAACAGCGCAGGCGGCGGTCGACGAACACGAAGCCGAGATGCGCACGGCCGAGCGCGCTCTGGCGGACGCAGGCGAAGCGCTGGCGCAGGCTCGCGAAGGCCGTGCGACGCTCGCAGCGCGCGCGGAGAACGAGGAACAGCGGCGCGGCGAAATGGCCCGGATTTCAGGCGAGCGTTTCCAGTGCCCGCCGCCTTTGCTCGCCGAGCGCTTCGGGTTCGAGGAGGCGGATGTGAAGCCCGCCACCGCCGAGTCGGAAGAAATGGACCGGCTCACCGCCAGCCGCGAACGGATCGGCCCAGTCAATCTCGTCGCCGCCGAGGAGCTGAAACGGATCGAGGACGAGCACGGCGCGAATGCCGGCGAGCAGGCCGAACTGGCGGAGGCGGTCAACCGCTTGCGCGGTTCGATCGGCAATCTCAACCGCGAGGGCCGCGAGCGGCTGCGCGCCGCGTTCGAGGAGGTGAACCGCCACTTCCAGGAGCTCTATCCTCGGCTGTTCCAGGGCGGTCAGGCGCATCTCGCGCTGATCGACAGCGACGATCCGCTCGAGGCGGGGCTTGAGATCTTCGCCCAGCCGCCGGGCAAACGGCTCCAGTCGCTGTCGCTGCTGTCGGGCGGCGAGCAGGCGCTGACCGCCACCGCGCTGATTTTTGCGCTGTTCCTGACCAATCCTGCGCCGATTTGCGTGCTCGACGAGGTCGATGCGCCGCTCGACGATGCCAATGTCGAGCGATTCTGCGACCTGCTCGATTCGATGATCCGCACGACCAGCACGCGCTACCTGATCGTGACCCACAACGCGGTGACGATGAGCCGGATGCACCGGCTGTTCGGCGTGACGATGGCGGAAAAGGGCGTTTCGCGCCTGGTCAGTGTCGACCTCGGCGAAGCGGAACTGATGGCAGCGGAGTAGCAGCGAAAGCTACGCTTCGATGGCGCGGGCCAAACGGCTCCTGATCGACTTCAAGCGGGCGATGGCATCGCCGAGATCGCGCACCGGCGCGGCGCGGGCCTGCCCCGGCGCACCGTCGGGATCGGCAGTCGCCCGCCGGTCTCCCTCGCGCCGATCGGCCTGACGTCGGTCGCTGCCCGGCGCCCCGGAGGAACGCAGAACCGCTTCGGCACCCTTCAACGTGTAGCCTTCCTGATTCACAAGCTGATCGATGCGTTCGACCAGTGCCACGTCATCGGGCCGGTAATAGCGCCGCCCGCCACTGCGCTTGAGCGGGTTGAGCAGCGAAAACTGCTGTTCCCAATAACGCAGCACATGCGGCTTGATGCCGAGACCATCGCTGACTTCGCCGATCGTGCGCAGTGCGCCTTCGTCCTTGCCGTCTTCGAAGTCAGCCATTCCCGTTATGCGCCTTTGGCTATCCGTTCCTTGAGCAGCTGGCTCGCACGGAACGTCATGACCCGGCGCGGCGTGATCGGAACTTCGACGCCGGTTTTCGGATTGCGTCCGATCCGCTGGTTCTTGTCGCGCAGCACGAAGCTGCCGAAGCCGGAAATCTTGACGTTCTCGCCCGCAGCCAGCGCGTCGCTCATCTTGTCGAGGATTGCCTCTACCAGATCGAGCGATTCCGCCCGGCTGAAACCCATCTTGCGGTTGATCGTTTCCGCCAGATCGGCTCTCGTGAGTGTGCCCACCGAACGCATCATGCGTACCTCTCCCAATTCGGCGCGACCCATCCCAGGAGCTGGCAGTATATCCCGGGATGCATTTTTCGCAAACTTTCGCGTCGCTTGCGCGAAGTTTTGCACAAGGGCTGCGACGAGCGGTTCAGACCCGCAGCAGCGTGGCGCCCCAGGTGAAGCCGCCGCCCATCGCTTCGAGCATCACCAGATCGCCGGGCTTGATCCGTCCATCGCGGCGCGCAACATCGAGCGCGAGCGGGACCGAGGCGGCCGAGGTGTTGGCGTGGCGATCGACCGTGACAATCACCTTCTCGGCCGGGATGCCGAGCTTGCGGGCGGTCGCATCGAGGATCCGCGCGTTGGCCTGATGCGGCACGACCCAGTCGATATCGTCCGCTGAAATTCCTGCATCTTCAAGCACTTCGTTGAGAACATCGGCGAGGTTGACGACCGCATGGCGGAACACTTCGCGGCCCCTCATGCGCAGGTGACCGACCGTCTGCGTGGTCGACGGCCCGCCATCGACATACAGCAGATCGTGCTGCGCTCCGTCGGCGTGGAGACGAGTGGCAAGCACGCCCGGTGCATCGCCATCTTCACCCGCCTCCGGCTCCGGCGCAGCGAGTACCACCGCCCCGGCCCCGTCGCCGAACAGTACGCAAGTGGTGCGATCCTCCCAATCGAGAATTCGGCTGAAAGTTTCGGCACCTATCACCAGCGCACGACTGCCCATGCCCGTTTTCAGCAGCGAATCGGCGGTCGCGATCGCGTAGAGAAATCCCGAGCAGACCGCCGCTACATCGAACGCGATCCCGCCGTTGCAGCCAAGCGCGTTCTGGACCTTGGTCGCGGTGGCGGGGAAGGTGTTGTCGGGCGTGGCGGTAGCGAGGATGATGATATCGATATCGGCGGGCGTCAGGCCCGCGTCGTCGAGCGCGGCACGCGCCGCCGATGTCGCAAGCGTGGCAGTCGTTTCGCCCACACCAGCGATGTGTCGCTGACGGATGCCGGTCCGTTCGACGATCCATTCGTCGCTGGTATCGATCCGCGCTGCGAGCTCGTCGTTGGTAACCACCCGTTCGGGCAGCGCCGAACCGGTCCCCAGCAGCCGCGAGCCTGTCACTCCGCAGCCTCGCTGCCGGGTTCGTCGGATTCGGACATGCCGGACGCCACCGTGCCGTTTTCGCGCAGCGCCTGTTCGCCGAGTTCCGCGAGGTCCTGTTCGATCCGCGCGGTGAGGTTATTTTCGAGCAGGCTGGCGGTGACGTTCACGGCATTGGCCACGCCGTTCGCGTTCGCGCTGCCGTGGCTTTTCACCACCACGCCGTTGAGCCCGAGAAACACCGCGCCGTTGTGGTTGTTGGGATCGAGATGATGGCGCAGCAGCTCGGTCGCCGGGCGCGAGACCAGGAACCCGAGCTTGGAACGCAGCGAGCTGGTGAAAGCCTGCTTGAGCAGGTCGGTCACAAACCGCGCCGAACCCTCGATCGCCTTGAGCGCGATATTGCCCGAGAATCCGTCGGTCACCACCACGTGGGTTTCGCCGCGATTGATCTTGTCGGATTCGACGAAGCCGCCGAATTCGAGCGCCGGGCCGCCATCGGGCTGGCTGGTCGCGGCCTGCAGCCGCGCCGCCGCCTCGCGCAGCGCTTCGGTGCCCTTGATTTCCTCGGTGCCGATGTTGAGCAGGCGGACGACCGGCTTGTCGAACCCGTTGACGATCCGCGAATAGGCCGCGCCCATCACCGCGTATTGCACAAGGTTGCGCGCGTCGGCCTCGGTATTGGCGCCGAGATCGAGCATCACCACATCGTGCGGCTCCAGCGTGGGCATCAGCGCGGCGAGCGCGGGGCGATCGATGCCCGGCATCGTGCGCAGCGCGATCTTGCTCATCGCCATCAGCGCGCCGGTGTTGCCCGCGCTCACCGCGGCCCCGGCATCGCCCTGTTTCACGGCATTGACGGTGAGACCCATCGAGGTGGTCTTGGCCCGGCGAATCGCGCGGCTCGGCAGCTCGTCACCGCCGACCACGTCTTCGCAATGCAGGATTTCGGAAGCCCCGCGCATGCCCGGGTGCGTATCGAGCGCGCGTTCGATCCGTTTCTGGTCGCCGACCAGGAGAAACTTGAACCCTTCGTGCCGACGACGGGCGAGCGCCGCGCCCTCGACCATCACGCGCACGCCCTCGTCGCCGCCCATCGCATCAAGAGCGATACGCGGCAGGTTCATGACACTTTCTCCGGTTGCAATCGCTGGTCAGACCTAAAGGCCGACGGCGACGACCTCGCGGCCGTTGTAATAGCCGCAGTGCGGGCACAGATTGTGCGGGCGCTTCAGTTCGCCACAGTTCGAGCACTCGTGATGCGCTTCGACCTTGAGCGAATCATGTGCCCGGCGATTGCCGCGGCGATGGGGCGATACTTTTCTCTTGGGGACAGCCATGGCGGCACCACTTCCTCAAATAAATACGTGTCTGTGCGTTACTTGACGTTACGTCTCGAAAGCCGCCCTAGGCCAAGCCCTGCCCTCGCACAAGCTTTCGCCAGTGCGGGCGTCCTGGCCAGAATGGCGGGAAGCCGCGCGCTATAGCGAAAAATTCGTGCGTTGCAAGGCCATGTGGGTCCGCCTAGCAATGCGCGCAAGGATTATTCGAGGGGAACCTGCATGATGCTCTTACCGGTGACGCTCGCAGCGGCGGCTGCCGCAGCGATTTTGAACGTCTGGCTGATGGTCCGCGTGGGGCGTGTGCGCGCGGCGGAAAAGATCTTTGTGGGCGACGAAGACAACGTGAACGTCATCCGCCGGATGCGCGCGCATGCCAACTTCACCGAGAACGCGCCGTTTGTCCTGATCCTTCTCGCGGTGATCGAACTGTCGGGCAGAGGCGACCCCTGGCTCGCCTATGTCGCCGGGCTGTTCATCCTCGGCCGGGTTGCGCACGGATTCGGGATGGACGGCGGAGCGCTCGCCAAGGGCCGGATGATCGGGACGATCATTTCGATGCTGACGCTGCTGGGGCTGGCGGTTGTTGCCGTCCTGATCGGGCTTGGGGTGATGTAGACAGAAGCCGCCGGAAGGCGTGCGACGTATGGATCACGCCAACGCATAATCCGACACAAACGCATTCGTCTTCCGCTCCTGCCCGAACGTGCTGGTCGGGCCGTGGCCCGGGATGAACGTCACGTCTTCGCCGAGCGGCCACAGGCGCTGGGTGATCGCGTCGATCAGGTCCTGGTGGTTGCCGCGCGGGAAATCGGTGCGGCCGATCGAGCCCTGGAACAGCACATCGCCGACGATCGCGAACCGGCTCGGCTCGTGGAAGAACACGACGTGCCCCGGCGTGTGGCCGGGGCAGTGGATCACGTCGAGCGTCAATTCGCCGACCGTCACCGTGTCGCCATGCTCCAGCCAGCGGGTCGGCTCGAAGCTCTTGGCCACCATTCCATAGCGCGCGCCGTCATTGTCGAGCTGCTCGATCCAGAACAGGTCGCCCTTGTGCGGCCCTTCGATCGGCAGGCCAAGCTCGTCCGCCAGCATTCCCGCCTGCCCGCAATGATCCAGGTGGCCATGGGTGATGAGGATCTTCTCGAGCGTCACACCCGCCTTGGCGACGCCTTCCTTGAGCCGGTCGAGATCGCCGCCCGGATCGGTCAGCGCGGCCTTCATCGTCTTGGTGCACCAGATCAGCGAGCAATTCTGCTGCAGCGGAGTCACCGGGATGATGGCGGCGCGCATGGGAAGGGTGGGTTTGTCGGTCATGCGGGGGAAATGGCTGCGGCTTGGTAGAAAAGCAAGCTGCCGAGCGCATGGATATGGCCGTCGTCGCCCCGAACTTGATCCGGGGCAAGGCTTACTTCTCGCGTCGAAAACAGCCCGACCCCGGATCAAGTCCGGGGTGACGAAGAAACGAATGATCGGCGGCCATTATATCCGCCCCCCCTTCCAAACCACCCGCCCGATAATCTCCACATCCTCCGTCTCGACGCTCACCGGCGGGTAGGCGAGGTTTTGCGAGAGTAGCGCCAGCCGACCGCTCCCGGCGCTGGCGACGCGTTTGACCATCAGCGTGTCGCCCATGCGCACGACATGCACGCCGTCGCGGAACGGGTGCGGGGCGCGGTCGACGAGGATCTCGTCGCCGTCGTTGAGCAGCGGCTCCATCGAGTCCCCCTCGACAGTGATTGCGGACAGTTGCGCGCCTTCGAAGCCCTGCTCGGCCAGCCAGCGGCGCGAGAAGCGAAAGGCGTCGAACACCGCTTCGCCGCTAGGTAGTGCGCCCGGCCCCGCCGATGCGCCGATATCGAGCCGCGGAACCTCGACCCAGTCGTCGCGACTCGGCTTGGACACTGCGTCAATATAGGAATTATCCTTAACCGCACCCAGTTCCACCTCCGCCACGCCGAAGAACCGCGCCAGCGTGCGCCGGTCCTGCTCCTCCAGCTTCTTGGGCGAACCCTTGGTAATGAATTGCTGGAGATAGCTCGGGTTTCGGTCGAGCATCTCGGACAGGCTCTTGAGGCTCGCGCCGCGCTCCTGCGACAGTTCGAGCAACCGCTTGCGCGGGCCTTTGGGCAAGTTGTCTGCGGTTTGGTTCATATTTCCTTCCTACATGAAAGAAATTTCCTAGACAAGTAGGATTTCCGAGGTATCCCCTCAGCATAGGTAGAAAAGGAATTGTTGGAATGTCAGAGGCTAAGCTAGAACCCGGTGATCGAATCAGGAGGGTTCATGTCGGACACAGATCACAGCGCCAAGCCACAGTTCGTCTCACAGGAAGGCGAAACTGGCGACTTGCCCGCCTCAAAGGCGGATGCGAATGCGCCAACGGTCTATATGGATGCAGCCGGAAATCTCATGATTGGCAGCCACACCGCCAAATTTTCGCTCTTGGAGTTTGTGATCGAGGACGGCCAGCTTGTCCGAAAGACCGTGGCGACAATTGCGATGCCAAAGAACCAAGTCAAAGCGCTGGGCGAATGGCTTGTGAGTGCAGCGGGTCAAACGGAATAATAGCGAGCGATCCATGCAAAACGATGGCTCCTCGAACTACGAAATTACTTTCGGCGGCTTCCCGCAGCCTAAAGGTGGGCCGGACTATCGACAGTTCCAGGGCGGCACCGACAACAGAAACGAAAACCGTTTCCGCCAACTGGAAAACCGCATGACAAGCGTAGAGGCGAAGGTCGATGTAATAAACGCTGACCTTAAAGCGGAGGTGCGCGACGTGCTGGCCGCATTCAGGGAGGCTGAGGCTGACCGCAAGGTTGCGAACAGTGAGATTAGTGGCAGCATCGACAAGTTGACGACCAGCCTTGAAACGGCTGAAGGGAAAATGCCGACGAAGGAAACATTCAGGAACTATATCGCAGGGGCAGTTGCCACCATAATCACTGCGATTATTGCTATCGTGGCGTTGTGGAGTGATGCCTTTGGGGCCGGGGCTGCGATAGAGGGCCAAGTCACTGAAACAGCTGTTGAGCAAGCAGAGAAGGATGCCGCGCAAGACCAGCGCCTTGATCGCGTCCTTGATGCTTTAGAGGATATGGCAAATGAATCTCAAAGAAGCGATCCGGCAGAACAAGCTGAGTGAGTTCATCGCCGAACACCCTGAGGTGAAAGGCGATATGGAAGCCTTCAATCGAACCGTTGAGGCTATGGCTGGAAAGTCTCAACCAACTCGTCAAACATCACCTCAGGACGGTGACGACGATTAAAGCGGTATTCCGCTTCCTTAGCGTATTTCCAGAGGTGCTTGCCGCTCACGTGAATGTGAGTGCCGGAGATCGAGCGTTTCAACTGCGCCCAAAAGCCCTCAATTGAGTTCACGCCTACACCGTTTGCATCGACGTATTCGCCCTTGCTATGGTTGATGCGCTTGTGATCGTAGCCTTCAAGCGAGAGGTAGCCATACGAACCGAGTTCGTCAGTGTGGACTTCCGTGTTGCGGTCAACATGCTTGAGCATGGTCGGAACCAGCGCGTTGATCCCGCGATTGGGGACAACCTCGGTGACAACATCGCCGCCGCGCTCAAGCATACCGAATACGATTGTCTTGTTTTTCTTGTAGCCGGAGCCTTTGCCCCGCGCTTCGCCCCCGATGTAAGTCTCGTCAGCCTCTACGATGGTGCCAGCGCCGCCAATTGGCTTGTCACCGTCAACATCGGCCATGTGCTTGCGGATTAGATCAGCCATGCGCCATGCGGTCTTATAGGTCACTCCTAGCTGTCTCTGGAGTTCCTTAGCGGCCACACCGTTGCGCGTGGTGGTGAACAGAAAGATTGCATAGAACCAAAGCTGAAGCGACGTGCGGGACTTCTCAAAAGGAGTGCCAACGGTCGGATGCAGGTGGTGGCCGCACCATTGGCACGAGAACGCACGCTCAGCCTTGATGCGGAACCACTTAGAGGCCCGCTTACACTTCGGGCACTCGTGCCCCTGTCCAAACCGAACATCGAAAAGATGCTGCAAGCAAGCCTCGTCATTCGGGAAGCGCTTGAAGAATTGAGCAATGGTCTGAGGTTTCGTTTTCATGCCCCATTATATGCCACAGATTATTACGTATGGCAAGGGGATAGCTCGGTAGGATTTCGCGTGGAACGTTTAGTGAACATCGGGCGATTCGCCGGCTCGATCCAACCGCAACAGGGAGTTCACATGCTGATCCGCGACGTCGAAAAATTCATGCGCGAGCACGACATGGCCGCGACCAAGTTCGGGCGGCTGGCCGCGCACGATCCGCGCTTCGTGCTGGACCTGCGCATGGGCCGCGTGCCCAGGCCCGCCACCGAGCAACGCACCCGCGCCTTCATGCGCGACTTCGCCAACACGCAGACCAAGGGAGTAGCGCAACCGTGCTGACCGAAACGCTCATCGAGACCAAATCCGCCGAACCCGTCCCCTCGCCCGCCCCGCGCGGCCGGCGCTACCGCCCCCGGCGCACCACCGCCGACCGGGTGCGCGAGGCGCTGCTGATGCTGGCAGAGGGACGCGCGAGCCTGCTCAGCCATGAGGAGAAGGCGTGGTCCTCGATCACCTTCTCCGGCACCCGTCACGAAGTGATGCTCGATTTCGACGGGCGCGACGCGGTCGAGGTCGGGGAGGACTTCATCGCCAACCTGGCCGAACACGAGTTCCGCATCCCCGGCCAACTGGTCGCCGACGCCACCGTGCGCGAAGTCGATCACCGCTTCGGCGCGGACGAGCGGATGGTGGTGACGGCGGTGCTGTTGCTGCTGGAGGAGAGCTAGCGACAATCGGCACGCCATCGGCGGGCCGCAAGCGCGACCGCGCGCCCGCAGGGGCACCGTAGCGAAGCGGAGGAGCTGCCCCGAGGACGCAGGCCCGGATGGGCCTGCGAAACGAAATCAAGTCCGCCTTACAATCAGGTTCCGGATCTCGCTCATGTCTTCCATCGCGAAGCGGATGCCTTCGCGGCCGAGGCCGGAATCCTTCACCCCGCCATAAGGCATGTTGTCGACCCGGTAGCTGGGCACGTCGTTGATGACGATCCCGCCGACTTCGAGCCGGTCCCACGCGTCGAACATCTTGAACAGGTCGCGGGTGAAGATTCCCGCCTGCAGCCCGAATTGCGAGCGGTTCACCTCGGCCAGCGCTTCGTCGAAGGTGCCGAATTTCTGCAGGATCGCCAGCGGGCCGAAGGCTTCGTCGTTCAAGGCGCGGGCGTCGCGGTGCACGTTCTCGAGCAGCGTCGCCTCCAGCATGTTGCCGCGCGACAATCCGCCGCCAGTCAGCAGCGTCGCGCCGCCTGCCACGGCCTCGTCGATCCAGCCCTTGAGCCGCTCCGCCTCTCCCTCCGAGATCATCGGGCCGATGAAGGTGTCGCGATCCTTGGGATCGCCCGCGACGAGCGTTCTGGTCTTTTCGACCAGCATTTTCCTGAAGCGGTCGTACACGTCCTCGTGGATGATGATCCGCTGCACCCCGATGCAGGACTGGCCCGACTGGTAGAACGCGCCGAAGATGATCCGTTCGAGCGCGTCGTCGAGATCGGCGTCGTGATCGACCACCACAGCCGCATTGCCGCCGAGCTCGAGGATCACCTTCTTCTTGCCCGCACGCGCCTTCAGCTCCCAGCCGACGGCGGGCGAGCCGGTGAAGCTCAGCAGTTTGAGCCGTTCGTCCACGGTGAACAGGTCCGCGCCGTCGCGGCTGGCGGGCAGCACCGAAAACGCGCCCTCCGGCAGCACGTCGCACTCGGCCAAGACTTCGCCGATGATGATCGTGCCCAGCGGGGTCTTGGAAGCGGGCTTGATGATGAACGGGCATCCGACCGCGAGCGCGGGGGCAATCTTGTGCGCGGCGAGATTGAGCGGGAAGTTGAAGGGCGAAATGAAGCTGCACGGCCCGATCGGATAGCGCTTCCACATCGAGGAATAGCCTTTCGCGCGCTCGGAGATGTCGAGCGGCATGATCTCGCCGTAATTGCGCACCGATTCCTCGGCGGCGATGCGGAAGGTGTCGATCAGCCGGGTGACCTCGCCCTCGCTGTCGTTGATCGGCTTGCCGGCCTCGACACACAGCGCATAGGCGAGCTCGTCGAACCGCTCCTTGAAGCGATTGACGCAGTGCATCAGCACATCCTGCTTTTCGTAGCTGGCAAGTTTCGCCATCGGTTCGGCGGCGTTCACCGCCCCGGCGATCGCCCGGTCGATCGTCTCGGCATCGGCCTGCGCGACCCGGAACGCGACCTCGCCGGTATACTTGTCGGTCACCGCCAGATCCGTGTTGGGCTGCTCGGCCCGGTTGTTGAGGTAGAGCGGGTATGTGTCTTTGAGTTGGGGCATGGTGGTTCTCGCTTGCGGCCCTACAGCGCCGCGCTCAGTTCCTTGATCTCGTGGTTCAGGATGCGGTCGTTCTCCGAATAGTCGACCGGGCAATCGATCACGTGCACGCCCCCGCCCTCGCCGGCCTGGGCGAGCACATCGGCGAGGTGTTCGCTGCTGGTCACCCGGTGGCCGTGCGCGCCGTAGCTGGCCGCGTATTCGACGAAATCGGGATTGCCGAATTTGAGGCCGTAATCCTCGAACCCCATGTTTTTCTGTTTCCAGCGGATCATGCCGTAGGCATCGTCGCGCAAGATCAGCACGGTCAGGTTCAGCCCCAGCCGCACGGCGGTTTCCAGCTCCTGCGAATTCATCATGAACCCACCGTCGCCGCAGATCGCCATCACCCGGCGATCGGGGTAGAGCATCGCGCTCATCATCGCGCTCGGCAACCCCGCGCCCATGCTCGCCAGCGCGTTGTCGAGCAGCACGGTATTGGGCCGATACGCAGTGTAATTGCGCGCGAACCAGATTTTGTAGATCCCGTTGTCGAGGCAGATGATGCCGTCCTCGGGCATTGCGCGGCGCACCTGCCACACCAGATGCGGCGGAAAGATCGGGAACCGCTCGTCCTCTTCCAGCGGCGTGGAATGCGCGTGTTCGGCCTGGCGATATTCGAGCATGCGGGTGAAGTCCCACGTCTCCTGCGGCGTCACCGCTTCCTTGATCTGCCAGATCGCGTTGGCAATATCGCCAATCACCTCGATTTGCGGGAAATAGACCGGATCGACTTCGGCGGTGGTGTTCGAGATGTGGACGACCTTGTCGGTCTGTCCGCGCGCATCGCCCTCGAACGCATCGGTCATGAAGAACGGCGGCTTTTCGATCACGTCGTGGCCGACATTGATGACGAGGTCCGCGTCCTCGATCGCGCGGTGGCAGAAATCGCCCGAAGACAGCGCCGCGCAGCCCAGGAACAGCGGGTGCCGTTCGTCGAGCACACCCTTGCCCATCTGCGTGGTAACGAACGGGATACCGGTCTTCTCGACGAATTCGCGCAGCATCTTGCAGGTCATCCGCCGGTTCGCGCCCGCCGCGACCACCAGCACCGGAGCCTTCGCGGCTTCGATCGCCTCGACCGCCTGCCGCACCGCCTTGGCTTCGGCCGAGGGGCGGCGCGCCTGGCTCGCCGGGATCGGGCGGCTGTCGGTCTCCTCGGTCGCGATATCCTCGGGCAGTTCGAGATGTACCGCGCCGGGCTTTTCCTCCTCGGCCAGCCGGAACGCCTCGCGCACCCGGCTGGGAATGTTGTCGCCGCTTGCCAGCTGATGGGTGAACTTGGTCAGCGGTCCCATCATGTCGACCACGTCGAGAATCTGGAATCGGCCCTGTTTCGAATGCTTGATCGGTTTCTGCCCGGTGATCGCCAGCATCGGCATCCCGCCCAGCTGGCCATACGCCATCGCGGTCACCAGATTGGTCGCGCCCGGGCCGAGCGTCGCGAGGCACACGCCCGCCTTGCCGGTGTGCCGTCCGTAGGTTGCGGCCATGAAGCCCGCGCCCTGCTCGTGCCGGGTCAGCACCAGCTTTATCGAAGAATCCGCCAGGCTTTCGAGCAGGTCGAGGTTTTCTTCGCCCGGCACCCCGAAGATGTATTCGACCCCTTCGGCTTCGAGGCATTCGACCAGCAGGTCGGACGCCTTTCTGGTCTGGTTCGGAGTGTCGGACATTCGGGCGCTCTCCTATGGCGGATTGACACCGTATCAACGGGCGAACCCGCCAATCGTTTCGCGCAAACCGCTGCGGCGGATACGCGACGCGCTTCAATAGCCGAGCTTGGGATCGAAGATCGGCCCGATCGGCTCGCCCCGGCGATACTTTGCAAGATTGTCGAGAAAGCGTTCGGCGCTGCGCAGGAACATCTTGTCCTGCGCGCGGCCCGACAGGTGCATGGTGACATGCGCGTTGTCGAGCGTCCAGAGCTCATGGTCTTGCGGCAGCGGTTCGGGCGTGGTCACGTCGAGAAACGCGCCGCCGATCTGCTTGCCCTTGAGCGCGTCGATCAGCGCCGGCTGGTCGATCACACTGCCGCGCGCGATGTTGACGATCACCGCGTCCGATTTCATCGCCGCCAGTTCATCCGCACCGATCATGCCCTCGGTTTCGGGCGTGGCGGGGACGGCGAGGATGATCCAGTCGAATTCGCCCAGCTTCCCGCGCCATTCGTCGGGGGTCAGCACGCCCTCGCCGCCGCTGCGGCGCACCACCGTCACCTCGACATCGAACGCTTCGAGCCGCGGCTCGATCAGCTGGCCGATCGCACCGTAGCCGAGCAGCAGCGCCTTCGACCCCGCAAGCTCGCGCTTGCCCGGGCTGTCGAGCAGCCAGTCCCTGCGATCCTGCGCGCGCACCACGTCGCGATAGCCCTTGGCGATGGTGAGCATACCCATCACCACGTATTCGGCGATGGTGATGGCGTTGATCCCGGCCCCATTGGTCACCGTGATCCCGCGCTCGATCAGCACGTCCATCGGCAGGAAATCGAGACCCGCATAGATCGAATTGAGCCACTTGAGATCGGTCGCCGCCATCAGCGATTTGACCATGTCGTCGGTGTTGTTGGAATCGAACCAGCCGATCTCGGCGCCCGTGACCGCTTCCAGCGCCTCGTCGTGGGTCATGAACCAGCGCACGTCGAGATCGTCGGGCAGGCGCGGCTCGAGCAGCGGGCGGATCAGGCCCGATATCGCAAGGGTCGTCCTGGAACTGGTCATCGATCGGCTCTCCCGCCCTGCCCGCGCTTGACTTGCATCGGGAGCGCTGCACTAGTCGGGGGATGCTGGCAAGCCACTGCATCATCGACGGGTTCCTCGGCGCAGCTGCAGCGCAGGACCTGCTCGATTTCGCGCTCGCCAACGAGGCGGGGTTTTCCCCCTCGCTGGTCTACAACAACGAATCCGGATCCGGGGTGCGCTCCGAAAGCCGCCATTCGTTCCGGTTCGAAGGCGACTGGAAGGCGCAGCGCAAGGGGTTTCGCGCTGCGATTGAAAGCCGGATCGAAGAGATCGTGAGCGGCGCGGGCAGCGCCGGGTTTCGCCCCGACCAGATGGAGATCGAGTTGGTGGCGACCCGCGACGGTGGTCATTTCATCCGCCACATCGACACCCGCACCAAGGTGCTGGACACCCCCACCGACCGGATCGTCAGCGCGGTCTACTACTTCCATCGCGAGCCGCAGGCGTTTTCGGGCGGCGAGCTGATCCTGCACGCGCTGGTGGGGGAGGAGAGGCTGGCGATCGAACCCAGGCACGATCGGCTGGTGGTGTTCACCTCGATCGCCCCGCACGAAGTCAACCGTACCGCGGTTCCGGGAGACGCCTTTGCCGACGGGCGGTTCTCTATCAATTGCTGGCTCCACCGCAACCGCCCGGCGGGAGCGGCGCGATCCGGCTAGCGGGCGAGCTTCCACTCCCAGCCGAGCGGATCGCCATCCATCACCTCGACACCCTTGGCGGCGAGCTCATCCCGGATCGCGTCGGAGGTGGCGAAGTCTTTCTCCGCACGCGCAGCGGCACGGCGGGCGAGCGCGTCCTCGATCTCAGCTTCGGTGATTTCGGCGTTCTTGGGGCGGATGCGCAGGTCGGTGCGGGTCAGGTCGATCAGACCGAGACCGAGGACCGAATCGATCGATCCCAGCCCGGAGAGTACGCAATGCGTGTCGCCCTTTTTCAGGGCCAGAAGCTGTTCGGCGAGGACCAGCGCTTCGGAAGTATTGAGGTCATTCGCAATCGCCGCGTTGAACGCTTCCAGCAACTCCCGGCTTTTGGGATGCCGTTCCCAAGCGTCGCCATAGACGACCTTTTCGCCGCGATCGGCATGACGCGCCTTCAACTTCTCGACCGCCATGACCATCCGCTTCAAGCGCGTGAACGCTGCCTCCAGCCCTTCCCAGCTGAACTCCAGCTCGCTGCGGTAATGCGCCTGCAGGCACATCAGACGATAGGCGAGCGGGTGGTAGCCCCTGTCGACCAGCAATTGCAGCCGCAGGAACTCGCCTGAGGACTTGCTCATCTTGCCGCTGCGCTCGACTAGGAAGTTGTTGTGCATCCAGATCCGCGCGCCGGAGTTTTCCGCCACGTGCAGGCCATCGGTGCAGCAAAACGCCTGGTTCTGCGCAATCTCGTTGGGGTGGTGGATTTCGCGGTGGTCGATCCCGCCGGTGTGAATGTCGAACGGGAAGCCCAGCAGCTTCTCGCCCATGACCGAGCATTCGAGGTGCCACCCAGGAGCGCCCTTCCCCCATGGCGAGTCCCATTCCATCTGGCGCTTCTCGCCCGGCGGGGTCTTGCGCCAGATCGCGAAGTCGGCGGCGTTGCGCTTGCCTTCGACCGTGTCGATCCGGCCTTCGCCCTCGTCGGTCACAGCGCGAGCCAGCCGCCCGTAGTCCTCGACCGTCGCAACGTCGAAATAAAGGCCGCTGTCGAGTTCGTAGCAATGCTTGTCGGCCATCCGCTCGCCCCAGGCGATCATCGCCTCGACATATTCGGTGGCGCGTGGGTGCTGTTTTTTCTGAACGTTCAATCGCGCCAGATCGCGCTCGAAATCTTCCTGATAGAACCGCGCGATATCCCACGCCGACTTGCCCTGCGAGGCGGCCATCTTCTCCATCTTGTCCTCGCCCTCATCGGCGTCGGAGGTCAGATGGCCGACATCGGTGATGTTGATGACGTGGGTAAGCTTGTAGCCCTTGTATTGCAGAGTCCGTCCCAGCGTATCGGCAAACACATAGGCGCGCATATTCCCGATATGCTGGTAATTGTAGACCGTCGGCCCGCAGGTGTAGACCCGCGCCTCGCCCGGATGGACGGGGGTGAAGGTTTCGATTTCGCGGGTGAGCGAGTTGAACAATCGTAAAGGCGCGTCGGTCATGGCGTGGCGCTTTGATGCCCTGCGCGGCTTCGGTCAATCCCAGCCGAGGAACTTCACTTGGTTCTCGAGCGGCACGCGCTCGCGCTCGAAATTGTTCACCGGCGCATCCGGATCGCGATAGCCGATCGCCATGCCGCAGAAGAACATGGTGCGCTCGTGGTCGAGGCCGAGGTGGTCGCGGATCACGTTGGCATAGTAGGCCATGAATTCCTGGAAGCAGCTGTCCAGCCCCTCCTCGCGCAGCAGCAGCGCGACCGTCTGAAGCCACATGCCGGTGTCCGACCATTGCGGCTCCTTCATCAGCCGCGGGAAATAGACGAACATCACCGCAGGCGCATCGAAGCTGGTGGCGTTGCGGCCCATCGCCGCCATCCGCGCCGCGCCATCGTCGCGCGCGATCTCAAGCGCGTCGAACATGCCCTTGGAAATGCCGTAGAGCCGCTCCTTGTAGGCGTCTTCGGCCTTGGGCGCGTCCCAATCGTATTCGAGCTCTTGCGGCGGCGTGGAGGTGATCTTCGCCTGCAAGTCCTTGAGCGGCTCGCCGGTGAGGATCGAGGCTTGCCACGGCTGGTAATTGCACCCCGAAGCCGCCCAGCGCGCCTTGTCCATCACCCGCCGAAGCGTGTCGAACTCAACCGGCTTGTCGAGAAATTCGCGTACGGAGCGACGGGTGGTGACGGCTTCGGTTACGTTCATTGAGAAATTCCCTGAAACAACGACAGGACGCCGAGGGTCACACCGACAAACCCCAACGCCCTGATGGTCCGGCTGCTCGGATCGAACCGCGGGCGATAGGCTTCCAGCTCACGCTGCTCCTCGAAGTACCGTTCGGGAGCACCGTTGCGCAGTTCTTCAAGCCTTCTGTTCCGATTCCTGAGCGATTCCTTGTGCAGTGACTCAGGTCGAATGATTGCCGGTATCGCCAAAGCAAGGATCGTGATCCCCAAGCCGATCATCAAACCGTCCATTGTGATTATCGCCGCCCCTTACCCTTTTCATCCTCGAACAGTTCCGCAAGCTGCTCCATGATCGTGCCGCCGAGTTGCTCTACATCCATGATCGTCACAGCGCGGCGATAGTACCGAGTCACGTCGTGGCCGATGCCGATGGCGACGAGTTGCACCGGTGAGCGCGCTTCGATCCATTCGATCACGCCGCGCAGATGCGCTTCGAGATAGCCCGCGCTGTTTACGCTCAGCGTGCTGTCGTCCACCGGCGCGCCATCCGAGATCACCATCAGGATGCGGCGTTCCTCGGGGCGGGCCATCAGGCGCGAATGCGCCCACATCAGCGCTTCGCCGTCGATGTTCTCCTTGAGCAGCCCCTCGCGCATCATCAGGCCGAGATTGCGCCGCGCCCTCCGCCATGGCTCGTCAGCCTGCTTGTAAATGATGTGCCGCAAGTCGTTCAAACGACCGGGATTTTGCGGCTTGCCATCCGCAAGCCACGCTTCGCGCGACTGCCCGCCCTTCCACGCACGGGTGGTGAAGCCGAGGATCTCGGTCTTGACCCCGCAGCGCTCGAGCGTGCGCGCCAGGATATCGGCGCTGATCGCGGCGATGCTGATCGGACGCCCGCGCATCGAGCCGGAATTGTCGATCAGCAGCGTAACCACCGTGTCCTTGAAATCGACATCGCGTTCGACCTTGTAGGACAGCGCCGTGCCGGGCGAGACGACCACGCGCGAAAGCCGCGCGGCGTCGAGCACGCCCTCTTCCTGGTCGAAATCCCAGCTGCGGTTCTGCTGCGCCATCAGGCGGCGCTGGAGCCGGTTGGCGAGCCGCGTCACCACGCCCTGCAACCCGGTCAGCTGGCTGTCGAGATAGGCGCGCAGCCGGTCGAGTTCCTCGGCATCGCACAGCTCGGGCGCTTCGATCACCTCGTCGAAACGGTCGGTGAAGTAGGTGTAATTGAGCCCCTCGGGAATCTCGGCCTGCGGGCGGTTGGGCCGCACCGGCGCGTTGGAAGCGTCGCCCTCTTCGCCCGGCTCGCCGTCCTGCATGTCGTCATCGGGCGCGAATTCGCTGTCGCTGTCGCCCTCGCCTTCGCCCTCGGCCATTTCGCCGGCGAGCTCGGCGGCCTGCGGATCGGCGTCGCCTTCGTTCTGCTCGTCGCCCGACTGGTCGTCGTCGGCGCCCTCGTCGTCTTCGCCGTCATCGTTGTCGGCCTCGTCGGGCGCGTCGGTGGGGCGCGTGAGATCGAGCTCGCGCAGCATGTCGAGCGCGAGTTTCTGGAACGCTTCCTGATCGTTGAGGCTGGTGCCGAGCGCGGCGAAATCCTTGCCGACCGTATCCTCGATGAAATCGCGCACCAGATCGATCCCGGCGCGGGCCTTTTCCGGGATCGCCTCGCCGGTCAGCTGCTCGCGCAGCATCAAGGCAAGCGCGGTCTGGATCGGTACTTCGGACGAATTCTGCGCGCGGACGATCTGATCGGTCGCGGTGCGCATTTCGGTCGCGGCGTCGAGATTGTCCCTGATGCCCTGGAACCGGTTGGCACCCAGCGCCTCGTAGCGGACCTGCTCGATCGCATCGTAGCAGGCGCGCGCCACCGGCTCGGGCGGCGCGCCGACCGCGTGCAGCCCGGCATCGTGATGGCGCAGCTTGAGCGCGAAGCTGTCGGCAAAGCCGCGCGCCTCGGTCACCTGATCGGACGGCAGGTCGCGCCCGGGCAGCGGCACGCGAAAGCGGTTGCCCGCCGCGCCCGGCACATCGGCGCTCCAGGCAACCTCGACCTCAGGATCGCGCGCGATCGCCCGCGCGGCTCCGGTCAGCGCCTGCTTGAACCTGTCGAGAGGGGATTCTTCAGCCATTTGAGTTTTCGTTAGCAACTCGTGAGTTCCTGCGGAAGCAGGAACCCAGAATCGCGACGTTGCGAACTGGACTCCTGCTTTTGCAGGAGATCACGATCGATCAAACGATTGTCTGTCCCGTTTTTTCCCAGTCCTTGAGGAAGCCCTCGATGCCCTTGTCGGTCAGCACGTGCTTGAACAGGCCGTGGATCACCTTGGGCGGCGCGGTCATGACGTCCGCCCCGATCTTCGCCGCCTCGAGCACGTGGGTCACGTGGCGCACGCTGGCGACGAGGATTTCGGTTTCGAACGCGTAATTGTCGTAGATGAGGCGGATATCCTCGATCAGGTCCATCCCGTCGAATCCGTTGTCGTCGTGCCTTCCGACAAAGGGCGAAATGAAGGTCGCCCCGGCCTTTGCCGCGAGCAGCGCCTGATTGGCCGAGAAACACAGCGTGACGTTGACCATCGTTCCGTCCTCGGTCAGCGCCTTGCAGGTCTTCAGCCCGTCGACCGTCAGCGGCACCTTGATGCAGACGTTGTCCGCAATCTTGCGCAGCACTTCGGCCTCTTTCATCATCGTCGCGTGATCGAGCGCGACGACTTCGGCGCTGACCGGTCCATCGACGATCCCGCAGATTTCCCTGGTCACTTCCATGAAATCGCGGCCCGACTTGGCGATCAGCGATGGGTTGGTGGTGACCCCGTCGAGCAGGCCGGTTGCGGCCAGTTCCTTGATGTCATCGATCTCTGCGGTGTCGACGAAGAATTTCATGGTGCGCTGTGCTCCCCTCGCGTGTGTCGAATCGTTGCCGACGGAGATGGCACAGCCATCGCTGCGAGGCTAGAGCACCCGCTCGGCCCCGAACACGCCGATCAGCAGCGGATCGCCGGTCTGCGCCGGATCGCGCCGGATCGCGGCCTCTTCGGATCCCATCTCGGTCCAGATCGCGTCGTCGATCCTGCCCGCGAGCCGCTGCGCGATGCCGCTGACATTGGTTCCGGCCGCCGCATCGATCAACTGTCCGACCAGCGGGTCTGAGGCGATGCGGATCGCGTCGCCCAGCTCAGGCACCATCGCATCGATCAGCTGGCCGCCCAGCTCGCCGCGCAGCAATTCGGTCGCCGCAGTCGGTCCGCCGCGAACCAGTTCGACGGCGTTGGCGACGCCGATTACCCGCACCGCGTCCGCCACCAGCGGCGCCGCGCGTTCTGAACCCTCGATCGCGATGTCGGCGAAGGCATCTTCGAGCCGATCCTTGAACAGCGCGGAGGTGAGAATGCGCGACAGCACGTCCCCGCGCGTGCCGAGCAGATTGCCGAGGCCGAGCCGGGCAACCTGATCGTCCCAATAGCCGTCCGGGGCGGTCAGCCGCGCGAAGGCGCGCTCGCTCGACAGCAGCAGCAACCGGCGGATCGCTTCGGTGAGGCTGAAGCCCTGCGTGGTCGCGCAGGCTGGCAGCGACAGCAGCAGCGCGCCGCCCAGACCCAGCTTCAGCGCATCCCTGCGACCGTGATCCCCGAATTCGCGAACGTTCATATCCATGACCCCTCTCCTTGTGGTTTGATGCCCCACGCTCCCATATTGCGCAGGCACTTATGAACCGCGTCCGACTCCTTGTCCTCAATGCAGCACTCGGCCCGCTCGATTACAAGCTGGCAGAAGGGATGGCTGTCGCGCCGGGCAGCGTCGTCGTCGCCCCGCTCGGCCCGCGCACCGTTACGGGGATCGTGTGGGATGAAGGCAGGCTCCCCGGCAAGCAGGTCGACGCCTCCAAACTGCGCGCGCTGCGCGAGATCATTCCCGTGCCGCCAATTTCGAAGCCGCTGCGGCGACTGATCGAGTGGACAGCAGACTACTATTGCGCCCCGCTGGCGAGCGTCGCCCGGATGGTCCTGTCGAGCGGCGGTGCACTGGGCGGGCCTGCGACCATGACCGAGTACCGCCTGTCGGGCGGCGTGCCGGAGCGCATGACCCCGCAGCGCGCCGCCGCAATCGAGGCGCTCGACGGGGAACAAGGCACGATCCGCGAGCTTGCCGGGATCGCGGGCGTTTCCGAAGGGGTGCTGCGCGGTCTCGTCAACCAGGGGGTGATCGAGCCGGTGACGGTGGCGATCGATCGCCCCTACCCGCCTGCCGATCCGGATTTCCATCAGCCAGCTCTTTCTCCCGACCAGATGGCGGTGGCGAAACGGCTGGTGCAGGCGGTCGAGGAGCAGACTTTCGAGCCATTCCTGCTCGACGGCGTAACCGGGTCGGGCAAGACCGAAACCTATTTCGAACCGATCGCCGCAGCGGTGCGGTTTGGTCGTCAGGTGCTGGTGCTGCTGCCCGAAATCGCGCTGACCGAGAACTTCCTCCATCGATTCGAACAGCGTTTCGGAACGCCGCCGGTGCTGTGGCATTCCTCGCTCAAGTCGACCGAGCGGCGGCGGGCGTGGCGGGCGATTTCGGAGGGGCCAAAGAACGGGGGCGCGCAGGTCATCGTAGGCGCGCGCTCGGCGCTGTTCCTGCCCTATGCCAAGCTCGGCCTGATCGTGGTCGACGAGGCGCACGAGATCAGCTTCAAGCAGGATGACGGGGTGCGCTACAATGCCCGCGACGTGTCGGTGATGCGCGCCCGGTTCGAGGGCATCCCGGTAGTACTCGCCAGCGCGACCCCGGCGCTCGAAAGCCTGCACATGGCCGATATCGGGACCTACACGAAGCTGGAGCTGCCGAGCCGGTTCGGCGGGGCAGAGCTGCCCGATATCAAGCTGGTCGACCTCACCAAGGAGAAGCCTGCGCATGGCCGCTGGCTCTCGGCCCCGCTGATCGAGGGGCTGGAGGCGCGGCTGGCAGCGGGCGAACAATCGCTGCTGTTCCTCAATCGCCGCGGCTATGCCCCGCTGACCCTGTGCCGCAATTGCGGGCATCGCTTCCAATGCCCCAATTGCAGCGCGTGGCTGGTCGAGCACCGCCTCTCCGCCCGACTCGCCTGCCACCATTGCGGGCTGGAGACGCAACCGCCCGAGACCTGTCCCGAATGCGGCGAAGGCGATTGCCTCGTCGCCTGCGGTCCGGGAGTCGAACGGATCGCCGATGAGGTCGCCGAACTGTTCCCTGAAGCGCGGGTCGCGGTGGCCACGTCGGACACGCTCGGCTCGCCCGAACGCGCGGCGGAATTCATTGCGCAGGCCGAAGCCAAGGCGATCGACGTGATCGTCGGCACGCAACTGGTGACCAAGGGGTTTCACTTTCCCGAACTCACCTTGGTGGGCGTGGTGGATGCCGATCTCGGCCTCGAAGGCGGAGACCTGCGCGCTGCCGAGCGCACCTACCAGCAGGTTGCGCAGGTCGCCGGACGCGCAGGCCGTGGTGAGAAACCGGGAGAGGTCCTGATTCAGACGCGTCACCCCGAAGCGCCCGTGATCGCGGCGCTGGCAAACGGTGACCGCGACGCCTTTTACGAGGCTGAAACCGAGGCTCGACGCGATGCCGGTGCCCCGCCCTTCGGGCGTTGGGCCGCAATCATCCTGTCGAGCGAAGACGAGAAGGAGGCGCGCGAGGCTGCGGTGCGGCTGGGCGATGCCCGCCCCCATCTCGACGACCTCTACATCCTCGGCCCGGCCCCCGCCCCGCTGTCGCTGCTGCGGGGTCGCTATCGCTATCGCTTCCTGGTCAACGCCCGACGCTCGGCAAACCTCCAGCAGGTGCTGAACCATTGGGTCGGCGGTCAGGACTTCGCGCCGGGCGTGCGGGTTGGCATCGATATCGATCCGTACAGCTTCGTTTGAGGCACCAATCGCCGCGCCATTCATTGATGCGGCATGTCGAACAATACCACCTCTGGCCCAATCCTCGTCCCGATCCTTGGCGACCAGCTGAACCGCACGCTCGCTTCGCTGCGCGGACGCACCAAGGACGACACCGTCATCCTGATGATGGAGGTCTGGGACGAGGCGACCTACGTCAGACATCACAAGCAGAAGATCGTCCTGATCTTTTCGGCCATGCGCCATTTCGCCGAAGAGCTGCGCGATGCCGGGTGGACGGTCGATTACGTTGAACTCACCGACGACGACAATTCGGGCAGCTTCACCGGCGAAGTCGCGCGTGCGGTCGAGCGCCACGACCCCCGCGAAATTCACGTCGTCGAAGCGGGCGAATGGCGGGTGCAGCAGGCCATCGAGGAATGGCCCGACAAGTTTGCCTGCCCGGTCGATATCCTCCCCGACGACCGGTTCTTATGCTCGCATGCCGAATTCCAGGACTGGGCCGAGGGGCGCAAGCACCTCACCATGGAGCATTTCTACCGCGAAATGCGGCGCAAGACCGGCATCCTGATGACAGATAGCGGGAAGCCGGTCGGCGGTGACTGGAATTACGACAAGGACAACCGCGAACCGCCCAAGGAAGAAATGGACCCGCCACCGGTTCCCAAGTTCGAGCCCGACGAAACTACCCGGGAAGTGATCGACCTCGTCGGCGAGAAATTCGGCGATCATTTCGGCGATCTCGAACCGTTCGGCTGGCCCGTCACGTCAGACGACGCCGAAAAGGCCGCCGACGCGTTCTTCGCCGAGCGGATCGAGAAGTTCGGCCCTATCAGGACGCGATGGTGCATGGCGAAGACGACATGTTCCATTCGATGCTGTCGACCAGCATCAATTGCGGCTTGCTCGACCCGCTGGAGCTCTGCAAGCGCGCGGAACAGGCCTACGAAGATGGCCGCGCGCCGATCAATTCGGTCGAAGGTTTCATCCGCCAGATCATCGGCTGGCGCGAATACATTCGCGGGTTCTACTGGTTGCACATGCCGGGGCTGGAAAGCGACAACCAGCTGAACGCCCAGCGCGGCCTGCCCGAGTTTTTCTGGACCGGCGAAACCGACATGCGCTGCCTCGCCGATTGCATCCGCTCGACAAAGGCCAACGCCCACGCCCACCACATCCAGCGGCTGATGGTGCTCGGCAATTTCTGCCTGCTCGCCGGGATCAACCCGCGCGACGTGCAGGACTGGTATCTGGCGGTCTATGCCGATGCGTATCAATGGGTCGAGCTGCCCAATGTCAGCGGCATGATCCTCTATGCCGATGGCGGCAAGCTCGCGACCAAGCCCTACGCGGCGAGTGGAAACTACATCAACAAGATGTCGGACTACTGCAAGGACTGCAGCTATTCGGTCAGCAAGAAGACCGGCGACGGCGCCTGCCCGTTCAACCCGCTGTACTGGCATTTCATGGACCGCCACCGCGATCGGCTGGAGAGCAACCACCGGATCGGGCGGATCTATTCCAACTGGGACCGGATGGACGAAGGCAAACGGCAGGACTACCTCGATAGCGCGCAGAATTTTCTCGACAGCCTCGAACCGGCCAGCAAAGGGTGGGCGCGAAACGAGTAGAGAGGATTTCGCCCCATGCTGACCGTCCACCATCTGCGGATCTCGCAATCCGAACGCATCGTCTGGCTGCTCGAGGAGCTGGAGCTCGATTACGAACTTAAGCTCTACAATCGCGATCCCGACACACGGTTGGCTCCGCCCGAACTGAAGGCGCTGCATCCGATGGAGGTTGCTCCGGTGATCACCGACGCCAAAGACGGACAAAGCCTGGTGCTCGGCGAAAGCGGCGCGATCGTAGAATACATCATCGGCAAGTATGCGCCCGATACCGATCTGGTGCCAGGCCCCGAACACCCCGATTTCGCCGATCACCTCTATTGGTTCCACTTCGCCAACGCGACCTTCATGACCAACGGCATGATGCAGATCGCCGTGAATGCGGTCGGTGCGCAGATGCCTCCGCCGCTGGCCAAGCGCGTGACCAATGCGTGGGAGCAGATCGAAACCCGGCTGGGCGAAGCCGACTATTTCGGCGGTTCGCAACTGACGACGGCGGACATCATGATGGTATTCCAGCTGACCACCAGCCGCGCCTTCAACAACATGACAATCGACCACCTGCCGAACCTGCAAGCGTACCTCCAGCGGATCGGCTCTCGCGATGCGTATCAGCGTGCGATGGCGAAGTGCGAGCCGGGCTTCCCGCCGAAACTGGATTGAACCAGAGTCGGCATGGGTCGACTAACCCCGCCGATACGTGGAAATTTGCGCCGCTGTTTCGCGACTTTGCCATAAGTCTGCCATAACACGTCGTTCATATCGAAGTGCCGCAACTCCCCCAAGGAACCGAATGCCCCCTCATAGCCAACGCGAAACTGCGCCCGATCCCAAGCAATTGATACGCGATCTTGCGGCTTTCCGAGACCCGAAGACCATTCGCAGCCTGTGGGAGTTCGCGATTACGATCGTGCCGTTCATCGGCGTGTTCGCGGGTACGCTGCTGGCGATCGATTCGGGATATTATTACGCCCTGGCGCTCATCCCGCTTGCTGCGCTGCTGTTGCTTCGGCTGTTCATCATCCAGCACGATTGCGGGCATGGCGCCTACTTCCCGAACCGGGCCGGGAATGACTGGCTCGGTCGGGCCATCGGGGTGTTCACGCTGACGCCCTACGATCCGTGGCGCCGGTCTCACGCCTTGCACCATGCCGGGACGGGAAACCTCGATGCTCGCGGGTTCGGCGATGTCGATACGCTGACCATCCGCGAATTCCGCAGCAAACCGTGGCTGCGTCGCTTTGGATACCGGCTTTACCGACACCCGGCGGTGCTCCTCGGGTTCGGTCCCGCCTATCTGTTCCTGTTGCGCCACCGCCTGCCGATCGGCCTGATGAGAGCGGGATCGGTCTACTGGATCAGCGCGATGGCGACCAATGCGGCGACTGCGCTGCTGCTGGGCGGTCTTGTCTATCAGTTCGGGCTGGCGACCACCGCGCTGGTATTTCTCCCGACGTTGCTGCTCGCCGCGTCGATGGGCGTGTGGCTGTTTTATGTGCAGCACCAGTTCGAAGAGGCGCATTGGGATTACCAGGACGACTGGTCTTTCCACGATGCCGCGCTGCTGGGCAGCACGCACCTCGACCTGCCGCCCGTGCTGCGCTGGTTCACCGCCAATATCGGCATCCACCACGTGCATCACCTCGCGAGCCGGATACCATTCTATCGCCTGCCCGAAGTGCTCCGGGCTCACCCTGACCTGGCCATGGTCAACCGCTACACCGCGCGGGATTCGTTCCGGCCCTTGATCCTGACGCTATGGGATGAGGATCGCCGCAAGCTGGTGAGTTTCCGCGAAGCGGCCCGAGTTGCGGCTTAGCCCGAAAACGCCGCCTTCGCCGCCTCTGTTACACTCGCCATTGCTGCCCGCCACGGCGCGCCGCCGTAGCTGATACGGGCGACGCCAAGCCTCCCCAGTTCGGCATTGCTGACCATCTCGGGCAAACGCATCACGTTGACCGGCAGCGCGACCGCGTCGCACACTTGCGCGATCAGATCGGGATCGCTGAGACCGGGGATGAAGAAGCACCCCGCCCCGCCGCGCGGTAGGCGGCGGCGCGTTCGATCGCGGTGTGTACTAGTTCGACCTGGTTCGGGTCCCTGCCCGCCATAAGCGGCCCGAGAAACACGTCGGTGCGCGCGTTCACGAACAGACCCTCGCGATCGACTGCCGCGATCCGCTCGGCCTGTTCCTCGATCGAACGCAGCCCCCCGGCGCGGATCAGGCGGTCTTCGAGGTTGCAGCCGATCGCCCCGGCGTGGACCAGCGCATCGGCATTGCGCGCGAGGTCGGCGAGATTGGTGGCATAGCCCGCTTCCATGTCGATCGTGACCGGCAGGTCGACCGCTTCGGCGATCTGCCGGGCGGTTTCGGTCAGCCGAACGAACGGGATGTGCTCGCCGTCGTCGTAGCCCTGCGCGCCGGCGAGCGAGTGGCTGCCGGTGGCGATCGCTTGCGCCCCGGCCTCGGCCACTGCGACCGCGCTGCCCGCGTCCCAGACGTTGTAGAGCACCAGCGGATCGCCGCTGCGATGGAGCGCCGCGAAATCGTTTCTGGTCATATCAGAACAGCTCCTTCTGGTCGGCACCCTCGCGGCGCAGCAGCTCGGCCTTGATCTCCGGACCATAGGCATAGCCGCCCACGCCCCCGCTTGCGGGCACCACCCGGTGGCACGGGATCAGCACCGCGATATTGTTCGCCCCGTTGGCGCTGCCGACGGCGCGGCTCGCCTTGGGATTGCCCAGCATCGCTGCCTGCTCGCCGTAGCTGCGCGTTTCGCCTGCCGGAATCTTGCGCAATGCCTCCCAGCAGCGTTGCTGGAACGCGGTGCCCTTCACGTCGAGCGGAATGTGCGAATTGTCGATCGACGGCTCCTCGACCGCCGCGATCACCTGTTCGAACAGCGCTCGGAATTCCTCGCGGCCTTCGACGAGTTCGGCCTTGGGGAAGCGCGCGCGCAATTCCTCTTCGCCCTCGCCAAAGGCAAGGCAGCATACGCCTTTGCCGGTCGCCGCCACCAGCATGGCGCCGAGCGAGGTCGGCACCACGCTCCAGTGGATCATCCGCCCCTTCCCGCCGTTGCGCCAGTCGCTTGCCTGCATGCCGAGCCTTCCTTTCGTGTCCGCATAAAACCGCGAGGGTGCGGAATAGCCCGCTTCGTAGAGCGCTTGGGTGACGCTCGCCCCGCCCTCCAGCGCCTCGCGCACCCGTTCCTCGCGCAGCGCGCGTGCAAACGCAGCTGGCGAGAGGCCGACGGTGCGCTTGAACAGGCGCTGGAAATGCGTGGGTGAATATCCGGTGAGGTCCGACAGCTGATCGAGCGTCATCGCCCCTTCGGCGCGGATCGCCTTGATCGCTGCGAGCACGCAGGCCTCCTCTGCGCTCTGGGTGTTGGGCGAGCAGCGCTTGCACGCCCGCAGCCCTGCCGCCTCTGCGTCGGCAGCCGCGGCGTAGAACCGCACGTTCCTGCGCAAAGGAGCGCGCGCCGGACAGCTCGGGCGGCAATAGATGCCGGTCGAATGCACCCCGGTTACGAATGCGCCGTCGAACCGGCGGTCCTTGGCCATGGCGATTCGCCAGCGATCGTCGTCGCTCAGCGCTGCGAATGTGTTGCGTGCTTCAGTCATGGCGCGGTTGTCGCATCATAGCACATTCGCCGCATCCCGGACCTTGCGCTCAATCGTCCTCACCCGAAATCACGCCATTCGCTAACACGTTTTTGAAAAGCCGCGTTATAGAGCAGGCGTGATGTTCGATTCTCGCTTTGCCAGCTGGGGGGCGCTGCTGCTCGCCCTGTGCGCGCTGTTCGCGCTTCCGGGTCCTGCAACGGCCGACCCCGGCGATATCGATGCCGCCGCGCGCGGCGTGGTCCGCGTGGTGCTGATCGCGCAAGATGGCGAAGATGTGGTGCCGGTCAGCCATGGCAGCGGCTTTGCGGTGACCGCGAACCGGATCGTCACCAACGCCCATGTCATCCGCGAAGCGCTGCAGGACGATACGCTGCGGATCGGGATCGTGCCGAGCGAAGGCGCGGCGGGTGCATTTGCCAAGCCGGTCGCAGTGAGCCCGCGCAACGACCTCGCGCTGCTCGAAATCGTCGACGGCGCGATGCGACTGCCGCCGCTGACCTTTGCCGGCGGCGTCAGCGGCGACATGGGCGAGGTCTCGGCCATCGGGTATCCGATGAATGTCGACCTTGCGCAGGGGCTGGAGATCGGCGACATCTTCCGCGCGCAGCCGCCGGTGAAAAGCCGCGGATTCCTGTCGGGCGAGCGGCCCAGCCGCCAGTTCGACACCATCCTCCACACCGCCCCGATCGCGCGCGGCAATTCTGGCGGACCGCTGCTCGACGGTTGCGGCCGGGTGCTCGGGGTCAATTCCTTCGGCGCGGATTCGGACGGATCGGATGCGGAATTCTATTTCGCGGTGAGCTTGCGCGAGCTGCTGCCGTTCCTGCGCGCCAACGATGTCGAGCCGCGCACCAACGCACTGCCGTGCCGCTCGATCGAGGAGCTCAACGCTGCCGAGCGCGACCGCTTCGAAGCGCAGCGGGCCGAAGCGCAGGCGCGGCTCGAAGCGCGCGAGGCCGAGCTGCGCGAGAAGCGCGCGCGGCTGCGGCTCACCGCGCAGATGGAAGTGATGGAAGGCCGCGAGAACGCGATGGCGCTGGCGATGGTGCTGCTGCTGGTCGCGATCGGGCTCGGCTTTGCCGCGTTCCAGCTGCGCAAGAAGCAGGCGACGCGCCAGCGCGCGATGCTGCTGGCGGGTCTGGCCGGAACCGCGCTGATCGGCGCGCTGCTGGCCTGGCTCACCCGGCCGAGCTTCAGCGAGATCGAGGAGCGGGTCGAAGCCGCGATGGCCGAAGAAAACAACGGTGACGACGGAGACGGCACCACCGCCTCGCTCGCAGGCGACGGCACCTTGCTGTGCACGCTGGTGCCCGAACGCAGCCGGGTCACCGGCGCGCGCACCGACGATGTCGAATTCGACTGGTCGGCCGATGGCTGCGTCAACCGGCGCACGCAGTACGGGATGGAAGACGGCAAATGGTCGCGAGTATTCGTGCCGAACGAGGAAGCGGCGGTTTCGGTCAACAGCTACGACCCGCAGACGCGGATCTTCCAGACCGACCGCTACTTGCTGCGCCAGTCGGCGATGCAGGAAGCGCGCACGGCACGGGGCGAATACTCTCCGCCCGCCTGCGGCGTGGGCGACGCCGCTCGTCTGCTGGGCGAGCAGCAATCCAAGGTGCTCTCGCTGCTGCCCGAGCGCCCGAACGAGCGGCTGGTCTACACCTGCGAGGCCAAGAGCGCCGCTACCGCCGGTGGGGCGGCAGGCGGAGGCGGCGGAGCGGAATAGGCCGTACAGGCTGTTTGGCTTGTCGGCTCTCGCGATCATCGTCGCGTGCGACGGCGAAGGCTGCGTCGGCTAGGCTGCCAGCGCTTCCCCGCTCAGCGTGATGCGGTGCATCTCGCGCGCGTGCCCCTGATAATCGTTGATCGCGTTGTGCCACGTCGTGCGGTTGTCCCAGATCGCGATCGTGCCGGGCTTCCATTGCAGGCGGCACTGGTTGTCGTCGGTCAGCGCGGCGTCGAAAAGCTTCTCGAGCAGCGGCAGGCTCTGCTCGCGGGTCTGGCCGACGAAATGGATCGTGAAAGCGCTGTTGACGTAGAGCAGCTTGCGCCCGGTATGCGGATGACGGATCACGACCGGGTGCACCGCGCCGGTCTTGAGATCCTGACCGCGCAGGTTCTTACCCATGTCGGTCTGCGCATAAAGGCCATCGGTCTTGTAGACGTGATCGGCCGTGTGAAACGCTTCGAGCCCTTCGATCTCGGCCTTCAGTTCGTCGGAGAGCGCATCGTAGGCCGCGCCCATGTGCGCCCACATCGTATCCCCGCCGCTGGGCGGCAGCTGCCGCGCGACCAGCACCGATCCCATCGCCGGTATCTGGTCGTACGAATGATCGGTGTGCCACGCCCCGCCGATATTGGTCTGCTGGTCGGGCTCCTTCTTGACCACCGCGATTTCGTTGTAGTCTTCCTGCAGCGGGAAATAGTTGTTCACATCGATCCCGCCCCAGCGGCGGCCGAAGGTGATGTGATCCTCGGGCGAAAATTCCTGATCGCGAAACACCGCGACGCCATGTTCGTAAATCGCCTGCTTGATCTGATCCATCTCGGCATCGCTGCACGTCGCCAGCGAGACGCCCGAAATCTCGACCCCGCATTTGGGGGCCATCGGTGTCAGTTGCATTCTTCCTCTCCCGTGGGCGTCTTCGCCCATCGAAAACATTCTGCCGAATGCAATGGCCGATGTCCATAATTCACGATCCGCTCGGCTTGCCATATACGAGGGCCGATGCTAGGCGCGCGCCAGCTTCACCGGGAGGCCCTCTCCGTGTGCCCGGACATCCGAAGCGCAACATCGTTTTCCCGGATCCAAGAAGGACCAAACACGCGTGGATATTTCCGCCGGTATACAGGCCAGTCTGGCAGGGCGCTATGCCGTGGCGCTGTTCGACCTCGCGAGCGAGGGCGGCACAGTGACGGCGGTCGAATCCGATCTCGAGAAGCTCGGCGACGCGCTGGGCGAGTCGGACGATCTCGCCGCTGTCACCACCAACCCGCAGCTTTCGCGCACCGAACAGGGCCAGGCGCTCGCTGGGGTCGCGAAGCATCTCGGCCTGACCGAGCTGACCACCAACTTTCTCGGCGTGCTGTCGGCCAATCGCCGCCTTTCCGCGCTGCCCGACGTGATCCGCGCGTTCAAGACCATCGCCGCCGCTCAGCGGGGCGAAGTGTCCGCCAGGGTCACCAGCGCGCACCCGCTGTCCGACGATCAGCTCGCAACGCTCAAGGACAAGCTCACCGCCCGCGAAGGGCGCACCGTCATGCTCGACGCCGATGTCGACCCCGACCTGCTCGGCGGCCTCGTCGTCACTATCGGATCGCAGCGCATCGACGCCTCGATCCGCACCCGTCTCAACTCGCTTGCTCAGGCCATGAAGGCTTAAAGGACAAGAAACATGGAAATCCGCGCCGCAGAAATCTCCAAGGTCATCAAGGACCAGATCGCCAATTTCGGCACCGAGGCCGAAGTCAGCGAAGTCGGCTCCGTGCTGAGCGTGGGTGACGGGATCGCCCGCATCCACGGCCTCGACAAGGTGCAGGCCGGCGAGATGGTCGAATTCGCCAACGGGGTCCAGGGCATGGCGCTCAACCTCGAAGCCGACAACGTCGGCGTGGTGATCTTCGGCTCCGATGCCGAGATCAAGGAAGGCGACACCGTCAAGCGTACCGGAACGATCGTGGACGTTCCGGTCGGCAAGGGTCTGCTCGGCCGCGTGGTCGATGCGCTCGGCAACCCGATCGACGGCAAGGGACCGATCGAATCGAGCGAACGTCGCCGGGTCGAAGTGAAGGCGCCGGGCATCATCCCGCGCGAATCCGTCAGCGAGCCGGTGCAGTCGGGCCTCAAGGCGATCGACGCGCTGGTTCCGGTCGGCCGCGGACAGCGCGAACTCATCATCGGCGATCGCCAGACCGGCAAGACCGCCGTCGCGATCGATACCTTCATCAACCAGAAGGGCGTCAACGAAAGCGACGACGAAGGCAAGAAGCTGTACTGCGTCTATGTCGCGGTCGGCCAGAAGCGCTCGACCGTGGCGCAGATCGTCAAGCAGCTCGAAGAAAACGGCGCGATGGAATATTCGATCGTCGTCGCCGCGACCGCTTCGGAGCCTGCCCCGCTGCAGTACCTCGCGCCCTACACCGGCTGCGCGATGGGCGAATTCTTCCGCGACAACGGCATGCACGCCGTGATCGTGTACGACGACCTTTCCAAGCAGGCGGTCGCATATCGTCAGATGTCGCTGCTGCTGCGCCGCCCGCCGGGCCGCGAAGCCTATCCGGGCGACGTGTTCTACCTCCACAGCCGCCTGCTCGAGCGCGCGGCGAAGATGAACAAGAGCGAAGGCGGCGGCTCGCTGACCGCGCTGCCGATCATCGAAACGCAGGCGGGCGACGTGTCGGCCTATATTCCTACCAACGTGATTTCGATCACCGACGGCCAGATCTTCCTCGAAACCGACCTGTTCTACCAGGGCATCCGCCCGGCGATCAACGTCGGCCTGTCGGTCAGCCGCGTGGGCGGTGCCGCCCAGACCAAGGCAATGAAGAAGGTGTCGGGCTCGATGAAGCTCGACCTCGCGCAGTATCGCGAAATGGCGGCGTTTGCGCAGTTCGGTTCGGATCTCGATGCCGCAACGCAGAAGCTGCTCAACCGCGGCGCACGCCTGACCGAGCTGCTCAAGCAGCCGCAGTTCTCGCCGATGCCGTTCGAAGAGCAGACCGTGTCGATCTTTGCCGGCACCAACGGCTTCATCGATTCGATCCCGGTCGATCGGGTCAACGATTACGAAGAGCAGATGCTGGCGTTCTTCCGCAGCGAACACGCCGACGTGCTCAAGGACATCCGCGAGAGCGGCAAGTTCGAAGACGACGTGAAGGACCGCACGGTCGCCGCGCTCGACGCCTTCGCCAAGCAATTCGCGTAATCGACCAGGACAGACGGAGCGCCTAAGTGCCCTCACTCAAGGAACTCAAAGGTCGGATCAACTCGGTCAAGTCGACCCAGAAGATCACCAAGGCCAAGCAGATGGTCGCCGCCGCGAAGCTGCGCCGCGCGCAGGCGGCTGCCGAGGCCGCGCGCCCCTACGCCGAACGGCTCGGTACCGTTATGGCGTCGCTCGCGGGCAAGGTTTCGGGCGACAGCGCACCGAAGCTGCTGGCCGGCACCGGTTCGGACAAGCGCAACCTACTGGTCGTGGTCAACACCGACAAGGGTCTGTGCGGCGGTCTCAACTCGAACCTCGTCAAGGCTGCCAAGGCCAAGGCGAAAGAGCTGATCGCTGCCGGAAAGAACGTCGAATTCTATCTCGTCGGCAAGAAGGGACGCGCGCCGCTCAAGCGCGAATTCGCCGAGCGGATCGGCACGATGTTCGATACCTCGACGGTCAAGACCCCGGGCTTCGACGAAGCCGACGCGATCGCGGCCGAGCTGATCGCGATGTACGAGGCGGGCAAGTTCGACGTCGCGCACCTGATCTACCCGACGTTCCAGTCGGCGCTGGTGCAGAACCCGACGGTCAACCAGCTGATCCCGGTCCCTTCGCCCGAAACCAGCGAAGACGCCGGTGCGGTGGTCGAATACGAACCGGGCGAGGAGGAAATCCTCGAGGAACTGCTGCCCCGCTACGTCAAGACGCAGCTGTTTGGCGCGCTGCTCGAACGCGAGGCGTCGGAACAGGGCGCGTCGATGACCGCGATGGACAACGCCACACGCAACGCCGGCGACCTGATCAACAAGCTGACGATCCAGTACAACCGCAGCCGCCAGGCCGCGATCACCACCGAACTCATCGAGATTATTGCTGGCGCAGAGGCGCTGTAACGATGGAAGCCCCCGTGAAGAAACTCGTCCTGCTCACCCTGCCCCTCACCGTGCTTGCCGCTTGCGGCGAAGAGCCGGCGGCCGAACCGGCTGCAACCGCAGTCGCAGCGCCCGAATCCGCCGCGCCGAGCCTTCCGCCGCCCGACGCAGCGGTCTTTGCCAGCACCTTCGCCAAGACCTGCCCCGAGGCAAAGACAGTCAACGATTCGGTCTGCCGCCGTGCCGCGATGGGTTCGCCCGAGGTGATCTGCGAATACGGCCTCGGCGACGACGAATATCTCCGCAACAAGACTACTCTGGTCCAGGGCGAAACCGCTTGGGAAATCGCCGACCCCGAAACCACTTGCGCGCAAGGCGCATAAGCATTCCACGAAAGCAGGACATAGAACATGGCCACCGCACCCGCGCTTAACCAGACCACCAATGGCACGATCAGCCAGGTCATCGGCGCTGTCGTCGACGTGCAGTTCCAAGGCGAGCTGCCCGCAATTCTCACAGCGCTCGAAACCAAGAACGGCGACAACACGCTGGTACTCGAAGTCGCGCAGCACCTCGGCGAGAGCACCGTACGCACCATCGCGATGGATGCCACCGAAGGGCTCGTTCGCGGTCAGGACGTGATCAACACCGGCGCCCAGATCAGCGTGCCCGTTGGTCCGAAGACGCTGGGACGCATCATGAACGTGATCGGCCAGCCGATCGACGAACTTGGCCCGATCGGTGCCGACAAGTCCTCGCCGATCCACGCCGAAGCCCCGCCGTTCATCGATCAGTCGACCGAAGCCGCGATCCTCGTCACCGGTATCAAGGTGATCGACCTCCTCGCCCCCTATGCCAAGGGCGGCAAGATCGGCCTGTTCGGCGGTGCGGGCGTCGGCAAGACCGTGTTGATCCAGGAGCTCATCAACAACATCGCCAAGGGTCACGGCGGCGTGTCGGTGTTCGCCGGCGTGGGTGAGCGCACCCGCGAGGGCAACGATCTCTACCACGAATTCCTCGATGCCGGCGTTATCCAGAAGGACGACAACGGCGTTGCCACCAGCGAAGGTTCGAAAGTGGCGCTGGTGTTCGGCCAGATGAACGAGCCTCCCGGCGCGCGTGCCCGCGTGGCGCTTTCGGGCCTGACCATGGCGGAATATTTCCGCGACGAGGAAGGCCAGGACGTGCTGTTCTTCGTCGACAACATCTTCCGCTTCACCCAGGCGGGTTCGGAAGTGTCGGCGCTGCTCGGCCGTATCCCTTCGGCGGTGGGCTACCAGCCCACCCTGTCGACCGACATGGGCAATTTGCAGGAACGCATCACCTCGACCACCAAGGGTTCGATCACCTCGGTGCAGGCGATCTATGTGCCTGCCGATGACCTCACCGACCCGGCGCCTGCAACCTCGTTTGCCCACCTCGACGCAACCACCACGCTGTCGCGCGCCATCTCCGAACTCGGCATCTACCCGGCGGTGGACCCGCTGGATTCGACCAGCCGCGTGCTCGAGCCGCGCGTCGTCGGCCAGGAGCACTACGAAACCGCTCGCAAGGTTCAGGAAGTCCTGCAGAAATACAAATCGCTGCAGGATATCATCGCGATCCTCGGGATGGACGAGCTGTCCGAAGAGGACAAGCTGACCGTCGCGCGTGCGCGCAAGATTCAGCGCTTCCTCTCGCAGCCGTTCCACGTCGCCGAAGTGTTCACCAATATCCCGGGCGTGTTCGTGCAGCTCGAAGACACGATCAAGTCGTTCAAGGCGGTGGTCGAGGGCGAATACGATCACTTGCCCGAAAGCGCCTTCTACATGGTCGGCGGGATCGACCAGGCGGTCGCCAAGGCCCAGAAGCTGGCCGAGGACGCGTAAGAGCCGTGGCACTCCACTTCGAACTCGTAACCCCGGCCAGACTGGTCCGCTCGGAAGACGTCCACATGGTCGTCGTGCCCGGCACCGAAGGCGAATTCGGCGTGCTGGAAGGCCACGCGCCGTTCATGAGCACGATCCGCGACGGCGCGGTGCAGGTCTACAAGACCGAAGGCGCCGCGCCCGAGACGATCGAAGTGCGCGGCGGCTTCGCCGAAGTCGGCGAGAACGGCCTGACCGTGCTGGCCGAACACGTCGAGAGCTAGGCATTCATGAGACCCTGCGAAAGCGGGGAACTCGCAAGCGACGAAAGGGCGGCCGAAAGGGCGCCCTTTTGCATTCATCCCACCTGGCGCTGCACCCACCCGGCGATGTCGAGCAGATGCTCAGGCGAGGCGTTGACGGCCACTTCCTGAGCGATCGAGGCGAGCGAGCGGGAGGCCAGCGCCGCGCGATAGGCGCGCTCGGCCTCGGCGAAGGCCGAAGCGATCTCGCACGGGCGCCTGCAATCCTTGCGCTTCAGGCCGCAGGGGCCGTTCTGGCGAATTTCGGTGCAGCGAAACGCCGGCGTCGGGCCCTCGATCGCGGTCACCAGATCGAGCAGCGAGATCTCGTCGATCGGGCGCGCGAGCCGGTATCCCCCGCCCTTGCCGCGCACCGATTGCACGATCCCTGCACGGCGAAGCAGCTGCATCTGCTTGGCGAGGTAGGCCGATGGCACTTCGAAGTAATCGGCCAGCGCATCTACGCTCAAGCCCCGCCCCGGTGGCACCAGCGGCAGCATCGCGCAGATATGCGCGGTCCATTCGACGCCTTTTCCCAACTGCACGCTTGACTCCTTAATCGGATATTCTTTATCCGGATAAACGATATCCAGTTAAGGAGAAATGGCATGTCGATCGAGGCAAGGCAAGCACACCGCCGGGTCGCGCTGTTCATCGGTTTGTTTCTCGTGGTGCATTTCAGCGCGCACTTCGCCGCGCTCGACAGCATCGTCGCACAGGATGCGGTGCTGCAGATCGGACGCGCGGTCTACCGCATACCGATCGTAGAGGCGGCGCTGGCGATCGCTCTCGCGGGGCAGGTCGTCCTCGGCATCACCCTGCTGCGCCGCATAACCCGCCGCAAACGCAAGGATTTCTGGCACTGGGTGCAGTTTGCGAGCGGCTGCTATCTCGCCTATTTCATCGTGATGCACACCACCTCGGCCCTGGTCACCCGCCTGGTGCTGGACCTCGACACCAATTTCTACTGGGCCGCGGGGACACTGGTGCTGGATCCGCTCAGATACGGCTTTGCCCCCTATTACCTGCTGGTTGTGACCGCGCTCGTGGCGCACCTGATCGCGGCGCTGCATTTTCGCAAATCCCGTGGCTGGCACGCGCCTGCTCTGGTGCTGGGGCCGCTGGCTGGCTTGCTGATCGTGCTCGCTTACAGCGGCGCGTTTTACGAGATCGAATTGCCGCAGGCGCATCGGGAATTCTTCGCCTCCTATCCGGGCGTCGCCATGTGACCTTTTTCGGCAAAGCAAACCCCTTCACAAGTCCAGCCGCAGCCGCCACATACGCTCCAGCGATTTCCCGCATGGAGAGGACATTTGAAGCTTGTTTCCACACTGGCATTGGCAGCCGCGATGACACTCACGACTGCAACCGGCGCGAACGCCGACGACCACATCGACCAGAGCGGCATCCCCGGCCCCGAACAGGATCCGTATATCTGGCTCGAAGAAGCGCGCAGCGACGAGGCGCTCGAATGGGTGCGCAACGAGAACGCGCTCACTCTGGCGCACATGGAAGCCGATCCGCGCTTCGAGACGCTCAAGAACGAGGCGCTCGAAATCCTCGATAGCGAGGACCGCATCCCCTACGTCTCGTTCCGCCCGGACGGGCTGTACAATTTCTGGCAGGACAAGGACAATCCCAAGGGCCTGCTGCGCCGGACCACGCTGGAAAGCTACCAGACCGACGATCCCGAATGGGAAGCCGTGCTCGATATCGACGCGCTGGCCGCGGCCGAGGGCAAGGAATGGGTCTACAAGGGCTCGACCTGCCTGCCGCCGGCCCTGACGAAGTGCATGATCGCGCTGAGCGACGGCGGCGAGGACGCCACGATCCTGCGCGAATTCGACATGTCGACAGGACAATTCGTCGAAGGCGGCTTCGTGCTCGAGGAAAAAAGCCAGGGCGGGATCCAGTGGGTCGATGACGACACGCTGCTGGTCGGGCGCGATTTCGGCGAAGGCACGCTGACCGAAAGCGAATACCCGTTCACCACGCGCGAATGGAAACGCGGCACCGATATCGCCGATGCTCCCGAGATTTTTCGCGGCAAGCCCAACGATGTGTGGTCCGGCGCCAGCCTGTTGCGCGACAACACCGGCACCGTCCACGCGCGCACCGCGTTTCGCGCGGTGAGCTTCCATGAGACCGAGTATTTCGTCGAGAAGGACGGCGAGTGGGTGCAGCTCGACATTCCGAAGAAGGCGAACCCATACGGGATCGTCGACGGGCATCTGCTGTATTCGACCGACGTCGACTGGGAGACCGACGGCCAGACCTTCCCCGCCGACAGCCTGATCGCTGTCGATCTCGAGGAGTGGAAGGCCGATCCCAACGGCGCGGCGAAGTCGCTGGTCTGGTCTCCGGGTGAGCGCCAGACCAAACAGGGCGGTGCGATCACCGGCAACGCGCTGTTCGTCGCCATGCTCGATAATGTCGTCGGCAAGGTGATGCAGTTCAATTATGTCGATGGCGCGTGGGTGAGCGAGCCGGTCGATCTGCCCGAAAACGCCACGGTCGATATCGCTGCGAGCTCGGACGAGACCGACCAGATCATGTTCACGGTCACCGACTTCCTCAATCCGACCACGCTACATTACGCGGACGGTAGCGCTGCGCCGAAGGTGCTCAAGACCTCGCCCAGCCGGTTCGACAAGACCGGGATGGAAGTCGAACAGCTGATGGCGACGAGCAAGGACGGGACGCAGATCCCATACTTCATCGTCAAGCCCAAGGGCATGCAGATGGACGGCAGCACGCCGGTACTGATGGGCGGTTATGGCGGGTTCCAGGTTCCGCGCCTGCCCGGCTATCTCGGCATCACGGGCAAGCTGTGGATGGAGCGCGGCGGGGCCTATGTCATCGCCAATATTCGCGGAGGGGGCGAATTCGGCCCGCTGTGGCACCAGACCGCAATCCGCGAGAACAAGCAGCGCACCTGGGACGATTTCATCGCCGTGGGGGAAGACCTGGTGGCGCGCGGCCTCACCAGCCCGGAGCATCTCGGCATCCAGGGCGGCTCGCAGGGCGGGCTGCTGGTCGGGACCGCCATCACCCAGCGGCCCGATTTGTGGGGCGCGGCGATCATCCAGATCCCGCTGTTCGACATGCTGCGGTTCCACCTGATCGGGCGCGGCGCGTCGTGGACCGGCGAATACGGCGATCCGCGCATCCCCGAACAGCGCGCCTGGATCGAAGGGTATTCGCCGTATCAGAAGCTGGTCGAGGGCGTGGACTACCCCACCCCGTTCCTGTGGGCCTCGACCGCCGACGACCGCACGCACCCCGCGCACGCGCGCAAGGGTGCCGCGCGGCTCAAGGAGCTGGGCCAGCCGTATTTCTATTTCGAGGACATGACCGGCGGCCATTCGGGTGGGGTCGACAACGAACAGCGCGCCAAGCTGCAGGCGCTGCAATATGTCTATCTGATGCAGCAGCTGATGGATGGGCCCGGCGACTCGGCCGACGGCGGGTAATTCGTGCAGCCATTTCGAACGCTGGAGGCGGTCCCGAAACGGGCCGCCTCTTGCGTTTGTAAAGCGCTCCGACAGTCTGACTTCGGTTCGCCGCAAGCCCGGCACAGGGAAAGCCGTTAACGCCAAATTAACCCTGTTTGTCAGGCCCGCGTTAACCCCGAAAATCGAGCATTGTCAGGCAACAGGGGCGAACAGGAGACGAAAAATGGCTTATCCCGAACACACGTCCATCGCCGATGCGATCAAGCGCTACCACCTGCCGGAATCGCACCGGGTAAAATGGTCGCGCAACCGCAAGGCGAATGTCGTCCGCGCCGTCCACGACGATGCACTCAGCTTTCGCGAGGCGCGCGATCTCTACCTGCTGAGCCAAAGCGAATTCGAGCAGTGGGAACAGCAATTCGGCGTCAGCGACCAACGCGCTCGCTCACTCGAAGTCGCCTGACGCCCCCGACGCGAGGTGATGGGAGCGGTCCGGCCTAGTCGGCCTCGACCTCGATCATCACCTCGTTGCGGCGCAGCGGCCCGGGCACCATCGGCGCGTCGTAGAACGCGTATTCGAAGTCGCCCACCGGAGTGAGTTGCTGTGCCGTCACCCATTTCAGAAGCTCGCGCTCCATCGCTTCCGTTTCGGCTGGACGCGCGTAGCCGTTGAAGCGCACTGCCGCGATCCGCCGTTCCGGAATTTCTGTCAGCGTGATGTCTTCGGGTGCGGGCGGCAGGGTTGTCAGCGTGTATTTCGCCGGCATCACGAACCGCATCCGCCAGCGGTCCTTGGCGATCTCATCCTGCAGCACCGGCGCGGTCATTGCGATCTTCTCGTCGCGCGGGGCGCGGCCTTGCAACACCGGCGAGGTCATGGCGATCGGCTCGCCGCCTTCGGGCCGGTCCTGCGCGAAAATGTAAGCCGCAAGCCTCCGGAAGCTCTTGCCGCTCGCTTCACGCCGGTTGCCGGAATGGGTCACCTCGGCGACCACCAGCGCAGGATAATCGCGCAGCTGGAACGCCCGGTCTTCCCTCACCAGGGCGAAGTCTGGTTCCTCGCTGTCGCGATACTGGGCATAGGCCGCGACCGCTCCGACAGCGGCGATCCCGAGACCCCCGACGACCCATTTCCCGATACCCATATTTGTGCTCCTGATGGTGCTGGTTACGCCCTATCAGCAGCTACGCGCGACATTGGTTCCCGGATGCCAAGCGGTCAGCGGCGCGTGGGGGCATGGAAATCGAGCGGTTTGCCCGCGACCCACCGCACGAATTTCGCCACCGCCGGATGCGCGCGGATATTGTCCGCATCCTCGCCAATCCGCGCCAGTTCGGCGTTCGAGAAATTCGCGTGGATCGTCTTGTGGCAGATCGGATGGACGGGGACGGTGCCGCGCCCCTTCTTCGCCTTCGGCACGGGATGATGCCACTGGACCAGCGTCTCGAACGGGCGTTCGCACAGCCAGCAGGTGAGTTCCTCGTCCATTTCCGCTTTCTAGCCAAGCGAGAGAAAATGTCTAAGCTGCGCGTGGAAAGGGACAATCCATGACGGGGCTGCGCGCGTATCATCTGCCGGGTCGCTGGGGGCTGGTCTCGGTCAGTCCCTTCTGTCTGAAGCTCGATGCATTCCTGCGGATGACGGGAATAGAGCACGATTCCGTCACCGCGGCGACGCCGTTCGGCGGTCCCAAGAAAAAGGCACCGTGGATCATCTACAAGGGGCGCACCCTTGGTGATTCGGCACTCATCATCGTTTTCCTGACCGGGGAGTTCGCCACGGATGTCGACGCACACCTTTCTGCAAAGCAACGCGGGATAGCGGTCGCGATCCAGCGCTTGGTCGAGGAGAACCTCTACTGGGCGATGGTCTACGACCGTTGGTGTCGCGACGAGAACTGGCCGATCCTGAAGGCTTCGGTGCTGGGCGATATCCCGGCTCTGCCGCGCGCGATCCTGGCACCACTCGCGCGCCGAGGGGTGAAGAAGCAACTCGCTGGTCACGGGATGGGCCTCCACTCGGACGAAAATATCGCAGCGATCAGCAGCAAGGATATCGCGGCCCTCGGTCGAATTCTGGGAGACGGTCCGTGGTTCTTCGGTGATGCGCCGAGCCTTGCTGACGCGACCGTCTATTCCCTGCTGGCCAATATCGTCTACGTGCCGTTCGCGAGCCCGATGAAGGCGGCGATTGCGAGCGACCCAAGCCTGACCGAATGGCTCGAGAGATTTCGCGGCGCAGTCTATCCCCAGTTCACACCGGAAACTGCGTAAGCGACAGCGTGTTGCCGTCGGGATCGCGGAACCAGCATACTTGTGCGCCGTCCGGCGTGGTCCAGATGTCGCGTTCATCCTGTTCGAGGAAATCGTAGGAGGCGAAGCCTGCCCCGCGCTCCGCCAATCGATCGCGCGCGGCGGCAATATCATCGACCGCCCAGCCCAGCGCGGTGAACGGGTGCGGGGTCAATTGCTCGACCTTTTGCACCCGCAGCATGCCATTGCCGGTGTCGTATTCGAGCGCAAACGGCGAATCGTCGGTCAGCTCGAAGCCCATCGTGTTGCTGTAGAAATCGCGCGCCTCGTCATGATTGGCGCTGGCGACGAACTGGATCGGGGTCATCGGCTTGGCTCCTTTCGCGTCATTCCTTCTTTGCGGCCGCCGCTTTCTTCTTTTTCATCGTGTCGTGGAACCGGTCGGCCCAGCCCTGTTTTACCAGCTGTTCGCCGCGTACCATACGCAGATCACCGGCGCCGACATCGCGGCTGACGGCGCTGCCCGCCGCCACGATCGCGTCGGCGCCGATGGTCACCGGGGCGATAAGAGCGCTGTTCGATCCGATGAATGCACGGTCGCCGATCACGGTCTGGTGCTTGAAATAGCCATCGTAATTGCAGGTGATCGTGCCCGCGCCGATATTGGCGTACTGGCCGACCGTGGCATCGCCGATGTATGACAGGTGGCTGGCCTTCGCGCCCTTGCCCAGCACCGCCTTCTTGATCTCGACGAAATTGCCGACGAAGCTGTCCTCCTCCATCACCGCGCCCGGACGCAGCCGCGCAAAGGGGCCGACCTGAGCGCCGCTGGCGATGGTCGCGCCCTCGATGTGGCAGAAGCTCTTGATGTGCACGCCGTTGGCGATTTTCACACCCGGACCGAAAACGACATTGGGTTCGACCAGCACGTCACGCCCGATCTCGGTGTCCCAGCTGAAGAACACCGTCTCGGGTGCTTTCAGCGTCGCACCGTTCGCCATCGCCTCCTCGCGCTTGAGCGCCTGCCACTGCGCCTCGGCGGCGGCGAGTTCGGCGCGGCTGTTGATGCCGGAGACCTCGCTCGACCCGGTTTCGACCACCTGCACCCTGTCGCCCCGTGCGATGGCTCCGGTGGCGACGTCGGGGAGATAATATTCGCCCTGCGCGTTGTCGTTGCCGACCGCATCCAGGAGCGGCCACATATCGTCCGAATGCGCAACTATGAGGCCGGAATTGCACAGGTCGCAGGCGCGCTCTTCTTCGCTGGCGTCCTTGTATTCGACCATCTTGCGCACAGTGCCGTCGTCATCGGCGATGATCCGGCCGTATTGCAGCGGATCGTCCGGACGGAAGCCGAGCACCGCGACCTTCGCCCCGCTCTCGAGCGCCCCGGTCAGCTTGCGCACGGTTTCGGCCCTGACCATCGGGCAGTCGCCGAAGCACACGAGGATGTTGCCCGAAAAGCCGGAAAGGGATTCCCGCGCCTGCAAGGCGGCGTGCGCGGTGCCCAATTGCGGCTCCTGCAGCGCGGTCGCGATGCCGCGGTCTGCGAGCGCTTCGTCCAGCTGCTCGCGCTTGTCGCCGACCACCACCACGGTCTTGCGCGGCGACAATTCGCCGAAGCTGTCGAGCAGGTGCATCAGCATCGGCTTGCCGGCAATCGGATGCAGCACCTTGTGCAGGTCGCTCTTCATGCGGGTACCCTTGCCCGCGGCCAGGATAATGGCGGCAAAATCGGTCATGCGGCGTCCTATACCACTGAAACGTCTGTGTTGGCGCGCTTGCCAGCAAATGCTTGCGGATTGAAGTCCTATCCTGCACCGCGCCCGGCATGACTTTTTCCCGGGCGGATTTCCCTTTCGATGCGGTCGGGTTCGACCTCGACGGCACGCTGCTGGATACGTTTCGCGATCTCGGCGCAGCGGTCAATCACGCGCTTGCGCTTGGGGGATTCGACCCGGTGCCGGTCGATTCGTCGAAAGATCTGATCGGCGGCGGGGCGAAGATCATGCTGGCGCGTGCGGTCGAACGGCAGGGTGGCCTGCCGGAGGACGAGTTCCGCGCGCTCTACAAGGCGATGCTGGGCTACTATGCGGACAACAACGCGGTGCATACCACGCCCTACCCGCACGCCCGTGACGTGGTCGGGGAGCTGACCGCGCGCGGCATCAGGCTGGCGGTCGTCACCAACAAGTTCGAAGGGTTCGCGCGCAGCATCCTGACCCGGCTCGATTTTCTCGCGCCGTTCGAAACCGTGATCGGCGGCGACAGCCTGGGCAAGGGATCGGACGGTCGCTACCTGGCCAAGCCCGGTCCCGAACCCGTGATCGAGGCGCAGCGCCGCTGCGGCGGAGGACGTTTCGCGTTCGTGGGCGATTCAACCTACGACGTGAAGGCGGCGCGGGGGGCCGAAGTCCCGGTAATCGCCGCCGGTTACGGCTATTGCGACAAGCCGCCGCACGAACTCGGCGCGGATTCCGTCATCGATTCGCTGGGCGGCCTGATTTCCGCCTTGGAAACGCTGTAACCCGCGCAAGTTGCCGCCTAGGCGGGAACTCGCCATTTAGCGGACGTTACGGAATCGCAGCTTCCCATTTGCCCCTGTTGCAAGGCAGCGAAGAAAGTGCCACGCAGCGCCGCACACAAGTTTACGCGCGCGTAAACCGCGCCGCTTTCATTGCAGGAGACACATCTCATGAGCATCACCTTCAAGGACAAGGTCGCCATCGTCACCGGTGCCGGCGGCGGTCTGGGCCGCGAATACGCGCTCGAACTCGCGCGCCGCGGCGCGAAGGTCGTGGTCAACGATCTCGGCGGATCGCGCGACGGCACCGGCCATTCGGACATGGCGCTGCAGGTGGTCGAGGAAATCGAGAAGATGGGCGGCGAAGCCATGTCCAACGGCGGCAGCGTCACCGAATACGACCAGATGGAAAAGATGGTCGCCGACGCCAAGCAGAAGTGGGGCGGCGTACACATCCTCATCAACAATGCCGGCGTGCTGCGCGACAAGACCTTCCACAAGATGAGCCCGGAAGACTTCGAATTCGTGCTCAAGGTGCACCTCACCGGTTCGGCTTTCGTCACCAAGGCGTGCTGGGAAACCTTTCGCGAGCAGGCCTATGGCCGCGTGCTGATGACCGCTTCGTCGACCGGGCTGTTTGGCAATTTCGGGCAGGCAAACTATGGCGCAGCCAAGCTTGGCCTCGCCGGCCTGACCAAGACGCTCCAGCTCGAAGGCGCGAAGTACAACATCAGGGTCAACACGCTTTCGCCGGTGGCAGGCACGCGGATGACCGAAGACCTTTTCCCGGAAGAGGCCTTCAAGCTGTTCGACCCAGTGAACGTGGTCCCGGCCGCGCTGTTCCTCGTCAGCGAAGACAGCCCGACCAACGCGATCGTCGGCGCCGGTGCAGGCGGTTATCATTCGTCCTGGACGGTCATGAACGATGCAGTGTGGCTGCCCGAGGGTGAGCGCACTGTCGAAGGCTTTGCCGACAACTGGGACAAGATCAGCGAATTCTCCAACCTCAAGGCACCGCAAAGCGGTTCCGAACAGTCGGGCGCGATCCTTACCGCGATGCAGAAAGTGACCGGAACGGGACCGAGCAGCGCGCGGGGCTAAACCATAAGAACCTGGCCGGCCCTTTGGTTAAAGTCCACGGGACCGGCCAACTCATCCAGCCATCATGCCTATCACGCGACTGAAATCTCGGGCTGCAAGATCGTCAGGATCGATCCAGAAGCTGCACTCGCCCATGTCCCAGAATTGCCAGCCAACGCCGGGGTCGCTGCACAGGTTCAGCAGGCAAATCTCAGGATTGTCCGCCGACTGAGCGCCTTGAGACGCAGGAGCCTCTCCCAACATTTGCGAAAACTCGGCGGACGTCGGGAATAAACTCTCGTCCGCAGCATCATACACCCATTGCGGGAGAGCCTCTGACATAGCGCGATCCCCCGCGCACGCGCGAACAACGTACTTCGCGGACTCCTTTAGCCAGCGACCTGTCATGCCGTGCCAAGTCATTCGCTCGTCGACACTTTTTAGCCAATCGCGAAATTCAATCCGCTCAGGCGCCGTGGGGCACATCCCGTGAGCGTACTCCAGCGCTCGTTTCAGCCAGACTTGCGCCTCATCCTGGACGTCCTGATCTGCCTTTTGACGTTTGGCGACGAATTCCGGTGTCACGTCGTCGCCGTATTGCCGAGCGCCCTTGAGGTCATTCCTGAGCGCATATCTGAGCATGAATTCGACCAGAAACCAATATTCGGGAAACTCCTCCGACGCGCAGACTTCTCTCGCCCTGTAGCTCTCAAATCGATCCCAACGGGGCCCTCTCTCTCTGCGAATGGCGCGTTCGAACGCCCGCGTTCGAACATGAGGCAGGATGTCTTCGTAGAGGTCCCAAACGCCCTGATCCGGTGCCGGCCTTGTATCCAGCTTGGGAAGCGGACGCATCCATGGCCAGATCCTTCTCAGCGCATTTCTATGCCGGAAGGCGCGAGACGTCTTTGCCCACGGTTCATTCGATTGATGAATCAACGGCGGCAAACCTGACGTATCGGGAAAGCTCTCCATCGGGCAAAGCTGAATTGGCCATTTAACATGCACCAGCGGCGGAGGATCCGAATCCAGTGCCACTTCACGAAATGCCGATTCCTGAAACATGCCGCGTATCGGTTTGAGGTCGGGGGGAGGTTGAACTTGACCACCGACCCTTGCCTTATCATCGGCAAATATGACCCTGCAGCATTCCTCGGGTCTTTCTATGTTCCAACTCTGCTCCTCATCATCACGCCCGAAAAAGTAGAGAATCCCGCGTTTCGGCAATGGCGTTGACCACGTGATTTCCGAGCAATCGATCTGGCAAAAGAAGTGCAACGCCACGCCATCTGTAGTGCGTGGCCATTCACAGTCACTGGGGAGTGTTGGCAAACCACCGAAGTAGCTGAGGCTCTCCGGCACCGAGTGGGGCGGATAAGGCCGGTGCAGGAGAATCGCCGGACTCTGATAGCGCTTGAATAACTCGGCTGCCCGAAGGATGTCGGTCGATGTTTCGCCTTGCTCGGACACTTCTAATCCCCGTCCACCGCTTTCAGCAGCCGTCGCTCCATCGGGGCCAGCACGTTCACCAGCTCGTGTCCGCGTTTGAGCACCTGGCCGTGCTCGCCGAACAGCGTCCACATGCCCTGTTTGCCGCGCAGCGCCGGGCGCTTCTCGACCCGCGCCTGCGGACGCTCGGCACTCCGGCGGAAGGCCGCGAAAGTGGCGGCGTACTGGTCGAAATCCATCGCGTAATCGCGCCACTGACCGGCTGCGACCATTCGGCCATAAAGGTCGAGAATGCGCTGCAATTCCTCGCGTTCGAACCCCACCTGATCGCTCGCGCGGCCGGGAAAGGCAACGACCTGGCCTGACAGCCCGGTCCCGAGACCCGCACTCATCAGTCGGCGGTTCCGCTTTTCTGGGCGAGTTCAGGCTCCGGCTCGACAGCAGCGGCCTGCGCGGCCTTGAGGCTCGCGATCTCGGATTTCATCGCCGCAAGCTCGCTTTCGAGCTTTTCGATGCAATCGACCCGGTTGCCCTCCGAATCTTCGCATGGGGTGCCGTAGGGGATGAATTCCTTGATCCAGTCCTCAGCCGGAACCAGCGTCGAGCGCGCTTTGAAACCCACCATCGTCGCGCCTTCGGGCACGTCCTCGGTCACCACCGCATTGGCCCCGATCCGGGCACGTTCGCCGACCGTGATCGGCCCGATGATCTGCGCGCCCGAGCCGATAATGACATTGTCTGCGATCGTCGGGTGGCGTTTGCCCCCCACACCGTTGGTCGGGTTGGTCCCTCCCAGTGTCACGCACTGGTAGATCGTCACGTTGTCGCCGATCTCGGCTGTTTCGCCGATCACGGTAAAGCCGTGGTCGATGAAGAAGTTCTTACCGATCGTGGCGCCCGGATGAATGTCGATCGCGGTCAGGAATCGCCCGAAATGGTTCACGAACCGCGCGAGGAAATACAGCTTGGCATCGAACAGCCAATGCGCCGCACGGTGGAATCCCAGAGCCCAAACCCCTGGATACAATAGGATTTCCCAGCGGGACCGGGGGGCTGGATCGCGCGCCCGGATAGAGTCGAGATAGGCGGTCAGCCGTTCGAACATGTCAATCTCCTCCCACCAAACGCGCGAGAATGCAAATGGGCCTTCCGGCCGGGGTCAGAACAGGCGCTGCTGCTCCGGACCATGGAGGGCCTCCAGCGCGGCCCGCCACACCGACATGGTGGCGGGAACCTGTCGTTCAAGGCTGATGCGATCCACCGTCGCAATCAGGTGCTCCAGCGCTTCGAAGCTGCGTTCGGCCCGCGGCACCAGATAATCCGCGGCCCCGTCGGCGAGCGACAGGCCGCGCTGTTCGGCGAAGGCGGTGACCAGTTGCGCCGCCATGGCGTCATCGGGATCGCCGATCTCGAGCTGCAGCGAACCGCCAAGCCGCGAATTGAGATCGGGCAGCGCGATTTCCCACGGGCGGCTGTCGGCGATCAGCAGCAGCCGTCCGCCGGCCTGCGAACCGCCCGGCTGGATTGCGTTCCAGCGGTGAAACAGATCGGTTTCCTCGAGCCGGTCGGCGCCGTCGATCACCGCAATTCCCTGCGCACCGGCCCAGCGCCCCAGCAGCGACTTGCCCGCACGCGGCGGCCCAGTAAGGATCGCGGTACCGAATGGCCAGCCGTCGGGATCGCCCAGCGCCTCGACCGCGGCGCGATTGGCATTGCCGACCACGATCCGTTGCGGCGCGGCCTTCGCCCCCGGTTCGAGGGGCAGCGCGATCTGCGATACCGGGATGCGGGAATCGGCCATCGTCCGCAGCAATACCAGAATTGCCCGCCCTAGCGGCTGATCGCGAGCGCGTTCGCACCCTGGCGGACGGTGAAGCCGCGCGAGCGCAGGCCTCCGGCGAGTTCCTCGAGCGATCCGGCAAAGCTCACGCTCATTACCGAGGTTCCGCCCATCGCCGTACTCGTCACCGCAACCGATCGCACGCCCGGCGTGCCGCGCACGCCCGAAAGCGCCGCATCGAAAGTCTGCGGATCGGGCGAGGCGAACTGCACCACGATATTGCGCACAGTCATCGCCGGCGGCGGGGTGGGAGCGGCCGATTGCGCGGACGATTGCGCCGCGCTCGGCGCGGCAGCCGCCGCCGCGGCGGCCGCGTCCCGGGCGCGAATCGCGCGGCCGATCTCGATCAGCCGGGCGATCGCCGGATCGGTATCGCCCGATCCGCCGGACGTCAGCGTCGGATCGGGGCGCAGCTTGCCGTCGGCGAGCGCCTGCGAGAAGATCCCGTCCATCCGCTCGACCGCCTGCGACAGCATCGCGGGCAGGTTTTCAGGGCTGTCGGCGGTCAGTTCAAAGCTTTCGAGGAAGCGGCTGTCGGGACCGTAGCGCGCGGTAAAGATGCCGGTGATCGGCCCGCCGGGAAACTGGTGTTCGAACCGTGCGATCGGCGTCAGCGTGTCGGCGGCGCCGTACTGGTCCAGCACCGCGCGCCACCACGCACGGCTGCGGCGACCGGTCTGGCCGTAGTTCAGCAGCAGCGAATCGCCACCAGCTCCGCTTGGCCGCACGTAATCGATCCGGCTGGTACCCGGGTTGAATTCCGCCCAGGCGCGCTGCCACGGATTGCGCACCTCGAACACGGTATACGTGCCGCCGGTCACCGTGACCGGGATCAGCAGCATCGGCGCGGAGCTGCGCTGCTGCGCCGCGCCTCCGAGATAGCGCCCGGCGCGCTGGCGATCGAAGATCACGCCGAGTGTCGCAATGTAGCGTTTCGGCCCGATCCGCTCGCGCTGGATCACGATTGCTGAGACCATCGCCTGCAGCTGCCCATCGGACACCGCCGGACCATCAATCTTGTCCCATGCCTTGCGCTGCGCCTCGCGCCACGCCTGCTGGCGGGCTTCCTCTCCGGTATCGGCGCGAATATCGACCTCGATCCCGCGCACCTCGATATCGGCGCTCGAGGCGGTCGGCGCGATCCCGCGTTCACCGGTCACCTGCGCGACGAGCAAGGCATAGCCCCCGGCAAGCAGCACCAGCGCCAGTGCAGCGCCGACCACCCAGCGTAGCGGGGGGATCGCTCGGATCGGGGCCTCGGGAACCGGGCCGGAAAGAGTGCGTGCCGCCATCATGGGGGAAATCGAGCGCCTTTTGCCCAAAGGCGAGTGGAATTCCAAGCGTGAAAGGGTAAACGCGAGGCATGAGTGGCGGGAAAACATCATACACCTACGAACAGGCAGGCGTTTCGATCGAAGCCGGCAACGCGCTGGTGAAGGCCATCGCGCCGCTGGCCAAGGCAACGGCGCGGCCCGGCGCGACCAGCGAGCTGGGCGGATTCGGCGGCTTTTTCGATCCCAGGGCCGCTGGTTACGTCGATCCGATGCTGGTCGCCGCCAATGACGGCGTCGGTACCAAACTGAAGCTCGCGATCGAGCATGACCGGCACGACACGGTCGGGATCGATCTCGTCGCGATGTGCGTCAACGATCTGATCGTCCAGGGTGCCGAGCCGCTGTTCTTCCTCGATTATTTCGCTACCGGACGGCTCGAGACCGGGGTGGCCGAGCGGGTCGTTGCGGGGATTGCCGCGGGCTGCAAACTGGCAGGCTGCGCGCTGATCGGCGGCGAGACGGCGGAGATGCCCGGCATGTATGCCGATGGCGATTACGATCTGGCAGGCTTCTGCGTCGGCGCGGTCGAACGCGGCGAACAGCTCACTGGAGACAAGGTCGCACCCGGCGACGTGCTGGTCGGTCTCGCCAGTTCCGGGGTGCATTCCAATGGCTATTCGCTGGTGCGGCGGCTGGCGGCGGATTTCGGGTGGAAGCTCGACCGTCCGGCGCTGTTCGATCAGGAACGGCTGCTGATCGATGCGCTGATCGAACCGACGCGTATCTATGTCGCGAGCGTGCTGCCGCTGATCCGCGCCGGACTGGTCCGCGGGCTGGCGCATATCACCGGTGGCGGACTGCTCGAAAACATTCCGCGCATCCTGCCCGATGGCGCGCACGCCATGATCGATACCGATGCCTGGGCGCAGCCGCGGCTGATGGCGTTCCTGCAGGCTCAGGGCCGCATCGAGCCCGCCGAAATGGCGCGCACTTTCAATTGCGGCGTCGGCATGGTGCTGGCGATCGCGCCCGATGACGTTCCTGCGGTATCCGCACGGCTCGAAGATGCAGGCGAATCCGTGCTGCGCGTCGGCACCGTCGAGGCGGGTCAGCGCGGCTGCACCGTACGCGGATCGCAGGGCACGTGGTCGGCCAAGGAGGACTGGGAGGCGGTGCACCTTGCATAGGGCCAGGGTCGCGATCTTCATCTCTGGAACCGGCACCAACATGGCGGCGCTGCTCTACGCCAGCTTGCGCGACGACAGCGCCTACGAGGTGGTGCTTGTCGCCAGCAATGTCGCCACTGCGCCGGGGCTCGCGATCGCCGAGGGCGAAGGCATCGCCACCTTCGTGCACTCTCACAAAGGGGTGAGCCGGGCTGATCACGACGCGGCAATGGAGCGCGCGCTGGTCGATGCGAAGGCCGAATACCTGGTGCTCGCGGGCTACATGCGCATCCTGTCGGACGGTTTCGTGCGCCGCTGGGAGGGCCGGATCCTCAACATCCACCCCTCGCTGCTGCCGCGATACAAGGGGCTCGACACCCATGCCCGCGCCATCGCCGCGGGGGACAGCCATGGCGGGGCGAGCGTGCACATAGTCACGCCGGAGCTCGATGCGGGCGAGGTGCTGGCGCAGGCACGGGTCGCGATCCGCAGCGACGAAACGCCCGAAAGCCTGGCCGAGCGCGTCAAGTTCGCCGAGCACCAGCTCTATCCGCGGGCGGTCTCGAACTATGTCTCGCGCGGATACGATGCCGAATATCTCTATGCGCGGGTTCGCGAGCTGGCGCTGGCCCTGCCCGAAACGCACGCGCGCGACAGCCACGGTTCGCCCGGCTTCCGGGTCGGGACCGAGAAATCGGGCAAGTTCTTCGCGCATTTCAACAACCAGCATCACGGCGAAGAGCACATCGCGGTGCTCGTGAAAACCGGCGGAATGGACGAGCTGCTGGACCTCGTCGAGGCGCAGCCGGAGATCTATTTCAAGCCCGCCTATTACGGCGCGAGCGGCTGGGTCGGGCTGATCCTCAACCGGCCCGGCGTCGATTGGGAGCATGTCGACGAGTGGCTTCAGCGCAGCTGGCGCAGCGTCGCCCCGGCGCGATTGACCAGGCTTATCGGCGCGGCGGAGATGTTCTGATGGCGCCCCCTCCCCGCGCCCATCCGCTCGCCCGCGCGCCGATCGCCGATCGCGCCAGCGGTTTCCTGGGACAGGCCTGGGACAGGGGCTGGCTGCCCGAACCCGCGCTCGACGCGGACGAACTGTGGGCGCTGGCCGCGAAAGGGTTCAGGAATCGCGCCGAGGAAGCCGAAATCGGCGGACGGCGCCCGGATGACGTCGCGGATTTCCGTCTGCGGCTGCACGTGCTGACCGAAGCGGTGCAGGACGAGGCCGATCTCAACCCGCTGGGCCGCGCGATGGCGCATGGTCAGTTGATGCGGGTGATCCGCGCGCGGCTGCGGTTCGGGGAACTGTGGTCGCGGCGGCCCGAACTGCTCGCCACCCGGCTCGCCCCACCGATCATCGTGATCGGCCACATGCGCAGCGGCACGACGCGCATCCACAAGCTGCTGGCTGCCGATCCGGCGCATTCGCACACCCGCTATTGCGACGCGTGGCACCCGGTCCCCAGCACCCCCGATCTGCGCCTCGCCAGGGGTGCGATCGACATCGCGCTGCTGCGCGGGCTTAACCCGTGGGTCCAGTCTATCCACCCGATGGCCAGCGGCGAGGTCGAAGAGGAACTGGCGTGGATCGCGGGGGCGCTCAACCATTCTATCTACGAATCGCAGTGGCGCATCCCGACCTATTCGGCGTTCAGCGAAGCGCGCGACCCCGCGCCGGTCTATCGCGAATTCGCACGCGTGCTGCGCACCGATGCCGCCTATCGCGGGCTGGCCGACAAGCCGCGCGTGCTCAAGGTCCCGCAATTTGCCGAAGACCTTGCAACGCTGCTCGTCCAGTTTCCCGATGCGCGGCTGGTTCTGGCCCAGCGCGATACCGATGCGGTGCTGCGCAGCGCGGTCTCGCTCGCGGCGAACCAGATGGCGATCCAGAGCGACAGCTGCGAACTCGACCGGATCGAAGCGCTGTGGCGGCACAAGATCGCGCTGCGCGAAAAGCGGATGGAGACGGCGCTCGCGGAGTGGCCCGGCCCGATCGCGCGCCTGCATTTCGATGCGCTCAACGCCGATTGGGAAGGCGAGATCAGGCGCACCTATGCCGAACTGGGCCTCGACCTGAGCGACGCGGCCCTCACTGCGATGCGCGCGACCATGGCCGACAGCCAAAGCGGCGACCACCGCGCGCATTCGCAGCAGCTCAAGCGCTTCGCCGCGCGCGGCTGAGCATCGCACAAACGAAAAGGGCCGCCCGGTCGGACGGCCCTCTCGAACGGTCGGCTCGGATCGCGATCAGCCGACGATTTCGTCGTCGTTGAAGAAGAACGCGATCTCGATCGCGGCGTTCTCGTCGCTGTCCGAACCGTGGACGGTGTTTTCGCCGATCGACAGCGCGTGCTCCTTGCGGATCGTGCCTTCGGCGGCTTCGGCCGGGTTGGTCGCACCCATCACGTCGCGGTTGCGCTTTACCGCGTCTTCACCTTCGAGCACCTGCACGACCACCGGCTCGCTCATCATGAATTCGACCAGCTCGCCGAAAAACGGGCGTTCCCTGTGGACCGCGTAGAACCCTTCGGCCTGCTCGCGGGTCATCCGGATGCGCTTCGAAGCGACGACGCGCAGGCCGGCTTCCTCCAGCATCCTGGTGACGGCGCCGGTCAGGTTGCGCTTGGTCGCATCGGGCTTGATGATCGAAAAGGTGCGGGTAACCGCCATTGTCTTTATCCTTGAGAAGAGAGGGCGCAGCTTGCGGCGCCGGGAGTGGAATTCGCCGCGCGCCCTTAGCCCCGGCAGGGTCGCGGTTCAACCCTTTCGCAACACCGCCGCGCGGTCTAGCCGCCCGGGCGCTGACCGAGCATCAGCTGCGCCTGCGTCGGCCCGTCGCCGTCGCGCGAGGCGTTGACCGATACGGTGAGGCCGCCGGGGCCCTCGCCCGCGATCATCATGCCCTGTTCGGTGGTCATCTGCAGCTGGATTTTCACATCCGCCGCCTCGGCCTGCTTGCGATAATGGCCGATCACCTTTTCGGGCGCATCGCCGGTCTGAAGCATCAGCATCGTGCCTTTGCCATCGGCATGGTCGATGGTGGTATTGCTGACCACGCTCGCGCCGGGATAGAGGGTGAATCCGCCCGGCAGATCGACCGGCACGTTCGCGCCCGAGCGCATCGTCGCCGTCCCATCGGGTGTTTCGATCGTGGCGCTGGCCTCGGCCGAACCGCCGTCGATAGTATAGGTGCCGGATTCGCCATCCTCGGTGGTGAACTCGCCCGAGCGTTCCGATCCGCAGGCGGCCAGCAGGAGGGCGACGGAACCGGCGAAGATGGTGGACAGACTGCGCATGATCGAACTCCCCTCGTTTCAGACCGGATCATCCCCGATCCGCATTCGCGGCGCAAGCGATCAGGCGACCTTCACCCATTTGCCGCCGTCCTGTCGGTAGAACGACCGTTCGAGATCATCGGTGCCGTCGAGCGAGCGCCACGTCGCCCGCGCCTGCTCCAGCGTCGCCGCGTCGAACAGCAGGAAACTGCGCGCAAATCCCGGTGCATCGCGCCAGGCACCGTCAGCATAAATCACGTGGCTCGCCCGGTTGGCCGGCTCGGGCGAATCCGACAGCAGGATCGGCTGCGCTTCGGGCTGCGCCCCCGCGGCATCGCCATGCGCGAGGAAGCTTTCCGGCCCGGAATTCCACAATCCGCGCGAAATCGCCTCGCGCTGGTCGGGATCGGCGCTGACCACCAGCAGCCGCTCTCCTGAATCGAGCACGCGCTGCGCGATCAGCGCCACGACTTTCTCGACCGGGTCGTTCGAGAGCTGCCAGAAGTCTACCTTCATGCCGGCGCGGACCTATTGCGCCGGCACCGTTCGGAGCAATACCGCACGCTGTCCCAATCGCGCTCCCACTTCTTGCGCCAGCTGAACGGCAGGCCGCAGGTCTCGCAGATCTTCGATGGCAGGTCCGATTTCTTGCGCATGCGCGCCACGGCTCTTCCTACTCCGCCACATCCGCAACCAGCCGGTCGATCAGACGCACGCCGTAGCCGGTCGCGCCCTTGTCCCAGCTGTGTCCCGGCTTGTCGGCCCAGACCATTCCGGCAATGTCGCAATGCGCCCACGGCAGGCCTTTGCGAATGAAGCGGTGGAGGAACTGCGCCGCGGTGATCGAACCGGCCTGACGCGGGCCGACGTTCTTGATGTCGGCGATCGGGCTGTCGATCAGCTTGTCGTAAGCCGGGCCGATCGGCATCCGCCACAGCTTGTCGCCGGTCGCCGTTCCTGCCGCCAGCAAGTGTTCGGCGAGCGTATCGTCGTTGGCGAACAACCCGCCATGCTCGTTGCCCAGCGCGATGATCATCGCCCCGGTCAGCGTCGCGAAGTCGACGATCCGCGCCGGGTCGTATTCCTCCTGCGCCCAGTGCAGCGCGTCGCACAATACCAGCCGTCCTTCGGCATCGGTGTTGAGCACTTCGACCGTCTGGCCGCTCATCGTGGTGACGATATCGCCCGGACGCTGCGCCTTGCCGTCTGGCATGTTCTCGACCAGCCCCATCACGCCGATGACATTGGCCTTCGCCTTGCGGCTGACCACCGCGAGCATCCCGCCCGCGACCGCGCCTGCGCCGCCCATGTCCCACTTCATGTCTTCCATCCCGGGCGGCGGCTTCAGCGAGATGCCGCCGGTGTCGAACGTCACACCCTTGCCCACCAGCACGGTCGGCTGTTCATCGCCGCCCCCGTCCCAGCGGATTGCCAGCAGGCGCGAGGGCCGCTCGGACCCCTGCCCGACACCCAGCAGCGCGCCCATGCCGAGCTTCGCCATGGCCTCGTCGTCGAGCACGGTAATTTCAGCCCCGGTCCCTCGAACGCTTCGCGGCAGAGTTCGACGAAGCTTTCGGGATAGACGATGTTGGCCGGTTCGGCGACGAGCATGCGAGTGAACTCGACGCCCTTGGCAACTGCAGCGGCGGTTTCCCATGCAGCCTCCGTGCCCGCAGGGGCACCGACGACATGCACGGTCGCCAGCGTGGGGCGCTTGTCTTCGGCAAGCTTGGTCCGGTATTTGTCGTGCCGCCAGGCGCGTAGGCGCAGGCCCAGCAGTGCCGCAGCCGCTTCCTCGCCCGACAGGTCGGCATGGCCGAGATCGAGCACCATCGCGCTCTCGCCCGACACCAGGAACTTTGCGGTGAGCGATGCGCCCGCCTTTTCGATGTTGAGCCGCCGACCTTCGGCTGCGCTTTCGCCCGCACCTGCAAGCGCGACGCGGCGCAGGCTTCCGCCGGCCATCGCGAAGCTCTCGAACACCTGCCCGGCCCGGCCGTTGAACCGCGCTGCCTTGGCTCCGTCGGCGATGGCCGCATCGAGATCGGAAAGCGCATCCCCCTGATTGACGATCCGGGCGGTTAGCCGGACGTTGGCAGGGGCGTGTCGGTGAAGAGGATTTGCATGATGTCTCCGCGAATGGGGCGAACCGCGCAGGGCGGCTGAGGGTCCGGTCGATCGAATGCACGAAACGGCTGATCGGCACCGAAGAACGGGCTTTGGAATGGCGATTGCGATTAAGCGTGAGCGGTGCAATAGGCAAGGCATGTCGGGAGGTACGAAGGCAGCGATGGAACGGGTTGCTGCCGCATATGCAGGCGCACCTGGACAACTGGCCTCCTCGCGCGCGGCGATCCTCGCAGCGGCGATCGCCGGTCCGCTGGTGCTGGCGAGCCCGCTGTCGGCGCAGGATACCGGTGCCGACGTCGATCCAGCAGCCGTGGTGCTCGAGCGGGAGAACCGGCAACTCGGCTACGGCGACCCGCTGCTGCGGGAGCCACAGCCCGGGCCGATCGCCGTTGCCACGCTCGACGATCCGCCGCCTGAACTGGGTGAACCCTCCGAACGGATCGATTTCGAAGCCGACCAGCTTTCCTACGACACCGACAGCGACGTCGTCACTGCGCGGGGCAGCGTAATCCTGCGCAGCGGGGACCGATCGGTCGTTGCCGACGAGGTGGTCTGGAACCGCGAGGCCGGGACGATCCTGGCCACCGGCAACATCCGCTTCGTCGACGAGAACGGCAACCAGCTCTACACCGACCGGCTAGAACTCACCGACGAATTCGAAGCCGGCGCGATGGAGGACCTGCTGGTGGCCCTGCGCGCCGGGGGACGGCTCGCGGCGCGCTCGGGCGAGCGCGGCGAAGACGGCACGATCATCCTTACCGATGCCGCCTACACCGCCTGCGCTGTCACTGGCGAAGACGGCTGCGCCAAGGATCCGAGCTGGCGCATCACCGCCGACCGGGTGACTTTCGACCCGCAGGACAACCGGGTGCGGTTTCGCGGTGCGACGCTCGAACTGTTCGGTGCGCGCATCCTTCCGCTGCCGGGTCTGTCGCTGCGTACCGACGGCAGCGCGGTCTCGGGCTTCCTGGTCCCCGATGTCCGCATCAGCAACGTCAACGGGCTCGAACTGTCGGGTCGGTATTACTGGCGGCTCGCCGACAACCAGGACCTGACGCTGGGCGCCTATGTCTTTTCCGAAGTCGCGCCGATGGCCTCCGCAGAATGGCGCCACCTGACCGATCGGGGGGCGTATCAGATCACCGGCTACGCCACCGTCAGCAGCCGCATCGCCGATTTCACCGGGGAACCGACTACCGAAAGCGATCCGCGCGGCTATCTGTTCGCCAACGGGCGGTTCCAGTTCTCGCCCGAATGGAGCCTGACCGGCACGGTCCGCGTCGCGAGCGACCGGACCTTCCTGCGGCGCTACGATATCAGCCGCGACGACCGGCTGCGCTCGACCATCAACCTCGAGCGGATCGACGATCGCTCCTACCTCTCGCTTGCCGGTTGGGCGACGCAGACGCTGCGGATCAACGCGGTGCAAGGGCAGATCCCGGTCGCGCTGCCGGCGTTCGACTATCGCCGCCTGATCGACGACCCGGTGCTGGGCGGCGAGATCGAACTGCAGGCCAACACGCTCAGCCTGATCCGCACCGACGGGCAGGATACGCAGCGCGCCTTCGCCGGGGCGAAATGGGACCTGCGCCGCCTCACCGATTTCGGGCAGGTGGTGACGCTCAGCGCACTCGTTCGCGGCGATCTCTACAACACCAACGATACGCTCTCGACCCTGACCGAGGTCTATCGCGGCAATGACGGATGGACCGCGCGGGCGGTGGCGATCGGCGCGGTCGATGTCGAATGGCCGTTCGTCGGCGAAGCGTTTGGCGGCACGCAGGTGCTGACGCCGCGCGTTCAGCTCGTCGCCAGCCCCCCGATCCGCAATCTGGCCGTTCCCAACGAGGATTCGCGCGCGATCGATCTCGAGGATTCGAACCTGTTCGCGCTCAATCGCTTCCCCGGATACGACCGGGTCGAGGACGGCGTGCGGGTGACCTGGGGCGTCGACTGGGAGCTCACCAAGCCCGGCTGGCGGGTCAAAAGCAATATCGGCCAGTCCTACCGCTTCGATGCCGACCGCGAGATCTTTCCCGACGGGACCGGGCTGTCCGAGCGGGTATCGGATTTCGTCGGGCGCACCGAGGTGCGGTTTCGCGACTTCATCCAGTTCACCCACAGGTTCCGGCTCGACAAGGACAATCTCGCGGTGCGCCGCAACGAGATCGACGCCACGATCGGATCGCGCCGGACCTATCTCGAGGTCGGTTACCTGCGGCTCAACCGCGACATTACCACCGTCGAAGATTTGCAGGATCGCGAGGAATTTCGCGCCGCCGCGCGCGTTGCCTTCGCGAACAACTGGTCGGTGTTCGGATCGGGCGTGTTCAACCTCACGGGTGCCGATGAGGACCCGACCTTCGCCCCCGACGGGTTCGAGCCGATCCGCACCCGGCTGGGCGTATCCTACGAAGACGACTGCATCGAATTCGGGCTGACCTGGCGCCGCGATTACATCACCGCCGGCGATGCCGAGCGCGGCAACACCTTCCAGCTGTTCTTCGCGCTGCGCAATCTCGGTTTCCGGTAATCGCGGCGTTCGCGGGTTTTTGCCCAGCCGATGAATTGGCATCGCAAACGAAAATGGCTAATGGAGCGGCGACGGGGATGCGCAAGCCGGACTCAGCCGCGGTTCAGCCAGGCTTTGGCAATCGGCCTGCGACAACAGCAATGCGCCGCGCCAGAGGGGTGGACGGCGATCCAGTTTGAATGAAATCGGGATTGATAACAGTGACTTTCAAGGCGTTTTCGAATTCCTGCGCGGCGTTGGCCATGGCCGCCATGTTCGGCCTCGGGGCCTTAGCCGCGCCTGCCGCCGCGCAGACGCAGGCGGTGCCGACGGCCGACAACCCGTTCGGGCTGCCCGAGAGCATCAACATCCTCGGCCCGGAAAACCCGAACGAACGCAGCGCCACCGCAGTGGTCAACGGCTTCGTCATCACCGGGACCGATATCGATCAGCGGGTCGCACTGGTGACCTCGGCTTCGCAGGCCGAGGTGTCAGCCGAGGAATTGCAGCGACTGCGGGTCCAGGTGCTGCGCAACCTGATCGACGAAACGCTCAAGGTGCAGGCCGCCGAAGCGCTCGACATGAAGGTCACGCGCGAGGAGGTCGAGCGGACCTACAGCCAGCTTGCCGCCCAGAATTTCGGCCAGGAGCCGGAAAAGATGGATGAATACCTGGTTTCGATCGGGTCTTCGCCGGCCGCGCTCAAGCGCCAGATCGAAGGCGAGGTCGCATGGGAGAACCTGCTGCGGCGCAACGTCACCCCGTTCGTCAACGTGGCTGCGGAAGAGGTCAACGATGTCCTCGCACGGCTCGAGGCTTCGCGCGGGACAGAGGAATACCGGCTCGGAGAGATCTACCTCTCGGCGACGATCGAGAACCGTCAGGCAGTGCTGCAGAACGCCGAACGGATCATGGAGCAGCTGCGGGCTGGCGGCAGCTTTGTCGCCTATGCGCGGCAATTTTCCGAAGCGACCACCGCCGTTGTCGGCGGCGATCTCGGCTTTGTCCGGCTCGGCCAGCTTCCTCCCGCGCTGGCGACCGCCGCGCGCAACATGCAGCCCGGCCAGCTGGTCGGTCCGATCGAGATTCCGGGCGGCTTTTCGATCCTCTACCTGATCGACAAGCGCCAGGTGCTGATGGCCGATCCGCGCGACGCGTTGCTCAGCCTCAAGCAGATTTCGATCACCTTCGATCCCGGCATCGACACCCCGGCCGCCGAGGCCCGGGTCAATGAGTTCGCAACCTTCGTGCAGGGTCTGCGCGGCTGCGCCGATGCCGAAACCGCCCGCGAACGGATCGGTGCCACCGTCGTCTCGAACGACCAGATCCGCGCGCGCTCGCTGCCCGAGCAGTTGCAAGGGATCATCCTCAATCTGCAGATCGGGCAGACCACCCCGCCATTCGGCTCGGTCGAAGAAGGCATCCGAGTGCTGATGCTGTGCGGCCGCGACGAACCGGAAAGCGGAGCCGGGCCGACCTTTGCCAGTATCGAACGGCAGATCGAGGAAGAGCGCATCAACAAGCGCGCGCAGCGTTACCTGCGCGACCTGCGCAACGACGCCTATATCGAGTACAATTGAGCTCGGCTTGAACGGCGCCGCGCCCGCTTTTCCGCTGGCCATTTCGCTCGGCGATCCGGCGGGGATCGGGCCGGAAATCATCTGCGCGAGCTATGACCGGCTCAGACGCGAAGGCGCGGCGGCGCATCCGTTCTTCGTCGTCGGCGGGCTCGAGGTGCTGCGCGCCGCGGCAGAGATGCGCGGGCTCGATTGTCCGCTGGTGCCGATCGCCGAGGCGCACGAAACCGAATTCGCATTCCATGCCGGGCTGCCGGTGCTCGCCGGGCTCGATGCGCCCTACACGCCGGGCACGCCCTCCGCGCAAGGCGCACAGCTGGCGTTGAGCTCGCTGCAATGGGCGACGCGGCAGGCGCTCGATGGCGAGGCTGCGGGCCTGGTCACCGCGCCCGTGGCCAAGGCCGAACTGGCGCAGGTCGGCTTCAACCATCCCGGACAGACCGAATATCTCGCCGATGTATGCGGCGTGGACCCGCGCGATGCGGTGATGATGCTTGCGGGCCCATCGCTACGCACTGTGCCGCTCACCGTCCATGTCGCACTCGCCGAGGTGCCGAGGCTGGTGTCGCAGGACCTGATCCTTCGCAAGGCGCGCATCGTGGCGGCGGGATTGCAGCGCGATTTCGGGATCGAGCGCCCGCGCCTCGCAATCGCTGCGCTCAATCCGCACGCCGGCGAAGGCGGCAAGTTCGGCGACGAGGAAGCGCGAATTATCGCCCCTGCGATCGCCGCCCTGCGCACCGAAGGCTTCGACGTGACCGGGCCGGTCCCCGGCGATGCGCTGTTCCTCCCGCGTGCCCGCGCCGGTTACGATGCGGCGCTGTGCATGTATCACGATCAGGCGCTGATCCCGCTGAAGGCGCTCGAATTCGACGAAGGCGTCAACGTCACGCTTGGCCTGCCGATCGTGCGGACGTCGCCCGACCATGGGACCGCGTTCGATATCGCCGGCAGGAACGTGGCCGATCCCGGTGCGATGCTGGCGGCGATCCGGATGGCCGCAGCGATGGCGGCGGCGCGGCAGCGTGGCTGACCTTCCGCCGATCCGCGAGACCATTGCCCGGCACGGGTTGTCCGCGTCGAAGGCGCTGGGACAGAATTTCCTGCTCGACGAGCAATTGCTGGCCCGCATCGCTGCCATACCGGGCGATCTGGCCGACCGGGACGTGCTCGAAATCGGCCCCGGGCCGGGCGGGTTGACCCGCGCCCTGCTCCGCGCCGGCGCGCGCGTCACCGCGATCGAGATGGACCGCCGTTGCCTTCCGGCGCTCGCCGAACTCGGCGAGGCGTTTCCGGGCCAGCTCACCGTTATCGAAGGCGACGCGATGAAGCTCGATCACGGCGAAGTCATGCAGGGCAAGGCGTTCCACGTCCTCTCCAACCTGCCCTACAATGTCGGCACCGCGCTGTTCGTGAAGTGGCTTTCGGGCGCGGACTGGCCGCCGCAATGGCGCTCGCTCTCGCTGATGTTCCAACGGGAGGTTGCCGAGCGCATCGTCGCGCGCGCCAACACCGGTGCCTACGGCAGGCTTGCCGTTCTCGCCCAGTGGCGCGCCGAAGCCGCGCTCGCAATGAAGGTCCACCGCAGTGCCTTCACCCCGCCGCCCAAGGTGATGAGCGCGGTGGTCCACGTCGCGCCCACCGACGCGCCCGATGGCGTTTCGGCGCGGACCCTCGAACGCCTCACGGAAGCGGCTTTCGGCCAGCGCCGCAAGATGCTGCGGCAGAGCCTGAAAGGCGTGCCGGGCGCGCTCGACGCGCTGGCCGAGGTCGGGATCGAGGAAACGCGGCGGGCGGAAACCGTCGGCGTCGCGGAATTCGTGGCGCTCGCGCGCGCGCTCGACACTGCCTGAGCGCAGCGCGTCGCGCCTTGCACATCGTTAATTTCGGGCAAGCAAAATCGGGAACCTGCCGGTTGGAAATAGGCGCGCATTATGGCGTCTTCGGTGTCGCGCGGCCGGTCCTGTCGCGTTTGCCCGGAACAGGAGAAGCCCATGAGCAGCCTCGCCCTTCGCCAGCAAGCCGCCGAGATCGAGCGCCGCAGATCCGGGCGAATGCTGGTGGATATCCCGGTGGGCCTTCGAACGGTCAGCGGGATGCGCGAATGCGAGATGACCAATATTTCCGATGCGGGCGCCAAGCTGGAACTGGAGGACCCGCCGCCCGAAGGCGTATCAGGCTGGCTGGTTCTGGGGGAAGACGAGATTTACTGCACGGTCGTCTGGTCGAGCGAAGGGACTTGCGGGGTCGCATTCGAGTTCGTGCTTCAGCCCGGAATGATTGCGCAGATCGCTGGGGAAAGGGCGAAGGAAATCGGCCCTGCTGCGAACACGAGCAACATCCGATTGGGTCGCAAGCGATCGGCCCTCGTTTCCCGCTGTGGCGCGCGCGAGAAGAGCGAATTTTAACCCGTAGCCGGTACCCCTTCGCACGATCGATAGGGGGAAGTGGCAAATGTTCGGACTGTTCAAACCGAAGCTTGCACCGGAAGGGCCGGTCGAGTTCTCGGCAGATGTGGAGATTGGCAAGCCTGCCGGCGAGGTCTACGCGCTGATCGACTGGGCCGATGACCGCAACGCCAAGCGCGCCACCGGCAACATGGTGCGCCAGATTCCGGCAACGCCCGACCGGTTCGAAATGGTCATGGAGTTCATGAACGACCTGACCTTCGAATTCGCGGTAACCGAAGCCGAGCCGCACAGGGTCTATGCCTTCGACTGTGTCATCCGGCCGCAGGTCGGCAACATGAAGCACAACCACGAACGCTACGAATTCGAGCAGCTCGGCCCGGACAAGTGTCGCGTCACGGTGACCACGAAAACCACGTTCGTCGAGGGGCTGCGGATGCGCGATTTCACCTGCGAAGTCGCGACTATAGCGGCGTCGGTGCAGAGCTCCCTGCAAAAGCTCAAGTTGCAGGCCGAACTTGGCCCGGAAGTCGCCAAGGCACTGGAGGAGAATACGGTCCTTTAGCCAGCCTTCTTGACCTGCCGCCAGCGATGCAGAAGCGGTTCGGTGTAGCCGCTCGGCTGCTCCACGCCCTTGAAGATCAGATCCTTCGCCGCGCTAAACGCCGCGCCGTCCTCGTTGCCGATCAGCGGCACGTAGGACGGGTCGCCCGCGTTTTGCGCGTCGACCTTGGCCGCCATCCGCATCAGGCTGTCCATCACCATCGCTTCGCTAACGACGCCATGGTGCAGCCAGTTGGCGATATGCTGCGAGGAGATGCGCAGCGTCGCGCGGTCTTCCATCAAGCCGACATCATTGATGTCGGGGACCTTTGAGCACCCCACGCCCGCATCGACCCAGCGCACCACATAGCCGAGCAGGCCCTGACAATTGTTGTCGAGCTCGTCGCGCAGCTCGTCCTCGGGCCAGTTGGTATCGGCAGCGAGCGGGATCGCCAGCAGCGCGTCGAGGCCGGGCGCTTCGGGCAGCGACTTCTGGATCTCGAACACGTTTTCCCGGTGATAGTGCAGTGCGTGGAGCGTCGCGGCGGTCGGCGACGGAACCCATGCGGTGTTCGCCCCGGCACGCAGGTGGCCGATCTTTTCGACCATCATCTGCTTCATCAGATCCGGCGCGGCCCACATGCCCTTGCCGATCTGCGCCTTGCCCGACAGGCCGTGCCTGAGGCCGATCGCGACGTTGCGCGCTTCGTAGGCGGTGAGCCATGCCGACGACTTCATCGCGCCCTTGCGCATCATCGGACCGGCCTGCATCGAGGTGTGAATCTCGTCGCCGGTGCGATCGAGGAAGCCGGTGTTGATGAACACGATCCGATCCTTCACCGCATGGATGCAGGCGGCGAGGTTGGCGCTGGTGCGGCGCTCTTCGTCCATTACCCCGACCTTGATGGTGTGACGCGGCAGACCCAGCAGGTCCTCGACTGCGTCGAACAGATCATTGGTGAAGGCGCATTCCTCCGGCCCGTGCATCTTGGGTTTCACGATATAGATGCTGCCATGCCTGGAGTTGCCGTATCTGGCGCGGCCTTCGACGTCGAAGGTGCTGATCGCGCTGGTGAAGACCGCGTCCATGATGCCTTCGGGAATTTCGCTGCCATCCGGAAGCAGGATCGCCGGATTGGTCATCAGGTGCCCGACATTGCGCACGAACATCAGGCTGCGACCGGGCAGGCTGTGTTCGTTTCCGTCACCGTCCTTGTAGTTCTTGTCACCCGCCAGCTTGCGGGTAAGCGACTTGCCGCCCTTCTCGAAGCTTTCCTCCAGATCGCCGCGAATGATACCGAGCCAGTTGGTGTAGGCGAGCAGCTTGTCCTCGGCATCGACTGCCGCGACCGAGTCCTCGCAATCGGCAATCGTGGTCAGAGCGGCTTCGACGACGATGTCGGAAATGCCCGCCTTGTCGGCCGCACCCACGGGCGTCGAACGATCGAACACGACCTCGATATGCAGCCCGTTGTTGCGGAACAGCAGGCCCTTTTCGGTGTGGCCGACCCACTGGCTCTCGTCCTGCAGCTTGCCATCGTTCTCGTCCCTGAGATCGGCCCAGCTCTGATCGACCAGCGGCAGCGCCTGATCGAGGAATTCGCGGCCGCGTGCGATCACCGCGTCGCCGCGGACCGTATCGTAGCCTCCCGGCCTGGCCGGCGGCGCTTCGAGCCCATCGGTGCCGTAGAAAGCGTCGTAGAGGCTGCCCCAACGCGCGTTGGCGGCATTCAGGAGAAACCGCGCGTTGAGAATCGGCACAACCAGCTGAGGCCCGGCCATGGTTGCAATCTCGGGATCGACGTTCTGTGTGCCGATGGTGAATTCGCCCGGCTCGGGGACGAGGTAGCCGATGCTTTCGAGAAACGCGCGATATTCGCCCGCGTCGTGTGGCTTGCCCCGCCGCTCAATATGCCAGGCATCGATCTGCGCCTGCAGGTCTTCGCGCTTGGCGAGCAGTGCGGCATTCCGGGGCGCGAACTCCGCCAGCAACGCGGCAAAGCCCTGCCAGAAATCGCCCGCATCGCGGCCGAGCGGGGTCAGCACCTGCGTTTCGAGGAAACCGGCCAGCCGCTCGTCCACGGAAAGTCCGGCGCGTTCTACTTGCATCGTCATTATGGTCCTCTTGACGCCATCTGGAATGGGTCCCGGGGAGGAGGACGGGCCGCGATATGACTGAAACCGCCGTGAGTTGCAACGGCTTGGAACAAGCGATTTTGGCGTCTAGGGGTGGTCGCCGATGACATCGCAACTTCTCCAAAAAATTGACGCTACGGCGATGCTGGATCGGGTCCAGTCGTGGTGCGCTATCAACACCGGGACGGGGAATCTCGAAGGTCTGAAAAAGCAGGCGAGCGCGCTGGCGGATGCGTTTGCGGCACTGCCCGGCGAGGTCGAGCTGATCGATCCGGCCCCGGTTACGGGAATTGCGGCTGACGGTAACGAGTTCGAGAAGGCCAACGGCCAGCACCTGATCCTGCGGGTGCGCCCCACCGCCAATCGCCGCATCCTGCTGACCGGGCATATGGACACGGTGTTTCCCAAGGATCACCCGTTCCAACAGCAGACCTGGCTCGAAGACGACGTACTGAACGGCCCCGGCGTCGCCGACATGAAAGGCGGGATCGCGGTGATCCTGCATTCGCTGATGGCGTTCGAGGAAACCGCGTCGGCGGGCTCGCTTGGCTATGACGTCCTGATCAACTCAGACGAGGAAACCGGCTCGCTCGCCAGTGCTGACCTGATCGCCGACATGGCGCAAGGCAAGCTGGCGGCGCTGACTTATGAGCCCGCAGCCCTGCCCGACGGGACACTCGCGCACGAACGCGGCGGAACCGGCAATTATTCGATCACGCTCACCGGCAAGTCGGCCCATGCGGGGCGCAACCCGAAGGACGGGCGCAACGCGATCGTTGCCGCCGCCGACCTGATCCTGCGACTGAAAGCGATGGAGCGCGAGGACATCACTATCAATCCGGCCAAGCTCGAAGGCGGTGGACCGAACAATGTCGTGCCGGATCACGCGGTTCTGCGCTTCAACATCCGCCCAAAATCGACCGAGGCGATGGACAGCTTCGACAGTGATCTCAACGCTTTGCTGCGCAGCATTGAAGCCGATCACGAGATCGCAGCGCATCGCCATGGCGGCGTCACCCGTCCGCCCAAGCCGGTCGACGAGAAGGCGCAGCGCCTGTTCGATCTGGTTAAGGAATGCGGCGCGGAACTGGGGCAGGATATTCGCTGGCAATCGACCGGCGGGGTATGCGACGGCAACAATATCGCCGCCTGCGGGGTGCCGGTGGTCGACACGATGGGCGTACGTGGCGGATCGATTCACTCGTCGGACGAGTTCCTGATCGTCTCCAGCCTTGCCGAGCGCGCCGCGCTGTCCGCGCGTGTAATCGAACGTCTTGCACAGGGGGCCCTCACTTGACCTTCAGACTGCGCGCCGCGCGCCTTTCCGATCTCGAACATCTCTACGAGATGGCCAAGCTGACCGGGGGCGGGTTCACCAACCTTCCGGCCGATCGCACCGCGCTCAAGGCCAAGCTGACCCGCGCCGAGGAAGCCTTTGCCAACACCGAAGACGAACTGGTAGACGAGCAGTTCGTGCTGGTTCTCGAAAACCTCCAGACCGGAAAGATCGCCGGCACCTGCCAGCTGATGACCAAGGTCGGACAGCAATGGCCGTTCTATTCCTACCGGCTCAACACGCTCACGCAGTATTCGCAGGAGCTCGACCGCACCGTGCGCGCCGAGCTGCTCAGCCTGGTCACCGATCTCGAGGGGTCGAGCGAGGTCGGCGGGCTGTTCCTCCACCCCAACGAGCGCGCCGGGGGCCTCGGCCTGCTGCTCGCGCGCAGCCGCTACCTGTTCATTGCGATGCATCGCAAGCGCTTCGCCGACAAGACCATCGCCGAGCTCCGCGGGATCATCGACGAGCGCGGAGACTCGCCGTTCTGGGATGGGGTCGCGGGGCGCTTTTTCGGAATGGGCTTCCAGGAAGCGGACTATTTCAACGCGATCAACGGCAACCAGTTCATCGCTGACCTGATGCCGAAGCATCCGGTTTATGTCGCGATGCTGGGCGACGATGCTCGCAAGGTCATCGGGGTCCCACACCCCACCGGCCGCGCCGCCATGCGGATGCTCGAAAACGAGGGCTTCCGCTACGAAGGCTATGTCGACATCTTCGACGGCGGACCGACCATGGTGGCGCATACCGACGAGGTGACGAGCGTCAAGAACAGCGTCTCGGCGAAAGTGAGCAAGGTCGACCTGAAGGAAGGCGAGCGCGCCATCCTTGCCACCGGTCGGCTGGAGAATTTTCGCGCGTGCTACGGTGCACGCGCGCTCGATGGGGACAGCGGGATAGCGATCGACGCCGCAGCGGCCGATGCGCTCGACGTGACGGTTGGCGACACGGTCTGGAGCGTCGGACGATGAGCCTAACCGAAATCAATTTCGACGGGATCGTCGGCCCCTCGCACAATTATGCCGGGCTGAGCCTCGGCAACATCGCGAGCGCGAGCCATGCGGGCGACACCTCCTATCCGCGCGCTGCGGCCTTGCAGGGGGTCGACAAGATGCGCGGCAACCTTGCACGGCTGGGTGTGCAGGGCTTCCTGCTGCCGCTGCCCCGGCCGAACCGCGCGCTCGGCGAAGCGCTAGCCTGCGACGGCACCGAAGCGCCCGCCCTGCGCGCCGCGCCGTGGTCGGCATCGAGCATGTGGACCGCCAATGCCGCGACCGTCAGCCCCGCGCCCGACACTGCCGACGGCAAGTGCCACCTGACCCCCGCCAACCTCGTCACCATGCTGCACCGCGCGCAGGAATGGCCCGACACGAAGCGCATGCTCGAGGTCGCGTTCGGCGATCGCGACCAGTTCACCGTCCACGGGATCGCGCCGATGACCTTCGGCGATGAAGGCGCGGCCAACCACATGCGCTTTTGCGAGGGGCATGGCAGCGCCGGGGTCGAGGTGTTCGTCTACGGCAGGCCGGGCGGACGTTTCCCTGCGCGCCAGCACGAACAGGCCAGCCGCCTCGTCGCCCGCGCGCACGGACTCGATCCCGCACGCACGGTCTTCATCGAGCAGAATCCGGCAGCGATCGAAGCGGGCGCGTTCCACAACGATGTTGTGTCGGTCGCCAACGAGCGCGTGCTGTTCACCCATGCCGAAGCCTTCGCCGATCAGCAGGGCGCCTACGACGCGATCCGCGCCGCTTTCCCCGCGCTCGAAGTGGTCGAGGTGCCCTCGGACGAAGTCAGCCTCGCAGAGGCAATCAAGACCTACCTCTTCAACGCCCAGCTGGTGACGCAGCCCGATGAATCGATGGCGCTGATCGTCCCCGAAGAATGCCGCGAGAGCGCATCGGTCTGGGGCTATTGCGAAAGGATGATGGCTTCGAACGGGCCGATCCGCGAGGTGATCCCGGTCGATGTGCGGCAGAGCATGGCGAATGGTGGCGGCCCCGCCTGCCTGCGGCTGCGCGTGGTATGCGATCCGGCGACGGTCGATCCGCGTTTCCTGCTGAACGAGACCAGGGCAGACCTGATCGCGCGGGTGATCGCAACCAACTGGCCCGAGCAGATCGACCCGGCGGATCTCGGATCGGACAGCCTTGCGGAATCTGTGATTGCCGCACGTGCGGCACTGCTCGCCGCGCTCGAACTGCCCGAGCTTGCTTAATCAAAGTTAACGCGTTTGGCATCGCCGTCGGGCGCGCTTACACTCGCTTCTACGTTAACCACGCCGACCCGCAGCATTCCGCTGTTGGCACGGCCTTTGCAGATCAAGAGGTTAACGCAAAGGAGGCTAGATGCTGCGCAAGATCGGAAGGCTGTTCGTGATCAAGAACCGCTTTGAAGCCTTCGTGATCATCTATGCGCTGGCGCTGGGGGCGATGACCCGCGGTGCCGCCTACCTGACGGAATATCCCGGATGGAGCGGCAAGCTGCTGTTCCTGGCGACCAGCGGCGCGGTGTTCCTGGCGGGCGCGAAGATCCTCGACTGCCTCAAGCTGGAGCGCGAGCTGAAAGAGCGCGACGCAACCGAAGCCGCGATCGCCGAGTTTCGCTAACCTGCCGCAAACGGGCCGAATGTCGATGAAGGTGGGGGAATTCTGTTGCTAGGCTCCCCCGGGCCCCCGGAATCCACTTCTGTTGACCGGCGGGTCCAACCGCGCTTTAGCTTTGTAAATTCAGGCCGTTAGGCCCTAGAATTACGCTGCGAGAGCAAGTGCTTCGTTATCGTTGGCACTTATTGGTTTTGAGCCTTTAACGGGTTACTCAGCCCGGGTAAAAACAACGCCTTTCAACACACGTCGATCCTGGTTCGGCCCCGTCAGAAACCCCTGCGAAACAGAGGGTTGTGGTGGAGCCGCCGGGTACTGCCCCCGGGTCCGTTGCGCCTATTGCACGCCGCAGTTTATCACCATAGTCGGTTGCCCGACGCGCCCTATATAGGCGATCCAACCTTAATTGGAAGTGGACGCGCGGTCGCGCTTGCGGTCCTACGGCCCGTTGGGCGCGAGCCTGTCGTTGGTCTGACGCATTTCAGCCAGGATCTTCTTGAGCACGTCGAGCTGCGGATCGGTCGGAACGTCATCCTGCCTGGCGCTGTCTTCCGACTGCCCTGCCCGCTCCTGCATCTCGTCGATCACGCGGTTGACCGTCTTCAGCACCAGGAACAGCGCGACCGCGATGATCAGGAAGTTGACCAGCTGGGTCAGGAAATCGCCGTATCCGATCATCGCCACGCCCGCTTCCTTGAGCTCGCGATAGTTGGTGAGGCTGCCCGAATAGCCTTCGGGCACCGCGCCGAGCCGCAGGAAATAGTTCGAGAAGTCGACATCGCCGAACAGCCAGCCGATGAAGGGCATGATCACGCTTTCGGTAAGCGAGGTAACGATCTTGCCGAAGGCGGCACCGATGACGACCCCGATCGCGAGGTCGAGCACGTTGCCGCGTGCGATGAACTTGCGAAACTCCGCGACGAAATTCATGGGGGGTCTCCTCTGCCCTGTATCCGCTCTGCAACGGACACAAGGCAAGCCGGGTTCCCCCCATTCGGAGCGCGCTGCGCGCCTACTTCTTGAGCGAATCGCGGATTTCGGTGAGCAGTTCGATCTCGGTCGGACCGGCCGGCGCGTCGTCTTCCTTCGGATCTTCGAAGCGCGCCTGCACCTTGTTGGCATAGCGGACGAGCAGGAAGATGATGAAAGCCAGGATCAGGAAATTGATCACGGTCGAGATGAACGCGCCCCAGGCAATGACGTTGGCGCCCGCTGCGCGCGCCGCTTCGAGGCTCATCCCGTCGGCCACTTCGCCGCTGAGCACGATGTACTTGTCGCTGAAATCAACCTCGCCGAAAACCGCGCCGACGATCGGCATGATCAGGTCGTCGGTCATCGATCCGACGATCGTAGCGAATGCGCCCGCGATGATCACCGCGACGGCCAGTTCCATGACGTTGCCCTTGGCAATGAATTCCTTGAATTCGGTCAGCATACTCATTCCTCCTGCTCCCGGATTTCCCGCTGTTCTCGCAGCGTTAGGAGAAAAAACCAACCGTCCGCGCACACCCTGTGGACTTCTTGAAACGGGCCTGCGGTGTGCTATATCGGCAATACAGGAACTGTGCGCGCCGCGCGATCCGCGACGGGCGCGTTTTTTGGAGGGATTTCGATGAACCTTAAGACGATCGCCCGTGGATTCGTTGCCGCGGCCGCCGCGCTTACACTCGCTGCCTGCGGGATCAACAGCGTTCCCGCCGCCGAGGAAGAGGCCAAGGCCAAGTGGGCCGACGTCGAGGCGCAGTTTCAGCGCCGTGCCAATCTGATCCCCAACCTCGCCGAAATCGTGCAGGGCGCGGCCGAGAACGAGCAGACGATCCTGCGCGAAGTGACCGAGGCGCGCGCCCGCGCGACCGCCGTCAACGTCACCGCGAACGATCTCGACAATCCCGAAAAGATGGCCGAATTCGCCGCCGCGCAGTCACAGATGAGCGCCGGAATCGGACGGCTGCTGGCGAGTTTCGAAGCCTATCCGAACATCCAGTCGAACCAGAACTATCTCGCGTTCCAGAGCCAGTTCGAAGGCACGGAGAACCGCATCGCGGTCGCGATCCGCGATTACAACGAGGCGGTGCGCAAGTATAACACCACGATCCGCACCTTCCCCGACACGATCGGCGCGAACATTATCCACGGGGCCGAGCCACTGGTGCCCTACACCGCGACAACTGAAGGTGCCGAGGCTGCTCCGCAGCTCGACATGACCTCGAACTGAGGTCGGTGCTGCGGCTCTTCCTGATCGGCTGCGCCGCGCTCCTCGCAGCAGGATGCGCGGCGGAAGCCGATGACTCGGCGATCGCGCCCGCCCTCGAATTGACGGGGCGCGTGGTCGACGCGGCGAGCATTCTCTCGCCCGCTTTCGAAGCCGAGACCACTGCCGTTCTCGAACAGCTGGAGAGCGATACCGGCGTGCAGTTGGTGGTCGCCACGACACCCGATCTCCAGGGTTACGAGATCAATGACTACTCTCTAAACCTCGCGAGAAGCTGGGGTCTTGGCAGCAAGGAGCGCGATGACGGCCTCTTGATCTTGGTGGCGCCAAACGAACGGAAGGTTCGGATCGAAGTCGGCAGGGGGCTGGAAGCGTCGGTGAAAGATGAGGAGGCTGCCTCTATTATTCAGGACGGTATTCTTCCCCACTTCCGCGAAGGTGACTTCGAAGCGGGTCTGCGGGCCGGCGTTGACGGACTCATGAAGGAAGTCACTCCCTACGAATTGAAAGAAGCGGCATGAGGCGATTGCTCATCCTTGTTGCCATGCTCGCTTCGCTGCTGGCGCTCCCCCTTGCCGCGCAGCCCGAGTTTCCCGAGTTGACCGGGCGCGTGGTCGACAATGCCGATATTCTCTCGCCCGAAACCGAAGCGCAGCTGACGACCCAGCTCGAAGCATTCGAAGCCCAGTCTCAGCGGCAGTTGGTCGTCGTAACCCTGCCCACGTTGCAGGGCACCGATATCGCCGATTATGGCTACCAGCTGGGGCGCGAATGGGGCCTCGGCGATGCGGAGCGCAACGATGGCGCGCTGTTGATCGTGGCGCCGAACGAACGCGAGGTGCGGATCGAGGTCGGCTACGGGCTCGAAGGGATCCTGACCGACGCCTATTCGAAGATCATTATCGAGCAGGACATCGTTCCCCGTTTCCGCGAAGGCGATATGGAAGGTGGCATCGTCGCGGGGACCACTGCGATCGCCAATCACCTGCTGCTGCCCGAAGCAGAGGCGATCCAGCTGATGACCCGGCAGGCCACTGAAGCATCCGGCAACAGCGGCGAGCCGGTGTGGGTTCTGCCGCTGCTGATCGTGGTCCCGCTGCTTATCATATTGGTTCCTGTCGTTATCGGCACGTCCGGATCGACCGGTCGCACACGCTACAGCGGCATCAGTCCGGGCGGATCGAAGGTGTCGACCTATTCCTCTTCCGAATCATCCTGGAGCCCGTCCAGCAGCGGTTTTTCGAGCAGCAGCAGTAGCAGTAGCAGCAGCAGTTTCTCGGGTGGCGGCGGATCGTTCGGCGGCGGCGGTGCGAGCGGAAGCTGGTGATGCGGATCATCCTGTTCGCCAGCCCCCTGCTGCTGTTTGCGATGGCTTCCCCAGCGGCCGCGCAGGATTTCCCTGCGCTCACCGGCCGTGTGGTCGATGCCGCGGAAATCCTCCCGGCCGACGCCGAAGACCGGCTGACCGCGCAACTCGAAACGCTCGAAACCCAGACGCAGGCGCAATTCGTCATTGCCACCGTGCCGACCCTCGAAGGCTACGCGATCGAGGATTACGGGTACCGGCTGGGCCGCGAATGGGCGATCGGCGACGCGGAGCGCAACGACGGTGTGATCCTGCTGGTCGCTCCGGTTGAGCGCGAGGTCCGGATCGAGGTCGGTTACGGGCTCGAAGGCGTGCTCACCGACGCGCTGAGCAAGATCATCATCGAAAACGACATTCTCCCCGAATTTCGCCGCGGAGAATATGCAAGCGGGATCGAGGCGGGAGCGCAGGCGATCGTCATCCAGCTCGGCCTGCCGGAAGAGGAAGCACTCGCCCGCGCCCGCGCCGCTAGCGAGCAGAGCGAACTCGAGCCCTCCCAGATCGTGTTCATCGTGGTGATGTTCGTGCTGGTCACGCTGTTCCCGATCCTGTTCTTCCTCGTGCCGTTCGTCATCTTCCTTGTTTTCTTTCCCAGGCGGTACAAGAAATGGAAGAAGGAGGGCGGCAAGGGATCGATCTTCGTAGGAGGCTCGTCGCGCTCCTATGGCGGCTTTTCGAGCGGCGGCAGCAGCTTTTCGGGCGGCGGCGGATCGTTCGGCGGCGGCGGCGCGAGTGGGAGTTGGTGATGCGGAGAGTGCTCAGGCTGATGGCGCTGGTGGCGCTGGCGCTGGCCGCCCCGCTCGCCGCGCAGCCGGAATTTCCCGAGCTGACCGGGCGTGTCGTCGACAATGCCGATATCATCTCCCCCGAAATCGAGGCGCAGCTGACCGCGAAGCTCGAAGCACTCGAAACCCAGACCCAGCGCCAGCTGGTGATCGCCACCGTGCCCGACCTGCAGGGCTACGACATTGCCGATTACGGCTACCAGCTCGGGCGCGAATGGGCGCTGGGCGATGCGGAGCGCAACGATGGCGCCCTGCTGCTGGTCGCCCCGACCGAGCGCAAGGTGCGGATTGAGGTCGGATACGGTCTCGAAGGTTACCTCACGGATGCGCTCTCCGCGCTGATCATCCAGAACCAGATCCTGCCGCGATTCCGCAACGAGGATATGCCCGGCGGCATCGTCGCTGGTGCCGATGCGATCATCGCGCAGCTGCAATTGCCGCCCGACGAGGCCGCGCGGATCGCGCAGCAGGCTGCCGCGCAGCGCCAGAGCGCCAGCGAGGACGGCGGCCTTCCCGTCGGCGGGCTGATCTGGCTCGGCTTCATCTTTTTCTTCTTCCTCCTCCCGATCCTGCGCGCCCGCGGACGGCGGCGGAGATATCGCGCGCGCGGCAAGGGCCCGTGGGGCAAGCGCCGCGACGACGATGATGACGACGACCACGATGGCTGGGGCCGCACGGCCGGCGACGTCATCCTGTGGGAAGTCGGCAGCGCGATCGCGCGCGGCGCATTTTCCGGCGGCGGATCGGGCGGCGGCGGCTTTGGCGGCGGCTTCTCGGGCGGCGGCGGATCGTTCGGCGGCGGCGGCGCGTCGGGCGGCTGGTAGAAACGGGGTACGGCATGAAATATCTGACAGCAGACCAACACAAGATCGTCTCCGACGCGGTCGCCGGGGCCGAGCACGAAACCTCGGGCGAAATCCTGACCGTGCTTGCCGACCGTTCGGACGGCTACAGCGATATCGTGCAGCTGTGGGCGGCGGCGCTGGCCTTTACCGCGATGAGCGCGTTTGCGCTGTTCCCGCAGCCGTTCATGAATGTCTGGGATGGATTCTATGGCGGCTGGAGCCACGAATGGACCACCGGCGAGCTGGCGAGCATGACGATCGCGCTGGGTCTCATCACCTATGCGCTCGCCTCGCTGATATTCCTGTGGGATCCACTCCGGTTCTTGGTGGTCCCCGCCCCGATCAAGACCGCGCGCGTGCACGATCAGGCGATCAAGCATTTCAAGGTTGGCGCGGAACGCCGCACCCACGGCCGCACCGGCGTGCTGATCTACCTGTCGATGAAGGAGCACCGCGCCGAGATCGTCGCCGACGAGCCGATCGCGGCCAAGGTCGATCCCGAGGTGTGGGGCGAAGCGATGGCGGACATGCTGGTCGAGATCAAGGACGGCAAGATCGCCGAAGGCATGGCCGCCGGAGTACGCGACGTCGGCTTCGTTCTCGCGCAGCATTTCCCACGCGGCGCCGAGGATCAGAACGAGCTTCCCGATCGGCTGATCGAGGTCTAAGCCGCACGCGACATGAATCGCGACAACCCGGAATTCGTCAAGGACCCCGACGCCGACCAGCCCGAAGAGCTGATGTGGCAGGGCAGGTTCATCACCGCGAAGAAGCGCGGGCGGTGGGAATATGTCGGCCGCTCGCGCGGGATCCGCGCCGCGGCGATCATCGCGATCGACGAGGACCCGGACGGCTCGCGGCACGTTCTGCTGGTCGGCCAGTATCGGGTTCCGCTCGGCTGCTTTTGCCTCGAGATACCGGCCGGGCTGGTCGGGGATCAGGCGGGCAGCGAAGATGAGCCGGCGATCGAGGCCGCCGCGCGCGAGCTCGAGGAAGAAACCGGCTACCGCGCGGGCAGGATCGACATGCTCGGCGAATACTATTCCTCGCCCGGCATGGTTTCCGAATGCTTCACGTTGTTGCGCGCGACACAGCTCGAGCGGGTCGGCGAAGGCGGCGGGACCGAGGGCGAGAACATCACCGTGCACCGCGTCGCGCTGGCCGATCTCGAACGCTTCGTTGCCGATTGGCGCGCGGCGGGGCACGGTGTCGACGTGCGGATCGCGATGCTGTTGACGCCGGGATTTCTGGGAAAGGGTTTGACATGACGAAACGCTGCGAAGGCAAACTGGCACTGGTCACCGGCGGCGCGCAGGGATTGGGGCGCGCGCATTGCATCCGGCTGGCGCAGGAAGGCGCGCGGGTGCTCGCCACCGACATCAACGGCGAAGGCGCAGCGGAAACGGCGGCAATCGTCAACGCCGAGATGGGCGAAGGCACGGCCCATGCGATCGCGCATGACGTGACCGATCCCGCCCAGTGGGAGGCCGCGATCGATGCCGCGCGCGAGAAGCTCGGCGGACTCAACGTACTCGTCAACAATGCCGGAATCGGGGTCGCGGGCAATATCGAGACCTGCACGTTCGATGACTGGCAGCGTTGTTTCGACATCAACGTCAATTCGATCTTTCACGGCTGCCAGAAGGCGCTGCCGCTGATGCGCGAGCATGCGCCGGGTTCGATCATCAACATCAGCTCGATCGCGGGCCTGATCGCGAGCGACACGATGCCGGCCTACAACTCGTCCAAGGCCGCTGTGTGGATGCTGTCGAAATCGATCGCACTGCACTGCGCCAAGCAGAACATGCAGATCCGCTGCAATTCGGTCCACCCGACCTTCGTCGACACCCCGATCCTGGACGGCACCGCCAAGGCGCATGCGCTCGACAAGGATGTGCTTCTGGAAAAGCTGGCGCGGCAGATCCCGCTCAGGTTCGTCGGCGAGCCGAACGATATCGCCAATGCGGTGGTCTATCTGGCGAGCGACGAAAGTCGTTTCATGACCGGGGCCGAGATCAAGCTCGATGGCGGCATTTCGGCGATGTAGGAATCAAGAGAGGGGCCGCGTGGGCCCCTCCCGGTTTGGTTCAGATCGGTGCGTAGCGGCCAAAAACTGTCAGACCGAAACCGGGATCCGCTTTTTCGTTAGCTACGCACTCAGTCGGCGATCAGCGCGATCGCGAGGTAGACGATGGCGACGGTGCCGAAGCTGACCAGCGCGCCGATCACGAAGCCGAGGCGAACCAGCATCGGATCGATATTGGCGTAGCTGGCGATCCCGCCGCACACACCGGCAAGCTTGGCGTTGGTCTTGTCGAGCCGGAAGCCCTTCGACGGGGGGGTACCGTCCGATTTGCGAGTGACGTTGTTCATGCGAGGACTCCCATCATCAGCGGAGCGTTGGGCGTGGCCGGGACGATCGCGGTCGCCATGGCCAGTGCGGTAACGACCAGAGCCGATGCCGCGGCTAGCAGGCGATTGGCAAGGTCGGACGAGATGAACATTGTGCTATTCCTTCCGTGTGTCGTGATTGTGGTCGATGGGCGATTTATGCCATCAGGCCGGGGCTGGCCGGGATGATCGCGTAGGCAAAGAAGACTGCCGAAACGATCAGCGAGAAGGCGGCCGAAGCAAATCGAATTCCAGTGTTGGTACCGAACATGGTGAGGGTCCTTTCGGGTGAAGCCGTGCCGGATCAGGCAACGAGCGTGGGAGTGGCGGGGACGATCGCGTAAGCGAAGAAAGCGGCCGACAGGATCACGGAAAACGCGGCGGCGGCGAGGCGGGTCGAAACGGTGGTGGCAGTCATTTGAGGTCTCCTTCGAGTGTTTTTCGGTTCCTTGGGGATGTTCCCGTTGGATGCTGAACACATTGCAGGAGGTGTGCCAAACTCAAAAAACGGCAGAATTCTGCGGTTTCGACTCGCAGGGTAGCTGAACTGCTCGTTCATCAATCCGAAAGGTTGGGAAATTTCCCCACGTCTTGGGATCGGCCTTTTTGGTGGCCTTGCGTGAGCCGCATGCTAACCCGCGCTCTCCCATGGCGCTGACCAAGATCACCCTTCAGAATTTTCGCAACCACGCCGCGAGCGAGCTGTCGGATTCGGCGCAGTTCAACCTGCTGGTGGGTGAAAACGGCGCGGGGAAAACCAATGTGCTCGAGGCGATCTCGCTGCTCAGCCCGGGGCGCGGCCTCAGGCGCGCGCAGCTCGCCGATCTCGCCTTGCGCAAGACCCCTGATGCCGAACCGGGTGTCTTCGCGATCGGTGCGAGCCTGGTCGAACAGGGGCAGACCTCCGCCCGGCTCGGCACCTTCACCGAGCCCGAGCGCCCCACCCGCCGAATGGTGCGCATCAACGGGGCGGAGGCAACCGCCTCGGCGCTCAGCGAATGGCTCGCGATATCGTGGCTGACCCCTTCGATGGACGGGCTGTTCACCGACAGCGCAGGCGCGCGGCGGCGCTTCGTCGACCGGATGGCGCTGGCAATCGAACCGGGTCACGCCAAGCATGTGACCAGCCTCGAGGCCGCGCTGCGCGAACGCAATAAGCTGCTCGAGACCGGCGGCGATGCGCGCTGGCTCGACGCGATCGAGGCACAGGCCGCGCAGCACGGCGCCGTCGTCTCGGCCCACCGTTCGCGGCTGATCGCCTTGCTGGCGGACGAGCTTTCCGCGCTGCCCCCGGAACCTTTCGCGCGCCCGATCCTGAGCTATCGCCCCGGCGGTCCGACCGATGTCGCCGAGCTGCTCGCCAGCCTCGCGCGGGAGCGCCGGCGCGACCGCGCAGCGGGGCGCGCGCTTTCCGGACCTCATCGCGACGAGCTCGACGTGGTTATGGCCGTTTCAGGCCATGCCGCCGCCACGTGTTCGACCGGCGAGCAGAAAGCTATGCTGATCGCGATCACGCTGGCCCATGGCGTACTCGCCGCCTCGGGGCGGCCGAGCGTGCTGCTGCTCGACGAGGTCGCCGCGCATCTCGATCCGGGCCGCCGCTCCGAACTGTTTCGCCGCCTGCGCATCGGAAGGGCGCAGGTGTGGATGACAGGTACCGAACTGGCCCCGTTCGCCGAGATCGAGGCGGAGGCGGCGGTGTGGCGGGTGTCGAACGGAGAACTCGAACGTTTGTGAGCGCCCGCGAACGCAGCAAATCGCGGATTATCCTTCGTCTTCCGGCAGCGCGTTTTTCACCTCGTCCAGCGTCGAGGCGACCAGCTTTTCGATCCCCTCGGCGGTCGGGTGGATGCGATCGGACTGGAACAGGCTCGGGTCGCGGTAGATGTCCTCTAGCCAGAACGGGATCAGCGCCACATCGTAATCGCGCGCCAGATCGCCATACAGCGCATCGAACTGCGCCTGGAACTCGCCGCCGTAGTTGGCCGGCGCGCGCATGCCCATCAGCAGCACCGGGATTTCGCGCCGCTTCAGGTCGTCGAGCATCGCTTCGAAATTGGCGCGGGTTTCCGCCGGAGAAAGTCCGCGCAGCAGATCGTTGCCGCCAAGTTCCAGGATGAACAGATCGGGTTTCACGTCCTGCGCATCGAGCGTGAAGGCGAGCCGCTGGCGGCCCGCCGCGCTGGTATCGCCCGACACGCCGGCGTCGACCACGCGCGCATTGATGCCGCCCGCCCGCAGCGCCGCTTCGAGCCGTTCGGGGTATCCTTCCTCCTCGGCAAGGCGGTATCCTGCGAACAGGCTGTCTCCGAAGGCGATGATCCGCCGTTCCGGCCCCATCACCGGGATTTCGGGCAGGTCGCCCCCGCCGTCCGCCGACGCCGCGGATTCGGCGGGAACCGCGGGCGCATCCGCCGCATTGTCACTACACGCCGCCAAGCCCATTGCCGCGAGTGCGCCGAGCGCCAGACCCAGAGTTTTCGACCAAGCGCGATCCTGCATCTATCGACCTTCCGGTTGGGTATCTTGTTGAGCGCCCACCCCTATGCCATCTGGAACCAGTGACAAAGCCTCTCCCCGCCATTTCCGCCCGTAATCTCACTCTGACGCTCGGCAGCGCCGTCGCGCCGGTCGATATCCTGCGTGGAATCGATATCGATATCGAACAGGGCGAAGTGGTCGCGCTGCTCGGGCCGTCGGGTTCGGGCAAGAGCTCGCTGATGGCGGTGCTGTCCGGCCTAGAACGCGCCAGCGGCGGCACCCTGACCGTCGCCGGGCAGGATTTCGCCGGGATGAGCGAAGACGGGCTGGCGGCAGCGCGCCGGGGACGGATCGGGATCGTGCTGCAGGCCTTCCACCTGCTGCCGACCATGACCGCGGCCGAAAATGTCGCGACCCCGATGGAACTCGCGGGCGCGGACGACGCCTCGCCGCGCGCGGTCGCCGAACTCGAGGCGGTGGGACTGGGCCATCGCACCGGGCATTACCCGACCCAGCTTTCGGGTGGCGAGCAACAGCGCGTCGCCATCGCCCGCGCCACGGCCCCGCGCCCGCAGCTGATCTTCGCCGACGAACCAACCGGCAATCTCGACGTCGCGACCGGAGAGGAAATTATCGAACTGCTGTTTGCGCGCCGAGCCGAGACCGGGGCGACGCTGCTGGTCATCACCCATGACCGCCACCTCGCCGAACGCTGCGAGCGGGTGCTGACAATGGCCGACGGGGTGATCGTTTCCGATACGAGGGCGATCGCGCAGGCCGCCGAATGAGCGACGCAACCGGCCTGTCCTGGGGCGCGGCATGGAAGATCGCGCGGCGCGATCTCAACGCGCGGTTTCGCGGGCTGCGCCTGCTGCTGGTGTGCATCTTCCTCGGCACAGCGGCGCTTGCGGCGATCGGCACGCTGACCGCCGCGATCGAGCGCGAGCTCGCCGCGAGCGGGCAGGAATTGCTCGGTGGCGATCTCGAAATCGAGGTGTGGCAGCGCGACCTTTCGGCGGAGGAACAGGCTGCGCTCGGCGAATACGGCGTGATCTCGGGCGGGTATCGCCTGCAGGCCATGGCTTCCGCAACGGACGCGGCCGCTCCGGTGGAGCTAAAGGCGGTCGACGACAAATGGCCGCTGTACGGCACGCTCGACCTCAGCGAAGGGCGCGCCACCGGAGCGCCGAACGGGACCGACGCCTGGCTCGCGCAGGGTGCGATCGACCGGCTGGGGATCGCGGTTGGCGACACATTCAGCGTCGGCACCGTCACGCTCACGGCGGCCGGGATCATCGCCAACGAGCCCGATCGCCTGTCGGAAGGATTCCAGCTCGGCCCGACGGTGATCGTCGCCAAGGATATTCCAATGAAAGCCGGGCTGATCCAGCCCGGATCGCTCTACCAGAGCAAGTACCGCGTCGCCTTCGAGAATCCGGGCCAGGACCCCGAAGCGATAGAGGAAGCGTTGACCGAGGCGTTCCCCAATGCCGGGTTCGATTTCCGCAACCGCGACCGCGCATCGCCCGGCGCGGACCGGTTCGTCCGGCAGATGAGCGATTTCCTGACGCTGGTGGGCCTTGCGGCGCTGGTGATCGCCGGGATCGGGATAGCCGGAGGAGTGTCTTCGTATCTCGACGCGCGACGCAACGGGATCGCGACGCTCAAGGTGCTGGGTGCGTCCTCGCGCGATATCGTGCGCATCTACGCGCTGCAGATCGCGGTCGCCGCCGCAGTGGGCAGTGCTGCCGGGCTTGCGGTCGGGATCCTCGTCACCCCGCTGCTTGGGGCCGCGCTCGAAGGGTTGCTGCCGGTCGAAAGCGGGTTTGTGATCGAGCCAGCGCCGCTGCTGCTCGCGGGGGCTTACGGCCTGCTGGTCGCTTTCGCCTTTGCCGCCGCTCCCCTGCTGCGCGCGCGCAGTTTTCCGGCGATGGCGCTGATGCGATCGCGGGTGGTGCCGCTGGCGCGCGACCGGCGCGCGATCCTCGCCACCGCCGCGGGGATTGCGGCGATCTGCGCGCTGGCTCTGATCACCACCGATCAGCCGCAGCTTTCGGCCGGGTTCCTCGCCGGGGCAGGCGGCGCACTGATCGTGCTCGCCGGGCTCGGCTTGGTGATGCGCACCATTGCGCGCCGCATCCCGCGCCCGTCGAACCCGTTGCTGCGCAGCGCACTTTCGAACATCCACCGGCCCGGAGCGCCGACCGGGGCGCTGGTGACGGCGCTCGGATTCGGGCTCGCCGCCTTCGTTCTGCTGGCCGCGATCCAGAGCGCGATCGACGGCAATATCCAGAGCCGCGTGCCGCAGGAAGCGCCCGACTATTTCGTGCTCGACATCCCGCGCGACGGCCAGGACCGGTTTGCCGGTCTGATCGCCGAACGCTTCCCCGAGGCGTCGGTCCGCGCGGTCCCGACCATGCGCGGCGCGGTGCTTGCCTACGGCCCGCAAGGCGACATGATCCGCGTCGCCGATCTTGAGGAAATCCCCGACGGAGCCTGGGCGCTGCGCGGCGAGCGCGGGCTGACCTATTCGGACACGCTTCCACCCGGCAACAGTCTGACCGACGGCGAATGGTGGGACTCCGGGACTGACGACGCGTTCGTTTCGATCGACGCGGATTTCGCCGAAGCGGCTGGGATCGAGGTCGGCAATATGCTGACGGTCGGTATCCTCGGGGTCGAACGGACCGCGCGGGTCGCGAACCTGCGCACGATCGACTGGGAAAGCATGGGTTTCAATTACGCGCTGGTGTTCTCCGAAGCCGCGATTGCGGACGCACCGCACAATCTCGCCGCGACGGTCGACCTGCCCGATGATGCCGACTCCGCCTTGCGCGGAGAATTGCTGCGCGCACTGGTGCGCGACTTCCCGTCGAGTTCCGTGATCGAGGTCGGCGAAGTGCTGCGCGAGGCACGCACGATCCTGGAGCAGGTCGGCCTCGCCACGCTGTCCGCCGCCGCCGTGGCGGTGCTGGCCGGGCTGGCGGTGCTGATGGGCGCGATCGCCGCCGCCCGTGCGGCGCGGATGTATGATACCGTGGTGCTGCGCGTGCTCGGCGCGAGCCGGCGGCAGATCCTCGCGATGCAGCTGGCAGAATACGGGCTGATCGCGCTCGCGCTCGCACTGGTTGCGCTCGCGCTTGGATCGGCGCTGGGCTGGGTAATCATCACCCAGCTGTTCGAATTCGACTGGCTGCCCGACTGGGGCGAAGTGTTCGCGGTGCTCGGCCTCGGCCTCGTCATGGTGCTCGCCTTCGCGCTGGGCGGGTCGCTGCCGCTGTTGCGTGCGAAACCCGCCCAGGCGTTAAGGGAGCTCTAGGAGGCGATCAGGCGAACACCTCTTCGTCGTACGGATCCTTGGGATCCGGCCCGAAGCGGTTGGGTCCGGCGGTGCCCGGCAAGAACATGATCACCAACAGCGCGATGCTGGCGATGATGCCGATCAACGGGATCAGGCTCATGACAATGAAGCCGAGATACCACCAGCCCGACATGTCGCGATCGTGGAACCGGCGCACCGTCACCGCGATCGACGGGATCAGCGCGGCGAGCGCATAGAGCCCATAAAGGCCGATGAAGATCATCGACAACGGACTGTCCGCGATCGAGCTTTCGAACCCGCCCGACGCTGCAAAGCCGCCGTCCCCGGCGTAATAATCCGATTCGGTCGTGGCGGGGGCGAGCGCAATCGCCGGCCCGACCGTGACTGCGGCAACGATCAGGTTGAGTACCTGGAACATCCAGAATTCCATCCGGCGCGAACGCCCCTGGAAGTCGGCGTAGCGTTTGAACGGCAGTATCATCCAGTGCATGTCGGTATCCCCCTCCGATTGATGTCGGGGCAAAGGACCATATCTTTCGGGCCGACACAATGAAAAAGGCCCCGCCGTTTCCGGCGAGGCCTCTTTGTTTCGGATCGGGACGAACCCGGATCAGAACCGGAAGCGCACGACACCGCCGTAGGTGCGTGGTGCGTTCGGGTAACCCGAAACCGTGCCGGCCTGGGCGACACCGTCGAACACGGTGGTGATGAATTCGTCATTGAGCAGGTTGCGCGCCCAGATGCCGACTTCGAGGCCGTTGTCGAGCTTCAGCGTCGACGACGCGTTCACCAGGTTCACTTCGCGGGTGAAGTTGTTCGGGCCGAAAGTCGGCAGGCCGTTGTTGATCAGCGTGTCGCTCTCGTGGTTGTAGTCGATGCGGGTGACCAGACGGTTGCCCGATGCACCGAATTCGTGGGTGTAGGTCGCCGATGTTGCAATCGCGATCTCGGGGATACCCGCCGGGGTTACCCCGGTAAGGTCGCCCAGCACGCTGCCCGGGAAGCTGTCGAACAGCGGATCGAGATACGTCATCGCGAAGGTCAGCACGAGGCCATCGGTCGGGATGATCGTGCTGTCGAGTTCGAAACCTTTGACCGACTGCTTACCCGCGTTGCGCAGGGCGAAACCGGTGCCGGTGAAGGCGAAGCTCTGGAAGCCTTCGATCGACTGGTCGAACGCGGCGATATTGACGCTCACACCGTCGAACTGCGCCTTGATACCGACTTCGTAGACTTCGGTTTCTTCGGGACCGGCAAAGCGCGAGCCCGAAGCGAGGTTCGGCAGCGCGAGACCGGCATCGACGATCGGCGAAGACGGTGCCGCGAAGGTCGAACCCAGCGGACCGGCGAGGAAATCGGTGTTGATCGGACGGCTGTCGCGCGAGAGGTTGACCGAGCTTGCCTTGAAGCCGGTCGCGTAGCTCGCATAGACGTTCACCTCGGGCGAGATCTCGTAAGAGGCCCGGAACAGGTACGTGAACTTGTCGTCGTTGGTCGAACCCGGTTCGACCGCGTTCGGGATGTTCAGGAACGGTGGCTGGAACTGGAACCCACGCAGACCCAGCAGCGGGTTCACGTTGGGGTTGGTTGCCGCAGCCAGCAGACCCGCCTGATTGGCAGCCGGCAGTGCCTGGAACGCCGCACGATTGGTTACGGTCCCGCCCGTCGCCTGCACGATAAAGGCATCGACGAAGTTGACCTGTGCCAGCGGATCGAAGCTTTGCTGCGACAGCGCGAAATCCTTGCTGTCGTCGGTGTAGTTGAACCCGCCGGTGAAGATCAGGCCATCGACCGGCTCGAAATCGACCGTGCCGAACACCGACCAGGCGGTGTTGTCCATGCCGTAGACCTCGTTGGTCAACAGCGGCGTGTTGAAAATGCTTTCCTGCGGGAAGCCAAAACTTGCTTCGAGCTGGTTGAACAGCGTCGGCTGACCGGTGAGGACGGCGACGGGGTTCTGGCCTGCCAGGATCTCGAAGAAGTTGCGGATCTGGCTGCCGTTCTGGATCGCGCTTTGCTGCGCAATCGACTCGTCGAAGTAGAAACCGCCGAGCAGGAAGTTGACCGGGCCATCGAAATCGGTGGTCAGGCGCAGTTCCTGGGTGAAGGATTCGACCTGCTGGGCGCGGGTTTCGGTCGCGATGTCCGCGCTGGTGAAGTCGATATCGGTAAGGAAGAAGTTCTCCAGCTCGCGATACGAAGTGATCGAAGTGAGCTGCACCGTATCGGTCGCGTTCCAGTCCATCTGGATCGAACCGCCGTAGTTCTTGACGGTGTTGCGCGGAACGAAGTTCAGGAACACGTCGCGCGAGAAGAAGTCGTTCGACGGAGGCAACTGGCCGCCCACGGCGACGATACCCGCCGCCGTCGGACCGGCGACGACGTTGCCGACGGTGCAGCAGACTTCGTCGATTTCCGAATAGTCGACGATAGCACGGACCTTGAAGTCCGGGCTGGGCTCGATCAGCAGCTGACCACGGGCCGACCAGCGATCGCGATCGTTGATGTCCTTGCCCAGGTTGACGATTTCGCCAAAGCCGTCGCGGCGGTTGTAGCTGCCGTCGAGCGAGAAGGCGATGTTCTCGCTAATCGGGCCGGTGACGTCGCCCTTGATCACCAGGGCATTGTAATTGCCGTAGCTGGCTTCGATCGTGCCGCCGAAATCGAACTGCGGTTCACGCGTGACGACCGAGATGACGCCGGCGGACGCGTTCTTGCCGAACAGCGTCGATTGCGGACCGTTCAGCACTTCGATGCGTTGCACATTCGGAAGGTCGGACAGCGCGCCGGCCGACCGCGAACGGAACACGCCATCGATGAAGACGCCGACCGAAGGCTCGATCCCGAAGTTGTTGTCACCGTTACCGAAACCGCGAATGATGAAGGTCGATGCCGAAGCGGTCTGCAACTGGCTGACGCGGAGCGACGGGGTGACCGTCTGCAGATCGAGCACGTCGCGGATCTGCGCATCCTCGAGCGTCTCGCCGCTCGTGACCGAAACCGAGATCGGGGTTTCCTGAAGCGTCTGTTCGCGCTTCGAGGCGGTGACGATGATCACGTTGCCTTCGTCGGGTGCTTCAAGCTCCTCTTCGTCCTGCGCGAAGGCGACGGTGGGCAGCGTGAAAGCGACGGCGGCAGCCCCTGCAAGCAGGGTGAATCGGCGCGATCCGGCAGGGCCGGTGGAAATCGAACGCATGGAAGCTCCTCTCCTCAAATCCCTCTAACCGGAACCGCCCGAACAGGCTGCATCCCCAGATGCACGAAGCCCCGGTTGATTGGCACTTCTGATAGGCGAGTGTTGCACAAGCGACAAGCTGCAAACCCGCAGAACCGCTGGCGAATCCGGCATTGTTGCAAGGGCGTAACAGTTGCAATTTGCAATGTTGCAACGCGGCATATTCGCAACTTAGCTTGCCGTAGCGACACCACTGCGCTAACCGCGCGCCGATGCTGCATCGCAGCACGAGCCGGTGTCGCGCCGAAATGGCTAGCGGCACCTATCACGAGCCATTTCGCGGCGTCTTCACGGCGCCGAAACTTCCCCTTTCGGGCACCGCACCGCCCGGCCAATGAAAGCCCGCCCGATGTCTTCCCCCTCGTCCCTCCGCAATGTCGCGATCATCGCTCACGTCGATCACGGCAAGACCACGCTGGTCGACCAGTTGTTCCGCCAGTCGGGCACGTTTCGCGACAACCAGCGGATCGAGGAGCGGGCGATGGATTCGGGCGATCTCGAAAAGGAGCGCGGGATCACCATCCTGGCCAAGTGCACCAGCGTCGAATGGGAAGGCCCGGACGGCGAGGTCACCCGCATCAACATCGTCGACACGCCCGGCCACGCCGATTTCGGCGCCGAAGTCGAACGCATCCTGTCGATGGTCGACGGGGTCATCCTGCTGGTCGACAGCGCCGAAGGGGCGATGCCGCAGACCAAGTTCGTCACCGGCAAGGCGCTTGCGCTGGGCCTGCGGCCAATCGTCGTCGTGAACAAGATCGACCGTCCGGATGGCCGCCCGCAGGAAGTGCTCGACGAGGTGTTCGACCTGTTCGCCAGCCTCGATGCGAACGACGAACAGCTCGATTTCCCCTCGCTCTGGGCTTCGGGACGCGACGGCTATGCCTCGGACGACGAGACTGCGCGCGAAGGCACGCTGGCACCGCTGTTCCAGCTGATCTGCGACCACGTGCCCCCGCCCGGGCTCGACACCACCGGCAAGTTCAGCTTCCTCGCCACCCTGCTCGATCGCGACAATTTCATGGGCCGCGTGCTCACCGGCCGGGTGCAGTCGGGCACGGTCCGGGTCAACGATCCGATCCACGCGATCGACATGGACGGCAAGGTCGTCGAAACCGGGCGCGCGACCAAGCTGATGAGTTTCGACGGGCTCGAACGCGTGCCGGTCGAAAGCGCGCAGGCGGGCGACATCATCGCGCTCGCGGGCCTCGAAAAGGCGACCGTCGCCAACACCATCTGCGATCCTGCGGTCACCACCCCGATCGAAGCGCAGCCGATCGACCCGCCGACGCTGGCGATGCGCTTTGCGGTCAACGACAGCCCGCTCGCGGGCCGCGAAGGCGACAAGGTCACCAGCCGCATGATCCGCGATCGCCTGCTGCGCGAGGCCGAAACCAACGTCGCGATCCGCGTGACCGAAGCCGCCGACAAGGACAGCTTCGAAGTCGCCGGGCGCGGCGAACTGCAGCTCGGCGTGCTGATCGAAACAATGCGCCGCGAAGGCTTCGAGCTCGGCATCAGCCGCCCCAAGGTGCTGTTCCGCGAAGAAAACGGCCAGCGCCTCGAGCCTTACGAAACCGTCGTCATCGACGTCGACGACGAACATTCGGGCACGGTCGTCGAGAAGATGCAGCGCCGCAAGGCCGACCTCACCGAAATGCGCCCCTCGGGCGTGGGCAAGACCCGCATCACCTTCTCCGCCCCCTCGCGCGGGCTGATCGGCTATCACGGCGAATTCCTGTCCGACACGCGCGGCACCGGGATCATGAACCGGCTGTTCGAGAAATACGGTCCCTACAAGGGCGCGATCGAAGGCCGGATCAACGGCGTGCTGATCTCCAACGGCGATGGCGATGCGGTCGCCTATGCGCTCAACATGCTGGAGGAACGCGGCGAGCTGTTCATCGCTCCGCAGATGAAGGTCTATGAAGGCATGGTGATCGGCGAGAACGCCAAGCCCGAAGACCTCGAAGTCAATCCGATGAAGGCGAAGCAGCTCTCCAACGTCCGTTCGACCGGCAAGGACGACGCGATCCGCCTCACCCCGCCGCGCCGCATGAGCCTCGAACAGTCGATCGCCTATATCGACGACGACGAGATGGTCGAGGTGACCCCGCAATCGATCCGCCTGCGCAAGGCGCTGCTGTGCCCGCACGAGCGCAAGCGCGCAAAGCGGGCGAGGGAGAATTGAGCCTTACGGGCAGCGCACCCAGGTCATCCGTTCGTTCCTGTCGTAGCGATAGCGCAGCCGATCCTCTCCCTCCAACGCCATGTAGAACACATAGCGGCCCGTCTGGTCGGCATAGGTTTCTTCGGCATCGACCGCCGCATAGTCGCCATCGACACGCACGCCGAGCACATCGGCCGCACTTTCGAAGAACTGGATCCGGTCGGCCGACACGGTGAAGCGACCATGGGCCCTGATGTCGCAGGCGGCAGTCGTTTCGGCATAGGTGCCGTGGAAGCGTGCCGGGATGGTATCCTGCCTCTCTCCTGACGCTGCCGCCGCTTCCGAAGCATCGGCGGGCGTATCGCCGTTCGAGGCTGCGCCGGAAGTACTCGCTCCGTCGGGCTCGGCGGATGCAATCGGCTCGGACACATCGGCTTGCGTGGCGTCCATACCGGCACGCGAGTGCGCCTTAGGTTCCGTATTGCACGACGCCAGCGCGATTGCGCCAAAGCCTAGGATTGTGGGAATTCGCATTGGCCGTCCCCTCGAACCTATTGCATGAAATTCGCCTGACCGTTCGAGGCGCTCGTACCGCCATCAACCGGCAGGTTCACCCCGGTGATGAAGCTCGCATCCTCGCTCGCGAGGAAGGCGGCGGCCGCGGCGATGTCCTCGGGCTCGCCCACGCGCTTGATCGCCATCCGGTTCATGATCATCCGCATCGCCGCTTCGCTTTCGGTCAGGCCCTCGACCATGTCCGAGCGGGTGACCGACGGGTTGATGGCGTTGACCCGCACGTTCTTGGGCCCGAGCTGCAACGCCAGCCCGCGCGTGAGATTGGTCACCGCGCCTTTCGACGCGTTGTAGAGCGGCAGCGTCGAATCCCCGCCGATGCCGGATACGCTGGAGATGTTGATGATCGACCCGTGCGTCTTCATCAGTTCCGGAATGGCCGCGCGCGACAGGTAGATCACCCCCTTCACATTGATATCGATCACCCGGTCGATCTGGACATCGGACATTTTGTGCAGCAGGCCCTGGTCGGCGACCCCGGCATTGTTGACAAGGCAATCGAGCCCGCCGAACCGCTCGACCGTCTTGCTCACGATCTCGTCGGCGAAGGCCGATTGGCTTACGTCGCCCGCAACCACCAGCGTCCGCTCCGCATCGAGCGTCGCCGCCACGCCCGCGCACTTCTCCGCGTTGCGGGCATTGATGACGACATTGGCCCCCTCATCATGAAACCGCCGTGCGATCCCCTCGCCAATGCCGGTCGAGGAGCCGGTGACGATGACGGTCTTGCCGGTGAAACGGGAGAGGTTGGTCATGGAAGGGGCCTTCGTGCGGGAGGGATGTTGGCGGGGTATTAGGTTATCTGGAAGGAGGCCGAAAGGTGATCCCCCCAAAAACCGTCATCCGCCCTGCGCGCGAATGACGAAAAAGAACAATGTGCAGCTTTGCCGTTTCCGCTCGGCGCGGGGCGGTGCATCCCGGTTCGTCATGCCGCCCGCCTTCGCCTGTGGCGCCGTTCCCGTCCGGTCCGGTGATCGCCCGGAACGATCGATCGCGCCCGGTTTGGTCGCTTGAGCCTAGCGTCTGGACCGCGTTCCATGCGTTCCATCCCTTAGGGGGCGTGCGGCGGGAGGCCGGGCGGCGGCACCGCGCCCTTCCCTGCGCGGCCCGGATGGTCCACATTCGGCCGCGGGACGCTCACGACACACAGGGAGACGATCGCAATGAGCAAGCAGACAGGACCACGGATCACCGGGTTGGGCGGCGTGTTTTACGTCGCCGCCGATCCCGAGGCGACGCGCGCCTGGTATCGCGACATGCTGGGGGTCGACGGGACCTATGGCCCGCAGTTCGCGTGGGCCGACGATCCGATGCAGAACCCCTATTCGTTGGTCAGCCACTTTGCCGACGATCAGTACATCAAGCCGGGCAAGGGTGGCTTCATGATCAACCTGAGGGTTGTCGATCTCGATGGCTTCTGCGCCGGGCTGGAGGCGAAGGGGGTGAAGGTGCTCGACACCGCCGACGAAGGCTACGGCAAGTTCGCCTGGATCCTCGATCCCAACGGAGTGAAGATCGAACTGTGGGAGCAGGTGGCCGACGAACTGCCCTGACGCGGTCCGCTCGCCGGGATCGCGGCACGGGCCGCCGCGCGGGCGCTTTCGCGGGGCATGGCGGGCGCGGACGTTACCGGTCCGTTAACCATTTCCGGGCAAGAGTCCTTAACCATGACATTCACCGCGACCCCCAAGGCGATACCCCTGCTGGCGAGCGCGCTCGCGCTGGCCGGCTGCGGGAGCCTCATCCCGGCCTCGAACGGCGGCCCGGCGGCGGGCCAAGCGGCCGGATCGACCAGCGCGTCTTCGCGCCCGCCCGCCCGCGTCGCCTCGACCCCGCAGCGGGTCTCGAACCGCGCGGGCGACGTCACCTGCTTCGCCGAGCTTAACGCCGCCGGCGCCAGCTTCGATGCGCTGCCCGATGCCTATTCCGCGCCGGGGTGCAGCACGCTCGGCACAGTGCAGCTGTCGGCACTGGCCGGCGATGCGTCGCGCTTCGGGATCAGCAATATCGGCCCGGTCACCTGCCGCGCCGCGACGACCTTCAACGGATGGCTGCGGTTCGGGGTCGATCGCGCCGCGCGCGAAATCCTCGGCAGCCCGCTCGCCCGGGTCGAAACCATGGGCAGCTATGCCTGCCGCAATGTCGCGGGCAGCGAACGCCGCTCCGCCCATGCGCGCGCGGAAGCGATCGACGTCTCGGCCTTCGTGCTGGAGAACGGTCGCCGGATTGCGCTGGCCGAAGATTGGGACAACGGCAGCGCGGCGGAACGCGAGTTCCTGCGCGTGGTGCACAGGAGCGCGTGCAAGCGCTTCGGCACGGTGCTGGGCCCCGAATACAACGCGGCGCACCGCGATCACTTCCATCTCGAAGAATCGAGCGGGCAGTTCTGCCGCTGACCCCCGCTGCCGCGATGCGGCCCCGCCGCCAGGCAGAGGACAAGAGGGGGCGAGAGCGGCGAGGCCGACCGGGGTGCCGGGCGTGCGGATCAGGCCCGCTGCCGGGGCGCCTCGGGTTCGTCGAGCCCGGCTTCTAGTTTCAGCCGCACCGCTTCGGCGGCGTGGCGCGCGCCAAGCTTGGTCATCATGTTGGCACGGTGAATCTCGACGGTGCGTGGGCTGATCTCGAGCTCGCGCGCGATCACCTTGTTGCTGCTGCCCTGCGCCAGCCAGTCCAGCACCTCGCGCTCGCGCTGCGACAGGCTGGAGATGCGGTCGCGTGCCTCGATCATGCGGCGGCGCGCCTGGCCGAACAGCTCCGCTTCCTTGGCGATGCGGGTGAGGCAGCGCCCGAACCGTTCGGGATCGAGCGGCAGCGAGAGGTAGTCGAGCGCTCCGGCCTTGATCGCCTCGACGATCCGGGTCGGCCGGGGCTGGATATCGACCGCGATCAGCGGCAGCCAGATGCCGAGCCGGCTGAGCCGTTCGAGGATCGTCGCGACCCCGCCCTGTTCAACCGTGTCGCGCGCCACGATGATCCCCTCGCGCGGCGGGTGGACCGAGAGTTCGGACAGGTCGCCGTAGACTTCGGCGTGGTGGCCCAGCGCGAACCCGACCCGCGCGAGCTCGGCGCGCTGGCGGCTGGATGAGTCGATGAAGTGGAGCGTGGCTTTTCGTGACATGGTTACCGCATTGCGCGAGATGCGGCACCGGTTCACGCGAGACCTTCGCCATTCCGGAGCAATGAACGGTTAACTTATATCTAAGATTTTGATATCACGAAGCAATCAACACTCCGAAACGAACGCGAATCCGCTATCCTACGTACGGGTTTACCCGGTTCGGTTCGTCGCAGCTCAGGTGTCGGTCGTCTCGAGACTGTAGCTCGGCAGCGACAGGAACGCCTGTCGCAAGGCGTTGCCCCAGCCCGACGAAATCGCGTCGAAATAGGGGTCGTCCTGTGCGACCCGGTGTTGGTGCGTGGGCTCGAAACCGTCCTTTTCGATGACCAGCAAATCGAGCGGAAGCCCGACCGACAGATTGGCCTTGAGGGTTGAATCGAACGACACCATCAGCAGCTTGACCGCGTCTTCGAAGCTCATGCCGCGTTCGTAACCGCGGATGATGATCGGGCGACCATACTTGGTCTCGCCGATCTGGAAGAACGGCGTGTCCCAGCTCGCCTCGATGAAATTGCCTTCAGGGTAGATCATGAACAGGCGCGGCTGCATTCCGGCGATCTGGCCGGCGAGGATGATCGACGCGGTAAAGCGGCTCTTCCCGCGGTCGCCGTTGGCGCTTTGGACTTCTTCGATCGTTTCGCGCAGCAACCGGCCGATCTCGGTTGCGACGTTGAACATCGTCTGCCCCTTTATCAGCGTGTTGTCGCGCTCGTCGGGTTCCTTGGTGCGCTCCTCGAGCTTGCCCACCACCGCCTGGGTGGTCGCCAGATTGCCGGCGGTCATGATCGCGATCATGCGCTCCCCCGGCACCTGCCAGTGGAACATCTTGCGAAACACCGAAATGTTGTCGACACCCGAATTGGTACGGGTGTCGCTCATCAGCACCAGGCCCTTGTCGAGCACCATGCCAACGCAATAGGTCATGCGGATTCCTTCGAAGTTGTCGGTCGCGCGGCTAGCCTATCCCGGACAGCGGCGATACTCTTATTGCTGCTGCTGTTCCTGGACGTGGTGCTGCTGTTCGACCGCAACATCGACCCGGAGATGCTGCGCCGGAGTGCCGAAACTGATCCCGGTCACCGGGGCGGCATCGCGATAGTCGCGGCCGGTTGCGACGCGGACATAGCGGGGATCGGGGCTGATCCCGTTGGAAATGTCGAACCCGACCCAGCCGAGCCCGTCGATATGCGCCTCGGCCCAGGCATGGCTGGCCTCCTGGTCGATCCGGTCGTTCATCATCAGGTAGCCGCTGACATAGCGCGCCGGAATTCCCGACGCGCGGGCGAGGCCGATGAAAATATGCGCGTGGTCCTGGCACACGCCGGATCCGTGTGCGGCGGCTTCCTCGGCGGTGGTCCCTGCCCCGGTCTGCCCGGTGCTGTAACTGACCCGGTCGAGAATCCGCCCCGACAGCGCATGGAGGAAATCGAGCTTCGCCCCGTCTTCGGGAAGCGGAAGGTCGCGCAGCAATCCGCGCAGCTTCGGCCCCGGCCTGGTCAGCTTGGTCTGACCGAGAAAGCTCCACAGCGGCAGGTGGCCCGAATGTCGCCCCATCACCCCGGCGCTGTCCTGAGTCTCGACCGTGCCGTGGCAGGTCACGACGACTTCGCTGGCGCCGGAGTCGACCGCGATCAGAGTGACGGTGTTGAAATGCTGATCGTCGTATTCGAGCTCGGGATGCGCGTTTTCGTATTCCATTTCCCAGTTCACGATCCGCTGCCCCTGAGTTTCCTTAGGCGTCAGCCGGAGCCGCTGCAGCGCGTGGAACACCGGATCGGCGAACGAATAATGGGTGGTATGGCGGATCGCCAGTCTCATGGGCAAAGTCTCATGCGAGGAAACGGTAGTCTTCGGCGATGGCCTGCGCGATCGCGCCATTGCGATACATGAAATCGACCAGGAATTCATGCAGCCCCTGTTCGAATATGCCATCGACGGTGATTTCGGCGATCTGCATGTCGGCTTCGCGCATCAGTTCGTTGCACCTGCCTTCGGCTCCATGCACCCGCGCGAGCGCGGCGAGGTTTTCGCGCAAGGCGCTGCGGCAAAACGCAAGGCTGCGCGGAAAACGATCGTCGAGGACCAGGAATTCGACGATCCCGCGGGCGTCGATCTGCCCCGCGTTGAGCCAGGTGTAGGCGCGCGCGCCCGCAACCGATCGCAGCACCTGATCCCACTGTCCGGTGTCGAGGCTGGAGCCGACATAGGACAGCGAAGGCAGCAGCAGATAATACTTCAAGTCGAGGATGCGCGCGGTGCTTTCGGCACGTTCGACAAAGGTCCCCGCGCGGGCGAAGTGATATGCTTCGTTGCGGAGCATCGTGCCGAGCAAGGCGCCGTGCACCTGCGTCCCCGCGCGGCGGACGCGACGCACCACTTCGCCGACCGTGCCCTGCCCGACCGGTTTGGCCAGCATCGTGTCGAGCTTCATCCAGTTTTCGTTGACCGCTTCCCACACCTCGCTCGAGATGTTCGCCCGGGCGGTGCGGGCATTGGTCCGCACTTCCTTGAACATCTCGCGGATATTGGCCGGGTTCGATTTCTCGCGCAGCACGAAGTTCCAGACCGACTGGGCCTCGTAACGATCGTGCGCCGCCTCGTAGAGCGATTGCTGACCCGAGGTCGCGATGACCGAACGCCATTCCTCTTCGGAGGTCACCAGATCGCGCGTCAACGCCATGCGCAGCCCGGCTTCGAGCAGGCGCGCGGTGTTCTCGGCCCGCTCCATATAGCGGAACATCCAGAACAATCCGTTGGCGGTGCGGCCTAGCATGATGAGTTCCCGCGCATCAGTCCTTGAGCACCCACGTATCCTTGGTGCCGCCGCCCTGCGACGAATTGACCACCAGTGAACCTTCCTTGAGCGCCACCCGCGTCAGTCCTCCGGGGGTGATATCGATCCCGTCGGGCGAGACCAGCACGAAGGGGCGCAGATCGACATGGCGCGGCGCGAGCCCTTTCTTGGTGTAGATCGGGCAGGTCGAAAGCGAGAGCGTCGGCTGCGCGATGTAATTGTCCGGGTTGGCTTCGAGCTTGGCCCGGAATTCCTTGATCTCGCGCTTCGAAGCGGTCGGGCCGATCAGCATTCCGTATCCGCCCGATCCGTGCACTTCCTTGACCACCAGTTCTTCCAGATTGTCGAGCACGTAGGCGCGGCTGTCTTCATCGGCGCAGCGCCAGGTCTCGACATTGGGCAGCAGCGGCTTTTCGCCGGTGTAGAATTCGACGATCTCGGGCATGAAGCTGTAGATCGCCTTGTCGTCGCATATCCCGGTGCCGGGCGCGTTGGCGATCGTGATCCGCCCGGCGCGATAGACGTCCATGATCCCGGGTACGCCCAGCAGGCTGTTCGGATCGAAGGTGAGCGGATCGAGATATTCGTCGTCGACCCGGCGATAGAGCACATCGACCGGCGTGTATCCGCTGGTGGTGCGCATCTGCACCCGCCCGTCGACCACCCGCAGATCGCTGCCCTCGACCAGCTCCGCACCCATCTGGTCGGCGAGAAAAGCGTGCTCGAAATAGGCGGAATTGTAGATCCCCGGCGTCAGCACCGCGACCGCAGGCTTGCCGCCGTTGCTGTCCGAACAGTCAGGCGGGGCGCAGGCTGCCAGCGAGCGGGCGAGCCGGCGCGGATAGTCCGACACGGTCTCGACCGCGATCCGGCTGAACAGGTCCGGGAACATCGCCATCATCGTTTCGCGGTTCTCGAGCATGTACGAGACACCCGACGGAGTGCGGGCATTGTCTTCCAGCACGAAGAATTCATCAGGCCCGGTGCGGACAAGGTCGATCCCGACGATATGGGTGTAGATTCCGCCCGGCGGGGTGAAGCCGACCATGTGCGGCAGCCATGCGGCGTTGTGATGGAACAGCCGTTCGGGAATGCGCCCGGCGCGGATGATCTCCTGCCGGTGATACAGATCGTAAAGGAAGCTGTTGAGCGCTCGTACGCGCTGTTCGATCCCGCGGGTCAGCCGCCGCCATTCCGCTGCGGTAATGATCCGGGGGACCATGTCGAACGGGATCAGCCGCTCTTCGGCCTCGTCCTCGCCGTAGACATTGAAAGTGATCCCGGTGCGGCGAAAGTTCTCGTCCGCTTCCAGATCCTTGCGCCGTAGCAGGCCCTTGTCCTGTTCGTCGTACCAGCCGCAATAGTCGGCATAGCCGGGCCGGGTCGCACCGTCCGGCTCGAACATCTCGTTGAATATGTCGGATTGTCCTGCCACGTGGGCGACCGCTGATCCCTGTTGTCTGGAAATGGAGAAGAAGGTGCAGTTTAACCGCGCAATCTGAAAAAGATAGCGTCAGTCGCGTTCGAATTCCGCGAGCACCGCCAGAATCGCCTCCGGCGCATAGGTAAAACCGAGATGGGTGCAGCGCAGCGCAATCGCGCGATCGCGTTCGCCCGGCAGGCCGGCGGCGCAGCGCGGGGCAATGACGCTGTCGTACGGGCTCCACAGCGCCACGGTCTCGACCGGAGGCTTGGCGGAAATGTCGGCTTCGACCGGCGGGGCATCGACCGGGTGCCCGGTGACGAACTGGTAGACCCGCCACGCATTGTTGGCCCGCGGACTGCCGGAAAACGGCGATCCCATGGTGATGACTTTGGCCACGGCCTGCGGGTGGCGATGCGCAAGCTCGCGCGCATACAGCCCGCCCAGGCTCCAGCCGAGCAGCACCACCGGTTCGCGCTTGCGCGCGTGCAGCTCGATCAGACGATCCTCCAGCCGCGCGAAGCGTTCGGGCGTCGGGCCCCAGTTGCGGCCTTCAACGCCCCAGCGTTTTGCTTCGTGCCCGGCGCGTTCGAACTGCTCGGCCATGTAGCGCATCTTGCGCGACCGCGCGCCAAAGCCGGGCAGGATCATCACGGTGCGCGGACGGGCGCTCGCTGGGATTTCAAGCCGCCGCACCAGCCGCCGCGCCGGTTCGGCCAGGATGTCGAGCTCGGCCAGCAGCCGCAGGGCATGCGGCCGGCCGAATTCCTCGTCCGGGCGTTCCTCGCGCGCAAGCGCGATCCGGCGCGCGAACTCGCCCTCCTTCAAGGGGAACGGCGGGAGGCCGGAAAAGGGCGGACGCGTTGCCATGGCCGCGAAACATTACCGTCGCGGCGTGAATGCCAAGTGAAGCAAGGGCTTCCCGCACCCAGCCGCCCGCAGCGGCGGATTGTCTAACCCGGGCAGTCGCCGACCCGCTGTTGCGACGTCTTCATCGTCATCTTCATCGTTTCGCCGTTGGGCCCGCTGGCATCCATGTTCATGGTCATGTCCGACGACGTGCGCGTGCCGGTGCCTTGCAGCGTGATCTTCGCCGCGCCCTGTCCGGGCACCTGGCAATTCATCACCGCGTCCATCCTGCCGCTCTGGATGTCGAAGCGTTCGAAACTGCAATCGCCGCCCTGGGATTCCTTCGCCATCTTCTCGAAGCCCTGCTCCGCGTCTTCCTCGGTCAGACAGAATTCGTGCGTGCGCGGCTCGCCGCCGATCATTGCCTTGAGCATCTGCTGCGCTTCGGGCGGCGCATCGGGAACCTGCAGGTCGACCAGCTCCATCGTGCCGCGATACAGCCCGGCCTGGGGCCTGATCATGCCCTGGTTGCGATCGACCTCGGCCGCCGCCTCGTTGAGGCTGATTTCGCCGTCATTGTCGGCATCGGCACTGCCGGCGCCGGAATCGCCTCCGCATGCCGCCAAACCCAGACTCAAGGTCGCAAGAACTGCTATTCGTTTCGTCACCCGATATCCCTCCACAGCGAATCCTGATCGTCGCGACCGTCGTTATCCGCGCAGGCTAGGCCGAAGGCGGCCACTTCACAATGCGGGCGGCGAGCCTCATATGTTCGCGCATGTCCCAGCTTGTAATCCGCCGCGGTCTCGACGAACCCGAAACCGGCGAGGAGTTCACCCCGCATCGCCCCGCCCGCCCCGAAAAGTCGATGGGCGGCCGGAGGTTCAAGCTCGTCTCGGAGTACGAACCTTCGGGCGACCAGCCGACCGCGATCGCCGAACTGGTCGCGGGAGCGCGGGAGGGCGAGCAAACCCAGACACTGCTCGGCGTCACCGGATCGGGCAAGACCTTCACCATGGCCAAGGTGATCGAGGAATTGCAGCGCCCGGCCCTCGTGCTCGCGCCCAACAAGATCCTCGCCGCGCAGCTTTATGGCGAATTCAAGAGTTTCTTCCCGGAGAACGCAGTCGAGTATTTCGTCTCCTACTACGACTACTACCAGCCCGAAGCCTACGTGCCGCGCTCCGACACCTATATCGAGAAGGAATCGAGCGTGAACGAGGCAATCGACCGGATGCGCCACTCGGCCACCCGCGCGCTGCTCGAACGCGACGACGTGATCATCGTCGCCTCGGTCTCGTGTCTTTACGGTATCGGCTCGGTCGAGACCTATTCGGCGATGGTGTTCGACATCAAGACAGACGAGACGGTCGACCAGCGCGAGCTGATCCGCAAGCTCGTCGCGCTGCAATACAAGCGCAACGATACAGCGTTCGCGCGCGGATGCTTCCGGGTACGGGGCGACAATCTCGAACTGTTCCCGTCGCACTACGAGGACATGGCTTGGCGCATCAGCTTCTTCGGCGACGAGATCGAGGAGATCAGCGAATTCGACCCGCTGACGGGCAAGACCGGCGCGAAGCTCGACAAGGTGCGGGTCTTTGCCAATTCGCACTACGTCACGCCCGGCCCGACGATGAAACAGGCGACCGAAGCGATCAAGTTCGAGCTGGAGCACCGACTCAAGGAGCTGGAGGAAGAAGGCAAACTGCTCGAGCACCAGCGGCTCGAACAGCGCACCAATTTCGACCTCGAGATGATCGCGGCGACCGGTTCATGCGCCGGGATCGAGAATTATTCGCGCTTCCTCACCGGGCGCCTGCCGGGCGAGCCGCCGCCCACCCTGTTCGAATATCTGCCCGAAAACGCGCTGCTGTTCGTCGATGAAAGCCACCAGACGGTGCCGCAGATCGGTGCGATGGCGCGCGGCGACCATCGCCGCAAGATCACGCTCGCCGAATATGGTTTCCGCCTGCCCAGCTGCATCGACAACCGCCCGCTGCGCTTCAACGAATGGGACGCAATGCGCCCGCAGACCTTTGCGATTTCGGCCACGCCCGGCACGTGGGAAATGGAGCAGACCGGCGGCGTGTTCGCCGAACAGGTGATTCGCCCGACCGGCCTGATCGATCCTCCGGTCGAAATCCGCCCGGTCGAGGATCAGGTGCAGGATTGCATCCAGGAATGCCTCGCCACCGCGAAGAAGGGCTACCGCACGCTCGTCACCACGCTGACCAAGCGGATGGCGGAGGACCTTACCGAGTTCATGCACGAGGCGGGCGTGAAGGTCCGCTACATGCACTCCGACGTCGAAACGCTGGAGCGGATCGAGTTGATCCGCGACCTGCGCATGGGCGTGTACGATGTGCTGATCGGGATCAACCTGCTGCGCGAAGGGCTCGACATTCCCGAATGCGGGCTGGTGTGCATCCTCGATGCCGACAAGGAAGGCTTCCTTCGTTCAGAGACTTCGCTGGTCCAGACGATCGGCCGCGCGGCGCGCAACGTCGATGGCCGGGTGATCCTGTATGCCGACCGCATCACCGGCAGCATGGAACGCGCGATGGCCGAAACCGACCGCCGCCGCGCCAAGCAGCAGGCGTACAACGAAGAACACGGCATCACGCCGACCACGATCAAGCGCAATATCCAGGATATCGTCGCGCACACTGCGTCGCAGGACGGAGTGACGGTCGATCTCGAAGACGAAGAGGTCAACAACCTCGTCGGCCACAACCTCCGCGCCTATATCGAGGACCTCGAAAAACGCATGCGCGACGCCGCGGCAGACCTCGAGTTCGAGGAAGCCGGGAGGCTGCGCGACGAGATCCGGCGGCTGGAGAACGACGAGCTTGGCTTGCCGGACGGGGAGAAGAAAGCACCGCGGGTCGGACGCTCGGACGCGGGCAGGCCGGGCACGCGCAAGACACGGTACGGGAAGACGCGCTACAAACGGATGGGCGGGAAGCCTTAGAACTCAAGCTTCTTTGCGCACGAACACCTGCCTGTTGCCCAGCACCCAGGTCTCGCCGCCGTCGCTCGATCGTTCCATGCGCGATTCGAACCGGTCAGGAGTAACGTTGAAGCGCGTGAATCGCAGCTTGATCGTGCTGCCGTCCGCCTGCTCCACCATGGGCGTTTCGCGCGTTTCGCTGTCCATCGGTCCGGTCATGGTCCACAGCTGCCCGTCCGGCCCGACCGAGACCATCTCGATCTCTTGGGTCGAGGGGCGCAGGTAGAACAGGATACCGGATGCCATGGCGAATTCGGGGATCGTGCTGATGCCCTGCACGACCTTGTCCTCGACGACCCAAGCGAAACTATAGGTCCCTGAGAAGTCGCCGGCTTCGCTCCCGTCGTCGCGATAGAAGGTGGTCACTACCTCCCATTCGCCGATCACGTGGCGCAATTGCTCGACGCTCGCATGGGCAACCTCGGGCGAAGCGGGTTCGTCCTGCGCGTAAGCCGGTGCTGTGAATGCCAGCGCCAGCGCGCTGGCGAGCCGAAAGCCTTTCATGGAACGTTCCCTCTGCAATCTGTGCGCGCAACCGCTATTGCATTCTCGGATCGATCGCCCGTCCCGTTCGACCGAGGCGTACCGGATGTCGATAGCGGTCGATCGGCGGCACAGCCGATTTCCGTCGATTGTCGATAGCCCCCATCTGTTGCCCAGATCATCAGAGCGATAGTATTGCAACCAGCGGTCGGTCCCGATCCAGCCCGACGAGATGCCAGACATATGAGATTGTTGTTTCTCTTCACCGTGCTCCTGGCACTGGCTGCGTGCAAGCCTCCGCCTACCGATGCGGATATGGCGCGCGATATGCCGGAGGCCGAGCAAACATTCGCCTCCGATCCGCTGCCCTCGCCTGATACCGAAGGGGCGGTCTGGGCGGAAAGCGCTGAGGCGGAACGGATCATCTATGGCGTACCGGGGCAGCCGGTGCTGCTGGCGCTTGCCTGTATTCGCGACACCTCTGAACCCACCCTTCGCATCGCGCGCCTCAGCCCTGCCGACGAAGGCGCGGGGGCGATGCTGGCGCTGGTCGGCAATGGTGCGATCGGGCGGATGGAGGTGGATGCAACCGAGGTTTCGGGGCGCTCGATCTGGCAAGGCGCACTTCCCGCGACGGATGCGCGCTGGGAGCCATTGTCCGGGCCGCGTCAGGTCACGGTTACGGTGCCCGGCGCGGGCATGGTGACGCTCAATCCGAGCGCGTTGCCCTCGCAATTCCTTGCTGATTGCCGGGGCGAGGTGGCACCGAAGCTGCCCGACCCCGAGACGCTCGCTCCGTAAGCATGTCGGGCGTCAGCACCTGCGGCAGTTGCTCGCCCTCCGCACCCGGCTCGTACCACAGGTAAAGCGGCACGCCCGCCGCGCCTTGCTCGGTCAGGAAGGTGGTGATCTCTTCGTCGCGCACGGTCCAGTCGCCGACCATCGCGATCACCCCCGCTTGCTCGAACACGTCGTGGGTCGCCTCGCGCTCGATCGCGACGCTTTCATTGACCTTGCAGGTGACGCACCAGTCGGCCGTGAACCACAGGAACACGGGCTGACCGGACGCGCGCGCCTCGGCCAGAGCATCGCGGCTGAACTCGCGCGGGGCGAGCAGCGATTCCGACGCCTCGCGGGTCTGCTGCGCGAAGCTGTAAGGCAGCGAAAACGCGCCAAAGATCAGGAACGGAGCAGCGACCAGGCCGAAGGCGGGCCACGCCATCTTGCCGCGCTGCTGCAGCTTGCCAACCACCCACAGCGCAAAGATGATCCCGAACAGCATCACCAGCGCGAACAGCGCAAAGCCACGCCCGCCAAGCTGAACCGTCAGCCAGATCAGCGCCAGCGTCGTCAGACCCATCGGGATCGCCATGATCCGGCGGAACCTCTCCATCCACGCACCGGGCTTGGGCAACATCCCGCGCAGGGCTGGCACGAAGCCGATCAACAGGAACGGCAGCGCCAGCCCCAGTCCCAGCATCGCAAAAAGCAGCAGCGCCAGCGGTGCGGGCAGCAGCAAGGCCGCTCCCAGCGCCGCCGCCATGAACGGGCCTGTGCACGGCGTCGCCGCGAAGGCCGCCAGGAGTCCGGTCGCAAACGCTCCGCCCGGCTCCCCCGCTTGCGTGAAAGTGAAGGACGGCAGCTCGAACACGCCAGCGAAGTTCGCGGTGATGGTCGCGGCCAGCACCAGCAGCACGATGACAATGCCCGGCTCCTGCAACTGGAAAGCCCAGCCGACCTGCTCGCCCGCCGCGCGCAACGCCAACATGAGCGCTCCCAGCCCGACGCAGGCCAGCACCACCCCTGCTGTGTAAGCCAGCCCCTCGCGCCGCGCCTGCACTTCGCTCTCCCCCGCGCGCGCCAGCGACAGCGCCTTGAGGCTCAGGATCGGGAACACGCAGGGCATGATGTTGAGGATCAACCCGCCGACCAATGCGCCGAGGATCAGCGTCCAGAACGGCGGGGTGCCCGCCATTCCGACTGGACCGGCGATCATTTCGCCTTCCAAAGCCACTTCGCCTGCCATGGCCTCGAACCGGACTCCCGCGCCCTCGCCGAAAGCCAGAATTCCCGTGACTCTATCGGGGCTGCTTCCTCCTGAACGCAAAGGAATCTCGACCACGACCTGATCGCCCGAACGCCGGAAGGTCTGTTTCGCCGCATATTGCAAATTGACCGTATCGGCGATGAAGACATGTGGATCGGTGAGGGCGACGCTCGCGGGCAGTGGAATTGCGAGCCTGAGATCGGTTGCAGCCCATTGCAGCGTGGCTTCCGAGTCCAGCAGCGGTGCCACCTCCGCCCGCCAGCGCGCGAAATCGCCGCCCATGCCGATGCTCAGCGCCGCGTCCTGCGGCACGCACACCCTGTCGGTGCAGGCGAGATAATCGACGTAGCCACCGATCGTCGGCAGCCCCTCGACCACAGCATCCTCGGGCACGCGCACCGGCACCAGCACGGCGTATTGCCCTTCGTAAATGTGGTTCATCAGGTCGCCGATCAGCAGCGTCTTCGGCACCGGGTAGAGCGCCTCGCCCGCCTGCCACCCTTGGGGCAGGTCCAGCTCCAGCCGCATCCCCTGCCCCGCGTCGCCGGGATTGGACCAGTATCCGTGCCACTCCGGCGCGCTCGGCGTGAACTTCAGCGCCAGCATCCACTCCTCGCCCGGCTTGGGCAGTCCATCGGCGAGCAACTCGACCGCGATGTTTGCGTCGCCGAACCGCGCCTCGCGCGGAGCTTCACTCTCCTGCGCCTGCACCGACACGGCAATGAGTGCGGCAAACGCAACGAGCCACGCAAACAACAGCGCTTTCCAGTGCGGGAACAATCTTGCTTCGATCACGGCGGAACCTCTAGGGATCACACTCGATATTCGCAATGAATGCGAACAAGGTGACCCAATGACCAACCCCGAAACCGAAACCTGCGACCTCCTGATCCTAGGCGGAGGATTGGTCGGCATGACGCTGGCGCTGGCGGCGGCAAGGAAGGGGTTGTCGAGCCATGTCATCGACCGCGCCGATCCAGCGGAGCTGACCAAGGAAGGCTTCGACGACCGCGCCACAGCGATCTCGACCGCCAGCTGGCACCTGTTCCGCAACATCGGCATGGCCGAGGGGCTGGAGCAGTTCGCCTGCAATATCTCCAGCATCGCCGTGACCGACCAGAACAAGCCGGGGCGGATCGATTTCCAGCCTGAACCGCACGAAGGCACGCTGGGCCGGATGTTCCCCAATCGCCGCCTGCGCCTCGCTCTGTTCGAAGCCGCCGCCAAAGAACCGCTGATCCACTGGGTTTCGAAGGCCGAGATCAGCGAGCGCCAGCGCAGCGAATTTGGCGTCGCGGCAGTTCTCGCCGATGGCCGCAAGCTCAAGGGCCGGTTGATGATCGCGGCCGAAGGGCGCGGTTCTCCCACGCGCGAAGAGGCCGGGATCACCATCGCCAGGTGGGATTACAAGCACCGCGCGATCATTGCGGGTCTGACGCATTCGAAACCGCACGATCATGTCGCGTGGGAGATCTTCTATCCCGCAGGACCGTTCGCGCTGCTGCCGATGAACGACGATGCGGACGGAACCCACCGGTCCTCGCTGGTGTGGACTGTGTCCGAGGCAGACGGGAACGCGGTGATGAAGCTCGGCGACCGGGCGTTTCTCGCCGAAGTGCAGAAACGGATGGGCGACGTGCTCGGCACGGTGACGAGCGTCGGCGCGCGATCCAGCTGGCCGCTCGGCTTCCACCACACCGCGAAGATCACGGGCGAGCGGCTCGCGCTGGTGGGCGATTCCGCCCACGGCATCCATCCGATTGCCGGGCAAGGCCTCAATCTCGGGCTGCGCGATGTCGGGGCGCTGGTCGAGGTGCTGGCCGAAGGTGCGCGGATCGGACTCGACCCGGGCGATGCGCAATTGCTCAAGCGCTACGAGAACTGGCGCGGGCTCGACAGTTTCATGGTCGCGCTGGCGACCGACGGCCTTACGCGGCTGTTCGGCGCGCCGGGCAAGACCGCTTCGGCGGTGCGACGGCTGGGCATGGCGGCGGTGCAGCGCACCGGGCCGCTCAAACACTGGTTCATGGACGAAGCGCGCGGCGTCTCGGGCGATTTGCCGGAACTGCTGAAGGCCTAGGGCGCAGGCCCTCGCGCCGCTATTCTTCGTTGGCGCTGTCGAGCGGGCTTGGCTGACGCACGGGGTTGCCGGCACCATCGCGCAATCCACTCTGGTCGAGCACAGCGGCGGTCTCGATCCGCTCGAGCGCTTCCATCACGCGCATGTATTCTTCGGCATCGGCGATCCAGGCTTCGGCCTTTTCCGCACCGGGCATGTTGCGCACTTCGTCGATCGCGTTCCGGAAACGCCCCTGTTCGAGCGCAAAGCGGGCGCGTTCGAGTCGCCGTTCGGGCTTCGGGGACGGCGTACTTTCGCGCCGGACCACGAACAGCTGGCCAAGTTCGCGACGGAAACGCTGGAACGACATCGATTCCTCGCGCTCGGACAGTTGCGGGCCCAACCCTTCGAGCCGGGCAATCAGCGTATCGAGCCGGATCGGCGTTTCGCGGCGCGAAAAATTGATGATTGTGCTGACCGCATTGGGCCACTGGTCGCTGAAGCGCAGCCGCAGCTGGTCGGCGAGATAGCCGAGTTCGGCCCCGCGCTCGATCGCGCGGCGGGTTGCAAACGCAATCAGCAGACCCTCGGCGCGCGCGGCATTGCCCGCAGCAGCCTGCGCCTGCAGGTCGAGCCGCGCGAGCCGCTGTTCGGCCGCTGCGAGGCGCTGGTCGATGCCGCCCTGCTGTTCAGCCACGACGCGGGTGACGGCTTCCACCGCGCCTTCGGGATTGTCGGCCTCGATCGCTTCGATCGCTTCGGCGATTGCCGGCGTCGGGCTCAAGGCTGCGGCGGGCGTCGTGGCACTCGGACTCGTCTCGGCGAGGGAAGCACCGGCAGCTTCGATCTCGGGAGTGTCGGGCTGCGCGTTGTACCACACGATATAGCCCACCAGCATTCCTCCCGCGATGAAGGACGCCAGGGCGGCGAGCATGAATCCCCGGTTTGAGGCAGGCTTGCGGCGGCTACCGTATTTCGATTCCATCGTATTCCGTTCTGCGACCCTGTTTCCGCCCGAGGGCATGCGGGGTGGTTTCCGGCCTTATTTGCACATGTCCCGCAGCATTTCCAGCAGAGCGCTGTCGCTGGGATGCGGGGCAATGTGGATGGCGCGCCAGCCCCGGCCCGCCGCATCGGCGATGCGCGGCCCCAGCGCAGCAATCGACACTGTAGCAGGTTCAACGTGTAAGCGTTTGCATTCGCTAACGAACTGCCGGGCTGATGCCGCCGAATGGAGCGCCACGACAGGCGTGCGCCGGAGCAGCCGTGCAGCCGGTTCGGACAGCATGCAGGGGACCATCCGGTAAACAACGCGCTCGTCGATGGAGACCCCGTCGGCAGCGGTCAGATCGATCCGTTCGGCTCCGGAAAGGCGCAGGAACCGGATCGGTGGGTGCGCGGCGTCGATCACGCTCTGCAATCCGCCTTCGCCCGTTACCGCGACCGCGAAGCCCGCGCGCTCGGCCGCCCGCGCCGTCGCGGTTCCGACAGCGTGGACCGGAAGTTGCCTCAGCGCATCGAGCCGCGCCCCGCCATGCCGGAACACGTTGGCGCTTCCCACCAGCAGCGCATCGAAATCCGTCGGTTCCGGCGCGTCCCACGCCACCGGCTCCGCCAGCGACAGGGCACAGCCATGCATGTCGAGGCCAAGCTTGCGCCCCGCCTCCAGCGTCGCGGAAAGCCCGGGTTCGGGACGGATCGCCAGAACCGGCGTCGTCATGCCGTGGTGCGGAAATGCGGCGCGATGCCGGGCGTCGCGCGGGTCAGCAGGTCTTCGGCAAGAGCGTGCACCGGGTCGTGATCGCCGGGTGCGAACTGTGCGCTGCCTTCGATCCGTTCGCTGCCATCGGGGCTGAACAGCGCCGCGCGCAGGGTCAGTCCATGGCCCGATCCGTCGCACAGCACCGCCACCGGGCTGTGGCAGGTCCCGCCGAGACCGGCGAGCAGCGCGCGTTCTGCCGTGATCTCGGCCCGGGTCGCGGCGTGGTCGATCGCGGCAAGCGCTTGGGTAGCGGCCCGGTTGTCGGCGAGGCATTCCAGCGCAATCACGCCCTGCGCCGCAGCCGGAATCCAGTCGCCAACCGGCAGCGGCGATCCGACCGCGGACTGCCCCAGCCGCTCCAGCCCCGCCGCCGCAAGGAACGTCACATCCGCCTCTCCCGCTCCGAGCTTGCCGAGCCGCGTAGCGACATTGCCGCGGAAGGTAACCACCTGGCAATCGGGCCGCAGGTTGAGCAGCTGCGCTGCGCGCCGGGGCGCGCTGGTGCCGACCACCGCGCCTCGGGGGATTGCCGCAATACTATCCGCCCCGACCAGCGCGTCCCTGCGGTCGGCGCGCGGCAGGAAAGCGGCGAAGTGGAACGCATCGGGCCGCAACGTCTCGACATCCTTGGCCGAGTGCACCGCCGCATCGATCAGCCCTTCGGCAAGCCAGGCGTCGAGTTCCTTGGTCCACAGCGCCTTGCCGCCGATCTCGGCCAGCGGGCGGTCGAGCACCTTGTCGCCGCTCGCCAGAACCGGAACCAGTTCGACTGCGTCCTCGCTCCAGCCATGCGCCGCACAGAGCCGCGCGCGGGTCTCGATCGCCTGCGCCATGGCCAGCGGCGAATTGCGGGTCCCGAGGCGGATCTTGACCTTGGTGGGCGGATTTCCGGGTGTTGACTGGCTCATGCTCGCGCTTGCCCTAGCTTGAGGAGCGAGTAAGTGGAAGCGCGATGGGATCGACAACGCACAATCCAGACCACGCGGCGCTGGTGCTCGGGATCGAGTCGAGTTGCGACGAGACGGCGGTGGCGCTGGTGACCGGCGACCGGCGGATTGTCGCGCAGCGGATCGCCTCGCAGGAGGCCGAGCATGCGCCCTATGGCGGGGTGGTGCCGGAGATTGCGGCGCGCGCGCATGCCGAGCGGCTGGCACCGATGCTCCAAGCGGTGATGGCCGATGCCAGGCTCGGCCTAGCCGATGTCGACGCGATCGCCGCGACTGCAGGTCCGGGTCTGATCGGCGGCGTGATGGTCGGGCTGGTCAGCGCCAAGGCGCTGGCGATGGCGAGCGACAAACCCCTGATGGCGATCAACCATCTCGAAGGCCACGCGCTTTCACCCCGGCTTGCCGATCCCGATCTCGCGTTTCCCTACCTCCTGCTGCTCGTGTCCGGCGGGCATTGCCAGATCCTCGGCGTCGAGGGAGTCGGCGAATACCGCCGGCTCGCCACTACGATCGACGATGCGCTGGGCGAGGCGTTCGACAAGACCGCCAAGATCCTCGGGCTCGGCTATCCGGGCGGTCCGGCGGTCGAACGGCTGGCGCGCGAAGGCGATCCCGGTGCGGTTGCGCTGCCGCGTCCGATGAAGGGATCGAAGGAACCGCACTTTTCGTTCGCCGGGCTGAAAAGCGCGGTGCTGCGTGCACATGAGAGCGGCGATCATACCGCTGCAGACATCGCGGCGAGTTTCCAGCAGGCGGCAGTGGATTGCCTGATCGACCGGCTCGGCCATGCGCTCGCGGCAGGCAAGTGGCCTGCGCTGGTGGTTGCCGGGGGCGTTGCAGCCAACCAGACAGTGCGCGCCGCGCTCGAGGCGCTCGCGGCGCAGCACGATATGCGCTTCGTCGCCCCGCCCTTGGCACTGTGCACCGACAATGCCGCAATGATCGCCTGGGCCGGTTGCGAGCGCCTGCCGCTCGGGCAATCGGATCCGCTCGATATCAAGGCGCGACCGCGCTGGCCGCTCGATCCCGAAGCCGAGAAGGTGCGCGGCGCAGGAGTCAAGGCATGACCCTTCGAAACACTCGGGACGATCGGGAGACGATCGGTGTCGTCGGCGCAGGAGCGTGGGGCACCGCGCTGGCGCAGATGCTTGCCAGCGACGGGCGCGAGGTCCTGCTGTGGGCTTACGAGCCCGAGGTGGTCGCGGCGATCAATGCCGAACGCAGGAACCCTGTCTACCTGCCCAGCGCCGAGCTTGCGCCGGGCATACGCGCCACCGGGGATCTCGGCGAATTCGCCACGCTCGACATCGTCCTTGGCGTCACCCCGGCACAGGTGCTCGGCAAGGTGTTGAGCCAACTGCCGAACACTCCCCGCGATCTGGTGCTGTGTTCGAAGGGGATCGAAGCCGGGACCGGGCATCTGATGAACGATGTCGCGCGCTCGGCCTGCCCCGACAGCACCATCGCGGTCCTTTCGGGACCGACCTTCGCGCATGAAGTTGCCGCCGGGCTGCCCACCGCGGTCACCCTCGCCTGCGGTGGCGGCGAAGCTCAGTGGGAGCGGCTCAAGCCCGCCATCGCCCGGCCGGCTTTCCGCCCGTATTTCACCGACGACGTGGTTGGAGCGGAGATCGGCGGAGCGATCAAGAATGTGCTCGCCATCGCGTGTGGCCTGGTCGACGGCCTTGCGCTCGGCCAGAACGCACGCGCCGCGCTGATAGCGCGCGGTTATGCCGAAATGCTGCGTTTCGGCGAGGCGCTGGGTGCGCGGGCGGAAACGCTCGCAGGGCTGTGCGGGCTCGGTGACCTGGTGCTGACCTGCTCTTCGACGTCGAGCCGCAACTTCTCGCTCGGCAAGGCGCTCGGCGAGGGCCAGAGCGCCGCCGACCTGATGGCCGATCGCACCACCGTAGCCGAAGGCGCGCATACCGCGCCGGTGCTGGCCAGGCTGGCCCAGGAGCGCGATATCGCCATGCCGATCGTGATGGCCGTCCATGCCATCCTCGAGGGCGAAAACACGCGCGAGGTCGTTGCCAGGCTGCTCGCCCGCCCCCTGCGCGCCGAACAGACAGACAACGGCGAATGACCGACGCCAAGGCGCAACCGCAACCCGCCACCGGTGGCGACGACATGGCGACGCTGGCCAGGGGCGGGCGCACGAATACGCTCGGCTTCGTCATCCGGCTGCTCGGCAACATCCCGTTCCTGTTCATCGGCTACCGCCTGTACGGGGTCGAAGACATGGGGCGCTTCGCCTCGGCCTTCGTGATCATCGAGGTCCTCGCGCTGGTCTGCGCGCTCGGGGAAAAGCGCGGGCTGGCGCAGCGCCTTACCGAAGGGTCAGACGCTCGCGCGGCGGATCACGCCCCGCAATCGAACCTCGTGTTCGACGGGATGCTGGCCTCGCTGCTGATCTCGCTGGTCGCCTGCGCGATCCTGTTGCTGTTCCCGGTGATCGTCTTCCCGAGCGGTACCAGCAGTGAATTCGACATCTGGATGATCGCCGCCGTCCCTGCTTTCGCGCTCACCGAAATCCTGCTGGCGGCGCAGGCCTATCGCTACGATATCGCCACCACCGTGCGGGCGCGGGCGATCGTCGAGCCGTGGACCCGCTCGATCGCGGTCGGGGCGTTCTTCTTCATTCCCGCGGTCAGCGACGGTGGCCTCGCCCTCGCCTTTCTCGCTTCGATCTATGCCGGGCTGCTGACCGCCGCGTGGTCGTTCTTCCGTACCTTTGGCCTGCCGCGCGGGTGGCGACCGCGCCCGCGCTATCTCGGCAAGATGACCGCCCGCGCGCTGCCGCTGATCGGGCGGACGTCATCGAACGCGGCACGCGGCTGCTCGACATCTTCCTGCTCGGCCAGTTCACTTCGGCGGCAGCAGTCGGCATCTACTTCTTCGCCAAGGAGGTCACGAGCCTGCCGCAGAAACTCAAATCGAGTTTCGAGCCGATCCTTTCCCCGGTCATCACCAAGAACCTCAAGATCGGCAACATGACCGCGATCGCGGCGCAGGTGCGGCAGGTGGGGTTCTGGATCATCGCGCTGCAGCTTGGAATCGCACTCGCGCTGGCGATCCCGGGCGAAGCGGTGATGGGGCTCGGCGGGCCGGCGATCGTCGGCGGCACCGGCGCGCTTGCGCTGCTGCTGATGGCCGAGGTTGCCGGGTCGATGGCGGTCGTGTCGGAAAGCGTGCTGGTCTACATCGCGCGCAAGCGAAACCTTGCGATCTCGATCGGGATCATCACGCTCCAGGGCGTGCTGACGGTGGCGTTGATCCTGCTCGCCGAACATCTCGAACTCGGGGAAGGCTTCAAGGCGGCGGGGGCCGCGCTGGCGCTGTTCCTGGCGCTCGGCGCGTCGAGCCTGATCAAGGCGCTGGTGCTCAAGACCCTGCTCAAGGCACCGGTGAGCAACTGGCGCTGGGGGCTGGTGTGGGCGACCGGCCCGGCGGTGGTGATCGGTTTCGCGTTCACGCTGCTGCCCGAATGGATTGAGCTGCTGGTCGGCATTCCGGCGATCCTTGCAGCTTATGGCTACGTGATCTGGAAACGCGGATTTGGCGAGGACGATCGCGTGCTGTTTCGCAAGAACGTGTCTCCCGATGCCGCAGTTTCGGATATTTGAAGCGGCCACATTTCATCGCCCTTACAGAGCATTCAGTCGCTATTCACTCGCTTCGGCAGAGCTTTGCCCCGGGTAATGAGGGGAGTGTGCGATGCGTGCGTGGAAACTGGCCAGCGTTTTAGTTTTGGGCGTTGCAATCGCGGGATGCGCCGCGCAGCAAAGCGGTGAGATCGCGAGCACCGGCAAGCCCGTTGACAGCACGACCGAGGCACCGCCTCCCCCTCCACCACCTCCGCCGCCGCCACGGGCCTCAACCGCAGACAACGCGGTTGTCGTCACCGGATCGCGCGTAGCCAATCAGGCGCAGGAATCGCGAGCCATGCGGGTCGCCCCTGCCATTGCGCCCGCACCGGGCTTCGTCCCGCCGGTCGTTGTCGCCACCGATCCGGGCCGCGAGCGCTATGACGGCGAGGAGGTCTCGCCGGTCAAGCTGACCAGCGCCGAGCCGGTCTCGACCTTCTCGGTCGATGTCGACACCGGGGCTTATGCCAATGCCCGCCGGTTCCTGACGCAGGGCACGATGCCGCCGCAGGCCGCTGTGCGGACCGAGGAGATGATCAACTATTTCCGCTACGATTACGATCGCCCGACCGACCGGTCGCAGCCGTTCACCGTCACCACCGATGTCGCGAAGACGCCGTGGAACGCCGACACCTACCTGATGCGCATCGGGCTGCGCGGTTACGATATCGACCGCGCCGAACGCCCGCCGGCGAACCTCGTGTTCCTGATGGATGTTTCGGGATCGATGGCCAGCCCCGACAAGCTGCCGCTGGTCAAGACCGCGCTGTCCGGCCTTGCCGGCGAACTGTCCGCGAAGGACCGCGTCTCGATCGTTGTCTATGCCGGGGCTGCGGGACTGGTGCTCGAACCCACCAACGATGTGAAGAAGATCCGCCGCGCGCTCGACGAGCTGTCGGCGGGCGGCTCGACCGCCGGCGGCGCGGGGCTCCAGCTGGCCTACAACATCGCCGAAGACAATTTTATCGAGGGCGGCGTCAACCGCGTGATCCTCGCCACCGATGGCGATTTCAACGTCGGCGTGTCGGACCAGAAGGCGCTGGTCGAGATGATCGAAGGCTATCGCGACCGCAACATCACGCTCACCACGCTCGGGTTCGGCACGGGCAATTACAATGAAACGATGATGGAGCAGATCGCCAATCACGGGAACGGCAACTACGCTTATATCGACACCGCGCTCGAAGCGAAGAAGGTGCTCGGCGATGAAATGAGCTCGACCCTGTTCACCATTGCCAAGGACGTGAAGATCCAGGTGGAATTCAACCCGGCGGTGATCTCGCAATACCGCCTCGTCGGCTACGAAAACCGCGCGCTGCGCGAAGAGGATTTCGACAACGACCGGGTCGATGCCGGCGATATCGGCGCAGGGCATCAGGTCACGGCGATCTACGAGGTGGTGCCGACCGGGGCCAGGGGCTGGATCGCGCCGCGCCGCTACGAAGACGCGCCGCAATCCGAAGCCGCCCGCAGGATGGCCGAGGCGGCGCATGTGAAACTGCGCTACAAGCTGCCCGATGGCGATACGTCGAAACTGATCGATTACGTGGTTACCAGCGATCAGCTGAAAGCGGCGCGCGCGCCGCGCGGCGACTTTGCCTTCGCTGCCGCGGTCGCCGCATTCGGACAGATCCTGCGCGGCGACGAGAAGATGCAGGGCTTCGACCATGACGATGTCGGTGCTCTGGCCGGGAGACAGGACGATTTCTGGCGGCAGGAATTCCTCCAGCTCAACGCCCTTGCGGCCAGCATGAAGGGCGGCTGACCTCCTCCTTCCGCAACCGGAACCGAATACACGGGCGGCACGTTTCCCGACGTGCCGTCCGTTTGTCTGTGAGCCTCTTATCGAAGGGCTTGGGCGGGCCGCCCATGCCCTGCTAAGGGGCGCGCCGACATCATCCCAATCCGAGGTTCCGATTCATGACTTTCAACGAAGCCCTACCCTATGTCCTCGCCGGGCTTGCCGTCCTCCTGTTGCTGGTGGCGCTGTTTTACTTCGTCAATCGCAAGACCAGCGTTGTGGACCGCGACCGCAAGGACGTGCTCGACGAAGGCGCCGCGCGGGCCCAGCGCAACCAGGCACTGATCGACGCACCGCGATCGGTCGAACAGGATTTCGGGCCGACGTCGGCCAACGCCAATTCCGACACGATCGCCGCCGCCGGAGCGGTCGCCGATGCGGAGGCCGGCGTTTCGGTCGCGCCGACTGTAGGCGATCCGGTTCCGCCCGCCCCAACTCCGGCCCCCTCCCCGGCCACAGCCCCGGCAACTGCCGCCGACGATCTGACCACCATCAAGGGGCTCGGCCCGAAGCTCGCGACGGTGCTTCACGAGCAGGGCATCACAACCTTCGCCCAGATCGCCGCGTGGACCGATTCGGACGTCGAGCGCATCGATGCACAGCTTGGGCGGTTCAAGGGCCGCATCAGCCGCGACAATTGGGTTGAACAGGCCAAACTGCTGGCAGCAGGAGATGAATCCGGTTTCGCAGCAAGATTCGGCCAGAACGGGTGAGGTTTTCCGGAACAAAAGTGCCCGATCCGTGTTAGGAGAAACGATAACATTCGGGAGGGCGCGATGAGCGGACGCATACTGGTCGCGGAAGACGAGATGATTATCGGTATTGACCTGTGCGACACGGTCGCGGAAGCGGGTTTCTCCGTCGAAGGTCCGCACAGCGGCATTTCGTCGGCCATGCTCGCGTTCCAGAAAGAGAAACCCGATCTCGCGATCCTTGATATCCAGCTCGACGATGGCATCGTGTTTCCTCTCGCACAGAAGCTTGCCGCCGAAAACGTACCCATCATTTTCCATTCGGGTCGGCACTCTCGTGCCGAGGTCGAAGCGCATTTTCCGACCGCGACCACGCTGGAAAAGCCGTGCCCGCCCGCAGCAATGCTGGATGCCGTGAACGAGGTGCTCGCCGCGGCCTGAGCCGGTGCACCGCAACGTTCGACAAGGCGAGCCGGGGCCGGTCCCCGCGCTCGCCTTTTTCTTGCGGCACGCCGCCAAGCCTGCGAGAGGTGGAATGAACAGGTTTCAGGAGTAACCAGTGAACGCCCCCCACAAGTTCGGCCAGTCTTCGAGCAGCCCCCCTCGGGCATGGTCCCGTTCAATTGGGAAGACCCGTTCGACCTCGAAAGCCAGCTGACCGAAGACGAGCGAATGATCCGCGACACCGCGCACGCCTTCGCGCAGTCCGAGTTGCAACCGCGCGTGATCGAGGCGTTTCGCGAGGAGACCTCCGCGCCCGAACTGTTCCCGCTGATGGGACAGGCGGGCCTGCTTGGCGCGACCATCCCCGAGGAATATGGCGGTGTCGGCGCGAGCTATGTCGCCTACGGCCTGATCGCGCGCGAGATCGAGCGGGTCGACAGCGGCTATCGTTCGATGGCGAGCGTGCAGTCCAGCCTCGTGATGCACCCGATCTACGCCTACGGCTCCGAAGAGCAGAAGCGCAAATACCTCCCCGGCCTCGCCAGTGGCGAGCTGATAGGCTGTTTCGGCCTGACCGAGCCCGATGCCGGCTCCGACCCGGCGGGCATGAAGACTGTCGCGAGGAAGGACGGCGACGGATACGTGATCTCCGGCTCGAAAACGTGGATCTCCAACTCGCCCTTTGCCGACGTTTTCGTGGTCTGGGCCAAGTCGGAAGAACACGGCGGCGGCATTCGCGGCTTTATCCTCGAGAAAGGGATGAAGGGCCTTTCGGCGCCCAAGATCGAAGGCAAGATTTCGCTCCGCGCCTCGACCACCGGCATGATCGTGATGGACGAGGTGAAGCTGCCCGCCGACGCGCTGCTGCCCGATGTGCAGGGCCTCAAGGGCCCGTTCGGCTGCCTCAACCGCGCGCGCTACGGCATCAGCTGGGGCGCGATGGGCGCAGCGGAATTCTGCCTCCACGCGGCGCGGCAATACGGGCTAGACCGCAAGCAGTTCGGCCGCCCGCTGGCGGGGACGCAACTCTACCAGAAGAAGCTCGCCGACATGATGAGCGATATCGCGCTGGGCCTGCAGGCTTCCTTGCGCGTCGGTCGCCTGATGGACGAAGGCCGCTTCGCCCCCGACATGATCTCGATCGTCAAGCGCAACAATGTCGGCAAGGCGCTCGATATCGCCCGGCAGGCGCGCGACATGCATGGCGGCAACGGCATTAGCGAGGAATACCAGGTGATCCGCCACGCGGTGAACCTGGAGACGGTCAACACCTACGAAGGCACACACGATGTGCACGCGCTGATCTTGGGTCGGGCCGTGACGGGGATCGCGGCGTTCTGATGCGGCTTTACGGTTACTACCGGTCCTCGACCTCGTACCGCCTCAGGATCGCGCTTGAACTCAAGGGACTCGAATTCGAGAACATCCCCGTCAACCTGCTCGAAGCCGAGCAAAAGGGCGAGGCCTTCACCAGTCGCAACCCGTTCGGATCGGTGCCGATGCTCGAGGCCGACGGCCGCGACCGGTCGCAGTCGATGGCGCTGATCGAATGGCTCGACGAGGCCTATCCCGATCCGCCGTTGCTGCCGAAGGACATCGAGCAACGCTACACCGCGCGCGAAATGGCCTATGCGATCGCGACCGAGCTGCACGCGCCGCTCAACCTGCCAGTGCTGAAGTATCTCAAGGAGCAATACGGCAAGACGCAGGACGAGATCGGCACCTGGTATCGCCACTGGCTCGCGCGCACGCTGATCCCGGTCGAAGCGCGGCTGGCGCAGCTGGGCACAGGCGACTTCCTGTTCGATACACCGGGCCTGTTCGAAGTCGTGCTGCTGCCGCAGGTCTACAACGCGCAGCGCTTTGAATACGACTTTACCGATCACCCGCATATCGCGCGGATCGAGGCGGCGTGCCTTGCCCTGCCCGCTTTCCGGCGCGCGCATCCCGATAATCAACCCGACAATCCCGAGAGAAACCGATGAAACTTGCAACGCTCAACGATGGCACCCGTGACGGCAAGCTCGTCGTCGTATCCAAGGATCTCACCCGCTGCTGTGCCGCGGGCTATATCGCGCCGACGATGCAGGCTGCGCTCGACAATTGGGCGCGGGTCGCACCAGAGCTCGAGGTGCTGGCGCGCGATGTCGAGCACGAGGCGGTACCGTGCGAGCGGTTTCACGAACGTCAGGCACATTCGCCGCTGCCGCGCGCCTATCAATGGGCGGACGGATCGGCCTATATCAACCACGTCGAGCTGGTGCGGCAGGCGCGCGGGGCCGAGGTTCCGGAGAGCTTCTATCACGATCCGCTGATGTATCAGGGCGGCAGCGACGGCTTCCTGCCGCCGCGCGCGGACATCCCGCTGGGCGATATCGCGTGGGGCTGCGACATGGAAGGCGAGGTCGCGGTGATCGTCGACGACGTGCCGATGGGCGTGTCGGCAGAAGACGCGGCCAGCCACATCAAACTGGTGATGCTGGTCAACGATGTGAGCCTGCGCGGCCTGATCCCCGGAGAACTCGCCAAAGGCTTCGGCTTCTTCCAGTCAAAGCCCGCCAGCGCCTTTTCGCCGGTCGCGGTGACGCCCGACGAGCTGGGCGATGCGTGGAAGGATTCGCTGATCCACCTGCCGCTGATGGTCGATTACAATGGCGAGCCGTTCGGCCGCGCCGAGGCCGGGGTCGATGCGACCTTCAGCCTCGCCCAGTTGGTCGCGCATGCCGCAAAGACCCGGAGCCTTGGCGCGGGCTCGATCATCGGTTCGGGCACGATCTCGAACAAGGGCGCGGATGGCGGCCCGGGCAAGCCGGTCAGCGAAGGCGGGCTCGGCTATTCGTGCATCGCCGAAATCCGCATGATCGAAACGATCCGCGACGGCGAGGCGAAGACCCGTTTCATGCAGCCGGGCGACACGGTGAAGGTCGAGATGCGCGACAAGGACAACCACTCGATCTTCGGCTCGATCGAGCAGACGGTGGTGGGGGTCTGAACGGCCCTCCACCAAAGCGATTGAGTTGGCACGTTAAATGGCATAACTCCTTGTCTTCGATAAGGAGTCCCTGACTTGAAGCGACTGCCCGCGATCCTTGCGCCGATCCTGACTGCTGCCCTTGCAGGATGCCATTCGCCCAGCTCGATCGCCGGGCAAAGCGGAGCCGAAACGAGCGCCCGGCTGGTTGTCGAAACCGCCGCGGGCGATCTGACCTTCGAGCCGCGCAATGTCGCAAACGGTTCCTGCAGCAGCGACGATTGCGTCGATTTCAGGCGCGTCGATCAGGCTCCGGTAGGCTATGCGCTGATCCACAAGCTCTACCATGAAGGCAGCGAATACCTGCTGATCGATACGGAGAGCGGCGCGCAGCTGACTCTTCCGGCAGAGCCTAACTTCAGTTCGTCCGGGAGCCACCTGATCGTCGTGAATCCCGACGAGACCGGCGATGGCTCCGGCTCGGGCAGCTTCGTCTACGAACGCGGCGAGGACGGAGCGTTCGCCCAGCAAGCGCGGTTCGGGATGGAGGATTTCGCAGCGACAGAGTTCGCCGGATGGGTCGGTCCGGACTGCGCGAATATTCGCGGCTATACCGGCTGGGGCAAACCCGGTTTCGACACCTCCACCACGACAGATGCAAGCCTTGTCCGCTCGGCTGACGGTAGCTGGACGGTGTCGCTCAAACCCTGCTCAGCCGCAAACTAGGGGACGCGCTTATGGCTCAACACGTTGTCGACATTGCCCGCTTCATTTCTCCGGTCAGGGCGGCTGACGGTCGCATCACCAGCCCGTGGGGCGCCATTCGAAGCGGTCGCAAGCATTGGGGTGTCGATATCGGGCGTCGCAATGCTTCGGGAGCCTCTCCCTCGATCAGGGCGGCGCAGGCCGGGACTGTCGTGTATCGCGGGGTGAGCGGAAGGTTGGGCACGCCCCCATCCAACGGCGCTGCCGGGGGTGGCTCCGGCTACGGAAACGTGATCGTCATCTATCACGGCACGGATGCGCTGGGGCGGCACATCTACTCGGCATACGGTCACCTCGCCAGCTTCGCGGTGGCCCTCGGCGCCAACGTCACGCAGGGCCAGAACATCGGGGTGATGGGCAATACGGGCGGGTCGTACGGTATCCACCTGCATTACACGATCTACCGCTCAAGCGGGACGACCAAGCTGCCCCTGCCGGCCTCCGGAACCGGTTCGCTCGGCTTTTACGAATCCAGTGTCTCGATCGATCCGGGGCTGACGGCCGCGCTGACGCCGTAGACTTGCGACCAGCAAGTCCCAATCACCAGCATCCGCTCATCGTGAGCCTGTCGAAGGACCCACGCCAGGCTTGCCCCACATGCGGGCAAAGGCCGTGGCTGCCTTTCGACAGGCTCAGGGCGAGCGATGGCAGTCTGGCTTGCGAGCAAACGCGCTGACGATCTCTTGCGTGAGCTGGCAGAGGCCTACACTTCGATCGGCGTGAACGCGGTCGCTGCGTCACCGGTGTTGGGCGTGCCCTCGGCGTCCATCACCAACAGCTTGACCTCGCCCTTGCGCGCGCAGGGGCGGTGTTCGGTGCCCTTGGGCACGACGATCAGATCGCCCGCTCGCATCACTTCGGTGCGGTCGCGGAACTCCATGTCGAGCACGCCTTCGACCACCAGGAACAGCTCGTCGGTGTCGTCGTGCTGGTGCCAGTGGAACTCGCCCTCGACCTTGGCGAGGCGCACTTCGTTGCCGTTGTAGCGCGCGGCGAGGCGCGGCGCCCAATGCTCGTCGAACATCGCGAACTTGTCGGAGAGAGTGACCTTCTGCGGCATCAGTAAACCACCACCGAGCGAATGCTCTCGCCGGCATGCATCAGGTCGAACCCTTTGTTGATCTCGTCCAATGTCAGCGTGTGCGTGATCATCGGGTCGATCGCAATCTTGCCGTTCATGTACCAGTCGACGATCTTGGGCACGTCGGTGCGCCCCTTGGCCCCGCCGAACGCGGTGCCGCGCCAGTTGCGGCCGGTGACCAGCTGGAACGGGCGGGTCGAGATTTCGCGACCCGCTTCGGCGACGCCGATGATGATCGAAGTGCCCCAGCCCTTGTGACAGCACTCGAGCGCGTCGCGCATCACCTGCACGTTGCCGGTGCAGTCGAACGAGTAATCCGCGCCGCCATCGAGCATTTCGACCAGATGACCGACCACGTCCTTGGTCTCGCGCGGGTCGACGAAATCGGTCATGCCGAACTTCTCGCCCCATTCGCGCTTGGCCGGGTTGATGTCGACGCCGACGATCCGGTCCGCGCCCGCCATTTTCGCGCCCTGGATGACGTTGAGACCGATCCCGCCGAGGCCGAACACCACCACGTTATCGCCCGGCTGGACCTTGGCGGTGTTGACCACCGCGCCGACCCCGGTCGTCACGCCGCAGCCGACATAGCAGGCGCTTTCAAACGGCGCGTCGGTGCGGATCTTCGCGACCGCGATTTCGGGCAGGACGGTGAAGTTCGAGAAGGTCGAACAGCCCATATAGTGGTAGATCGTCTCGCCCTTGTAGCTGAAGCGCGAGGTGCCGTCGGGCATCAGACCCTGACCCTGCGTCGCGCGGATCGCGCTGCACAGGTTGGTCTTGCCCGAAAGGCACATTTTACACTGGCGGCATTCGGGCGTGTAGAGCGGGATCACGTGATCGCCCGGCACGACCGAAGTCACGCCCGCGCCGGTTTCGCGCACGATTCCCGCGCCCTCGTGGCCGAGGATGCTGGGAAAGATGCCTTCGCTGTCGAACCCGTCCAGCGTGTAGGCATCGGTGTGGCAGATGCCGGTCGCCATGATCTCGACCAGCACTTCGCCCGCCTTGGGGCCTTCGAGGTCGAGCTCGACGATCTCGAGCGGCTTTTTCGCTTCGAACGCTACGGCGGCACGTGTCTTCATCGGCTGGCTCTCCCCGATACTGCGGATCCCTGCGCAGCACGGGGAGCGGAGCGGGTCAAGCCTTGAGACTGTCCCCGACCGGGAGCCGCTGGCGCCGCTCGTCGAGGATATCGACGAAACCGTGGTTCACATCGCGATGCTCGGCCTCGTCGGCGCGCACCGCGATGATCACGTCGCGCAGACGGGCATTGGCCGGCAGCTGCCAGTAATCGATCGCGAGCTGCGGCGCGGGGACATTCTCGTGCCGACCCGCATCGACCTCGGTAAGATAGGCCGTGTAGCTGATCACAGCCTCTTCTTCGAAATACCCGACCACCCGGTGCGCGGTGCGCGGCGCGAACAGGTAGAGGAAGAAATAGAGGTTGTAGAACACCATCTGCGTCGCCGCGATCAGCATCCGCTCGAACCAGCTGGGCTGCGCGATCTCGATGAAGGTCATCAGGTGCATCCGCTCGTTCTCGGCCTCGTCGAGCAGCGTGCGGATCCAGCCTTCGTCGTCGCGCATCTTGCGCAAGGCGGTGAGGTGCTGGATCAGCCCGCCGACCATGCCGGGAACGGCTGCGACAGTCTCCAGAACTACGGCGCGGTGGCCGTAGCGCTTGGCAAAGAACGTATCGGCAAAGAAGCGCAGCAACTTCACGAACGCAAATGCGACCTTGTCGCTGCGCGTCACCGGCGCAACATGCGCGGTGAGGTCGGCGTCCCGGTTGATTTGCCGGACCATGGGGAAGGTGTCGATATGTTTCACGGGTCACTCTCAAGCGGCGCGGCCCCTTCTACTCGACCCTCATGTCGAGCGCCCTGGCCGGGCTCCTATCGGCACCCAGGATATGGCGCATTGCCTCGCCGATTACCCGCGAATCCGGCACACCATTTGTTCGATTCTCTGCAACTAAGCGAAGCCGAGGCTCTCGGCGACTGCAGAATTTACAATCATGCCCGCGTGCACATTCAGACCGGGTTTGAGATACGGATCGTCCTCGCAGGCCTGCAAACCCTTGTTCGCCAGCGCCAATCCGAACGGAAGAGTGGCGTTGTTGAGCGCATAGCTGGAGGTGTGCGGCACCGCGCCCGGCATGTTGGCGACGCAGTAATGAATGATGTCGTCGACCAGGAAGGTCGGGTTTTCATGGGTCGTGGGTTTCGAGGTTTCGAAACACCCGCCCTGATCGATCGCGACGTCGACCAGCACCGCGCGATGCTGCATCAGGCCGAGCATGTCGCGGGTCACGAGCTTGGGCGCGCTGGCGCCGGGCACCAGCACCGCCCCGATCACCACATCGGCATCGGTGATCGCGTTTTCGATCGTCCCGGCGTTGGAAAAGCGCGTGGTCGCGCGCCCCTCGAACAGCTCGTCGAGCTCGCGAATCCGCGGCAGCGAACGGTCGATGATCTCGACATTCGCCCCCAGTCCCACCGCCATGCGCGCCGCATGGGTGCCGACGACGCCGCCGCCGATCACCACCACCTTGGCCGGGAGCACGCCGGGCACACCGCCCATCAGGATACCGCGCCCGCCATTGTTGGCGTGGCTGGAATGCGCGCTGGCCTCGACCGCCAGACGCCCCGCAACCTCGCTCATCGGCGCGAGCAGCGGCAGCGACCCGTCTGACGCGGTGACGGTCTCGTAAGCGACCGCCGACACGCCCGATTCCATCAAACCCCGGGCCTGATCGGGGTCCGGCGCGAGGTGCAGATAGGTGAACAGGATCTGTCCTTCGCGCAGCTGCACCCACTCGTTCGGCTGCGGTTCCTTGACCTTCACGACCATGTCGGCGCGAGCGAAGATTTCTTCCGCTGTATCGACGATCTGCGCGCCGATAGCCCGGTAATCATCATCGGTCTTGCTGATGCCCAACCCCGCACCGGTCTCGACGATCACCTCGTGTCCGCTCGCGACATATTCGCGCGCCGATTCGGGTGTCAGTCCGACCCGGTATTCGTGGTTCTTGATTTCCTTGGGTACGCCGACCAGCATGATTCGCTCCTGCGCTCTGGGGGAAGCTCCCCGCTAGACCCTGCGCAAGAAAGTTTCAAATGGAACGAGTTTGCCTCCACGTCGCCGACGAATGGGAGGAAGGCTGCCGGTCGGGGGCTGGACCGTCCGGATTGACCGGAAAGGTGCTTTATGTTTTGAAATCGAAATGAATTCCGAACTCACCAGCCTGATCAAGAAGCAGTCTCTGGCTTTTCTTGCCGCTTCTTTCGTCATCAGCGCCCTGTTGATGACGGTCGGCTTCCTGCTCGGCGAAAATACCTTTATCGGGCCGCTGTTCATCGCCATCGGTGGCGGCGCTCTGGGTGCCTGTATTGGTCTGGTAATGAGTTCGATCATCGATGCGAGCGGGCTTACCCATATCAAGGAACTCGTCGCCAATACGCTCCAGTCGGATATCTATTCCGATCGCGAAAACCTCGTGCATTTTCGCAAGGTCTGGCACCACTATATCCAGACCAAGGTCGAGGATCGGGAAACCTGGCGCTATCGCAAGGTCGACTTCTCGCTGATCGACGTTCCGGGAAAATTGCTCGCCAGCCTTTCTGTTCCGCGCCCGGCGGGCGGATACTCGACCTACCGGATCGAAGGCTATCTGGTCGGCTTGCGGCTCATCCTCGTCCAGCGGCCCGAAGGCGGAGCGGAGCCGCACGTCGTCCAGATCTTTCCCCAGGCCGGCGAACAGTTTCATAACGTCCACGCTGGCGTCTGCGTGCTCAAGACCTGGGATGCTGAAGGATTCCTGAGCCCCGTCCTGATGTCGCCGACACCGATCTGGGAAGGCAGCGAGGGGACCATTCCGGACTCCGAAAACGACCGGTTGAACAAACTCTGGCGCAAGTCCTTCTCGGCCGGTCAATCGATCTCGAGCGTCCTCGCCGGAGATGAGTGAGCGATACCAGCGATGGATGGAAGACATGTTCGTCGATCAGGCGGATATGTTCGAAGCGATCGTCGCCGGTGCGAATGACGACCCCGAAAGCGCCGCATTCTTCAAAACGATCGTCCGCCGGTTCGGCGCTTCGGATCGCGGCACGCTCGAATTCGGATGCGGAAACGGGCGCTGGGCCGAAATCCTGGCGGGTGCGTCGGCCTTCTATGTCGGAGTCGATCTGTCGCAGGCACTGCTTTCCAAGGCGCTGCATCGCAAGGTGCCCAATGCGTTCTTCATCCATGCCGATTTCTTCGCGATCCCGTCGGAATTCGCGCCGGTCGGCATCGCCAACATCGTTCGATGTTTCACCTCGCTCGGCTATTTTCCGAAACAGGAGGAGGCGCGTTTCTTCGCAAATTGCCGTTCGCTGGTGGGCGACGGGATGTTGCTGATCGACAGTTTCAACGGCGACTGGTTCAGGAAGAACGGGGACCTGAAGCGAAACCGCGTGCTCGCGAGCGGAACTGAATTTCACGAGACCTATCTGCACGATCCCGAACGCGACTGTGTGAAATCGACCTGGCGATATTCGGGTGGCGCGTCAGAAGATTGCGTCATCGACTTCGAGCTTGAATGCTATTCCCCGCGATCGGCCGAAAAGATGCTGACGGCCGCCGGCTGGCAGACGGTGGCGCGCTTCAGCGAATATCGGCTGGATTCGGAATGCGCGACGATCGGCCCGGATTGCGAGCGCATGATTCTGGTCTGCAATCCTCGCTGAGCGGTGCCGCGCGACCCAGGCCGCGTGCTTGGCAGAACACCCAGCCTGGACTGTAGAGAGCGGCTGTCGCCTAGCGCGCGAGCAGGCGCTCGATCACTCGCCGCAACGGCCCATGCGAATGCATCGGCTGAATGCGTCCGTAGCGCGCGCGGCGCGAGCTCTCGTCGGTATGGCAGAAGGTCCGGCCCATTGCGTCCGGACCGCTGGAACTGATCGTCGGTCGTACCATGTTTCGCGTCCCCGTGTCGGATTTGCCCGATTCGCGATTCGTTAGGCCGTCAAGCTAACAGCAAAACTGTGGAAAACTGAATCCAAATTTGTCGTTTCCATACAATTCCTGGAAACGAGGGGCCTTGCGAACCTTACCGATCGGTCCGGATCGCCCCTGCTTCGCGCACCGCTGCAAGCGTCGGGTAGCCGTTGACTGCCATCAGCAAATCGGCCTCCGCGAGGATCGAGCGGAGCACCCATTCGGCCCCCTTCGCCCCGCCGATCGCGAGGCCATAGGTATAGGGTCGGCCCACACCCACGGCGGTCGCCCCTAGCGCCAGCGCCTTGACCGCGTCGCTGCCCGAGCGAATTCCGCTGTCAAACAGCACCGGCAGGTCACCTGCCGCCTTCACCACGTCACCCAGCAGATCGATGGTGGCGATCCCGCCATTCGCCTGCCGCCCGCCATGGTTCGAACAGTAGATCGCATCGGCCCCGTGATCGACGGCCTTGCGCGCATCATCCGGGTGGCAGATTCCCTTGAGCACGATAGGCAGATCGGTGACCGACTTGAACCATTCGAGGTGCTCCCATGTCAGCACCTGCCCGAAGGTCGCCGCCCAGATCATGATCGCGGTTTCGAAATCTTCCTCGGGCGGCTTGGGCAGCAACTTCAGAAACTCCGGATCTGTCATGTAGTTGCGCAGCACCTTGCCGCGCAGCTGCGGGAAGTTCGACGCGTTGAGGTCGCGCGGGCGCCATCCGGTCACCCAGGTATCGAGCGTGACCACCAGCGCCTTGTACCCGGCTTTCTCCGCGCGGCGGATCATGCTTTCGGCCACGTCCTTGTTGCGCGAGGTGTAGAGCTGGAACCACGGCGCGGTGTCGCCGCAGGCGGTGTAGACATCCTCCAGCGGATCGTTGGAAAGCGTGGAAGCGCAGAACGGCACTCCCGTAGCCGCCGAAGCCTGCGCCGCAGCGATATCGCCGTGGCGATCCTGCGAGGCTTCGCCGTTGAGCCCGATCGGGGCCATGAATAGCGGGTTGTCGTATTTCTGGCCGAAGATCTCGATCGACAGGTCGCGCTCGGCGCAGTCGACCATCATGCGCGGGATCATGCCCCAGTGATGGAAGGCCTCGGCATTCTGGTCCTGCGTGTGCTCGTCGCCGCAGCCGCCCGCGACATAGTTGGTCAGCATCGGTCCGAGCGCTTCGTGCGCGCGCTTTTCGAGCGTGGCGAAATCGACCGGGAAAGCGGGCAGGATCCCCTTGAGACCGGCATTGTAGATTTCGTTCTGCATCGCGCCGAAATAGCTCATCGGTGGTCCACTCCCTCTTTCCCTGAAGGAAGATTGAGCCGATGCGCGCCGCGCGGGCAAGCGAATTGTGGGGTCAGCGCAGCAGGCGCTGGATTCGCGGTCGGATCCTGAGGAAACGCAGGTAAAGCCATTCGAGCACCTTCAGCACCGCCGCGTTGCGAGCTATCAGGCCGAGCGGGCGCAGGGGCGGAATTACCCGCCACATCGCCGCGAAGGCCGCCGCCCCGTCCAGCACCCTGCCGTTCTCTTCAGCGTGAAAGCGGGCCAGCAGTTCGCTCCGGTCCACCGGGCAGGACGGGTCGGCACTGTCGGACACATCGACGAAGTCAATGGCGCCATTCCGGTCGAGCCGCCGCATCAGCGCGATTTCGCGCTGGCACAACGGACACGCACCGTCGAACCACACCTTGAGCTTGGGAGAGAGCGCTTGAGACACTCCGCTTCAATGCACCCTCCGCGCGATCGTTCCAAGCGCTACTGCCTGATGAAACGCACCGCCGCCCCGCCCGACGAGGCGAGCGGGAGCGTCATGGTTTCACCAGCGCGGACCTCGCGGCTCTCGATCACATAGCTGTAGGGATTGGTGTCCCAGTGCGCGTCTTCGCCGTCGCGATAGACCTCAGCCAGATAGGTCGCGCCGGGTTCGAGGAAATCGAGCGTCACGGCAATGTCGCGCGGCGTCTCGTCCGTAACCGCGCCGAGGAACCAGTCGGTCCCGCCACGCTCCTGCCGCGCAATGGCGACATATTCGCCCACTTCGCCTGCCAGCGCGACGCTTTCCTCCCAGTCGGCCGGCACGTCCTTGATGAACTGGAAGGCGTCCATCCGCTCCTCGTAGTGCTCGGGCAGATCGGCCGCCATCTGCAGCGGCGAGTAGAGGACGACATACAGCGCCAGCTGCTTCGCGAGCGTGGTCTGCGGACGGTTCGACGGGTCGCCGCGCTGCATGTCCTCGCGCACCGGCGGCTTCTCGTTGGGCCGCAGGTTGAAGATGCCGGGCGTGAAATCCATCGGGCCGGCGAGCATCCGGGTGAAGGCCAGCGTCGAGACATGCGAAGTCGGGTTCGGCGGCGAGCCCCAGGCGTTGAACTCCATGCCGCGCGCGCCTTCGCGGGTCATCCAGTTGGGATAGGTGCGCCGCAGCCCGGTGTCCTTCACCGGCTCGTGCGCGTTGATCGCAATCTTGCGCTTGGCCGCTTCGGTCACGACCCGCAGGTGATGATCGACCATGAACTGGCTGTCGTGCCATTCGTATTTCCTGATGCCGTTCTCGTCGTAGCGCACCACATCGCCCGCATCGGCGACATAGCCGGTCTTGACCTGTCGCACGCCGACCTTTTCGTAGAGGTCGAATGCGTCGCCCATCTGCGCTTCGTAGTTCGCAACATTGGCCGAGGTTTCGTGGTGGCCGATGATGCGCACGCCTTTTGACAAGGCGTATTTGCCAAGCTCTTCGAGGTCGAAATCGGGATAGGCTTCGGTGAAGCGGAACAATTCACCATTGTTGAACCAGTCCCCGTCCCAGCCGACGTTCCAGCCTTCGACCAGCACGCCCTTGAAGCCGTGCTCGGCGGCGAAATCGATATAGCGGCGGGTTTCCTCGTTGGTCGCTCCGTGAATGCCGTCATTGCCCCAGGTGCGCTCGCGAATATGCATCGCCCACCAGATGCCGACATATTTGCCGGGCTCGACCCACGAGACGTCGCCGAGCTTGTTGGGCTCGTTGAGGTTGAGGATAATGTCCGAATTGATCAGGCCCGCTGCATCGGGAGAAATCTGGATCGTGCGCCACGGAGACCTGAACGGAGCCCTGGTGTGAACCTTGATCCCGTCCGAACCCGGCCGCAGCGCCGCTTCGAAACTGCCGGGTCGCAGCGCGAGCAGCGACATGGCGGAATAATCGACCAGCGCGGCTTCATGGATCGAGATATGCAGCCCGCTCGGCTGGCGGAAGGTCACCGGCGTATGCGCATCGTCGACCACCGCCGCCTTGCCGGTGCGGTAGATATATTCGTAGCGGTTGAACTGGCGGCTCGGCGTCCACCATGCATCGGCGTCACCGCCGATGTTGAACTGGGTCAGCTCGTCGGTGATGCGGATGTCGCCTTGCAGCGCCTCGGTCTGTAGCACCTCATAACGAAAGCCGAGGCCGGTATCGAAGACACGGAATTCAACAATCATCGCGCGCGCAGGGCCTTGCTTGGGGCTAAAGCCTACGCGCAGCTCGTTGTAGTGGTTGCGGACCAATCGCCGCTCACCCCAGGGTTGTTCCCATGTTTCGTCGGTCGCCGTGACATCGGCCGTTCCTCTGATCTCCAGCCCGTCCTCGAGGCCGTGATGATCGGCAAACAGCAGGCCAAGCCGCGCAGCCGGCATCACCACCTCGCCATCGTAGCTCACGGTGTAAGTCGCATGGCCACCGTCGTCCGAGACCGCGACGGTGATCTTCCCATCGGGCGACGATACCTCGAGAGTCGTGGCGTGCAGCGATGCAGTCGAAAGCAGTGCAACGAGTGCCGCGACGACAATTTTGATCCAAGAACCCAGCATTTGTCCCTCTCCAGCGCTGGTGATTGCAAATTTTTGCAAATTTATCAGCTCTGCGATGCGCATAATATGAGAATCCCCCTTTTCTCCAAGAGGAATCTCTGCAAACTTTTGCACGGAGCACGGCGAAACGGTCGCGCCGGGAGGGGTTCGATGGTTACATTGCGCAGTTTCGCGACGCTGGCGGCCAGCACGTTCGCACTGGCTCTGGCCGGCTGCGGGGGCGGCGACGGGAATTCGACTTCGGGCGCAGGCGCGGTCGCGGGCGGGCCGACGCCCCCGCCCAGCCCGCCGCCGGCCAGCGCAACCCTGCCGGTCGGAGCCAACACCACCTTCGCCGACCGCACCACGCAGATGCAGGTGGTGCACTCCTTCGGCTTTTCCGCCGGACTCAATCCGATGGTGGCGCAATTCGCGGGCGGAGCGGCGTCGGGCGATATCGACAACGATGGCGATCTCGATGTGTTTGTCGCGCGCGGCGACAGCGGCCCCAACCGGCTCTACGTCAACCAGGGCGGTGCCCGGTTCGAGGACCGCGCAGCGGCGGCCGGTCTTGCCTATTCGCTCGGCGGAACTTCCAACGGTCGCCACAGCGGACCGACATTTGCCGACGTCGATGGCGACGGCGATCTCGATCTGCTGCTCGGCGGGCTCCAGGGCGGGCCGACCAAGCTCTTCGCAAACAATGGCAGCGGCAGCTTCACCGACGCGACCGCCGGATCGGGTCTCGACAACGCCTCGAGCGCGCAGACGATCTCCATGGCACTCGGCGATTACGACGCGGACGGCGATCTCGACATACTCATGGCCCATTGGGGCACGCCGCGAAATCCCTCGGTTCCGGGCGAGACCGAGACATTGTGGCGCAACGATTCGACGCCGGGCAAGGTCCGGTTCACGCCGGCCAGCCAGGTCAGCGGGGTCGCCAACCTGCTCGCGTTCGAACTGCCGACCGGGGTGCTCGGGCCGAATTACGACTATACTTTCGCGCCCAACTTCGCCGACATCGATGGCGACCGCGATCTCGATATCCTCATGGTTTCCGACTTTCGCGGATCGAAAGTGCTGGTCAACAACGGCAACGGCACGTTTTCCGGCGTCGGTTTCACCCCCGACGATGAAAACGGCATGGGCAGCGCGGTCGGCGATTTCGACAACGACGGCGATCTCGACTGGTTCGTGTCCTCGATCAACGGCAACCGGCTGTACCGCAATCTCGGTGGAGCAAGTTTCCGGCGCGAGGCGGCGTCAGGGGTCGAGCCGGGTGGCTGGGGCTGGGGATCGTGCTTCGCCGACTTCAACGCCGACGGCTGGCTCGATATCTACCAGACCAATGGCTGGGAAGCGGGCAAGGACCCATCGGCCTCGCTCTATGTCGACGACACGAGCCGGCTGTGGATGAGCCGGGGTGACGGCACTTTCGTGGATGCGGCCGCCGCTTCGAACATGCTCGACACCGACCAGGGACGCGGCATCGTGTGCGACGATTTCGACAATGACGGCGATGTCGACGTGCTGCTGCTGACCGCCGAACCGATTGGCTCCGCCCATTACTGGGAAAACCAGCTGGCGAGTGCGAACGCAATCAAGGTGCGATTGCGCGGGAAAGCGCCCAACACCTTCGCCGTGGGAGCGATCATTCAGCTGACGATCGCCGATACGACGCAGACGCGGATGGTGAGCATCAACAGCAACTTCACCTCGCACAACTCGACGGTGCAACTGTTCGGCATGGGACCCCACACGCAGGGCGGCTTGCGGGTGATCTGGCCCGATGGGACCCAGACGATCCGCGCAGATGTGGTGGCGGGTCAGTCGCTGGTGATCGATCAGCCCTAGCTCAATCTGCCTCGCGGAAAATCCGGTAACCCCACGGCGCGAGCGCCAGTGGTTCGTCGTTCTCGCCAAAGGTTGCGGCCTCGCCGGATAGCGCATCGACATAGTGGCCATGATGGCGGGCACGTTCGAAGCCGACCGACTGCGCGCGCGGAGACAGGTTGAAAACACCGAACACGCGTTCGCCCTTCGCGCCGCGCACGAAGCTCAGCACATCGGCACTGGCGTCGCTCGGCACATCGACCATCGGTGCGCCATGCTCGCCGTTCCACAGCGCCCGTTCTTCGGTGCGAAGCGCGATCAGCTGGCGGAAGAGACCGTCGTAGCGTCCCTTCTTCCACTCGATCTCGTCCTTCTCGAAGAACGCCAGCTGCCGGTCGAGATCGGCTTCCTGCCCGTTGTAGATCAGCGGCATGCCCGGCCCGACAAAGCTGAGCGCGATCGCTGCCTCGTAGGCCGGACCGTAGATCTGCGAAGCGACCCCGTCCCACGAATTCTGATCGTGATTGTCGGTGTAGGTCATCCGGTAGGCGGCGCGCGGCCAGGTGGTTTCCTGCGTGGCGTAGTATCCACGTACGGCTCCGGCCCCGCTGCCATCGGCGACCAGCTCCTGCATCGCCTCCTTCCATTTCCACGCATAGGTCGCGTCGAAGGCGCGGGCGTGCAAATCGGGTGTTTCCCATTCGGCGAGCATGAAGACCGGCTTGACCTTATCCAGCTCGGCGCGCGCGGTTTCCCAGAAATCGAGCGGGACGAACCCGGCGACATCGGCGCGGTAACCGTCGATCCCGAACTCGCGGACCCAGTAGGTCAGGCTTTCGGTCATGTACCGGCGCAGCTCCGGGTTCGAGTAATCGAAATCGACGACATCGGACCAGTCGGTGCCGAGCGGCGGCATCATCTCGCCTTCGGGCGTCCGGGTGTACCAGTCGGGATGCTCACCGGTGAGCGGATTGTCCCACGCCGAATGGTTGGCGACCCAATCGAGGATAACCTTCAGCCCGAGCTCGTGCGCCGTATCGACGAAGGCGCGAAATTCCGCCTCGGTTCCGAGATCGGGGTTGATCGCGCGGTAGTCCCTGACCGAATAGGGGCTGCCCATTCCGCCCTTGCGGTTCTCTTCGCCGATCGGGTGGATCGGCATCAGCCACACGATATCGACGCCCATCTCGGCCAGCCGCGGCAGCTGCTCCTGCGCGGCGGCGAAGGTGCCCTGTTTGGTGAACTGGCGGGTGTTGAGCTGGTAGATCACCGCGTCGCGGGTCCAGTCGGGCGCGGCGATCTTCACATAGGGCTGCGGTTCGTAGGTGGATATAGGCGCGGCCTCGCAGCCGGTCAGTGCCAGTGCCGTCCCAAGGGCCAGGGCCGAGAGCAATTTGCGCATGGGTCAGGCTCCCTCTGCTTGTTCTTGAAGCGCGCTGGCTCCGTCGGTCACGAACAGGGTCGCAATCGATGCGAGCAGGAACGAAATCCCACCGATCGCCATCGCGTAAATCGGTGCTCCGTCGAAAAACACCGTCAGCAGGAAGCCGAGCAGCGTCGCGGCGATCAGCTGCGGCACGACGATGAAGATGTTGAAGATGCCCATGTAAATGCCCATCTTCTTCGCCGGCACCGAGCCAGCGAGGATTGCGTAGGGCAGCGATACGATCGAGGCCCAGGCGATGCCGAGCCCGATCTGCGCCACCCACAGCAGTGCGGGGTCGCGGATCACGATCATCAATGCAAAGCCGACCGCGCCAATCGCCATATTGACACTGTGCAGCTTGCGTCGGTCGATCTTGGCGGCGACGATCACGAATATCAGTGCGGCCGCAGCCGCCAGCCCGTTGCGCACCGATCCCATCAGGCTCCACCAGTCGGCGCCGTCCTGATATCCCTGCGTGGTCGGATCTGGCGAGGCGAAGTGAAAATCGGTGACCGCCGGGGTGCCGTAGATCCACAGTGCAAACATCGCGAACCAGCTGAAGAACTGGACTACGGCGAGCTGCCGCATGGTCTTGGGCATGGCGAACAGGTCGTTCACAACTTCCATGAAGCCGTTGTCGTCGAGTTCGTGGTTGCGCAGATATCCGGCGACTAACTGGATGACGCCGAAAGCCGCGATGAGTCCCGCGAGGATAAACAGCTCCTTGCCGATCTCGATCCCGCCGTCTCCAGAGCGACCCAAGGCGACCAGCGCGGCGACGATCACCCCTGCAAGGACCCACACCGCCCCGCCAGCGAGGAATTGCCGCGCGCTGCGCAGGATCGTCTCGACCGAACCCTCGACGATCCCCAACGCCTCGTGCCGGGCCTTTTCGAAGGCGGCGATCTGTTCGGGGCTGTATTCCTTCGTACTGAACACCGTCCACAGCACCGCGGCGAGCAATGCCGCGCCACCGATATAGAACGCCCATTGGACCGTTTCCGGGATCTGCCCCTCGGGCGCGACGTTGGACAGACCCATCCAGTTGGTCATCACCCACGGCAGCGCGCCCGCGATGACCGCGCCGACACCGATGAAGAAGCTTTGCATCCCGTAGCCGCGCGTTCGCTGCCGGTCGGGCAGGTTGTCGCCGACGAAGGCGCGGAACGGCTCCATGGTGATGTTGAGCGAGGCGTCCATGATCCACAGCATCCCGGCCGCGACCCACAGCGCAGGCGAGTTGGGCATGATGAACAGCGCGAGACTCGCCAGGATCGCGCCGACGAGGAAGTAGGGCCGCCGCCGTCCGAACCTGCCCCATGTGTTGTCGGACATGTGGCCGATGATCGGCTGCACGATCAGCCCGGTCATCGGCGCCGCGATCCACAGGATCGCGAGTTCGTTCACTTCGGCGCCGAGCGTCTGGAAGATCCGGCTGACATTGCCGTTCTGCAGTTCGAACCCGATCTGGATCCCGAGAAACCCGAAACTCATGTTCCAGATCTGCATCGGATTCATCGCCGGCTTGCGCCCGGTGCCGATTGCTGCGTCAGTCATGTGATCCCTCTCGCCATCGACAGTTCGAGCGCGCTCGCATACTGCCCATACTCCCCAATCGCTTTCCGAGCGATGCCAGCGACGCTTCTGCGGCGTTCGTCCGACGCGCTAGTGTGGCGACCCTGCAAAGATTTGCAAGAACCTTTCATTTTTGCTGTGGTTAAAGCGCACTCTCGCAAGAACAAGAGTTTCCATCTATCTAAAATGTCACGATAAGTTACGCGTAAAGCCGGATCGCATCGGCGAATACAAAGATTTGCAAATTTCGAACCGGGATGGCATTCAAATCCCCGGAGGGGAAATTGATGAAACGAATCCTGCTACCGATTCTGGGGGCCGCGTGGATCATGGCCGGTCCTGGATCGGCGATGACCGAGCCGCCCAGCGATGTCGAGGCTGGCGCTGGCGACGAATCCGATCGCCAGCTGAGCGATGAGGTCATCTACTTCGTCCTGCCGGACCGGTTCGCCAACGGCGATACGTCGAACGACCTCGGCGGAATTGCGGGCGACCGACTGACCCACGGTTTCGACCCGACTCACAAGGGATTCTATCACGGCGGCGACCTCGCCGGACTGACCGAAAAGCTCGACTATATCGAGGGCATGGGTGTCACCGCGATCTGGTTCGCACCGGTGTTCAAGAATAAGCCCGTGCAGGGCGATCCGGGTCAGGAAAGCGCCGGCTACCACGGATATTGGGTCACCGATTTCACCAGCATCGATCCCCATTTCGGCACCAATGAGGAATTCGAAGCCTTCGTCGAAGCCGCCCATGCGCGCGGGATGAAGGTCTATATGGACATCATCACCAACCACACTGCCGACGTCATCGGATACGCGGAAGGTGCACAAACCGGCTATACCTATCGCAGCAAGGCCGACTTCCCCTATTCGCGGCGCGGCGGGCCGGACGGCGAGCCGATCAATGAAGGCTTCGCCGGGGACGACGTCGCCACGGCCGAAAACTGGGCGAGGCTGACCGACGCCACCTTTGCCTACACCCCGGTGATCGCCGAGGCCGAACGCAACGTGAAGGTCCCTGCCTGGCTCAACGATCCGATCTACTATCACAACCGCGGCAACTCGGCCTGGGTCGGCGAAAGCAGCGTCTATGGCGATTTCGCCGGGCTCGATGATCTTGCGACCGAACATCCGCGCGTCGTCGACGGCATGATCGAAATTTTCGGAGACTGGATCGAGCGCACCAAGGTCGACGGCTTCCGGATCGATACCGCCAAGCACGTCAATCCGGAGTTCTGGCAGAAGTTCGTGCCCGCCATGATGGAACGCGCGGAAACGGCCGGCATTCCGGACTTCCGCATCTTCGGAGAAGTCTACTCCGAAGGCCCGAACAGCGGATTCCTCGCGCAGTTCACCCGCCGCGACGGTTTCCCTGCGGTGCTCGACTTCGCGTTCCAGTCTGCGGTGCGCGGTGCGCTTGCGCGCGATGCCTCCCCGGCGATCGTGGCCGACATGCTGGCGGGCGACGTGAATTACGAAGGCGGCGAAGAAGCGGCCCTCGCCATGCCGATCTTTCTCGGCAATCACGACATGGGGCGGTTCTCGACTCTGGTGAAGGCCGACAATCCCGGCATTTCGCAGGAAGAACTGCTCGATCGCGTGCTGCTGGGCCATGCGATGATGTTCACGCTGCGCGGATCACCGGTGATCTATTACGGCGACGAACAGGGATTCGTCGGCGACGGCAACGATCAGCTGGCGCGCGAGAACATGTTCCCCAGCCTCACCGAAGTCTACAACGACAACGATCTGATCGGCACCGATGCGACCACCGCAGACGACAATTTCGACACGCTGCACCCGATCTACCGCACCGTCGCCGCGCTCGCCGAGGCACGCAAGTCGAGCCCGGCGCTGCGGCGCGGCCTCACGATCGTTCGCGGATACGATCACGAAGGCCCCGGTCTGCTCGCGCTCGAGCGTCACGATCCGGCGAGCGGTGAGCGGGTGCTGGTCGTTTTCAATACATCGGGCGAGAGCATCTCGCGCAACGTCGAGATCAACTATCGTGCAGCCGGAATCGCCCCGCTGCTCGGCCAGTGCCCTGCCGACCTTGCGGCGCCGGGAGTGGCCCGGATCGTCCTGCCCGCTTTCGGCTATGCCGCCTGCGTGCTCGAAGAGGGCAAACAGTAATGGCGACCTCGACCCAACCTGAGGCGTTCGCGGCAAGCGGCGCGGAATGGTGGCGCGGCGCGGTGATCTACCAGATCTATCCGCGCAGCTTTCGCGACACCAACGGCGACGGCGTCGGCGACCTCAAAGGTATCGCCGACAGCCTCGATTATATCGCGACACTAGGCGTCGACGGGATCTGGATTTCGCCGTTCTTCACCTCGCCGATGAAAGATTTCGGCTACGACGTCTCGGATTATTGCGGAATCGATCCGAGCTACGGCACCTTCGAGGATTTCGACCGGATCATCGAGCGCGCACATGCGCTGGGGCTCAAGGTCATCATCGACCAGGTCTATTCGCACACGTCAGACGAACACGCGTGGTTTCAGGAAAGCCGCGCCGACCGCACCAACCCCAAAGCCGACTGGTACGTCTGGGCCGATCCCAAGCCCGACGGATCTCCGCCGTCGAACTGGCAATCGGTGTTTGGCGGTTCGGCATGGCAATGGGACGGGCCGCGCAAGCAGTACTACCTGCACAATTTTCTGACCAGCCAGCCCGATCTCAACGTGCACAACCCGGAGGTGCAGGAAGCGGTGCTGGACGTCATGCGCTTCTGGCTCGATCGCGGAGTCGACGGGTTCCGGCTCGATGCGCTCAACTTCTCGATGCACGATCCGCAGCTGCGCGACAATCCGCCCTCGGGCGCACCGATGGAGCAGGTTACCCGCCCGTTCGACATGCAGATCAAGCGGTACAACCAGTCGCACCCCGATATCCCGGCGTTTCTCGAGCGGTTGCGCGACGTGCTCGACGAATACGACGGCCGGTTCACCGTCGCGGAGGTTGGCGGGCCGGACCCGCTTGCGGAAATGAAGGCCTTTACCGAAGGCGGCAAACGGCTCGACAGCGCCTACAATTTCGACTTTCTATACGCTCCGGAACTGACCGCCGAGCGGGTGCGCGCGTCGCTTTCGCACTGGGACGGAACGCCCGGCGAAGGCTGGCCGAGCTGGGCGTTCTCCAACCACGATGCGCCGCGTTCGGTCTCGCGTTGGAGCGACGGCGAGGACCGGCAGCGGATCGCGCGGCTCAGCATGCTGTTGCTGCTGTCGCTGCGCGGCAACCCGATCATCTACCAGGGCGAGGAGCTCGGCCTGCCGCAGGGCTTCGTCGCGTTCGAGGATCTGCTCGATCCCGAGGCGATCGCGAACTGGCCGCACACGCTGGGTCGCGACGGGGCGCGCACGCCGATGCCGTGGGCCGCCGGGGCACCGCAGGCCGGGTTTTCCTGCGCCAACCGCACTTGGCTGAAGGTCGATCGCGACCATGCCGCGCTGGCGATCGACCGTCAGATCGAGGACCCCTCTTCGGTGCTGAGCTACACGCGCCAGCTGCTGTCGCAGCGGCGCACGCTCCCGGCCCTCGTCGATGGGGCGAGCGAGCTGCTCGAGACGCCGGGGGAAATCGTGGCCTTCGTCCGCTCCGCACCGCAGGGCGATGTGCTATGCGCGTTCAACCTCGGCGACAGTCCCGTGGAATGGACACCTCCCGCAGAATTCGCCGAAGGCCGGATCGCAGCGGATGCGGGCGAAGTGGGGAGCGGGGCGGCGATCCCGGTGGTGCTCGACGGACGCTGGGGCTACTGGGCGGCGGACAGCAGGGGCTGAATGGATGCAAGAAGCGCGCGAAAGAACCAGAAAGTCGGCCCGGCTCGAGGATATCGCCCGCGAAGCCGGCGTGTCGATCTCGACCGTCTCGCGCGCGCTCAATGACAGCCCGGCGGTCAAGCGCCGGACCAAGCAGGAAATCTGGAAGATCGCGCGGGCGCACGATTACGATTTCCGCCGCACGATGCCCAACGGGCCGATCGGGGCCGAAGCCACGATCGCGGTGATCGTCCCGGCGCCGCAAGCTCGCGAAACGCGGGTCGCCGACCCGTTCTTCCTCGAACTGCTCGCAGGGATCGCCGAGGCCGCGCGCGAACGCAATGCCGATCTGCTCGTCAGCCATCTCAGCCCGCGATCGGCGGAAGACATCGAATATGCGATGAACACGAGCCGCGCGACCGGGATGATCTTCATCGGCCAGAGCTCGCTGCACGATGCCTTCAACAGCCTCGCCGCGCGCGACAACCGCTTCGTCGTCTGGGGTGCGGACTTCGCCGATGCGGCCTATTGCACGATCGGTTCGGACAATCTCGCAGGCGGGCGACGGGCCACGGCGCACCTTGCGCGACTGGGGCGTCGGCGCATCCTGTTCCTCGGCGATACCGAAGCGCCCGAAGCCGATCAGCGCCATCGCGGCTATCGGCTAGCGCTCGAACAGGCGGGCCTGCCCTATGACGAGCGGCTGACTCTGCCCGCACATTTCGACGTCCATTCGGCCGAGGTGGCGACCCGTTCGGCGATTGACAGCGGCGTCGATTTCGATGCGATCTTTGCCGCCAGCGACCTGATCGCGATCGGAGCGATCCGCGCGCTGGCCCACAGCGGGCGGCGGGTGCCCGAGGACGTGTCGGTGGTCGGTTACGACAATATCCCCGCGTCCGGCCTCGTGACCCCGCGCCTGACCACGATCGATCAGGACGCGAACCTGGCCGGGCGCATGCTCGTTGCCAAGCTGATCGACAGCAAGGGCGGGCGCGGCGCCTCGCAGCGGCTCGAAACCAGCCTGCTGATCCGCGAAAGCTGCGGCGGTTGACTTGCGCCGCAGACCGGGCAGTCTGCGCCGCGTGAACCATCCCGATTGCACGCATGACTGAGCCGCACCGCCCCCTCGACAAGATCATCATCGTCGGCGGCGGCAGCGCCGGGTGGATGACCGCTGCGGCGCTGGCGGAAACGCTCGGGCGCAGCTGCCAGATCACGCTGATCGAATCCGAAGCGATCGGCACAGTCGGGGTCGGCGAAGCAACCATCCCGCCGATCCGCCATTTCAACCAGCGGCTGGGCATCGACGAAGCGACTTTCGTCAAGGAAACCGCCGGTTCCTACAAGCTCGGCATCCAGTTCGTGGACTGGACCCGGCTCGGTCATGCCTACTTCCACCCGTTCGGCCAGTACGGGGCCGAATTCGACAGCGTGCCGTTCTACCATTTCTGGATACGTGAAAGCTTCGCGGGCCGAATTCAGGAACCGATCGACGAATTCTCGATGTGCTGGGCGATGGCGAAGGCGGGCGTATTCTCGCACCCCTCGCCCAATCGCCAGCAGATCCAGTCCACCTTTGACTATGCCTATCACTTCGATGCGACGCTCTATGCGGCGTTCCTGCGCCGCTACGCCGAGGCACGCGGCGTCAGGCGGATCGAAGGCCGCGTAGTCGATGCCACGCTGCGCGCCGAAAACGGCTTCATCAAGAGCGTGACACTCGACAGCGGAGAAGAATACGAGGCGGAGCTCTTCATCGATTGCAGCGGTTTTCGCGGGCTGCTGATCGAGGATGCGCTGCACGCGGGCTACGACAACTGGCAGCACTGGCTGCCCTGCGACCGCGCAGTCGCGGTGCCCTGCGCCAAGGGCGATGCGATCGCGCCCTACACCCGCTCAACCGCCAAATCGGCCGGGTGGCAATGGCGCATCCCGCTACAGCACCGCACCGGCAACGGTTACGTCCATTGCAGCGACTTCATCAGCGAATACGATGCGACGACCGAGCTGATGACCTCGCTCGACGGCGAGGCCCAGGCAGACCCGCGCACGCTGCGTTTCGTGACCGGCAAGCGCCGCAAGTTCTGGGAGAAGAACTGCGTCGCCATCGGGCTTTCGGCGGGTTTCATGGAGCCGCTGGAATCGACCAGCCTGCACCTGATCCAGTATGGCATCCTGCGGCTGATCGCGCTGATGCCGGACAAGGAAATGTCGCCGCTGCTCGCGCACGAATACAACGCGCAGACCACCGCCGAATACGAGCGTATCCGCGATTTCCTGATCCTGCACTACAAGGCGACCGAGCGCGACGATTCCGAGCTGTGGCGCTACACCGCGGACATGGCGATCCCGGACAGCCTGCAATACAAGATCGATCACTTCCGCAACTACGGCCTGCTGGTGTCCGACGAGCGCGAGCTGTTCAAGAATCCGAGCTGGATCGCGGTGTATCTCGGCCAGAACATCGTGCCCCTCCGCGCGCCTGCGCTGGCGCGGATGCGCGACCAGGTGCCGGTCGGCGAACGCATGGCGGCGATTGCGCAGGCGATGGGCGAAGCGGTCGCGCAAATGCCGTCGCACGCGGAATTCCTCGCGCAGAACTGCCGCTCTCCGCACGCGGCCTAGCGGCCTAGCAACCTACCGCCCTCCCGACGGCGCATATGAAAAGGGGCCCGCTGCAAGCAGCGAGCCCCTTATCCCCCCTATGCGACCCTCAAGGCGTCAGAACGCCTTGCGGACTGTAAAGTTGAACGTCCGTCCATAGATTTCGTGGCGGCTCGGGAACTGCCCGATCTCGTTGCCGCCCGCATCGAACAGGTCGTTTTCGGTCACGAACGGTTCGTCGGTGATGTTGAACGCTTCGAACTGCAGCGACAGGCCCTTGAGCGGCCCCTCCTCGTTCTGGAACGTGTAGCCGATCTGGCCGTCCAGGATGGTCTCGCTGCGGGCATTGGCCCCGCTGAGGCTGCCGTCGAAGTTCTGCACTTCGGACAGGAACCCGCTGCGATAGCGCGCTGCGATCTTGGCCTGGAAACCGTTCTTTTCGTAGAAGATGTCGCCCGACCAGGTGGTCTCCGAATAGCCGGGGATCGGCAGCGAATCCATGTTCTGGTCTTCGACTTCGGCATCGGCGTAGGTGAAGCTGAAGAACCCGCCGAACCCGTCGAGCGTGGAGCTGAAGTCCTTGAAGTCGAACCGGATCGTGCCCTCGATACCGGTAATAGAACCGTCAGCGAAGTTGACCGGACCGCTGAACGAACCGGTGGCCAGTTCGGGCGCGTTGGTCAGGATCGCGCCGAACCCGGCGTTGTTGATCTGCTGTTCGAGGTCGATGATCTCGTTGAAATCGATCACCCAGTCCGACAGGTCCTTGTGGAACACCGCCACGACGATCGCGGTCCCGCGCGAGAAGTACTTCTCGACCGAAAGGTCGTAGGACACCGATTCGTAGGGCTGCAGGAACGGATTGCCCCCGCCGAGATTGAAGCACACCAGCTGCGGCGGCGAGAAGCCGATGACCGTATCGGGGATCTGGTCGCCGTTGGTATCGGTACAGCTCAGCGGATTGACCGTGATGTTCTGGTTCGCCGCCATCTGATCGAGACGGGCACGGGTGATCGACTTTGCTGCTGCGAGGCGGACGAACAGGTCAGGAGCAACCTCGAAGCTCAGGTTCGCGCTCGGCAGGAAGTCGTCGTAGCTTTCGGTCACGGTGTTGACGAAACCGCCACCGATCGTGCCGGTCGAAGACTGCCGCGTTTCCGCGTAGCGCAGGCCGACATTGCCGCGCACCGGCATGCTGCCAAGCTTCGTGTCGATATTCGCCTGGACGTAGAAGTTGTGCACCTCCTCATCCACTACCCATTCGGTGTCGAAAGTGGCCTTTTCGACGAAATAGGTTCCGTCGGTCAGGAAACTCGACGGATCGTAGGCGAGAATGTCGTTGTTCAGCCCCTTGGTATCGGTGCTGCCGACGATGGCGTTGGTCGGGACAGCCAGCGCCCCGTTCACGAACGCCGCAGTCGGCCGCAGGAAGGCTTCGTTGGAATCGAAGTTCTTGCTGCGATCGGTGTAAAGGTAGCCGACCGTGATGCTGCTGAGGAACCCACCATCGAATTCGTAATCGAGTTCGGCGCGGAGCTGGTCCAGCTCGTCCTCGATAATCGGCTCCTTGATGAAGCCGACCTGGCCCCAGCCACCCGGATCGGTCAGCAGGACGTTCGACGGATTGGTGTAGTCGAGCTGCGTGTCGAGGCTGTAGCGCCCGCTGATCGGGGTGTTGAAGGTGATCGTGTCCTGCGCACCCGAACGCGCGCGGCCGGTCCCGGCATAGCTTTCGTAATCGATATCGTTGCGGTCGAGATGCGAATAACCGTAGTCGAACACGAAGGTCAGGTTGTCGGTCACGCCCCATTCGAGGTTCGCGCCAATTGCGAAGATCTGCGCTTCGTTGCCTTCGGTGTCGGTCCGCAGGATCGGAACCACGCCGGTGTAGGTCGCGCTGTCGGCGAACGGACCCGAACCGGTCGCGCTCTGGAAGCTGGCGCCGCTCCACGAAGCGATCGGGGTTTCGGTGCCCCGGAAAATCCCGGCATCCTCGGTATCCGTATAGAATGCGTCGATCGTCGCGCTGAAATTGTCGAGCGGTTCGAACTGCAGCGTGCCCGCCACCGAAACGCGCTGGAAGTCGCGGCTGACCGCGCCCTGGCGCGGGTTGTCGGCGGCGTAGAGCAGACCGCTGGCATCGCGGGCGACCTGGAACTGGTTGGTCTTGAGCTCGCGCGAGACGAAGTGGGTCGGGTTCGACTGCACCGTCGCGCCCAGCGACCAGCCGACCGTGCCATCGGCGTTCTGGTCGATCAGCGAGGCGAAGAAGCGGTATCCGTCGGCGCTGAAATCCGGATTGAGCTCACCGCTGTCGTTGACGACGTAGCGGGCAGAAACGTTGATCCGGCGATCGTTGTAATCGAGCGGGCGAACGGTGCGCAGGTCGACCGCACCGGCAATACCGATCGCGGCGAGACGCGCGTCGCCGGTCTTGTAGACGACGCCCTGGTTGATCAGTTCCGACGGGAACTGGTCGAATTCGATCCCGCGATTGTTGCCGGCGGAAACGACTTCGCGACCGTTGAGCAGCGAAAGCGAGAAGTCGGGACCAAGGCCGCGGATCGAGATCTGCTGCGAACGGCCGCGCACACGCTGGGCGGTAACGCCCGGCAAACGCGCGAGCGAGTCGGCGATCGAGAGGTCGGGCAACTGGCCGATATCCTCGGCCGAGATCACTTCGACGATGCTTGTAGCTTCGCGTTTGGCCTCGAGCGAAGTCTCGATCGAGCTGCGAATACCGGTGACGACAATCTGGTTGCCCTCGCCTTCGGCGGCAGGCGTATCAGTGTCTTGCGCGGCCGCAGGCATCGCACCTGCCACCATCACCAGACCCATCGCCGCTCCGCTGAGCAGGCGAGCATTCGCCGAGTTACGCGTAAATCCCATCAGTACTCTCCCCCGACGCACATGTTCGATCCGTGCGTTTGCAGTTTTTTTCATAGCGGCAATTTGTGCCGACGTAAATCACCAATCGCAAGATCGTGCGCGACCCCACGTTAGCAATTCAAACTAATGCGTTTTCAAGTGCTTGATCTGCTTCTACCTGATGAAATCTCCGATCCCGACAGAAGTAATCAACAGGCTGTGGCGCTGGCGTCACACTTTTGCAGGCAGAACGCCGCCTGTTTGCCGTGAAACGAAGATCACAGTCCCTTGCCGATCGGATCGGCACTCAGTCATGAATTTATATCCATCTGATTTTACACGCTTATTATTCACCTCGTTGGAATTGCCCGAAGACTTTGATACGCTCATCGCAGGATTGTGAACGAGAGCGGGATCGCAAAAGCATCATGCAAAACTGGGCGATTTCCCTCGATGATGCGAGAATCTCCGAATTTTCGACGCAAAACCATGAACTTGTCACGATCGATGATTTCATGGACCGGCCCGAAGTTGCGATTGAAGCTGCGTGTTTGCAAAATTTTGCAAAGATAACGCCGCAATATCCGGGGCTGCGTGCGCCGCTTGATCGGGCGGTCGCCAAGGCATGGCTCGCCCAGCTTTCGCCGCTGCTCGATCGGGCGTTCGGTCCGGCAACCGGCGGCTGGGGCATGCAGGTATGGTTCTCGATAGTGACCACGCCGCCGGGCGCGCTGATCCCGATGCAGCGCCTGCCGCATGTCGATGGCACCGATCCGGCCCTGGTGGCGATGATGCTGTACCTGCACCGCACCGATCATGGGGGCACGGCCTTTTTCCGCCAGAAGACGACCGGTCTCGAGAGCCTGACGGCGGAAACCTTTCCGCGTTACAAGGCCGCGCTGGAAGAAGAGGTCGGACAGACGGGCCTGCCCCCTGCGCGCTATATCGAGGATGGCGGGCCGCATTTCGAGCGCATCTTTGCCAGCCCCGGCAGCTTCAACCAGGCGATATTCTATCGCGGCAACGTGCTCCACAGCGGGATCATCGACAACCACGCGCCGCTGCCGCTCGATCCGCGTACCGGCCGTCTGACGATCAACGCCCTTTTCAGGCCCAACTGATTGCGCCAGATTGCGAATGACATGACACCCACCCGAAACCAGAAGCTCGTGATCGTCGGCGGCGGCACCGCCGGCTGGATCACCGCCGCCGCCTTCGCCAAGCTGCTGGGGACGAGCCTCGACATAGAACTGGTCGAATCCGAAGCGATCGGCACAGTCGGCGTGGGCGAGGCGACGATCCCCCAGATCATCCGCCTCAACGCGATCCTGGGTCTCGACGAGGCCGATTTCCTCAAGCACACCTACGGCACGTTCAAGCTCGGGATCGAGTTCGTCGACTGGGGGCGCAAGGGCGACAGCTATCTACACACCTTCGGCGACACCGGGCTCAATCTCGCCAATGTTCCGTTCCACCATTACTGGCGGCGGCATGCGGCGTCCCGCGCGGATGCACCGGGGCTGTGGCACTATTCTCTGCACCAGCAGGCCGCGAACGAGGCCCGCTTCGCGCATATGGAAAAGGTCGGCAACACCGCCATGACCGGCCTCGCCTACGCCTATCACTTCGATGCCAGCCTCTACGCGCAATATCTGCGCCGTTATTCCGAGGCGCGCGGCGTGACCCGCACCGAAGGGATCGTCGAGAGCGTGCAGCGCGACGGCGAAAGCGGCGATATCATTGCCATCACGCTCGACGGCGGTCACCCCGTCGCGGGCGATTTCTTCATCGACTGCACGGGCTTTCGCGCACTGTTGCTGGGGCAGGAGCTGGGCGTCGGATACCAGGACTGGTCGAAATGGCTCCCGTGCAACCGCGCGCAGGCGGTGCCGAGCGAACGGCTCGAAACGCTGGTGCCCTTCACCCGCGCCACCGCGCGCACCGCCGGATGGCAGTGGCGCATCCCGTTGCAGCACCGCACCGGCAACGGCCACGTCTATTCGAACGACTTCCTGTCCGATGACGACGCAGCGGCGATGCTGATGGACAATCTCCCATCCAAGGCGCTGGCCGATCCGCGTCCGATCCGCTTCACCACCGGCCGGCGCGAACAGTTCTGGTCGCACAATTGCGCCGCTATCGGATTGTCATGCGGTTTCCTCGAACCGCTGGAATCGACCTCGATCCACCTGATCCAAGCGCATGTGAACCGGCTGATCCAGCTGTTTCCGAGGAACGGGGACGCTGCGGCGGAGCGTGCGGAATACAACCAGCGCTGCGCTGCCGAATTCGAACAGATCCGCGATTTCCTGATCTTGCACTATCACCGGACCGAGCGCGAAGACACCGACTTCTGGCGCTACTGCAAGCACATGGACGTGCCCGACAGCCTTACGCACAAGCTCGAACTGTTCGCCTCGTCGGGAAGGCTCGGACGCGATGCCGACGACCTGTTTCGCGAGGCAAGCTGGGTGCAGGTGATGCACGGCCAGGGGATCACCCCGGCCAGCTACGATCCGATGGCCGATCAGCTAACCGACACGCAGCTCGACGAATTTCTTGGCAACCTGCGCAAGATCGTCGAGCGCGCGGTCGCCAACCTGCCGAAGCACGAAGACTATATCGCACGACATTGCACCGCACCCGTCGATGCCGCAGCAGCTGCGGCCTGACGCGATGCCGGACCGGCGCGGAATTCTGCGTGCCGGAGTGGGATGCGCGGCTCTTGTTTCGCTCCCAGCAGCGCTTCGCGCCTCGGACATCGGCGGCCGCTTTCTCGAATTCGGGAGCATTCGCGCGGCGGGGCTGCCCGCCCAGCGGCTGACCATCTGGCTACCGCCCGGATACGACACGAGCGCCGAGCGCTATCGCGTGCTCTACATGCACGATGCGCAGAACCTGTTCGACCCGTCGCTGTCGAACTTCAACAAGGTGTGGGCAGCGGACCGGGCCATGCTGCGCCATTCGGCGGCGACCGGCGAGTCACCGTGGATCGTCGTCGGCATGTGGTCGCCGGGGGGCGATCGCTATCGCCAGTACCTGCCGCTTCCCGCCTATCGGCGGGCCGGGGCCGAGCTGCGCGCCGCGATGGATGAATATGCGCAGGGGCCGATAGCCTCACGCCGCTATCTCGAATGGATTGTCGGATCGCTCAAGCCCTGGCTCGACGGCGCTTTGCGCACCCGCGCCGGGCCGGGCGATACCGCGATGATCGGATCGAGCATGGGAGGGCTGATCAGCCTCCATGCGTTTCTCGAATATCCTCAGGTCTTCGGGCGCGCGGGCTGCGTCAGCACGCACTGGCCTGCGGTCGCGCCGCAGAGCGTGGGGGCGACAAATCCCGATCTGGTCGCGATCTGGCGCGGCATGCTGGCCGAAAGGCTCGGCCCGCCGGTGGGTCGCAAGCTGTGGTTCGATCACGGCACTGCCACCCTCGATGCCTATTACCCGCCCTACCAGGCCGAAATCGATGCATGGATGTCGGCTAGCGAGTGGCAGCGGGGGCGCGACTGGGAAAGCCGCACCTATCCCGGCGCCGAGCATGAAGAGAACGCCTGGGCCGCGCGTCTTCCGGAGATACTCGCCTGGCTGCTGCGCTGACCGGCGCGCTGCGGCATCACGGGTGGACGTGCCCTCCGCCGACCGCGAAGCCGCCATCCTCGACCGTTACTTCGACTTCGGATTCGATCGGGGAGCCATCCTTCACGTAAGGGCGATGATCATTGGTGTAGAGCGCCACCTTGATCGTGTGCGTCCCGCCCGCAAGCTTGGGCAGATAGTGCCACATGCCGTAGACCCGCGCCGCCTTCACATCGTTGACATAGATATGCAGGTGACCTTCGCCCGGCACATGCGTGCCCCCGGCATGCTCGGCGCTCAGGGTGAAATTCTGCACCATCATGTGCAGATTGAACCCGGACGCGGGATCGGGATGCGCCATCAGCGCAACGCTGGGCGCGCCCGGATCGCTGACAACCTCTTCGCCCATGGGGTGCATGTGCGGCGGCACTGGCTGCTGGTCGATCTCGACGCTCGCGGCGATCGGCACCCCGTCCTTCGCCAATGCCGCGTGGGTGTTGGAACTCAGCTCGACCGTCACGTCGTGCTTGCCGGGGATCAGGGCGGGCAGGTGGAACCAACGCTCATAGATCCGGGTGACCTTGATCCCGTTGAGATAGAGATGCATGTGCCCCTCGCCCTCGACATGCGCGGACGATGCGTTGTCGGGTGTCACCACGTGGCCGGTCGACGTGATCTCGAGGTTCCAGCCCGAGACCGGATCGGGATGGACGGCAAGCGCGATCGTCGGCGGCGGATCGGCGGTCACCTCGATCGGCGCGTGCCCGACCTGCGGGACCGGGGCATCGGTGACCGGTTTCTGCACCTTCTTGGGCACCAGTTCGTCGAACGCCAGCCCGCTTGAGCCCTCGCCCCGCCCGGTCCGTTTCTGCACGCCGCGCCAGATGAAGGTTTGGCCGTTGTACCAGCGGGTCCGGCGGAACCCGTCGAACACCTGCACGCCTGCGCGCGGCACTTCCTCGTTCTCGACGAACATCAGCTCGCGCGGGGTCTGGTCGAGCCCCTTGCGGATCAGCTGGGTGCGCGGGCGAATCCGTTCGGGAGGAGCGGGATCGCCTTCGATCAGGCGCGGCATCGCCGCTCGCTGCAGCTTGGTGAGGCGATTGTCGCCATCCTTGTGCACCGGGACGAAGGGAATCCATTGTTCCGGAACCCGCGTCATCAGGTCGTAGCGATAGGCCGCATCCGTCGCCACCGGTGGCACGGCGGGCGCGCCGATCCGATCGGTGAAATAGCGCCGCGTTTCCATCGCCAGCTCGGCCCCGCGCGCGACAGTGCCTGCCACAGTCCGCACGTGCTGCTCGATCGCCCAGACACTGTTGGCCATCTCGTCGCGGATGAACATCTGCACCTCGCGCGATTGCGCATCCTGGATTTTCGGCGAAGTCGGCAGCACCGTGACATGCCGGTCGCTGTTGTCGAGGATGTCGTCGGTCGCACTGTTGGCGAACAGGCCCCAGCCCTGCCAGTTTTCGGTGTCCTTCGCGCCGGACGCCTGGATCCAGAACCGTTCGCCGAACACGTTCGTCACCGAAAGCCCGCGCACCAGCGCATTCGAACCCGCGCGGACGGTATAGGGGAACATGTACCAGTCGTTCGCATAGAGCAGCACGTGTTCGAGGAACAGCAGCTTGCCGATATCACTGGTCGACGGGTCGATCGCGCCGAAATTGGTCGCGCCTTCCTCGAATTGCCACCAGCGCGGATGTGGCATGCCGCCGAACACGAGCGGGCTCGGGATGAAGACGGTCGGGTCTTCCGCCAGGTCTTCGGGATCGGGGCGCACCGATGGGGGTTCGCGGTCGAAATGGTACCAGTCGAGCCGACCGTCGTAGATCTCGTCAGCGACGAGGTTCTCGTCCTCGAAATGCGCCGGGCCGCCCGCCGGTTCGGTGCGGATTTGCGCCGCGTACTCCAGCCGTTCCTCGCGCCAGCCGTTCTGTTGCGCATCGGGCTCGCCGATTAGCCCCTCGCCCAGGCGACAAACGCCGGTCCGAGCGAGTCGATCGTCGCCGCATCTCCCGGAGCAAGGCCGGGAATGCCGGCCGAAGCGACATTGGCGGGAGCATCTTCGAGGAATGCCAGCAACGCGCCGCCATCCATCAGCCGCCCTGCGACCGAGGCCACCCGCTGGTGAACCTTCGAATGCGCGGTAATATCGGCGTCGGCGGGATCGGTCGGGTCGGGTCGGTCAACCGCGTAGACATCGACGAACTTGGCGTATTCGGCACCGAGCCCGCTCGCGCGCAGCAGCTTGCGCCACCGGCGACCCAGGGCCAGTCGCATGTCGAGCAGCAGCTTGCGGTCGCCATGATCCCAGCCAAGCGGCTGGCGCTCGACCCGGTATTCGAGCGGTTCACTGTCGTCGAAGGGCTGCAACGGGTTGGAACCCGCGGCGAACTGCCGGAACGCCGATTGCTCGATGTGGATCGCGGCCTGCGCCGGACTGCCCGCGTCCTCGCCGATGAATTCCCCCACCTGCCACTGCTTGCACAGGTTCCACAAAGGGTCGCGCACCTCGGCCCGGATCGCCTGATCGAAATCGCGCGAGCGCGGTCGCCCTTCGAGCCGGTTCCAGCGCCGGATCATCGGGATCTGTCGCGCTTCGAGGCTCGCGGCGAGCGCCACGGGCGTGTCGTAGGCGACCGCCTGCCCCTGGATGGTCGCTACCAGTGGATCGCGCTTGGCCATCAGACGATCTCCTCAGCATCGACCCGCGCGAAATTGTTGACCACCGCATAGTTGAGCATGATCGACAGCGGGTGATGCAGCGTCGAGGCGATGGTTGCGGGAACGAACTGGGCATACGGGGTCGCATCGATATGCTCGGGCTCCACGGCGCGACGCTTGGCCGCATCGAGCGTCTCGTTAAGGCCGTCGATAATGTCCGCCCACACCCATCCACCGCGAAAATCCGTTGGCGTCATCAACAGGAAGCCTTGCGGCGGCTCGCTGTTGGGCTGATCGAAATGGAACGCCACGCCGGTGGTGATGTTTTCGGTCGGGATCACTTCGGTCCATTCGTCGATCAGGATGCCGACCTGTGCCGCAGCCGGAGCGAACGGCGCGGCGTGGTGCGCCTGGAACAGCAGCCGGTCGCCATCGATCGCGTAATCGACCGGATAGGTCGCGCCAACCCAGTGCGCGTCGGGAGCATGCGGCAACTGCCACGCATCCAGCGCAATATCGGTCCCCGTCAGGGCCTCGCGCGCCATCGACAGATATTCGAGCCCGGCCATCTGGTCGCGTACCCGCGCGGTGCCGTGCCACCAGGTATCGACCGGATCGGGATCGCCGAGAGTGTCGCGCTGGTGCCGGATCAGGTTGGCCTTGTCGGCTTCGCACAGCGCCAGTTCGGCCTGCTGCTCGGGCGTCAGCGTGAAGCTGGGCAGCGCGACGAATTCCTCGCCGAACAGCGCCTGAAGCGCGCCGATGACCAGGTCTGCCACCGCATCGGGCTGCGCGCCCGCGAGGGCATCGAGCTTGGCCTGCGCCGCAGTGCGCCGCTTCGCGGCGGCTGCCAGCAGCGCCTCGACCGTCGCGACCATCTCGGCCGAGGGCGCGGCGAAGGCCGCCCGCGCTTCGGCAATGTCGAAATCCTCGGGAACGAAATCGGTCAGCGGTAGCGCGGCCTCGAGCTGGGTCAGGTACTGATCGGCATCGTCGGTGCCCAGCGCGACCACCGCTTCGAGTGCGGCCAGCCTTGCCTCGAACGCCTGCACCCGCGTGGCGAGATCGGCGCGCATCGTCGCCGGATCGTCGGGCAAGGGTGTCGTCACCGTGGTCGATATCTGCCGCTCGGCGCGCTGCAACGGCCGGAACACGTCGGCGAATGCGGAGCCGGGAGGAACTGCGTCGTAGCGCGCGATGAACCCGTGGAAATCGTCCAGCCGGCGGTGCCACTCGGCAATCGTGTCGCGCAGCCGGTTGTCGAGCGCGGTGAACCACTGGCGCTTCCAGCGGATGCCGATCGCCCCGTCCAGTTCCCGGAACCCGAATGCCCGCGCACGTTCGACCAGCAGGGCATAGGCGGTGAGCCGCGCCGCCAGCGCGGATCGGATCGCGGCCTGGTTGGCGACCGGATCGTCGAGCTCGGCTTCGATCGGAGCGGCGAATGCCTGCGTGTCGTTTTCGAGCGAGACCAGCGCAGCGAGTGCATCGTCGGCGCGGGCGCGAGGCAGAACGGGAGCGCTGCCCTCCCGTTCGGCGCGGCTGTCGTTGTTGAGCGCGATGTCGCTTGCGCGCAGATCGCGGCCCCGGCTCGCCAGTTGCCGCGCGGCGTCGATCAGCGGCGCAAATTCGAACAGGCTGAGCTTGCCGGCGGGTGCCGTGTCATACTGGACCGCAATCCTGTCACGCGGGCCGACCGGGGCCTGGGTGCGGCGATAATGCGTCTCCACCAGCATATCGAGTGTCGCCAGCGACTGACGATCGTCGAGCTTGAGGTCGTAGAACCAGTCGATCGGTTGCCGCCCCAGGTCGGACAGGGGGATATCGGTGTCGGTCGTTTCGGTTTCGTTGTGAACACGCACGAACACGTCCGACGGATCGGGGCACAGGCTCGCGAGCCAGGCGTTCAGCACCGGCTCCGCCGCACCTCGCACCGTCTGCGCGACAGCGGCCCATGCCGGTCCCGCTGCGGGTGCGGGATCGAGGAACAGCGCCGTCCGCGATGTGATCGCGATCCCTTCGCGCGGGGTGGCGACGAATTCGGACACCGGCGGAAACAGGCCCGAACCATGTGCATCGAGATTCGCCGCAGCGCTATCGGGCTTGCCCTTCAGGGCCTGATGCACGCTTTCCGCCATGGCCAGATCGGCAACCGCGTCGGCGACGTTGCGCAGCCGGTCGACCGCCCCGTCGATCTTCCCCTGTTGCGTCGCATCGGCGGCGGGCATGTCGGCAAGGCCGAAAGGATAGGTCGCGTTGCCGCTATCCTCGATATGCTTGATCAGCTTTTCGCCGTCGACGACGTTGCGCGCTTCGATCGTCTCGATGCTCTCGCCCGGTTGCAGGTCCTGATACGATTTGGTGTTGCGATTGGCGACCAGCGCGAAATGCCGCCGCAGCGCGTAGATGTAGATATCGGTCTCGGCCAGGGCGAAATTCTCGTGCAGTTCGCGTTCGAGCCGGTATCCGAGCAATTCGCCGAGGCTCTGGTCGTTGCGCATCCCTTCGAGCACGGTCATCGCCTGCCGCACCCGCCACGAAGTCAGATTGACCCCGGTGGTCCTGGCGTTTTCCGGGTCGGCGTTGTTGACATATGTGCTGCGCAGGATTGCTGCGGTCTGGGCCTGATCCAGCGACGGCGCGTGGATGTAGCCGAGGTTGTCGGGGTCCTCGACCATCGGGCGCGCGGCGGCATCGAATGCGTCGCGCAGCTCGGGCGGGATGGTGACGGCCACCGGCGCGCTCTGGCGCGGGCGGACATCCTCAAGCCAGCCATACGCCCCGAGATAGATCCCGCGCGCCGGGCCTGCGGCAGCCGCAGCCGCGCCGGTATTGGTCGCAACCGGAACCGGTGCCAGATGATTGCGCATCAGTTCCAGCTGCAACTGGAACACGCCCTGCCGCCAGGCATCGAGCCGATAGGTGCACAGATCGAGATGTTCGATCAGCAGCCGTTCGAGCCGGGCGGTCGGCGTGTCTACGAGACTGCGCAACCCGTCGAGCACGCGGCGATACTCCGCCGCCTCGGGCGCGTGGTTCCAGACGGTCGCAATATGATCGAGCAGGAAGGTGTTGGGATTGCCGGTCACACTCGGAGCCGGGCTGTAGAGTTCGAGATAGCGGCTCGGGCTCCGGGTCTCGGCTTCGGCGATATGCAGGAAACTCGGCTCGCGCCGCGCGGCTGCGGCGGATTCGGCAGCTGGCGCAGCAGCCAGCCGAAGTCGCATGCCGACATCCCAATAGCTCAGCTGCAACGAATGCCGCGCGAGGTGATAAAGCAGCGCGCGCGGCAGCTCGTCATCGGCGAACCCGTCCTGCCGCCGCAGGGCCTCGAGCGACGTCTCCCCGGCATCGAGGAGCCACTTCAGGTAGTTTTCTTCGCTGTCGGTGTAGGCGCGGATCGGATTGGTTTCGCTGATTTCGACATCGTCGACGAGGATCTGGCTCAGCGGTTGCTGCCCGTCGTGAAAGATGAATTTCAGAATCTCGGGCGTGTCGCCGCCCTTCCAGCCCAAGCTCTGCAGCAATTGTCGCCCGGACTCGGTCGACAGGTGCACCCGGAACATCTCGAACAACCCGCCCAGCCCTGGGCGCGGAGCAGGTTGTAATAGTGATCGTGACTGTCGGCGGTGCGGCGATAGAACTCCAGCGAATTGGGCGCGAGACCGAGGATGTCGAGCAGCGTCTGGTGCAAATCGCCCGCGCGCCCGACATGCGCAGTCCGATCGAGCAGGTCGGCAAACTGCTGGTCGGCCTGCTTCATGATGCCGACCAGCCGCAACAGGAAGAACGAATCCCCCGTTTTCGCGCTCAGAAACTGCGTCACCTTGCGCGCCGTGCTTGCTGCGACGTCATCGTCGGTGTCGTGCTTGGGCAGGTACCAGCGGTGCTTCGACCAGGCACCGGCGGGCAGGATGCCGTAAGGCTGATCGGCGATCCGGATCTGGGGCACGCAATCGCGCGCCAGCACATAGTTTTCGAAATAGGTGCGCGTCCGGTCGACCGCTTCCTTGCTCAGGATATCGTCCATCAGCGTGTCGAGCGAATAGCCGATGGTTGCGGGCCAGAGCAGGCGGTTTATTGCGCGCGCCTCGGCCTGGTCACGCCCACCTGCAAACGGCAGCCGCGCCACCGCAGCCGGATCGATGCCGAGCCATTCGGCGAACCATTGCCCGTCGAGCTTGTCGAGCACATCCGCCCGGTCAAGATCGGGCGGGTTGCCGCCGAACATCCGGTCGAACGCTTCCTCGACCTCGTCGCGATCGGAGTAGCCGCTCGGCTTGTCGCTGTTGTTGGTCGGCGTGCCCTGCGGCAGCAGCGAAACACCGCTGCCGCTGAAATGGTGGTGCAGCAGCAGCGTCTCCAGCGCCGCGCTGCTCTCGTCCTCGTCGTCGCGCAGCGACACACCGCACACCAGCAGGCGATCGAACCCGGCGATACGCTCACGGTCCGACAGCGCGATCCTGAACCCCAGCCCCATTTCGACCGCCTTGTCGAAATCGAAGATCCACTGCATCGCCTCGGGCAGCTTGAGCACACCGTCGACCTGCTCGACCTGCTCGGCATCGGGCGCGCTGGGGTCGAAACCCAGTGTCACCGTGCTCGGGATCACCTTGCCGATTTCGCTGCGCACGGTGTCGCCCCGAATCAGCGTCACCACCAGCCGTTCGGGCAGGATGTCGCTGCGCGCGGCCTCGGTCCAGCTTGCCGATTTGACGTCGTCGTCGGCCAGGTTGGGCCATTCGATCCAGGCCAGGACCAGCGTCGTCGCCGACCGGTCGAGTTCGGGGCGCGGCTCCTGGAACCGGCGCGGCTGCGCCGCGACTGCCGCCTGTGCCGCCGGATCACCGATCGCCGCCTTGAGATCGGCCAGCGCGGCATCGGCCACATTCGCATCGTCGGGCTTGCTCCACACCGCCTGCCAATAAGCGGTGACGGCGTCGATCTCGGTCTGCGGCGGCCTGGTTCCTTCGGCGATCAGCAGCAATTCGCCCGCTGCCGGTGCCGCTGGTTCCTCCCCTTCGTTGGCGGGCCGGAAACTGGTGGCGATCCACTGCGCGCGCCCGGTGCCATGGCTGGCCACGAGGTTGCGCCACGCGGCCACCTGCCGGTCGCGATCGCCCGCTGCCGCCCAGTAATCGGTCCAGAAGCTGCGGCCGCTGATGACCTCTTTCTCGCTCAGCTTCTCCTCGAAGCCGTCGACCGCCCAGGCATCGGGATAAACGCGGATCCACAACTCGTCCGCCCCCGGCGCAAAGCGCGTTTCGATGCGCAGCGGCATCAACAGGATCGGATGCGAATCGTCGAACTGGTTCACATGATCGCGCGGATCGAGCATCGGCGCGATGTTCGCGAGCATTTCCAGCTGTTCGGCGTGGAGCTGACCGAACGCGCCCCAGGCCTGTCCGGCCCGCCGACCGGCAGTTTCGATCTGCCGGTCGATCTGACCGGCGATCCCGGCATCCGCGGTGCGTTTGGAGCGGGTCTTGTCGCGCCCCAGCTTCTGGTAATCCTGCGTCGCGGCGTAGGCCTCCCGACGGGCATCGTCGGCGGCATCGCGCGCCTGCTTGAGCGGCGCCAGCTGGGCGGTGAATTCGGGCGTTCGGCTCACTAGGGATTCCTCGGCAGCATGTCACCGGCATGGACCGCGACCATCACCGGCAACTGGTAGAGAACATAGGCGAGGTCGCCCGCATGTGTGGCCGGCGTCCAGGTCACGTGCCGGTCGTCCTCCCACTGCTCGTGGCGTTCGTCGGTCGTCGCCGGTTCGCTCAGCGCGTGGGTCTGCTCCGCCTCAAGATAGCTCGAACCCGCTTCAAGGCTGACGTCGGGCCAGGCGAGATCGCTCCAGGTCGCCAGCGTTACGCCCGCATCGCGCTCGATATCGAGGCCGAAGCGCGGCTCGCCCGGACGCTCCTTGATGATGAAGAACCAGCCGGGATCGTCGCCCGGATTGTCGCCGCTTTCGCCCTGGGCTTCGAGCGCGGTCAGGTCGAACCCGAAGAAGTAGATGTCGGGCCGCGCCTTGGCCTCGTAGATCGGCGTCTTGACCAGGCTTTCGGGCGGGTTGTCTTCCTGCGCCGGGGTCAGTTCGACCGGCATGCGTTCGACCTTGTTGTTGATGCTGCCGTCCGGATTGGTCTGCCATGCAGCCCGCTGGGCGTAGATCACCGCGTTGGGATACCGCTTGAGCAGATCGCCGCGGATCACCAGCACCAGCTCGTTTTCCGCCTCGCCGCCCTTGTCGCGGTGATCGTGATCGCCGAGCTTCGACGCGCGCGGCCAGATGTGGATCGGCGGGATATCGCGCAGCTCCTCGCGCAGCGCCTCGGGATCGGTGCCCGCCTGATCGAAATACGAGCTGACGTCCCAGAACTGCCGGAACGACGTCGCGCAATTGTCGGTCGGATAGCTGCGCCAGTGCATCTCGCGGCAGAATTCGTGATTGAGCCCCAGCATATAGGCTTCGATGAACGGCTGGTTGGTTTCGAGCAGGCTGATCGAGTTCTGCTGCACGAATTGCAGGTTGGGGACGAAATGCTCGTCCGAGATCTCGAGCAAATACTGGTACATCGGCGTATCGAATTCGGGATAGGCCATCACCGGGGCGAAGGTTTCGATCTGGATGTCTGCGATCCGGTCCGGAATCCGGATCAGCGGGCCGAACTTGGCGGGCATCACCACCTTGGGATCGGTCGCCTCGAGCAACTGCCCGGCGAAGGTCGCAATGTTGATCGGGTTGTTCGGACGCACCGGTGCGATCGTGGCGGTCAGCGTCTCGTCGGCATAGGTATCGCGCAGCGCATCCTTGTAACGCCCCAGCTCGGCGCTGTCCGATCCGAGCCCCGGCAGCCGGATCGTCGGTTCCGGCGCGGGCGTCGGCGCATAGGGATCGGCGAGCGCAAAGTCCGGACTGGGCGGCATGTCGTCGACCTCCGCAGGCCGCGGCGATGCCGGACCAACCGTGTCGCCGGTGACCGGATCGGTCGTCACCCCGCCGCCGACCCCTACGGGCCGGGTCCGGATCGTGAATAGGCGATAGCCGAGGAAGATCGCCACCAGCAGCAGCAGCAATGCCAGCGGCCAGTAACCGGCGAAGAACAGCACAAGGATCAGCAGCAGCAGCCCGGCAAAGGCGATCCGCGCATTCCTGACCGTCGGCGGCGTCTTGTCGACCTCGCTCTGCGGAAGATCGGACGGCTTCGGCACGCTTTCGGGCGCGGTCTTGGGCGGCGCGGGTTTCACTTCGCCATCGGCCACGCGGGTGACGATATCCCGGGTCGGCATCGTCCGGCCGACCGCCACGCGCTTGAGCAGCGGCGAACGCGGACGCACCGCCCGGCGCATGGCGCTGCTGAGCATCACCGGCGGCACCACGCTGTCGCGGATCGTCGCCGCCGCACTCATCGGCCCGACCATCAGCCGCCGCGCCATCGGATACATCGTCTGGGTAAAGGTTCCGGCGGCCTTGGCCAGCAGACCCTGGAGGTGGACAGTGTGGAACACCACGCTGGTCGCCAGCCCCAGCCGCACCAGCCGCATCCGGCGGTTGGCCGCGAGCACATCGCCGACCTGTTCCCACGCGCCTTTCATGAAGTCTTCCTGGTGGCGCTGGATCACCTTGGTGCCGAAATTGGCGGTCGCGCGGTGACGCGGATCGAGGTTCGCCTCGTGCAGCCAGTTGTCGTCGTTGGGCAGCGCGCTGCCATCCTCGGCGGTCAGCACCCGCGGGCTGCGCGCATGCCACTGCCCGTAGATCGGCGGCACGATCAGCGGATCGTCGATCTCGGCGGGATCGATCGCGACGCCCGAATTGGCATTCGCGACCCCGGCGGTGGCGCGGTTGTAATCGTCGCCGAGATTGAGGAACGCAGCGAGCTCGCTCTGGAACGCGACCGGATAGGGGTTGTCCCATTCCTCGTATGCGGTCGCCGTGTCCTTTTCCGGCTGGCTCAACGTATCGAACGGAACTTGCAGGGCACCGCCGAGCCGCAGCACGCCCTGCAGCCCGGGCACGTCGATCCCGCTGATATTGCTGCCCGGCGCGGTCACATCGATATTGCGCCGCCCGATACGCGAATCTGCCGGGCGCGGCTTGAGCAGGCGCACCAGGTATTCGAAATCACCGCGCTCGGAGGTTTCGAATTGCCAGCGGAAATAGACCGGGATCGATTGCGGCTCCTGCGCCAAGGCGCCGCCCGGATAGGGCGCACGCCACGCGCCGTGCCGCGCGCCGGGTGCCTGCGTGATATCCAGGCCAAGCCCGGCCAGCCGACCGGTCTCGAATGTCGGGACCAGATACGCGTGATACTGCGTTTTCGGCTCGAGCCGCCGACCGCAGACGATCCGCGCGTAGGCGAGATCCGGGTCGCGGTCGATAAGGTTTGACAGGGCATTGGCGGTCGCTGGGTCCGCCCCCGACTGCACATCGCCACCCGAGAGCGATTCGTTGGTGTGGACATGTGCCCAGGCCCAGCTCTCGGACAGGTCGGGCAGGCTGTCGTCCGGGTTCTCGACGTGGACGAACGGCAGCGGACGTCCCGCCTGGCTGCGGAATTCGTGCTCGTCGGTCTTGAGCACGATCAGCGCGAGCCACGGCTTCAGCCGCTCGCCAGTCGGGGCCTCGGGCGAATAGGCCCACGGCAGGCCTTCGTCGTAGAGCTCGATATAGGGCAGGTAATTCGGTTCGAAATCGGTCACCCAGTGCCGCGGTTCGGTGCGGATGATCTGCCCCTGATCGAGCCCGACGATATCGCCGGGACCGTAGAGTTCCACCTTCTGGTCGATCGTGCCAGACACCGGATTCTCGCCGCCCGATCCGCTCACCGTCAGCCGGACGTTGGTGGTCGCGCGCAGCGACCCGGCGGTGGGATTGTCGAGCGCGTTCGCGAGACCCTGCCGAACCCACGGAACGAAGGAATAGCGCCCCAGGCTCATGCCGCGATCCTCGCTTCGAATGCTTCGACGACGTGCAGCTCGTTGGCATTGGCTGCGCCGCTCGCCACCTGATCGCTCATGAACGCCTCGGCCTCGGCCTGGCTCGCGAAGTTGATGAAGGCCGGGCTCCTGACGAGATTGGTATCGACATTGGCGACCGCATAGGCACCGGGCGCGACGACAACACCATCATCGTGCGGATTGACCTTCTTCTTCGCGGCGTTCGAAACGGCCAGCTGGGTGACAGCCGCTCCCTTGAGGAAGTGCGCGAACAGCGTGCTCGCCAGCCCCCAGTACTTGCGGATCTTGGAGCGAAAGGCGCTGTCTATGACCGACAATTCGTAACGGGTGGTGCGGGTGGTCGCTCCGCCCGATTTCAGCTCGCCGTCGGCGATCCCCAGTTCCAGTCCGCTGGGCTGCGATTCGTACCCCTTGCTCGACAGTTTCTGGCTGTCGCTCAGCTCCTTGTACTGCCCGGTCGCAAAGCTGTCGCGCGTGCCGCCCAGCTTCGCGAACAGCGCGCTGTCGCTGTCGACCGAGAAGCGCTTGCCGTCGCTCACTGCCTGGTTGCCGACCTTGTCGATATCGATATCGAGCGGCACTGCGCGCTGTGCGATCTTGAGCGAGCCGAGCGGGTGCAGGACCAGCGACTCGGTCGGCTCCAGCTCGCGGAGCGTGGTCGCCAGCGTCTGCGAAGGAGGCAGCTGCGCGGTCCAGTTTTCGAGCTTGGCGAATTCGATCTCGAGGATCGGCAGCGCCGGGATCTTGGGCAGGCTCGTATCCTCGCGATCGCCCCAGGTCTCGTCGAAATTGGCGCTGATTTCGAAGAACAGGATCTTGACCGAACCCCTGCCCTTGGCGCGCCACGGAGTCGGCCCTTCGAGCGTGAACTTGAGGTGCACCGAAAGCAGATCGAGCCCCGCCACCTTGAGCGACAGCCCGCCGGAAATCTGCACGATCATATAGAACGGCGAAAACTGGAACAGCGCGTCGAGCGAGAGGTATCCGCTGATCGAGAACGCGCTGAAACCGAAGAAGATATCGAGCTTCGCGCCGAACTGCACGGTGTTGGAGGTGACCGCGAAATAGCCTTCGACCCGGATCCGGCCCCAGCTTTCGTTGAGGATGCTGACCGCGATCCGCCGCGGGGTCGGGAAAGGCAACGGCGGGGGCTGATAGACCGGATGGAATCCGCCGCAAGACACGACGAAATTGGGATCGTTGCCCCACGCGATCAGCAGACCCATTTCGCCTTCGAGGGTCATGAACAGCACCCGCGAGCCGAACAGCGAGGCAAAGAACCACGCGCGGTCCTTGTCGAACTCGATCGCGCCGATGAAGCTCACCTGGATCACCAGCAGCGCCGCACGCTCATCGGGCAGTACCACCTTGAGCACGCCGAGGATCGCGATGTTGCCGGGCGGGATTTCGATCACCACGCCCAGCGACAGCGATACCAGAGTCGGCGTCCCCCACCCGATCTTGGCCAGCGGACCGATCACGAAGGTATCGACCTCGATCGGGAAGTATTTCTTGAGATCGGCGATGATGCTCTGCGCGTTGGCGATCACGTCGGTCGGGAACATGATGTTGTCGAGCGTGCCCGCGCGCACCCCTTCGACCAGCGCATCGAGCGCCATTCCGCGATTGAGGCCGAGGATGCCGCCGACACCCAGCAGCGTGAAGCCGAAGCCAAGCTGGATCCCGGTGCCGAATTCGGCGGTGATGACGATCAGCAGCGAAAAGCCATCGCTGCCGTCGGGCATCTTGGTCGCGATGATCCCGATCGCCTTGACCGACACGATGTTCGCAAGGTTGAGCTCGAGCGCGCCTGCATATTCGCCGTTCTCGTAATCGAAATAGAGGTAGCCGCCCCCGCTGACCGCTCCCGCGTCGAGCGCCAGCCCGGCACCCACCGGCGGTTTGAACTTGCCGGTGATGTTCATCGGCCCGGCATTGCCGCCCTGCCCCGGGAACGCGAGCTCGATCATCCCGCCGATCTGCTCGACGCTCGCGCTCAGCGGACCCAGTTGCGCGTTGATGTTGGTCGCCAGCGCAATCGGGAACTTTCCGCCATCGATACCGAGCGTAAGGGTCAGCGCGTCGAGCTCGATCGGGCCGAGATCGATATGCGCGGGCAGCTGGATGGTCAGCGCGTGGCTGCCGGTGAAGCGCAAGCCGTTGCCAGCGGACCAGCTGATCCCCACGTCGAAATCGGCTTCGAGGTTCACGCCCGACAGCAAGTCCGCGAGGAACCCGTCGGCGCCGTCGGCACTGATCTTCAGCTTGCCGCCTTCGAGCTGCGCCTCGAACCCGACATCGCCATCGGCCTGCCCGCCTGCCCACGCGAATTCGGCGGTGATACCGGCGCGGAATTTCTCGATGAACAACCCAGTCCCGCCGGTGATCCCCAGCAGCGTGATCCGCTCGGCCGGAGCTACCGGCACGAAGCTGAAGCCCATGCCGACTTGTCCGCCGACATCGCCCGAAGGCGGGATCACCACAATATCCGCAGGCGGTCGGATCGAGATGCCGGTCGATGCCGAAAGCGCCGCGCGGGCGTTCACATCGGCCACCAGCCCGTCGGCGACGGGAATTTCGAGCGCAAACCCCTCTGCCATGCCGAGCGTGATTTCGGCATCGAGACCGGGCGGATTGACGCCCTGGGTCGGCATCAGCGAAAAGATCGAGATCTCAAGCCGTGGACGATCGTCGATCCGGACGCGCGATGAAGGCAGACCCAGCGCTTCGAGCAGCGCAGCCAGGCGCGATATCAGCGCTTCGCCATCGAGGCCGTTGGAACCCCAGCCGTACACGTCGGCGACAAGATTTCCGGGATCGGTAAAAAGCATTTCGATCCGGTCGAAACGGAAGCGCTTGCGGTCGAATTCCATGAGCTGGATATTGGGCTCGCCGGCATTCCCGACCTCGATCTCGATCACGCCGAAGAAATGCAGGATCGAAAAGACCACCGTCGCATAGTTCTGAAGGTGCTCGATCAGGACAAGCTCGCTCGTGCGGACCGCGACATCGCCCATGAATGCGCTCAGTTCCGCACCTGATACTCCCGGCAGGCCGATCGTTTCGATTTCGGTGACGATGGTTTCGACCGAGACCACAACCGAGCGGACGAGCTCGACGATTTCCACCGCCTTGGCGACCGTTTCGCCGGTATTCCCGGCATCGATCGCCGCGATCAGTTCGGGCAGCACTTCTCCGAGAGCCGATGCCGAAGAGGCGGTGGTGGCGAACGCGTTCTCGAGTTCCGGCGTGAACACGTCCAGCGGGACGTCGACGCCCAGCATGACGAAGAACCGCCGTGCATATCCCCCTTCGAGGCGGCTGGTGATCGGCTGCGTTGCGACGGCGAGCAGCCGCCCGATCTGTGCCAGTGTGCTATCGTCCATCACCAGCCTCCGGTTGTGCATCGAGTGCGAACATCGCCCAGCGGACGAGGACGATGGCCAGCAGGATCGGGGATGCGAGAATGCCCGCCACACCCAGGACCGTCAGCAGCGCTGCAAACCGCGCTCCGTTCTGACCGTCGGGCTTGAACCGGCTGGTGCGGCGTGCCTTGTCGATGATCTGCACCGACGGCATCACCAGAGTGTCGCGAATGGCGTATCTCAGCCCTGCGTGTCTGCGCATCTGGCGCACGATGGTGGGGGATACGCCGTAGTAGAGCGTATTGACGACATCGATGAAACGTTCGCCCACCGTCCCGCTGCGTTCCAGCTCGCGCCTCAATCGCTGGAGGAACTGCACTTCGGCTGCGTCGCGCGATCCGGCGGCGGCGGTGACCACGATACACCACGACGAACTTGCAGGCGGAGGCGCGGGCAGGATGCTGCCGACCAGCACGAACTTGGCCTCCTCGCAGGGTTTCCCGTCCTTGATGATCCAGAGCATGTAGTAACCCGGCGGGATGAGGTTGCGATCATTGGGGATCGTCACGTCGAATTCGTTGCCGCTCACGTTGGCCGGGGTGAGCGCGATATAGCGCTGCTCCGAATCGGTATGGTGGGTGGCGGCTCCGGGCCGGATCAGCGCCGCTTGCGTATTGGTTGCCGCGAGAGACGAGCGAATACGAAAAGTCTCTCCATAATCAGCGCGGGTCGAATCCGCTCCGCTCTTCTGGATCGCCTCAATGCGCGGACGCGTTCCCGGCGTGAAGAAATACGGCGGTTCGTAAATCTCGTAATCCTTGCGGTTGTAGGTAATGCTCCGGAATGTCCCGCTCCCGGGCGGATCTTCGAGTCCGATGATCGGACCCAACCACATATCGGGGGGCGTGCCGGCCGGATTGGGCGGAAACCCGGGGTAGGAGAAACCGTCGGCCGCATGGTGGATGGGGAATTCGCCATCGACGGTCTGGTCGAAGACGTGGTTCTTGTTGTTGTCGGCGTCGGCACCCCCGGCAATCAGCACGGAACCGTTGGGCAGCAGGACCGCAGCCGCGTGATACATTCGCGCGTGATTGAGCGGCGCTGCAGGCGAAACCGTGTTCGTCGCCGGATCGTACAGCTCGCTGTAGTGCGATTGCGCATTGTCGGCGACGGCTGCCTCTGGCGGGTCCACCGGGTCGGCGGGATTGCGAACGTTACCCGGATAGACGGCGGTCCATTTGTGGCTGTTGTGCCCACCGCAGATGAGCACCTTCTTGTCCGGGAGGATCACCCCGTGACCGTTGATCCGCCCGTGTGCAAGCGTGGGGCCGGCGGTCCAACTGGGGGTCGCGCCCGTCGTGTCGAGAATGGCGGTCGAGGTCGGATCGGCAGCGTCGCGAATATGCGTATACGACGCGCCCTGACGCACGCGGTTGTTCCCGGCTCCCAGCGCTTCGCTTCCGCCGAACAGCAGGATCTTTCCGTCCTGCGCCGGGGGCAGCAAGACGCTCATCCCCTCTTCCCGACGCGGGATCGAAGCCGCCGTTGCCGGTTGCGGCCTCACGTTGGCGTGTGTTTCCCACGATGCCTGGGTCGAGTGGTTCGGAATTCCGATGGAAACCGTTTCCGTGGGAGGATCGATCTCCAGCCCCCAGTTGGTGTGGGTGTAGTAGACCCGCCCATTGGGCGCGAGATGGAGGCCGGGATAGATCGGCAGCTTCAACACCGCGCTGCCGGTCGCTCCACTCGCAAGAGTGCTGACCCGGTAGTTGTTGTTGCCGGTTTGCGGCGTGAGGATCTCGACTATGTCGGAGATACCCGTCCTGCTGCCGACGCCGAATTCCCTTCGGCCGGAGAATACGCCGATCCGGCCATCCCCGAACATGACCGCCGTCGGATACCACCGTCCGTGCGACAATCGCGCCACGTTGGACCCGTCCATGACGGTTTGCCAGTGTCGCTGCCCCGCAGGCGGATCGGGATCGAACAGGTAGAGATACCGTTCGCCGACGCTGGAATGGCCGACATTGGTCCCACCTGGCCCGCGCTCGAAATATTCCGGGTCCGATCCGCCGACCACCATCACCTTGCCATCGTGCGTGTGGACGAAGTGGCAGCAAAACAGGTCCGCATGGAAATGTTCGGTGATGGGATCGTTGGGCAACTGCCCTGCCGTTCCACCTCGCGCCAGCGCGGGATTGTGGAGCGGGAAATCCTGCGAAGCCAGGACGCTGCCCGGATTCTTGTAGTCGAACAGATAGCTCTTGAGCGAATAGTGGCTGTCTTCGACGTGGCCACAAAACCACAGGACCTTGCCGGTGTGAAGCATGACAGCGTGAATGACGAACAGTCCACGCCGGTCGAGGATCAGGTGAGGATCGGTGCTGGGGTCCGGAGGGCTGGTCGTATGGCGACCATCCGTGATGATGACATCGGCAACATTGATCTTGCCCCCGTCAACCCACCGCCCTTCGGTCGCGCTCAATGCATTGCCCCCCGTAGAAATTACGGATTCAAAGAGAATCGAATTGTTGCGATTTTCCCGAAGGCAATGGGAAGCTACGCCTCTGAAATAACGAAGTCAAAACACTTTGTCGTATTTTCAGTATATTTCGCCGCGTAACTTGCAACAGGACAGAATTGGGTACGGAAACTAAAATGGCTAAATTGTGACACGGCGGACTGTTCGCTCGATTTCATGGATCGCACCGTCAATCTGCTCCGGATCGGAAGACGCCTGAGGCGAAGCTTCGACGCGGTCAGCCCAGCCTCGGCTGATCGCGAAAGCCCGGATCGAAGCGGATCGCGAGAATCGCGCGAGGGCTTGGCGCAGGTTCAGCGCGCCAGCCAGCCTCCGTCGACGGCGAGGATGTGCCCCTGCACGTAGCGCGCTGCATCGGACGCGAGGAACACCGCTGCCCCCCGAGATCCGACGGCTCGCCCCACCGCCCGGCCGGTATCCGTTCGAGGATCTGGCGATTGCGGGTTTCGTCCGCCTGCAGCGCGGCGGTGTTGTTGGTCGCGATATAGCCCGGAGCGATCGCGTTCACGGTGATGCCCTTAGCGGCCCATTCGTTCGCCAGCAGCTTGGTCAGACCGCCCACCCCGCTTTTCGAAGCGGTGTAGCTTGCAACCCGGATTCCGCCCTGGAACGTGAGCATCGAGGCGATGTTGATGATCGACCCCCCGCCGTGCTTCGCCATGTGCCGCCCCGCCGCCTGGCAGAGGAAGAAAAGCACCTTGAGGTTGGTGTCGATCACCGCGTCCCAATCGTCCTCGGTGAACTCGAGCGCATCGTTGCGGCGGATGATCCCGGCGTTGTTGACGAGGATGTCGAGCCCGCCGAGGGCGGCAATGGTTTCCTCGACGATGCGCGCGCAGGGCTCGATGGTCGAGAGGTCCGCATTGATGATGGCGGCCTTTCGCCCGGCACTTTCGATAAGCCCCTTGGTCTCGGATGCGTCGCTGCGGGCGACCAGCGCGATGTCGGCTCCCGCCTTGGCAAGAGCGACGGCAATACCCTGCCCGATGCCGGTGTTCGCACCCGTAACGATCGCGACCTTGCCGGAAAGATCGAACATGCCACCCATCGCGATCACAGCGCCTTCAGGTAGGCGCTGATCTCGTCGTCCTGCGAGTTGGGATAGAAGTACTCGGCGAACCGCTCACCCGAAACGGCCGTCCGCACCAGGTCCTGATCGGCGTTTTTCAGCACGGTCAGCATGTCGTGACAGGTGGCCTTCTTGAGATCGGCGAGGACATTGCGGTTCTTGGCCATGACCTCGGCGCGTTCTTTGGGATAGCCGAGGCCGGGCTCGTTCTCGAAGAACTTGCGGAAGCAATCCTGCAGGTTCAGTTCGGCAGCCCAGCCGAAGCCCTTGGCAAATGGCAGTGCCATCGCATTGCCGGCGTTGATCTGGCTGAACAGGAAGGCATCGGTCGGGTCGATTACGAGGCCGCAGAAGACGCCCGGCATCGCATTGCAGGCGAGCATCGATCCCATGCCGGTCCCGCAACCAGTGACGACGAAATCGGCCGCGCCGGAATTGAGCAAGGTGCCCGTCAGAATGCCGTTCATGGGATAGGTCAGGTGCGCCCTGTCTTCGGGCGTATGCATTCCGTAGTGAAACACGTCGTGGCCCATCGGCTCGACCACCGACGTCAGGGCGCCGTGGATGATGTCGCTTTTGGCGGCCTGGCTGTTTTCAATGATGAGGGCGATTTTCATAGCGCGACGCTTCCTTTTGAACGGGATTGGGCGGCCGATTGGACTGGCAATCCGGACGTATACAATTTCGACACATAGGTAACCGGTGTCATAGACGGGTGCAAGCCACTTCTTGGCGACTCATCGAGGCGTTTTCACCGATATATTCGGCGGGATGACGGAGGCGCGCTCGACCAGCTCGGAACGCAGCAGCCAGCGGCGCTGTACGTCCTTGTCGTCGGGAGCGACAAGCTTGCGCGCCGCGGTCCGTGCCATCGCCACGATCGGCCAATGCACCGTCGTGAGGGGTGGCCATACATGGCTCGAAAGCGGCGTGTCGTCGAAACCCACGATCGACAGATCATCGGGGATGAGCAGACCGCTGCGACGCGCTGCGATCATCACCCCGATCGCCATTTCATCGTTCGATGCGAAAATGGCGGTGGGCGGATTGCCGGCGTCGATCAGCGATTGCCCCGCCTCGACTCCGGATTCGAACGTGTATTGCCCGGGTCGCACCAGCTGGGGATCGAGCGCCAGCCCGGCGGCCTCCATCGCCTCTTCGAACCCGGCACGCCTTTCGCGGGGGGAGGTGAATCCCTCCGGCCCTTCGATCAGCGCGATGCGGCTATGCCCTTTGGCGATCAGGTAGGAAACCGCCTCGCGCACAGCCTCGCGGTCGTTCGAGCTCACGCTGTGCGCAGCCTCATCGAGCTTGACCGATCCCATCCGGACGTATCCGCAGCCGAAGTCCCGGCATACGTCCACGATCGCATCGTCTTCGGAAATCGGCGGCAGCAGCACCACGCCGTACGGTTTGTGCCGTTCGAGGAACGCGCGAATATCGTCCGCAAGCGTGTCGGCAGCGCGATCCACCGGCTGCACCATCAGCCCGTATTCGCTGTCCGCCAGGCCTTCGAGGATGCCCTGCTGAACGTTGACCAGGAATTGCGCGTTGGGATTGTCGTGGATCGCCGCGATGATGAAATTGTGCCGCAGCGCCAGCGCGCGCGCCTGAAGATTGGGGACGAAGCCGATCTCCGCGATCACCTGCTCCACGTGCTCGCGGGTCTTGTCGCTGAGCAGCGGCGACTTGTTGATCACCCTGCTGACGGTCTTTTTCGAGACACTGGCGAGGCGCGCGACGTCGTTGATCGTCGGTTTGCCGCTTTTCGCCATAAGTGTCCCTTCGCCCTCCGCTATCTGCCTTAGGCCAATTCGACCGCCGAATAGAAGTCAGAAAGCATCCGGTAGGGCCATCGAGAGAGCCGGTACGAAGGTGATCAGGGCGAGCGCGGCGAGCAGAGTGAGGTAGAACGGCCAGATCGTCCGGATCATGTCGGCCAGCGGAATCTTGCCGACGGCGGAGCCGACGAACAGAACCGATCCGACCGGCGGCGTGACCAGACCGATCCCGAGATTGATCATCATGATGATCCCGAAGTGGACCGGGTCCACGCCCGTTTCCATCGCGACCGGGAGGAAGATCGGCGTCGCAATCACGATCAGCGGAGCCATGTCCATGAAAGTGCCCAGCGCCAGCAGCATCAGGTTTATGATGATCAACGTCAGGATCGGGTTCTCGGTCATCAACCCGATCAGGCTCGCCAGCGCAGCGGGCACTTCGAGCAGCGCGAGCGCAAACCCGAACGCAGTCGCCGCAGCGATGATGAACAGAACCATGGCAGCCGTGCGGACGGACTTCTGGGCGGCCTCGACGAACCCGCTCCAGCCCAGATTGCGGTACACGAACGTGCCGACCAGCCCCGTGTAAATCACCGCGATGGCCGAGCTTTCGGTGGGCGTGAAGATCCCGCTCAGAATGCCGCCCATGATGATGACGCCGGTCATCAGACCGGGAATCGCGTAAACAGTCGCGCGGGCGAGTTCGCGCCAGCCGGGGAATGTGCCCTTGGGCAGGCCGCGGCGGCGCGCAACCAGCCAGGCGGTCAGCATCAGCATCGCACCGGTCAGGATGCCCGGCACGATCCCGGCCAGGAACAGATCGCCGATCGAAACGCCGATCCCCGACGCCGCCGAGTAGATGATCATGTTGTGCGAAGGCGGGATCAGCAACCCGACGATCGCAGCGGTGACGGTAACGTTGACCGCATAATCCTTGTGATAGCCTTTTTCTTCCATCAGCGGGACCATGGTCGATCCGATCGCGGAAGCGCTGGCGATGGCCGAACCGGACACCGCGCCGAACATCATCGACGCGCCGACATCGACCAGGCCCAGTCCCCCGCGCACCCGGCCCAGCGCCGCATCGGCGACGCGCACGAGCCGTTCGGCGATGCCAGCGCGGTACATCAGGTCACCCGCGAAAATGAAGAACGGGATCGCCATCAGGGTGAATACGCTGATCCCTGCCGCCATCCGCTGCACGGCGACGACCAGCGGGATGTCGATCACCAGGAACGTCGCCAATGCCGCGCCGAACAGCGCGTAGGCCACCGGCGCGCCGAGCGCGAGCAGCAGCAGCAGGACTCCGAGGAGGACAAGGATCTCCATCAGTAGGCCTCCTGCATTCGCACCCGGATGCGCGCGATCGAAAACACGACAGTCAACAGTCCGGCGAGCGGGATCGGGACATAGGCCAGCGCGCGGCTGATCCCGAGCGACGGGATCACGTGATCGCGCACCAGCCACGCGAGCTGCACGCCGAAGACCAGCAGCACCAGGCCGAACACGGCGACCAGGACGTGGATCGCAATCCGCAACTGGCGAGCGCGCGCCGCGCTGAGCCAATGCTCGAGCAACTCGATCCGGATGTGGAACCGCTCCCACACGCCTGCTGCCGCCGCAAAGAACACGTACCAGATCATCAGGATCAGCGCGGCCTGTTCGGTCCACGAGGGACTGGAATTCAGGACGAAGCGGCCGAACACCTGCCAGCCGACCACCGCCGTCATGAGGATCAGGCCGGCCGCGCCGATCTTCACCAGCCAGTCTGCGATCCGGTCCATCATTCGCTTTCTCCGCCGCGCAATGCCTGGATGCGTTCGACCAGATTGCGCTGGCGGGCATCGTCGATGAAACTGTCCCACATCCCGGTCATCGCCGCGGCGAAGGGTGCGGGATCGACCTCGTTCACCTCGACCCCCGACCCCATCACGATCGCCTTGCTCTTGGCGACCTGCCGGTCCCACAATTCGCGCATATAGGGCACCGATTGCCGCGCCGCGTCACGCACTAGCGCCTGATCCGATGCGGTAAGCTTGTCCCAGCTGATTTTCGACATCACGAACACCTCGGGAGCAAGCAGGTGATTGGTGAGGCTGTAATAGCGCGCGACCTCGAAATGCTTGCCGCTCTCGAAGCTCGGCCAGTTGTTTTCCGCCCCGTCGATAACGCCCTGCGCCAGCGACTGGTAAACCTCGTCGAGCGGCATCGGGACGGCATCGGCACCGAGCGACTGGACCATCGCCACATAGAGATCGGAGCCGGGTACGCGCAGTTTCAGCCCGCGCATGTCTGCCGGGGTGCGGATCGGTCCGCGCGTGTTGTAGAACGATCGCGAACCGGAATCGTAAAAGCACAGGCCAATCAGCCCGTGCGGCTCGAGCGAGGCGAGAATCTCCTCGCCGATCTCGCCATCGAGGCTGCGCCGCATATGCGCGGTCGACTCGAACAGGAACGGCAGCGCCGCCACCTTGGTCAGCGGCTCGATCGAATTGAGCGGAGCCAGGTTGATCCGGTTGAAATCGAGCCCGCCGAATGTCGTGATTTCGAGCGTGTCGCGCTCGTTGCCGAGCTGGCCGCCCGCGTACATCTTGAGCGAGAGCCTTCCGTCGGTGCGGGCCGAGAGAATTTCTCCGAACCGGATAACCGCCTGCACGGTGGGATAATCGAGCACATGCGTATCGGTCGCGGTGAAGGCACTGCCGACGCGCGGGCTGCACCCGCTCATCGTCAGCGCTGCCAGCGCGGATGCTCCGCCCAGCACATCGCGCCGGGCGAAGTCGAGTCCCCTGGCGGCGCGGCTCATGCGGATTGCCGCTCCGGCACCAACACAAGCTCGAGTGCGCCGAACCTGCCAAAGTCGAGGATCGATCGCGCCCCCGCGTGCGCCTCGTGCACCCCGGTTATCGCTCCGGTCGAAATCAGCGTACCCGGCGCCAGGGCAATGTCCTGGCGTTCGGCATGGGCGAACAGGAAGTCGCGCACGGCAATCACGTCGCTGGCGAGATCCGCGACCACCCGCGTGGCGATCATCTGACCGTCGATCACCGTCGCAACCGGCAGGTCGCGTTCGCCTGCGGTCTGCCAGTCGGGAATTTCGGGGCCTACGAGGACACCGTTGTTGTTCCCGAAATCGCACACGACCGCCAGCGGTCCGATATCGTTGATCGCGACCAGTGGGCTGCTGGCGATTTCCGCTCCGATGAAGAGCCGATCGGCATCGCGATTCTCGCCAAGCTCCAAGACGAATTCGGGCTCGATCGCCGCGAACCCGCCAGCAAAAACCGGCATCTCGTTCGTGACGCCGGGCTGCGCGCGAACCAGCCGTTTGGCGAAAATCGGGCCTGCCAGATATTGCTCGCCGAGTGCGACGCGGTGCTTGGGCGGAATCCCGCCGACTTTCCAGCCGATCACATCATCCGGCCAGGCAGCGCGCGAGAGCGCCTGCACCTTGTAGGCCTCTTCAAGGTCGCGCGGGAGCGGGCCCGGAAATTCCGGAAGCGAGCCGGCGCAACGCCGCGCCTCAACAAGCGTGCGGGATAGCTCGCGCAGCCGATCATTCTGCACAGCGGCAGTGTCCGTCATATTCCCGCTCCCTCGCTTCGCGCCCGGATCAGAACCGACCGCGGATGCCGACGAAGAATCGCCGACCGGAAAAATCCGACTGTGCAAGATTATCCCGCGTCGGGCGATAGAAGATGTTGGGTTCATCGAGGATATTGAGCACCTGCACCCGCACCTGGACGTTGTCGATCACGTCGTACGCCGCCGAGAAATCGAGGAAGCCCTGGTCCTCGGTAAAGCGGTTCTGGTCGGACCGGAACGGCTTGAAGTAATCCGAACGCCATTTGTAGGCGAGCCGGGTGTTGAACCGCGCGGTTTCGAAGAACACCGTCGCGTTCAGCGAATGGCGCGAATAGCCAGGAATGTTGGCCGGTTCGGTGAAGTCGCTGATCGCATTGCCATCGACCACCTGCGGGTCGGGAAACTCGAAGTTCGAGTCCGCATAATTGTAGCTCGCCTGGAACCCCAGCCCGAAATCGAACGCGTGCTGCGCCGCTATCTCGAAACCCAGCAGGTGGCTCTTGTCGTTGGAATTGACGGTGCGGCCGATAATCACCTCGGTGGGTGTGCCGTCGACTTCGATCGTCAGCGGGGTCACGTCGGTCCGGAAGCCGGTTTGCAGCTGCTTCGCATACAGCGCGACCGCGATCGAGCTGGTCGGCCCCGCATACCATTCGAACGAGACGTCGCCGTTCCACGATTTCAACGGTTCCAGAAACGGGTTGCCGCTGGCACTGACGATCGAGCCGAGGTTTCCAAGATCGGCCTCGTCGTCGAATGACAGCGCTGCCGACATCGCTTCCTGGTCGGGTCGCGCGAGGGCGCGGTAGGCCGCAAACCGCAGCAGCTTGTCCGGGGCGACTTCGAGGATCAGGTTGGCGCTGGGCAGGATATCGGTGAAGCTGTTGGTTTCGATATTGACGATCGGATCGCCGACTTCGGTGATCGTGATCGTGTCCGGATCGGGTCCGGGGCTGGTTTCCAGCGCCGAGCTGATTCCCACCGAGGTGATTTCGGTGCGGACGATGCGAACGCCGACGTTGCCGCGCGCGGGCGTGCTGCCGAACATCGTGTCGAAATTGGCCTGCAGATACCCGGCATAGGTCTTTTCCGTGACCTCGGCATCCTGTGTCGAACGGGTCGACACGCCCGGCGCGGGCAGTCCCGCATCGGCATCGCCCGTCAGAGCGGTGAACAGGGCCTCGGCATCCCAGGCCGCCCAGGTGATGCCCCGCACCGCAGTGTCGGCGCCTTCGAACAGGTCCTTGACCAGGAAGCTATCGCGCCGCGCGTCGATCGCGGCTTGGTTCGCATAATTGCCCGCCACCAGCGCGACGGTCGCGTCGATACCGTCATCGTGCAGCCGGAAGCGGTCGCCATAGCGGAAGCCCGCCTCGATGCTCTTGAAAAAGCCACCGCTCAATTCGTATTCGGCGTCCAGCCGCACGGCGAAAATCTCGTCATCGACGTTCTCGAGCCGCCGCCGGGCGCGCGCGCCATTGTTGTAGAGATCGTGATTGTCGAGATCAAAGACGAGCCCGGTGTTGTTCTCGACCGCGCTGACATCGGTGAAGGTCAGGTTCGGCACCTCGACCCCGCGCTTGTCGATTTCATACAGCACCCGCGAATTGGTGCGGATGCGCATGTCCTTTTCATCCTGACGGCGCTTGGTCTGCGAATACGCCACGTCGACGGCGAGCGTGACAGGGCCCGAGCTCCATTCCAGATTGCCGCCCAGTCCCAGATATTCCTCGGTCCGCTGGCGCCATACCGACTGGTTCTCGATCCGGGTTTCGCCGCTCCAGTTGAGCAGCGCGCCCGTCGGCGAGATGTCGAGCGGGACGATATCCCGGCGCCCGTCCGCAATCACCAGATTGGCGCGCTCTTCGATATCGTCGCGGTAGGAATACTGCGCATCGAGATTGATTTCGACCGATGGCGACGGGCGATACTGGATCGCCCCCATTACCGCATCGCGATCGGCATCGGTCGCCATCGCGCGGTAGATGTACTGGTTGGATACGAAATAGAACTGGTCCGACGCGCCGCTGGGATTGCCGTTGGCATCGGTGTCGAAATCGCAATTGTTGCTCTGGTCGACCCCTTCGATCGTGTTGCATGGCCGATAGGTCGAGCTGCTAGTGTAGATATCCTCCGGCGCGGTGTCGCGGCGGATCTGGCCCCCGATCGCGATCCCCAGCTCCCCGTCGCCAACCTGGAACTGGTCCACGTAAGATGCGGTCAGCCGGTAGTTGAAGGGTTCGCCATCGACCACCCGATCCTCATAGTCGCTGTAGCCGCCCAGAGCCTGCAACTGCAGTCGTTGCTTGCCATAATCGAGCGGGCGCAGCGTTTGCAATTCGATGATTCCGGACACCCCGCCTTCGATGAAGCTGGCCTGCTGCGACTTGTAGATCACCGCGCCATTGATGAGCTCGGAGGGAAACTGGCCGTAATTGACGTCGCGACCGTCGCTGCCCGACGAGATTTCACGGCCGTTGAGGAAGCTCGCGCCAAGGAAGGCACCGAGACCGCGGATCGACAGTTCCGACGCCCCACCCTTGAACCGGTCTGAAGTGACCCCGACCACACGTTCGAGCGTTTCGGCTACCGACAGGTCGGGCAGGTCGCCAATGTCGTCGCCGACGATCGCATCCCCGATCACGTCGAGCTGGCGCTTCGTTTCGAGCGAGGATTCGATCGTGCGTGAAATCTCGCCGGTAACGACGATTTCGGGCTCGGCTGACCCTGGCTGGCTATCGCCTTCCTGCTGGCTTTGCGCCACGGCCGGCGCAGCGATGAGCACCGCCGTACTCAGCAGAGTCGCGCGCAGGCCCAGGCGCACATCGAAGATCGGTTGTTCGAAGATTGCGGACATGATTTTCCTCCCCAGGATCATGCGATGCCTGGGCGTTTATCCGACCATGACACCGGTTACCCAAATGATTGACACCGGTATCATTGCGCGTCAATACCATTTGTGGGAAAGCCGTCCGGAGAGGGTCCATGACGCGTCGATCAACGAGATTCGCGAATTTTCACAAACCGCTGGCCGGTGCTGCACTGGTGTGGGCAACCCTGCTCGGCGGGGTCGCAGGATCGGCGGCGGCAGATGATGCTTTGCCGTCCATCCTCGCCGATCCGGCGACTCAGAGGGCCAATCCGCTGCCCGATTTCTCCTATGCAGGGTACGGATTCGGAACGGAAACCATCCCCACGGTCGATCAGGAGATCGACGTCGCCGATTTCGGCGCGAAGGCGGATGACGGCAAGGACGACAGCAAGGCTATCCAGGCGGCGCTCGCCGAAGCGCATTCGCGCAGCGGCCCGGTGCGGGTCCAGTTCGGGCCGGGACGCTACATCCTGAGCGAAATCCTGTGGCTGGAAAAAAGCGGTATCGTCCTTTCGGGCATGGGAATGGGCGCCGGCGGGACGGAACTCTACATGCCGCGCCCGCTCAACCAGATCGACGATGGCGGCACGCTTGACGAAATCCGCCAGTATCTGCGCGAGAACGACAAGTACGAGCGTCAGCCGGACGCCAATCTCGATGTCCTGTTCTCGGAATACAGTTGGAGCGGCGGCTTCATCTGGTCGCGCGTCCCGGGCGGCCGCCACGCCAGCTATATCGAAAGCATGGACCCGCCCATCGCGAAGATCGCGGATATCAGGACCGGCAAGCAGTTTTCGCGCACGCTCACCGTTCAGGATACGTCGGGGCTGAAAGTCGGCGACGTGCTGCGGATCAACTGGCACAACCGTGCGGGGCCGGACGGGCCGCTCGTCAAATCGCTCTATGGCGATACCGATCTAAAGATCGGCAGCCGCCATTGGGAAACGCCTGATCGGCCGCTGGTGCAGCAGCCCACCCGGATCGAGGCGATCGACGGCAACACCGTAACCATCGCCGATCCGCTGTTGCACGATATCGGCACCGACCTGCCGGCCTACTTCAGCGAATGGGCGCATCTCAGCGAGGTCGGGATCCAGGATCTCGCGCTGGTATTCCCGCCCAATCCGTATTTCGGGCACCACAACGAATCCGGCTTCAACGGCGTGTACTTCACCGGCGTGCACAATGGCTGGATACGCAATGTCCGGATCGAGAACAGCGACAGCGGCATCCTGACCGACGATCTGGCCAACGTCACGATCAGCAATGTCGTCACACAAGGCGAGCATGCGGCGCACTACAGCGTCCATATCGGCAACGTGCACAATGTGCTGGTCGATCGGCTGACCGTCTACAATCCGACCGTCCACGCGCTGAGCTTCAACACCAAATCAACCCGGTCGGTCTATACGAACAGCACGGTCTGGACGACCCCGACGCTCGATCAGCATGCCGGATCGAACCACCAGAACCTGTACGACAACATCACCGTCCACGTGACACCCGACCAGCAGAGCGAGGACGGCAAACCGCTCTACGACCTCTACAAGGCCGGAGGAGCGGGATACTGGCAGCCCGGCCACGGACGCTTCAACACGACCTGGAATCTCTCGATCGTGTTCGATGGCGGCGTGGCGCCGGGCGACGAAGTCGTGATCCTGGCCGGTTCGGAGGGACCCGAAGCGCGCATCGTCGGCATGCATGGCAACCGCCCGATCAGGCTGGACCATCGGCCGACGCCTTATGTCGAAATGCACAACCGCGCCGTGCGCGCCGTGCCGTCGCTGTATGCCTACCAGTTGTTGAAACGGACGCGAGAATAGTCTCGCCGGCTCCGGTCGGTCCGCGGCTTCCCTACCGCTGTACCCGGCCCGAGCCGTCGCCGCTCATCAGCTTTTCGACTTCGGGCACCGTGACGCGGTTGAAATCGCCCATGATCGAATGCTTGAGGCAGCTTGCCGCGACCGCGAATTCGAGCGCCTGCTGGTGATCGTCATAGGCGTTAAGGCCATAGATCAGCGCCGATGCGAAGCTATCGCCCCCGCCCACCCGGTCGACGATGTCGGTCATCTCGTAACGGCGTGACAGCATGAATCCTCCGTCAGCGGTGCGCAGGCACGCCGACCAGCCGTTGCGGTCCGCGCTGAAGCTTTCGCGCAGAGTGATCGCAATGGCGTTCATGCCGGGATAGGTGTCGAGCACCTTGGCCGACAGCGCCTCGTATTTCGCGGTATCGAGCTCGCCGCTTTCGACGTCGACATCGACTGTGATGTCGAGCGATTTCTGGCAATCTTCCTCGTTGGCGATGCCAACATCGACGTGCTTGACAAGATCCTGCATCACTTCCGGCGCGGTCTTGCCGTACTTCCACAGCTTGCCGCGATAATTGAAATCGCACGACACGGTGACTCCCGCCGCCTGTGCTGCCTGCACGCATTCAACGCTGAGATCTGCCGCAGACTGGCTCAGCGCCGGAGTGATCCCGGTGATGTGCAGCCACTTCGCACCCTTGAAGATCGTGGCCCAGTCGAAATCGCCCGGCCCCGCCTCGCAGATCGACGAGCGCGCCCGGTCGTAAACCACTTTCGAAGGACGCTGGTTGGCCCCGGTTTCGAGGAAATAGATCCCCACGCGGTCGCCGCTCCGGCGGATCATCGAGGTATCGACCCCGAAGCCCCGCAGTTCCCGGATCGCCGCATCGCCGATGTCGTTATCCGGGAGCGCGCTCACGAACCCCGCGTCGAGCCCGTAGTTGGCCAGCGCTACCGCGACATTCGCTTCGCCGCCGCCAAAGGTCGCTTCGAAACCGGGCGACTGAAAGAACCGCTCATGCCCGGGCGTCTTGAGCCGGAGCATGATCTCACCGAAAGAAAGGAACTCTGCCATGGGAAGGAATCCGTGTGACGTTGGAGGGAAATGAAACGAAGGCGAAGCTTAGGAGAACCCGAGCCCGCCGTTGATGTCGACATTTGTGCCGGTGATGAACGAAGCCTCGTCCGAAGCGAGATAGGCGACCAGGTCGGCGATCTCCTCCGCGCGGCCCTGGCGGCGCAGCGGTGTCGAGTTGGCGACATTCTCACGCGCGGCGTCGGGCGTGAACGTATCGTGGAACGTAGTCGCGATCATGCCGGGACACAGCGCGTTGACCCGGATACCCTGCGGGCCGAGTTCCTTGGCCAGACCGCGCGTCAGCGTCATCACCGCGCCCTTGGATGTGGCGTAGGCCATGGCCCCGCCACCACCGCCGTCGCGCCCGGCCAGCGATGCGAGGTTCACGATCGCCCCGCCCTTGTCCATGAACGGCACCGCCGCCTTGCAAGCAAGGAAGGTCGAAGTCAGGTTCAGCTGCATTACGCGGTTGAAAAAGGCTTCATCCATCTCGCTCAGCGTCTTGCGTGCAACCATTCCGCCGGCATTGTTGACGAGAATGTCGATCGAGCCGCCGAACGCATCGCAGGTCGCCGCGATCAACGCCTCGACTTCGGCAGCCTTGGTCACGTCCGCCCGGACCTTGATGCCCTTCCCGCCGACCGTTTCGATTTCCGCGATCGTGGCATCCGCATCGGCCTCGTTGCTGTTGTAGTTCACGACCACGTTCGCGCCTTCGCTGGCGAGCTTGATGCATACCGCTCTACCGATATCGCGACTGCCCCCGGTTACGACTGCCACCTTGCCTGCAAACTTCATTGAATTGTCCCCTTCGGATCATGCATGGCCAGAGGCCGATTTCGGTTTCAAGGGCCTGATTTCCCCGCAGAGGAGCCAGACACTTGCGATTGCTGTCAGCGCAAGAACCGCGCCGAGAACGAAGACGGAGTAGTAATTCGCTCCGGCCGTCATGATCGGAACGAGATAGGTAAGCGCTGCGGCGCTCAGCTTTGCCGCCATGCCGGCGATACCCGACAGGGTGCCCACGGTCCGCTTGCCGAACAGGTCGCTCGGAAGCGTCTGGACGTTGCCGATCGCGGTCTGGAACCCGAACAGGATCGTGAACATCAGCCACAGCGCAGGCCAGGGCGAAGACGCCGCCGACAGGGCCAGCAGCGCTGGCAGCATGATCAGGCACCCCAGCGTGATCGTGAACTTGCGCGTACGGTTGACGCTCCACCCCGCCTTCAGCCGGTTCTGTGCCAGCAATCCGCCGAACCAGGCGCCCAGCATCGCCCCGACGAACGGGAGCCAGCCCGAGGCCGCAATTTCCTTCACGTTGAAGTTGTGGACCTCGACCAGGTAGGTCGGAATCCAGACGATGAACAACCACCAGATCGGGTCGATGGCGGCCGAGGCGATGATCACGCCCCAGCTTTCCTTGCGCGCCAGCAGTTCCCCGGTCGGCGGGTTGTACCCGTCGTCATCGTCGCTGGTGGCATCCTCGACTTTCTGACCGGTCAGGATATATTCGCGTTCGTCATCGGTCAGCCAGTCGTGCTCTTTGGGCGGAGCCTTGACGATGAACCACCATGGGACGAGCCAGAGCAGCCCGATCACACCGACCAGCACGAAGATCAGCTTCCAGTCGAGGATGACGGCCATGTAGCCGATCAGCGGAATCGAAATGATCCCGCCGATCGCTGCGCCGGAATTGAAGATACCCTGCGCGAGCGCGCGTTCCTTGGTCGGAAACCACTCGGCATTCGCCTTGGTCGCGCCGGGCCAGTTGCCCGCCTCCGCGATGCCGAGGATCGCACGAAACACGCTGAAGCTGATAATGCCTTTCGCCAGCGCATGCGCCGCAGTCGCCAGCGACCAGACCCCGATCGACAGCACAAAGCCCAGGCGCGTTCCGACCCAGTCGAAGATCTTGCCGAAGATCGCCTGACCCGCCGCGTAGGCGAAAATGAAGACGGTGCTGATGACCCCGAGGATGTATTTGTGCCCGTCGGCATCCATGTCGGGGAACAGCTCGGGCGCAATGTTCTCCGGCCAAAGGACGTTGATGGTCTGGCGATCGATGTAGTTGATGATGGTCGCAAGGGCGACGAGCCCGACAACCCACCAGCGTAATCCGTTCAGCTTCATCATCAGCCCTCCTGCCCGAGGAAATCTTCGCGCGCCGGACTGAACGTGTCGATCAGCACTCCGGGCTGAAGGCACACGGCGCCGTGATCGAGATGCGGCGCGACATAGAAGCTGTCACCGGCCTCGAGAACGCGTTTCTCGCCATCGATCAAGACTTCGAACCTGCCGCTTTCGACATAGCTCGACTGGCTGTGACGGTGATCGTGGACCTGCCCGATCGCGCCTTCCTCGAACCATACCTTCACGATCATCAGATCCGGTCCGTAACCGAGGATTTGGCGGCTGATGCCCTCGCCCAGATCTTCTTTCGGCGCTCGCTTCGCGGTCACGAAAGGGGGGCTTGCCTCGCTCGTCATTCCCGTCATTTTCGTTTCTCCCCTCCTGCCAGCGCGACCACTGCTGCAAATCCCGTCCAGGCGATGCGGTCTCCTCCGAGCGACACCGAATGGGCTCGTGCCGGATCGGGATCGTGCGATACGGCGATCGCAAAGCGCTGCCCCGTTTTCAGGGTCAGACGTACGATATCGCTGCCGTCGATCACGTCGTGTTCAAGATTTTCCACGCGGCTGCGGCTGGCCACTGTCTGTTCGGCCGCCCCATCATAGCTGCCATGCGCCTCGAGCAGGCTCGCGAAGCGCGCAGCGCCATTCCCGCGCTTTGCGCGAAGCAGGATCAGCGGCTCGCGGCGCAGGTTGAAATCGGGATCGTTTGCGCCGCTTTCACCGAGGATCGCCGTCAACGGACCGTTGCTGTCGAAACGGTAGGTGTAGAACCGGCCGTCAAGGATCCACGTCAGCGCGCCCCTGCCATCGTCGAGGCTGGCCTCGGCGTCGACCCAGATATGCTGATAGCCGTTCGCCTCGCCCAGCACGGGCCGGTTGGCAACGTGGCTCTGGGGCGCAAAGTCGAATTCCATGATGTGCCCGGAATAGTGCAGCGGCAGATCGTAAAGATGCGGGTCGGCGCTGTCGGCGCGCACGAGATCGATCACCAGCGGCGCTTCGAGCCCGGGAACGTCCGGCATGATCAGCGTGCGCCGGATCACAACCCCGGGATAGGCGCTGTCGATCCGTGCGCTGGAAACCTGCAACCCTTCGGCGTCCGAGAAATACAGCTGCTCCGGCCAGGTCTCGCTCGCAACGTCGACATCGCCGTCGAAATGGCTGCGCTGATCGACCACCAGCGTGTTGTGCGCGACCGAGGCTTTCGCCCAGGTCGTGTTTTCCGGCAGGTAACGACCGCCTTCCTTGGCTTCGATATTGAGGAACCGCGCGGCGCCGTAATCGCGAACGATCTCGTTCCCGTTATCGTAAAGCTGCCAGGCAAGCTTATCGAAATGTCCGTGGCCCATGCCTTGCGAGCTGTTCTTGGCGACCAGTGCGGTGTGGTTTGGGCCCTCGCCGCGGCGCAGGATCGCGACCGCGCCCTGCTTGCCATCGGGGCCGTCGCTCAACAGCAGGGAGCGGAACGGGAACGGTTCCGCCTTGCCTGCCGCCAGGTCGCTCGCAACCTGCAGCCCGTTCGCACCCAGCACCGTGCGATCCTGGTATTCCGCGATCGAAAGCAGCGTGGGATCGCGCGTTTGCCCGTATGCGATCGCGATCCCTTCATAAAGCTCGGCAGTCTTGAGGCTCTTGTCCCTGATCGCATCGTTGAACGGGAAGAAATATCCGCGATAGCTGAGCTGCACTGTCGTGCGCAGCGCCTTGAGCAGGATACCGCCGCGATGTTCGAAGATCTTGCGCCCGGGATCGTTGCGCTCGATCGCATCGGCAAACACCATAAACGGAAGCAGCGCGAACCGCTGATAATACGGCCCTTCGGTATAGTACCCGTCGGGCGAGAACAGCAGCTCGGTCTGGCGCAGGAATCCGGTTTCCCCGCTCTTGTCCGAACCCAGCAGCGCGCGATCGACCATGTCCTGATCGCCCAGCAGATAGCCGGTCATCCCGACGCCCGCCGTCGCCCAGGTGGCGTGATTGTGAATCCGGTCGAAGGTGCGCTGCGAGTCCACCGACAGGAAATCGGCGGCACGGCGGAAGACGTCGTCGTCGATCCGCTGTCGGTCCTCCACCGACAGCGTGTCGCGAATGTCGGCATAGCCCTGCACCGCGTGCACCAGCCACATCGCATCATTGAGCACCTGCCAGAACAGACGACCGACATTCTGGTTGGCGCGGGCCGGATGATCGCCAAGCGTCGGATAGAGAGCCGCATATTCGAGCAGCATCTGCCCGACGTAATCGGCATAGCGTTGTTCACCGGTGACCCGGAAAAGCTGCCCGCCGAGCTGAATCGCGCGATAATTGCGCTTGTGCTGTTCGTGTGTGTAACCGCCGCCCGGATCCTTGGGCACCGGCACGACCACGCCTTCGGCGATCATGCCATCGACGAATTCTTTCGCGCGCTCGATTTCGGCAGCAAACAGCGGGGGAAATTGCTGCTGCGCTTCGACAGCCTGCGGTGCAGCTGCCATCGCCGGGAGCGGCAGTGCACCCAGCGCCGCCGCCGCAGCGAGGAGAGCCGTGCGCTTCAATTGCCCGTCCCGTCGGCAAAGGTATTGCCCGAAAGCTCGGCGCGGTTGACGCCATCGTATTCGAGCTCTTCGAGAACGATACTCGGCGTGTCGGCAAACCTGTTGTCCTTGACGACGGTCTGCGGCGTTCCCACCGTGTGGACCACGCGGAACGGTGCCGAAGCCGCCACTTCGTTGCGTTCGATCCGCGCCACCTGAACACCATGAAGGTTGATCGACGCGCCGGAGCCGTTGGTCGTGGCAAGGCCCACATCGGCGATGCGGTTCCCGGCGATCGTCACGAGCGGGCCGAACGTGCTCTCGTCGCGACCCCCGCGATAGATATCGGCAATCGGTCCGCCGATCGCGGCGAAGGAATTTTCGACGATTTCGAGATACTCGACATTGTACTGCCCGAAATCCTCGGTCTCGGCCGCAGCCGAAACGACCGCGCCGGTGATGTCGTGGAAGCGGCTGTTGCGGATGCTGACCCGGTCTGCGAGCGCGCTTTTGCCGAGAGTCAGAACGTTGAACGAGCGGTTGACCACCAGCCCGCGCACCGTGACCCCGTCCAGCTCGATCCGCATGTTAGACTTGATCGGAAAAGTGGTCGTGCGGATCGCCGAATTGCCGACCGAATCCGGAGCCAGCGCACCGTCGATAATCAGATCGGCGAGCTGGAGGTTTCCGCCTTCGCGCAATTCGATCAGGCTCGGCCGGGTGAAGACGATCGTCGGCGGTTCGCTACCTTCCTCGAACGCGCCTCTCAAGGTCAGAGCCTTGTCGAGCGGGATCGCCCGGTTCGCGACATATTCGCCGCTCTGCAAAAGCAGCACGTCGCCCGGGCCGGCAGACAACACGGCGTCGACCAGCGTATCCTCGCCCGGAGCGACTGCGATCACCCTGCCCGACGAACCGAACGCGATGTCGTCGCCCGGCTTGGGATACCAGGCGACCCCCACCTTATCGAGCGACACCGGATCGAGATCGCGCGGCGCACCGACCGTGGCGAGCGCGGGGTCGACCGGGTAGAGCAGGCCGTTGGCGGCGCGCTCCAGGTCGGTCTTGGCGGGCTCGATGCCCGGCAGGACGTCGGCGACCGAACCCTGCACGACGCGGTTGGCGCTGAATGCGATACCGGACACCTCGCCGTAGGCTTCAACGAAGGATTCGCCCGCCAGCCCGCTCAGCAGGTTGTTGGCAAAGGTGCTGTTGATCGGCGGCGCCGAACGCTCCTCGTCGGCACCGACATTGAACGCCACGCGGCGGCTGTCGACGATGCTGTTGTTCTCGATCCGCGCCTTGTCGACCTCGACGTAACGGTTGACCGGCGAATTCGGCACGCCGTTCATCACCGCCAGCGCGCTGGAGAATGCCTCACCGCGAAGACCCTCCATGTAGTTGCCGCGCACGATCTGCCCGCGATTGATCACGCGGATACCGCCGGTGAAATCCTTGCCCCCGCCCAGGAAGACGTTGCGCTCGACGACATTGTCGTCGCCATGCCGCAGGGTCAGTGTCCCGCGCGAGCGCAGGAAGACGTTGCCGCGGAATATGTTGCCGCCCGACTTGGAGGAAATGATCTCGACCTCGCCATCGGTGCGATCGAAGATGTTGTCCTCCACCAGCGTATCGGAGCGATACATCGAGTAGCGGCTCGTGCCGATCCGCAGCGTTTCGCCGCCGTTCGAGCCGAGCACCGGACGCGGGCCGAAATAATTGTGATCGATGCGGTGCCCGTTCTCGCGGCTCTCCTCGCTGTCGAGCCGCACCGCCAGCGTCACGCCCTTGTTGGTCTTTCCGACGAGGTGATTGTGATCGAAGCGATTGTTCTTGCCGTAGATACCGACCCAATAATCGCTTTCGTAGCGATCGGGCTTGCTGAAATTGTCGATCACGACTTCGGTGACGCGCGAATTCCTGGCCTGGTCATCCTTTGTGCGGCGGAAAGAAATGACTTCGCCGCGCGGGCTGTAACCGTCCTTGAAGACGAGGCCGGTCACGAGAACATACTCACCGCCGATGCGCAGGCTCGACTGGCCGGTCAGGATGACCTTGCCGGCGTCTTCCGAAATCACCGTAATTGGTTTTCCGGGCTCGCCTTTGCCGGTAATTACGAGTTCGAAATCGCGCCATTCGCCGTTGGCAAGGATGATGACGTCGCCAGCCTCCACCCCTTGGAGCGCGGCGGCATATTCGCCCTGCGTGCGTACGAAATAATGTTCGGCGATCGCGGGCGTCGCACCCAGCCATACAGCCAGCAACACAAGGCCAACCCGCGCCAGCATCCCGACAATCCCCTCATCCATCTGTTATGAGTCGGGACTATACGGCACGCCGATGCACTGTCAATCAATCTGGCATGTAGAGGTGGTAATTATTGTAACGCCACTTGGCCTAACCAATCTTGGCGGCGGTGAGGAAGCGCTTCCGGCTCTGCGAAGCCTGCTGCTGCACCTCTTCGAGAGCCATCCGCTCGGTCGTTTCCAGCATCGTCTCGAGCAAGCGTGTGAAATGCTTGCGCATCGCCACGCGCGCGGCCGCCGGATCCCGCGACTTCAGGGCTTCGAAGATGGTGCGATGCTCCTCGATCCGGGACTTCGGATCGTGCACGCAAACCGCATCGTAGGTGCCTTTCACTCCGGCGATCTCTTCGCGCATGCGCCACAGCGACTTGATGCTGTGGAGGATCGCTGCATTGTTGGTCGCTTCCGCGATCGTGCGGTGGAATTCCTCGTCCGCCTGGTTGGCGCGTTCCTCGTCATCGGTGCCCATCTGCTCGACCAGTTCGGCGAGTATGGCGATTTGCTCGTCGGAAATATGATAGGCGGCGAGCGCAGCGGATTCGGATTCGACCAGCAGCCGCGCCTCGGTAACTTCGAATGCGCTGGCTTCGGGCAGCGCGGCGCTGCTCGGAGGGGCCTCTTCGCTGACATAGACCCCCGAGCCGGTCTTGATCTCGAGCCGCCCGATCGCCTGCAGAGCGATTTCGGCTTCACGGATCGTGACCCGGCTGACCCCCAGGCGTTCGGCCAGTTCGCGCTCGCCGGGCAGCCGGGTGCCGGGCGGGAATGCGCCCGAATCTATGAGGTCGGTGATCTGTTCCGCCACCGATTGGAATAGTCGTTTACCGCTCATCCCAGACCCTTGATTACCGTTGTTGCTTACCCCTGTATCCGATCTTTACCTGCCTACGCTACCTTCCTGTCAACCACAGCGATCGACTGCCGCCGCAGACCCCATCCACGACGGCAGTCGTGCTCGGGTCAGAACCTGACCCGTGCCCCACAAAGTAGCGCGGCCCATAAACCTGGATTGCGGCGAAATCATCGGGAGCGCCGCGGAAGTTCGTGCGCGGTTCGTTGAACAGGTTGATCCCTTCCGCCGTCAGCCGAACGTTGTCGTTGAGTTCGAACGACACCCGCGCCTCGAACACGCCGACATCGTCGACGTATCGGATGCGGCCCGGGGTGGCGACGAATTGCTGGAAGTACTCGCTGCGATACTTGTACACGCCCTGGAAATCGAACGGTCCGATTTCGTAATAGGCCTGCGCCGAAAGCACGTGTTCGGAGAAACCGAACAGGTTCGAAGGCGGGATCAGCCCGTTGCTGGTGCTGGTCGAGCCGTCGGCGTTGACGGTCGTGATCGCACCCAGCGTATCGTCTTCGAATTCGAAATCGGAATTGGCGTAGTTGTAGCTGACCTTGAAGCCCAGACCGTCAAGCGGGAACGGGAGATAACTGAAGCGGTGCGCCGCAGTGATCTCGATCCCGTAGATCGTACTGGTTTCGTTGGTGGTATCGATCGAGGTCACCAGCAGATCGGCGCTGGCATCTTCGATTGTGAACGTCTCGAACACGCCGACCGTTTCGAACCCGCCGTTGAAGCTCTTGTAATACGCGTTGAACGCCAGGATCGTATCCTTGTTGGGATACCATTCCAGCCCGGCATCGACGTTCCACGACAACAGCGGATCGGTCGCCGGATTGCCGGTCGCCGAAACATTGTTCACGCCGCCAATCAGCGCTTCCTGCGGCGTCGCGAATTCATCCTCGTCGTTGATGTTGATGATCCGGCCGTCACCCAGCTCGGACGGGTCGGGACGCGACAGCGCCCGATAAACCGCGAACCGACCGAGCAGATCGGGCTGGAATTCGGCCACGAGGTTCAGGCTCGGCAAGACCGCCGTGTAGGACGCAAGCGAGTTGCGAACGGTCAGCCGCGTGGGGTCTTCCACCAGCGCGAACCCGGCCACACCGTCCTCGTCGACATCTTCGACCTCGATGTTGAGCGTGGTCCGGAAACCACGCGACCGGATTGAGGTGTTGACGACCCTGAGGCCGACATTGCCCCGCACCGGCAGGTTGCCGAATTCGGTATCGAAATTGCCCTGGAGGAAACCGGCCCAGCTGCGCTCGGTCACATCGGTGTTCTGGATCGAATCGAAATCGCCGGTCGGGAAGATGATGTTGCCATCAGCATCGAACTCAAGGCCAGACGGATCTTCGCGCTCCAGCACCCGCACGATGCAACGCGCGTCGAACGTCGCGAAGGTGTTCGAAGTGCCGAGCACGTTGCCGTTGAGATCGACATTTGTGATCAGCGGATTGCCGCCGGACACCGAAGCCAGGAAGCCGGTTTCCGGAAAGCTCGTGCGACACTCCCGATTGGCCACGGCGAGGGCGCCGGTGCCATCGGTGTCGTTGTAGTTGATTTCCTGGCGGCTGGTGCCGTTCGATGCGCCCGGGACATCGCGATAGATCAGCTCCTGATACCGGGTCCCCGCCTGGACCGATGTGAAGAACCCGTCCAGCTCGTACTCGAAGTCGCCGCGCATCGCCCAGATGCTGTTGAAGCGGTCTTGTTCCAGATCGGCGCGCACGCGCGGATCGTTGGCGAACAGGCCGTGATCGGTGACGTCGAAATTCTGGGTGAAGAAGTTGAGCCCCTGCGACCCGTTCTGGCGGATCAACACTGCGGTTTCGACCCGATCGTCGGTACCGTTGGTCCGCCCCGCATTGGGGGTCTGATCGCTTTCAAACGCTTCGGGAAAGAACGGATTGCCGTTGGCGTCGGTGTTGCCCTCGATGCTCTCGCCATCTTCGGTCCGGAAACGGACCTGCACCGCTTCTTCGATTCGCTGGGTTTGCGAATAAGAGGCGTCGAGCGAAACCGTCAGTCGATCGGTTGGCTTGAAATCGAGGGAAAGCCCACCGCCCCAATATTCCTCGTCGCGCTCGAGATATTCGCTCACGGCTTCGATGCGCTGTTCGTTGGTAAACTGCCGCAACGCGCCGCTTTCCGTGAACAGGAGATCGAACCCTTCGATCTTGTTGGGATCGCCCGGCCCGTCGATCCTGCGGCCTTCTGCGAAATTCAGATCGCTGCGCTGCTCGCGGAACAGCCGCGACGAATACTGGAAGTCGGCATTTATATTGACGTCCGGACTCGGCTTGTACTGGATCGCGGCGAAGATCGCGTCGCGCGTGTCGTCGGTGATGTTCGAACGGAACGAATAGCTGTTGCGCGCGATCACGAACGGCAGATTCACGCTGCCGTCGCGCAAGCCCGCGATGGTGCTGCCGCTGGTGTCGCAATTGCCATCGTCGAATACCCCGTCGCTGGTCGTGCTGGGGTCGAGAACGCAGGCGCGGATCGTATTCGATACGTTCGCTTCCTGCTCGGGATTGGTCGTCTCGTTGCGTTGATAGCCGACCGAGATACCGAGCTCGCCATCCCCGACTGCGAACTGATCGACATAGCTCAAGGTGCCGCGGTACCCGATATCCTGGAACCGCTGATCGGAATCGATATCGAGGTTGTCGGGATTGATGCTTGCCTTGATCTCGCCCTGGATCCGGCGCTTGCCGTAGTCGAGCGGCTTGACCGTCTCGAGCACGATCTGGCCCGCCACGCCGCCTTCGATATAGCTCGCGGCCTGAGTCTTGTAGATGCCGACTTTGCTGAACAGCTCCGACGGGAACTGGCTGAAATTGACCGAGCGATCCCCGCTCCCGTTGGTCGCCCGGCGACCGTTGATCACCGTCGAACTCAGAAACGGGCCGAGCCCGCGGATCGAAATCTCGGTCGCGCCGCCCTGCTCGCGGTGCGAACCGGCACCGGTCAGGGTTTCAAGCGCCTCACCGATCGAAAGCGCGGGGAGATCACCGATCTCGCTTGCGGAAAGCGCGTCGAACACCTCGGTCGAGTTGCGCTTCTCGTTGATCGAGCCCTGGATCGTCGCGCGAATTCCGGTCACGACGATATCGCCCTGACCCTCCGAAACCTGGGTATCCTCGTCGTCCTGCTCGTCCTGCGCAGCCAGCGGCGTTGCGGCAAGAGCCGTCCCCGCGAGCAATGCTGCCGAAATCGAAACGCGCGAAAAACCGCCGATGCGCGATGCTCCGGTTGCCATGGTTCTCTCTCCCCTCAGTTTGTTATGCCGTCAGGGATAGAGCCTCCTACCTCCAAGTCAACCATTCTGTCATACCATTTTCCAAGCTAATGCCAGTCCAATTTTCAACGCACTGTTTTCCTTGCCGTTCCAGCCGCTCGCGCCGCGGACTCTGGCGTGGAAAAGGCCGAAATCTCCGGTAAAGACTTCCATCGTCGAGCCGCCAGCCTTGTCGGTTTTCCCTGCGCCCGGACCCCAAAAAGTGTGGCGCGATGGCCGCGTTTCAGACTGAATCGCACGTTTTCGCAGGCAGTTGTGCACAATGGCAACAATCCTGTTTCGCCATTTTCAGTCGCTTTTTCATGTGGTTAAATATTTATCCATACCAATTGGTATGACACATGGCGGAGATCGGGCTACTTATCCGTTTGACTCGATTCGGCTTGAAGATATGTTCCGGCCAAATTGCACAAGAATAAACATGATGGGAGAATGTCATGGGGTACCGGAACTCAGGCGCATGGGCGTCGTCGAGGAAGTCACGAATTGTTGCAGGCCTGCTGACCGGCTCGGCCATTGCCTTTGCCCCAGGGGCAGCCTGGGCGCAGGACGCTGACGAAGACGCCACGGTCGCGTCGGACGGCGAGGAAAACCAGATCGTCGTTACCGGCATCCGCAGCGCATTGCGCAGCGCGCTCAACGAAGAGCGCAACGCCGACAGCCTGATCGAAGTCATCCAGGCGGAAGACATCGGCAAGCTGCCCGACCAGAACCTGGCCGAGGTGCTCGAAAACATTCCCGGCGTTCAGATTACCCGTACCGCCGGCGTCGGCACCGGAGTGCAGATCCGCGGCACCAACGACAACCGCACCGAAATCAACGGCGTCGGCACCGTCGCCTCGGGTCGCGGTCGCGGCGGGATCAACTTCGAAGACGTGAACGCGGCGATCATCGCTTCGGTCGAAGTCATCAAGGCACCCGAAGCCAGCACGATCGAAGGTTCGGTCGGCGGCACGATCAATCTCAGGACCATTCGCCCGCTCGACATCGTCGACCGGGTAGCAAGCATCCGGGTACAGGGCGAATACAGCGAGCTGTCAGACAGCGTGACGCCGCGTATCGCCGCCAGCTTCGGCGACAACTGGTCGACCGGTGCGGGCGAATTCGGCATCGTGCTGGCCGGCAGCTTCACCAAGCAGGAAGCGACTTCGTTCCGCCCGCGTGTCGATCGCGACGGCGGGCTGGTAGAGAACAGAAACGCGCAGGTCATCCGCAACGGCAACGTGGAAAACCAGGTCACGCGGCGCCCGGCTGCACAGGATTTCGACTTCCTCGGCATCCAGTTCCTCAACCAGGAGCTCGAGAATTTTGAATACGAGACGATCAACTTTGCCGGTTCGGTCGAATGGGCACCGAGCGACAATCTGAAACTGTATTTCGACGCCTTCTACAACGATCAGGAACGGCGGCAGGACAGCTCGCGCGTTCAGGGTTCGGGCGTCAGCGCCGTGTTGAACTACAACGTGCCCGAATCCTTCGAAACGGTCGATTTCGGCACACTCGACGGCGTCCAGCTCGGTTCGATCCAGGCCGCTCTGACGGGCACGATCCAGCCCTTCCTCGCGATCGACGACGACGATCCGAACCTGCGCTTTTCCAGCGACACGGGCGCGCGTCTGACCGAAAGCCAGCTCTATCGCGCCGGTGTCGAATGGGAGCTCGGGGGCATGTCCGTGCGGCTCGAAGGGTCGACAACCAAGGCGGATACCGTCAATCCCGAACTCAGCACCACGCTGAACTTCATCAACCCCAACACGCCGCTCGATGCAGGCGGAGGCAACGACAACGCGGTGCCTTTCCGTTACGATCTGCGCGACGGGCTGGCGTTCGGCATCGACTCCTCGTCGCCGTTCGCCCCGACCGTCCAGCAGCTGCTCGATCCGGCCAACGTTGTGCTCGATGCGATCAACGTCGGCGCCGACGAGACAAAGAACTCGGAAGATGCCATCCGCCTCGACCTGTCTTACGAAGGCAGCGGACTTCCGAGCTTCCTTACTTCGCTCGATGCGGGTTGGCGCTACAACGTCCGCAAGAGCGAATTCCAGGAGATCGGGTCGAATCTCGGCCTTAGCTCGCTCAGGGACAGCCCGCGCGGCACGGCTTTTGCCGAGCTGCTCGTGCCTGGCCCCAACAATTACGGCGATGGTGACGGACGCGAGTTGTTCTTCGGCGATTTCCTCGTCGTCGACCCCAACCGTGCGTTCAACGATCAGGCCGGTACGCTTGCGATCCTGCAGGCCGCCTTGCAGACCGTCCCGGGCATGCGGACGATCGCTGGTCTCACGCCGAGCGCGCTTGGCTTTTACGACATCGAGGAAAAGACCCTTGCGGCCTATGGACAGGCGCATTTCGAATTCGGTCCGGTGCGCGGCAATGTCGGCGTGCGCTTCGTCGACACGCAGATCACTTCGATCGGCAACGCGGTGTCCGGCAACGCGATCGAACAGACCACCACGAAGGGCGGTTACACCCAGTGGCTGCCGCGTGTGAACCTGGCCGCAAATCTGACCGATGACCTGATCCTGCGCGCCAGCTACACCGAGGATATCAACCGGCCGGACTTCAACACCCTGTCGACCTCGATCGTGTTCGGTACCAGTTCGCAGGCTTCGGTCGGGATCGGAAACCCGAACCTGGCGCCGGAAACCGTGCAATCCTACGACGTTTCGCTCGACTGGTACTTTGCACCATCGGCGCTGATCAGCGTGGCGTTCTTCCACAAGGACCGCACGAACCTGTTCGTCGCCCAGCTCGAAGAAGCGTTCCGTGACGGCAACGGCTTTGGGGATATCGTGCCTCCGTGCGAAGGCGGCGGCATCTTCAACCCGGTCGCGGACCGCAATATTTCGTCCGACATTCCCGGCAACGGGATCTGCGTCGATCTGCTCACGACCATCAACGATCCGGCCAGCACGACGCAGACCGGGGTCGAGGTCGCGTTCCAGTACGATCTGTCGCGGTACGAGGACGCGCTGGGCTTCGCATCGGGCTTCGGCATCCTGGCGAACTACACCTACCAGGATTTCGGCGGCGGCCAGGCAACCAACACCTCGGCGTCACGCGGGACCGATGTCTTCAACGCGATCAACGGCATCTACAACGATGCCAATTTCGTGCCGGTGACCGCGGTTCAGGGCCTGCTCGACTTCTCGCAGCACTCCTACAACGTCACGTTGTTCTACGAGAAGTACGGCCTCTCGGCACGCGCGCGCTATACCTGGCGTGACGCGTTCCGGACGCTCGACACCGCCGGCGGCGCATCGCTCAACAGCACCTTCGGCTTCCCGGTGGTGACAGAGTCGCGCGGCCAGCTGAATGCGAGCGTCTCGTACGACGTTACGGACTGGTTCAACATCGGCGTCGAAGGCGTCAACCTCACCAAGTCGGACATCACGCAGTCCTGCGTGAACGAAGGGGCGCTGTTCTGCTTCCAGGGCCTTCCGGACCGTCGTCTCGTGTTCGGCGCATCGGTAAGCTTCTGACGAGAAACCCACCCGGCCCGTCTGCGGACCGGAGACCATTGCGAGGCGCCGCCGGAAACCCCGGCGGCGCCTTCGTCATTTGTGGCAATGAATGGCGGAGAGGGAGTCTGCCAATTGCTTGAGATAGAGACCTAATTTTTAGGAATTTTCACGTATCTCTATGTTTTTTACCCCACACTTTATCCCACATGAGAAACTTTTCGATTTTGCTACTGTAAAGCCTTAGAATGAAGCAGTGCAGTCGATCAGCCCTCAGAATCTTCTGTACTTAAGCTGATGTGCAAGCGGCCTGAAAAGAAACGCTCACCACCGTATTCGACCCAAACAGTGAATGGCCCCTCATCAATCACCGGGAAGTTTTGCAAGCCGAACTGGCTTATCAGTATCAGATACTCCTTGCCGTCAGACCGCGCGGCATCAAAAGAGTTCGCGACAAACTCGTCGTCAAATTGGTGACTAAAGACTTCCTCTCCACTCGGAGAGAGCATTTGAATGACGACGCCCTTCCTTAGCTCTCTATCGAGCGGGATTCGGCTGCGAGTGTACACGGCCAAATTTGGCAAGGCTGGTTTGTAATCGGCGTCGCTGACTTTGTCCTTCGGCGCCGCCGCCTTTAAGTTAATTCTGTCTGGCATAACCCCGATTAGGGATGCCACCCCGCCACGCTCGCTCCGTGCATGCTCACAGAACATGGAAAGCGATATTATATCAGGACTGGTCATTGAGCCTCGACCAAAACGCCAGCTCCGTCCAATTCAACTTCGGCTGTCTCACCGGCAGCAGAGCTGAATGTATAGGTCGTAAAGGACTTAGCTGGGGCACACACTTCGTGCTTATTGTCTCCATCCGTCCCCTCAACTTTGGAAAGATCAAAGTCAGCTCGATAGCCAGCAGCCCAAGCGATTTCGGCTACTCTACCGAGGCACAAGTCCGACTTACCATTGAGTTGCCTTGTAACAACTGAGCGATGGACTCCAATTGCATCCGCAATCTGCGACCGCGAGATTTCAGGCTCATTCGCGAGCATCTCCTGGAGCTGCCTCCGCACCTTGCCAACAAAGCGGGCGGCAACCTTACGATTCTTGGGTATGGCAATTTGATACGACATTCTTAGGCTCTACTCCGCCGACAAACTTAGGATCATCTAGATCAAGGCGCTCCCTCTTGAACCACGCTTGCTCACAGTAACCCGCGTAAAGACAACCTTCCTTGACCGCGTTTGCATCGGCCACGTCGGTACAGATGAAAATATCCTTCCGCGCAAAAAAACCGAACAGGCGTAGGTCAGGAGTCTTCAATTCCCAGATACCGTCGCGCTTATGGCTCAGGACGTGAAATTGACGAGGGCAATCCAGCACGCCTCCAGTGGCAAAATGATAGACCAATTCATCAAGCTGCTCCGCAGGACTTAATTCAATGTCCCATTGCGACTCCATGCTCTCAATCAGTTTGGCGCATTGTGAATCCACGCCTTTAACGAAAAAAATCAGCCTTTCTTCCAGTTCATCCTCGTCAAGGTCAGCATCGACCTTCACGAGTTCGCGACTCGCAACAAGATTTAGAATTGTTGCCATTTAAGTCAACACCGGTGAAAAAAGCGTTTATCGCACAAAAGGTTCCTAGCACGGTAATTGCTCCCAAGAAGGCGATTGAGTCAAATTCCATTGCGCCCAATCTGACCATGCCTTGTTCCTTGCGACTCACACTTGCCCAAGGTTCTGCGTCCGCCCCCATCGCTTTCCGATAACCCGCCCGCCCCGCTTTCGAAGGTTTGGTCCAAGCTCATCCGCAACCGCGTTCGCGCTGCCGTCACTCATGTGGTTCGCCAACATCGTCAGCCACCCAACGTTCCCACCAAAAAAGGGGGCAGCGACAGCTACCCCCTCCTTGAAACTTATTACTGTTGATGCAGTCCTATTCGGTGCCAACCATTGGAGGCTCTTCAAGGCCAGCAAGCTCGGCCCCAATGGTCTTGGCAACATCAACGCGTACGCTGTCGTTATGCTCTTTGACCGTCATGGTGACGTTTCCATCCTTGTCGAGCAGGACCGCTTCGTCGTCAGTTCCTTCCGCGGCAAGCTGCACGATCAACGGGCGCGGATAAAGGCGGTTGCTTGCACCGTTCGTTCCGTCAACGACTGCGCCAATACCGCCACCAGCTAGAATGTTGCCAAACGTAGACCCGCCTAGCTTGGACTGGATCAAGACATAAGTTGGCTTGTAGCCTTCGGCAAACAAATCGACGCGCTGGTCATTCTTGCGCTTCATCTCAAGTTCGCAAGGCGTGATGCATTCTTGGCCAGATGTGAAAACTGCTCGCGCTCCATCCGGGCGAGTGTCAGTCGAATAATCAACATTGGTGCCATTCAGCACAGTTGCGCAACCGCCGCTGGCAGTCGCCAATAGCGTCGCCAGCACGACGCTTCCAAGCTTCTTCATTTTGGTAGACCCCTGTTCTCGGCAGAATTGCCGCGCCGTGCGCGGTAACGACTAAATAGCTCGCCTGATTGTATCTGAGCGACATTTCGAAGGCTGATTGGTATTTGCCGAATGTCTTGCGCAATGGCAGCCCTTCCTACGAGCATTGCTTCGGTTTCTTCTGGAGCTTTTCAAACTTTGATCCGACGTCTTGCCAGAGCTTAACTCCGTCAAATTCTCCCTCAGCAAAAAGTCGATCCTGCTTCTGTGCAATGAAGAGCCAGCCATCGCTGCCATGGTGCTTCTCCACCCAGAGCGCCATTGCCCAAATCTCTTCATCTCGTGTCATTGGGAAGCAGCTCGCTTGCTTAAGTACGTTCCGTTCTCTGTTACAGGCAGACGGCCATTCACCCAAGGTTCTGCGTCCGCCCCCACCTTTTCCCAATAACGCGACCGCCCCATTTGCGCAGGCTTAGTCCCAATTCATTGGCAACAGAGCCCGCGCTGCCCTTCACCATGTAGCTCGCGACCGTCTCCATATTTGCCCAATACAAAATGGGGTTGGTTGTCGCGCAAATCAGGCTCCCCCCAATCGCGTCCATCTTGCTCACCTTGCGGGAGTATTGGCCACCCGCTTGCTTGATCCACTTGCGTATCAGGTGCCCGCTCAGTTTCCAGCCGAACGGAAAGTGCAGCGCTATGTGAACGTGCGCGCCGTTCTTGCTCCCAATCTCCCTGACCCAGACCGCAGCGAATACCCCGCCTCGCGCGCGCGCGTACTTGTGGCATAATTCGAGGAGCTTCCCGATAAATGCTGTCCCGTCGCAATCATCGATCCCGGCCCATTCATAATTCACGGTCCAAAATCGATTGAGCGGCATTCCCCTAAGCTCGGCAACGGCAATCGCTCTCAAGATGCCTTCCGCGTGCTCTTGCTTCAGTGCCGTGCTTACCCGGTTCTTGAAGTTGCGCGCCCCGCCATGCCCTCGCGCGCGCGTACTGCTCCGTTTATTCCTTCTCGCGCACCCGCGTGGAATGCGCAAAAAGTCTTTGCCCGCTTCCTCTTTTACGGTGTCGGAAAATTCGGTGCTCGGCTGGTCTTTTGCCTTGTCTGATAGTGCCTTGCTCGGCTGACTTGGCCCGTAACTATTATGTTGCATGATGCATGCCAATCGGGCGCGCATGCCTGTTTTCCGCCTGTATTATCAGGCGAGCCAGCGCAGCCCCTGTCGAAGTTTCAAGATTGGTCGATTTCGGGCGGGGACCGCCAATTCCTGACAGCCCCCAAAGCCCGTTATTCACCGCTAAGAAACGGTGCTTGGCGATTGCGCGATTGCGCTAATCGTTCGGCTGGCTGCTTGATTTCCGATGATTGTTTTTCAAGCCTGCCGCTCGGTGCTCGCCCGGTGCATCAACACGGACCAGCCTCACCGCCAATCGATAGCGTGCGTGGCGATACGGTCCCTCAAGCTCAGTCGAGATTGCCAGCCCATCATCGCGCATTGCGTGGATCGATGCGCCCAGCCGCGTATGCCAAGGGTAGCAATCGTGTTGCGTCACCCCTCCTGGCTCTGCGGCCAGCATGTCGAGCACGCGCGCCCGCTTGCCCCTGTAGCGCCAAATGCGGCCCTCTGAGTCGCGATAGGAGGTTCTGAGGCGTCCGAGCGCCCGCTTGTCGTCAAACGCGCTCACAGGGCATTCTCAGGCACTTCTGCCAGCCTTGCGGATTGCGCCGCCTGTTGATCGATCAGATCCAGCCAATCGATTGCCGCTTCGATTGCAAACTCGACCAGCGAGCGAGGGACTTCGAGCGATTGCTCATTCACCTTGCTTTGCGACTGGCTTGCGAGGTAGTGCGATATTGCTGTTGCGATGAGAGCGATGGCATTGGGGGTTGGTGTTACCGCACCGCCCCCATTCTTTTTAGGCGGTGCCATTTGCACCTCCCTCGACAATGGGAAGGCTTGCCGCCCATGCTTCCGCATCTTCGATGGCAATGCGTGTGGCAGTGCCGAATTTGCGAAGCTTGATGCGACCAGCTGCCGCCTCGCGATACAGGCTCGTTTTTCCAATTCGATAACGACCGCAAAAGTCGCCAACGGTAAGTAGTTCTGATGGGGCCTCTTGCACTGCCCTTCCCTTTCCACCGGATAGCGCCGATAACGCACCGCAGCGAATGCCGTGGCACGCCAAGAACTACGCGTGGCGTGCAGTCAGCACTAGGAAATCCCGGTCCCCTAATTGTCGTTAGAACGAGGGACTGTTCGTCGCACAGCGCTCCAAACGGCGCTCGGATGGCTCCTAACCCTCTTGAGAGCCTCATACGCCTTGGCTCGTGTAACGTGGGCCTCAGCCATTATCTCAGCGACCGCAGCTTCTACGGGAATATGCTCGTTCTCGATACGTTTGAGCGCACTTAATACGGCCACAAGTTGCGTAGAATCACGTTTGAAGGCTTCATTTACCCGCTCCCTCGTTCGGCGCGGTCCCGTGCGGTTTGGAACAAATGACAGACGCCAGTGCTCAGCTTCGCCAGTAAGCGCTCGGCCCAAAAAATCGCGAACTTCGTGAGGTATATCAATGTCGGATTTCAGAAGCTCCGCGAGCATATCGAGAACGTCATCATCAATTGCTTCATCTAGCGACGCAGCTTCGAGCGAGGCTGTTAGCGTGAATGCTCGGCTTATCAGCCGGTTTCTTTCTTCCGTTTCTATCCGGCGACCGTGAACGGGGCACAGCTCCCTTGAAAGCAGGCAAACGCAACTATCCTTTTGGTCCGTCTCGGAGCCACTAAAGGGGTCATCCGGCATGAGTGCTCGTCCCCTCACAGAACTCTGCCCAATCGCCCATCAACTTGCGCCTCTTTTCGAGCATCTGCCCGCGCTGATATGCCGCAACGGTCTTATCGCTTACAACATGCGCCAGCGCCGCCTCGCCAAGCTCTGAAGGCCAAGCGCTCACCTCGCTAACCCAATCGCGAAACGTGCTTCTAAAGCCGTGTGGTGTGGCGACGCGCTGCTCGACGGGGTCAAGGTAGCCAATCCCGCCCTTGCGGATTGACGCCTCGTGCATTCGCTTGATTGGCTTCGCCATCGTCATATCGGAAAGCGGCCTCCCCCGGTTCTGTCCGGGAAACACTAAATCAGTGTATTCGCGGCGATGCGGTTTCATCTTCTCAAGCAAGGCGAGCGCTTGCGGGGAAAGCGGCACCATATGCTGCCGCCCCGATTTCGTGCGCTCGGCTGGAACGGTCCAAGTCGCCGCCTCCAGATCAATCTCGCCCCACGTCATTGCGCGCACCTCTTCCGAGCGCGCCGCCGTGAAAATCACCATTTCGAGAGCCAGCCGCCCCATGCTCTCGACTTGCCGCAAATGCGCCAGAAACTCTGCCATTTGAGCGTAAGGCAATGCGGGATGGTGTTTTTGCTTTGCGCGCTGTTTCGGCAAGCCCTTGTCGATTATCGGCATTGCCAGCGAATGTTCGCGATAGCCCTTGGCAACCGCCCAATCGATCACGCTGCAAATGCGCTGCTTCAATCGCCGCGCGGTTTCGGGCTTCTCAAGCCAGATTAGAGCGAGGCAATCGCGCACCGCCGCCGCGTCAACATCGGCAACCGAACGATTGCCAAAATGCGGGCAAGCATACTTTTCGAGCGTCGTGATCCATTGCGCGACGTGTTTGCCGTTTTTCCAGTTCGGCGCGTTCTCGGCATGCACCTTTTTTACGGCCTCCGAAAATGTGGGGATGCCAGCCGCTTTCGCCCGCTCCGCTACCGGATCGATACCGCGCTCAATTTGCTCGCGCACTTCCGCCGCGCGTTCCCGCGCCAGCTTGAGCGGGACCTTGTTTAGGCCGCCCAACCCAAAATCGCGCCGCCGCTTGTGTTTCTGGATGCGCAAAATCCAGCTTTTCGCGCCGCCCTTGCCGACAACGAGGTAAAGCCCTTCGCCGTCTGGATACCACCCCGGCTCTTTCGCGCCTTTAATCGCCGTCGCTGTGAGCTTGCCCATGCCTTGCCGAAACCTTGCCGTTCACCTTAGTGCGAAGTTAGGGTTTCCCCACACCTCTCCCCACGTGATAACGCGGCTGGCAGGGAACCGCAAGGTTCGGCTAGGGTCGCGAAACCCCTCTATTTCCGTCTATTTTAGCAAAAGGATTGACCGGCTGGGAACGGTCAGGAAACGGTAAGTGGCGGAGAGGGAGGGATTCGAACCCTCGGTACTCGTGAGAGCACAACGGTTTTCGAGACCGCCCCGTTCGACCACTCCGGCACCTCTCCGCGGTGCGACATTCGCACTCCGCCGCGCTGTGAGAGCGCTGCGACCGGTCAATCGGAGCGCGCCCGTTAGCGCAGGCCCCGCCCCTTGCCAAGCCCCGATCGCCCACAAAATGCGGGCATAATCCGCTTCGCAAGACTCCCGAAAGCTTGTTTTGCAGGTGCGAAGAGCCATATCTTGCGAACCATGGAACGCGCAGAGTTCTTTTCGAGCCAGGCGGGCCGCACCATCGTCGCCCCGCGACAGACGCGATCGCGCTTTGGCATCGGTGACATCGTCCGCCACCGGCTGTTCGATTTTCGCGGGGTCGTGTTCGATATCGACCCGGTCTTCGCCAACAGCGAGGAATGGTACGAATCCATTCCCGAAGATCTGCGTCCCCGGCGCAACCAGCCGTTCTATCATCTGCTCGCGGAAAACGAGGATTCGTCCTACGTCGCCTATGTCAGCCAGCAGAACCTCGTGCTCGATGCCGAAGGCGGCCCGGTCGACCATCCGACTGTCTCGCAGCTGTTCGAGCGGTTCAAGGACGGCAGGTACCGCATGCGCCGGTCGCTCACGCACTGAAGCGGTCGCCACTTCGTCAGCTCTTCAATCGCCAGCCTGATCGCAGGATGCCGTAGACCGCAAGAGCGATCACCACGTTGAACAATCCAAGGCCAATCGCGGCGACGATCACATCGCCGTGCGAGCCAATATCGCTCTCGCCAAGGAAACCGTAACGAAAGCCGGAGATCACGTAGAAGAACGGGTTGGCGCGGCTGACCGACTGGAAGACGCCGTGGAGGTTGTCGATCACGTAGAACGTGCCCGACAGCAGCGACAGCGGCGCGATGACGAAATTGGTGATCGCCGCGTTGTGATCGAACTTTTCGGCCCAGATCGAGGTTGCGAGACCCAGCAGAGCAAGCATCACCGACCCCATCAGCCCGAACCACACGACTGCCCAGGTGTGTTCCACGGCAAGGCTGACGCCGGGCCACAGCACCATCGCCAGAGCCACGGTGCATCCCACCGCAATCGCGCGTGTCACCGCCGCTGCGACGATCCCCGCCATCAGCTCGCCCGGGGACAGCGGCGGCATCAACAGATCGATGATCGTCCCCTGGATCTTGCCGGACAGCAGCGAGAACGAGGAATTGGCAAACGCGTTCTGCATCATCCCCATCACGATCAGGCCCGGGGCCACAAAACTGGCGAACGGCACGCCCAGCACTTCGCGCCCTCCACGCCCGAGGGCGACCGTGAATATGACCAGGAACAGCAGGGTCGTGACCGCCGGAGCCCAAATGGTCTGCGTCTGGACCTTGAGAAACCGCCGCACCTCCTTCATATAGAGCGCGAACAGACCCACGCGGTTGATCCCGGTTATGATCGGCACACCGCGCGGCGAGAACCGGGCGCTTCCCCCGGCAGGTTTCTCCAAGGAAGCAGCGTCCGTCGCAGGGTCCGCGTGAGGTAGATCGGTCATGGCATCAGCGCCTACGGTCTCGACCGAGTGCTGACAAGGCGTGCGCTCGACGACGAACAGGAATGGAAAGCACGTATCTATGAGTTGGACTGACGAGCGGATCGCGACCCTCAAGAAAATGTGGGAAGGCGGTTCGACAGCGAGCCAGATCGCCGAGGAACTGGGCGGCGTGAGTCGCAACGCGGTGATCGGCAAGGCGCACCGGCTGGGGCTCAAATCGCGCCCCTCGCCGGTGAAGGCCAACGAGAAGAAGAAGGCAGCCAAGAAGGCGGCGCCCAAACCGGCGGCGAGAAAACCGGCGGCCAAGACCGCCAAGCCTGCGGCAAAGCCGTCTTCCAGGCCGGCCGAAAGCGTGTCGGGCGCAAAGTCGGGGGCGGCTTCGTCTTCGCCTTCGCAGCCGATCCCCAATCCGACACCCGAACTGCCCAAGATCGTCTCGGTCGGCCCGGGTGGATTTCTGCGCCAGGGGCCGGGCGATCAGCAGCCGCCGATCCCGCCTGCCCCGCCTCGCCGCCTGGTGCCCGCCAAGCCCAGCCCCGCGATCGCCGACAAGACCAGTCTTCTCGATCTGTCGGACAAGGTCTGCCGCTGGCCGATGGGCCACCCGGGCGAACCCGATTTCCACTTTTGCGGACAGGATGTGAACCCGGGCTTCCCCTATTGCGTCGAGCATTGCGGACGGGCCTATCAGGCGCAGCTGCCGCGCGGCGCGCGACGTCCCCCTCCGCCGCTGCCGTTCGGCGGGCCACGGGTGCGGTAAGGCGCACCAGCCGCAGCCGCTCTGTCCGGTTGCGCCGTGCACAACTGCGGCAGCGAGAGCTCCGGTGTCCTTCTTGGCTCAACCGGGCCTGTCGGCAGCGATCGTGGCGCGTCTTGCAAGGCGGTTGCGCCGCTGGCCGCGGAAGGCCTCAGATCGCATTCGAGCAAAATTTGTGGGACCTCTTCCCCATTTCGAACGCTGAGACATTCATGAAAAACACCATTCTGGCCGCCAGTGTTGCGACGAGCGCGCTGTTTCTTGCCACGCCTGCCAATGCCGAATTGCCCGGTCCGGTTCGCGCGATGATCGATGCCGCGATCGAGCGCGGCGACGAGGAGGCCGTGCGCACGGTGATCGACCTGGCGCGGCAGACCAATCCCGATGATGGCGCGGAGCTCGACACGATTCTGTCGGACTACGAGGCTGACCTTGCCGCCGTCGCGGCTGACGCGGCTGCAGCGGAAGCGGCGGCGATCCGCGATGCGGGCCTGTTCGAAAACTGGACCGGCAAGGGGGAGCTGGGCGCGTTCCGTTCGACCGGCAATTCGGACAATGCCGGTGTTACCGCAGGTCTCAAGCTGACCCGTGAAGGAATCGACTGGCGCCACAAGTTTCGCGCGCGGGTCGATTACCAGGAGACCGCAGGCGTGGTGACGCGCGAGCAGTTCCTCGCCGCCTACGAACCCAATTGGAAGATCACCGATCGACTGTTCGCCTATGCCTTAGGTCAGTATGAGCGCGACCGCTTTCAGGGCTTTTCAGCGCGCTATTCGACCTCCGGAGGTCTCGGCTATGACGTGATCGACAACGACAGCATGGCGTTGTCGGTCAAGGCGGGCCCTGCATGGCGGCGCACCGAGCTGGTTGGGGGCGGAAGCACCAGCCGCATCGCTGCGCTCGCCGCGGCCGATTTCGACTGGCAGATCGCCGAAAATCTCGTGTTCACCGAAGACGCCAGCGCTTTCATCCAAGGCGGGTCCAGCACCTACATTTCCGATACGGGATTGCAGGCGGCGATCGCCGGCAATTTCTCGGTGCGGCTATCCTACACTGTCGAACATGACACCGACCCTCCGCTCGGGGCCGTCAAAACCGATACGCTGAGCCGGGTGACGCTGATCTACGACTTCTAGGCGCGATCCGCCCTACCCGCTGATGCCTTGCGCGCCCTTCCCCGTGCAGCAATCTGGAACTGGCTCGTTGGCAACGGAAATGCTAGGTTCCCCGCAGTCGGTGCGGAGGGACGATGCCCGAATTTGCCAACCCCGTGCGCTTGCTGCGCGGAGCGTCCGGAAACAGTCTGCGACGACGGGCACTGTTCGCCTACACGATTGGCATCCTGGGTGCGCTGCAGGCGGCAACCCTGTATCCTCATGTGCGCGCACTCGCCGGCTCTTCAACCGGTTCCGTTTCGGCGGAGGGGGCACCCAGAGCGGCCCAAACGCTGGTAGTGGGTATCGACAGGCCGACCTCGCAGGATGTGGTCAGCGGCGCGATCGAGACGGCTTCGGAGACCGCGCCCGTTGCGGGCGAAGCGATCACGGAACCAGCCGATAGCCAGCAGCAGGCCGGGGCACAGTCCGTCCCGCAATCGCCGCGTGCCGAAGTCATCGGTGGATACGAAATCCTCCCGTCCGATTTCTCGCTCGACGGGCAGTCGGGATCATCGGCTGCGGTGTCGCGTTCTGCCAGCGGAACGATCGCTGTCCGCAAGCCAGTGTTTGTCGGCAATACCTCGATCGGATCGATCCCGATCAACGTCGACGACGACGCTCAACTCTATGTCGAAGCGCGCCAGCTCAAATCGCTGCTGACGGGGCAGCCACGGGTTTCATCGCAGCTGGCCAGCTTGCCGGAACGCGGGCCGGTATCGTTCCAGCGGCTGCGGCAGATGGGAATCGACTTGCGATACGATCCGACGCTCGATCGGGTGAACCTGCGACCCAATTGATCGCCAAGCGCTATGTGTGCCGGAGTACCACCATCGCGATGCCGCCTGCCGCGATCGCGACACCGAGCGGTATCTTGGCAAAGTCTCCGCGTGCGCCAACAGCTTCGGTCGGTCCGGACGCTGCGGCGCGGCGCCGCCGGATGCGTGACACCGCGATCCAGACGGTTCCGATTGCCAGCATGGCAATCGATGTGGCAGCCAGCAGGCCGAACGCCTGCGACATCGGGAAGCTCAATGCCAATGCGGCATAGGTCTTGGCGTCCCCCCCGCCGAGCCAGCCGCGCGCGAACAGCGCAAATCCGATCACCAGCGCAATGCCTGCATGTCCGGGATGCGACCACCACGGCGCCGCATGGGAACCGGTGAAGATTGTCGCGACGCCGCAGCACAGGATCAGTACGGCAAGCCAGTTGGGCAGCAGCCGGTATCGGCCATCGAGCCATGCAGCGAGCACCAGCAGGCCGCACAGCACCCCGGCGATGATCGCGTTCACGATCGCGCAGGCGAGCTAAGGTCGGTCATCATGCCTGGTCGTGTCCGGCCATCACCGTCCGTTGAGACCGACCCGGATCGGATACCGGCCGCCGTCCCGCGACGGCGCGGGCTCTCCGGTCGCACAGGCGATGGTCGGAAACTCGGTCAAGGAGGCCGATTGCCGCGTCGCCTGCGAAATCCTGGCGGCGGTGTCTTCGCTTTCTTCCTCCGGCGCTTCCGGTTCCGGTTCGACCGGTTTGACGCGGCGCGAGGCCACTTCGATCTGCGGCGCGCTCGCGCCCTGTTCGCGCACGGTCGCAACGGCAATCTCGCCGGTGGAACTGCGCTGGATGCGCGGGCGGCGATTGTCGAGCACGATCGCACCACGACGTTCGAAATCCCGTGCATCGGGCTCGATCAGCCCTTCGGCGACTGCGGCGCTCGCTGCTTCGGCAAGCGCCCGGTCGGCCTCGGCCTCCCTGCTGGCGACGGCGGTGGCGGATTGGCCGATCTGCGACTGGTAAAGGCGGTTGAGATTGCGCGCGAAGCGGGTGTCGCTCGGACGCAGCATTACCGCGACGTTGAAGAAGCGCTCGGCGAGGTCTTCGCGGCCCAGCTGGACATAGGCGATGCCCAACCCGTTATAGGCTTCGGGCGCGACCTTGGGATCGAGCACGGCGCGCTCGAAATGGTAGATCGCATTGCCGGGCGCACCCGCGCGCAGCGCTTCGCGACCCAATTCGAGCCGCTCGGAATCGCCCGTTGCGAATTGGGCTTCCTCGCTCGCACTCTTCGACTTGAAGCCGAGTTCCGCAAGGAAGCTCTGGCAGCCGCTCAGGCCGACCAGAGCTGCGCTGCATATCAGGAGTTTAGCGATCTTCATGACACACCTCTCTCACCCCGCCATGGACGGGAAGACTTCCCGGATCGTCAGCACGACCGCAGGCAAAGCCAAAACGCCGATCATCGTCGGCAACATGAATACGACCAGCGGGATCGAAATGAGGACCGGCAGCCGATGCGCCCGCTCCTCGGCACGCAGCCGCCGCGCTTCGCGCATTTCGGAGGCGTAGACCCGCAATGTGGTGGCGATACTGGTCCCCAGCTTGTCCGACTGGATCAGCAAAGTCGTGAACGAACGGATTTCATCGACGCCCGCGCTGTCGGCCAGCTTGCGCAGCGCATCGTCGCGCGACGCACCTGCGCGCATCAACAACACCGTTTCGGAAAACAGGCCGGCGATCAGCGGGTGCGTGGTCGCTACCTCGCGGCTGACCCGGTCGAGCGACGCCTCCAGCCCGAGGCCGGCCTCGACACAGACCAGCATGAGATCGAGGCTGTCGGGAAATCCGTTGATGATCTTGGTACGGCGGCCCGAAGCCAGCAGGCGCACCCAGACATTCGGCAGGTAAAGCCCCAGCAGGCCGAGGATCGCGCAAACGAGGTAGAGCTGAAAGACCGAGAGCTGCCGGCCGGCGAGAAGGCTCAGCACCACGAACGCCGCAGGCAGCGCGAAGATCAGCACCAGCCGGACCAGAGTGTAGACCCGCGGTGCAGCTGGCGAAGTGTAGCCCGCCGATTTCAGGAGCTTCTCGATCTCGGAACCGCGTGTGTCGTCGAGGCTGAGGCCGCTCGATTCGATCCGCTCGATCACCCGTGTCCAGGCGGTGCGCCTGCGATCCCGGGCCAGCCCCTCATGCGTCAACGCTGCCTCGGTCTCGCCGATTGCGCGCAGGCCGCGTGCAGTCGCAACCCGGCCGGCGATGAAATTCGCCAGGAACAGGCCGCCGAACGCGACGATCGCGAAGACCAGCACGAGAATGCTCGCGCGCATGACCCAGTTGGAAACGATAAAATCAATCATGTCAGACCTTCAGATCGACCATTCGCCGCAGGATCAGGACGCCGGTGACGTACAGCACCAGCAGCACGATCGATCCGGTTATGAAGACCGGATCGTCGGCCACGTTGAGATAGAACGATGGTGCCAGGATGAATGTCGAAACGAACGCGAACACCGGCAGGACGGTCAGCATCCAGGCGGTCATGCGGCCTTCCGAACTCAGCGCGCGCACCTTCATGTACATCTGCGCACGATCGCGGATCACCTTCGACAGGTTTTCCAGGATTTCCGCCAGGTTTCCGCCCGTCTGGTTCTGCAGAGAGAGCGAGACCACGAACATCCGGATATCTTCCAGGTTCCAGCGTTCGGCCATCGCCTGCAGCGCGTCGATGAGGTCCGAGCCATAGGCAACCTCGTCCGAAACGAGGCCGAATTCGCTTCCGATCGGGTCTTCCATCTCGTTGGTGAGAAGTTCGATCCCCGAAGCGACCGGATGCCCGGTGCGCAGCGCCCGCACGAAGATGTCGAGCGCGACCGGAAACTGCTGTTCCATCTTCCTGCGCCGCGACTGCGCCATCCGCTGCAGGATCATGATCGGCACCAGCAGGCCGATCGCAAGCGCGAACAGGAGCACGATCTGCAAGGTTCCAAACCCGATCGTCACCCCTGTAACCATCGCGATCAGCAGCGCTGCGAAAAACACACCGACCGTGAAAAGCGCGAGATACAGCACCACCGACTGAAAGCTGAGCGGCACGCCCGAAGCGAACGTGAGCCGCTGGAACGACAGCATCGGGGTGCGGACGAAGTCGGGCAGGAACGCAAGATCGCTCGGGCGCCGCTTCACGAGTTCGCCGATCATTTCCTCACGATCGACGCCTCTGCCGATCATCTCGAGCCGCTTGTTGACCGCTCTCGACTGCGTCCTGCGCCGCGACATTTCGTCGAAAAAGGCGCTGGCGAGCAGGAACACCGCGGCAAACACCGCGAGGAAGATGAACAGCCGGACGATCTCGGCACCCATGGGTCAGTCGATCCTCGTATCGGGGCGGAACAGCGCGGACGGCAGGTCGATGCCGTATTCGGCGGCGACGGAGAGAAATTTCGGACGGATCCCGGTCGCTTCGAAATGTCCGAGAATCTGTCCGTCCTCGCCGACCCCGGTATTCCTGAAGCGGAATATCTCCTGCATCGTGATGGTCTCGCCTTCCATCCCGGTGATCTCCGACAGGCTCTTCACCCGCCGTCGCCCGTCGGAAAGTCGCGCGACCTGCAGCACGATATGGATCGCCGATGCGATCTGCGCGCGGCTCGATTTCGAGGTGATGTCGATCCCGCTCATCCCGATCATCTGTTCGACACGCGACAGCGCATCGCGCGGCGAGTTGGCGTGAACCGTGGTCATCGAACCGTCATGGCCGGTGTTCATCGCCTGCAGCATGTCGAAGGCTTCACCGGCGCGGACCTCCCCGACGATGATCCGGTCAGGCCTCATGCGCAGCGCGTTCTTGACGAGATCGCGCTGGCTGACCTCGCCGCGTCCCTCGATATTGGGTGGGCGCGTCTCCAGCCGCGCGACATGGATCTGCTGCAATTGAAGCTCGGCCGAATCCTCGATCGTGACGATGCGCTCGCGCTCGTCGATGAACGAGGACATGGCATTGAGCATCGTCGTCTTGCCCGAGCCCGTACCGCCCGAAATCAGAACGTTGCGGCGCGATTTGACGACCGCCTCGAGAACCTGCGACATCGCCGAGGGGACACTGCCGAGGTCGATCAGCTTCTGCATGTCGATCGGAATCTTGGCGAACTTGCGGATCGACAGCAGCGATCCGTCGAGCGCCAGCGGGGCGACGATCGCGTTGACGCGCGATCCATCGGAAAGACGTGCATCGACGAAGGGCGAGGATTCGTCGATCCGGCGACCGACCGCGCTGACGATCTTCTGGATGATCCGCATCAGGTGCTTCTCATTCTGGAACCGGGTCTTGACCCGCTCCAGCACCCCGCCACGCTCGATGAACACGATATCGCAGCCGTTGACGAGGATATCGGTGATGGTCTCGTCCTTGAGCAGCGGCTCGATCGGTCCGAGGCCAAGCAGTTCGTCCATGACGTCCTGCACCAGAACCGCGCGTTCCTCGCGGTTGAGCGGGTGATCGAACACCGCCAGCAATTCGGGCACCAGCGCGCTGATTTCGGACTTCACCTGGTCGGGCGGAAGCTTGTCGAGCAGCGACAGGTTGATCTTGTCGAGCAAGCCCTGGTGGATTGCCATCTTGATCTCGAGCAACCGTTCCTCGCGCTTGCTCAGGGTCGGGTGGAGCGAGACAGCCGGCTCGTCGGCCGCGGCCTTCACCTCTTCGACCACCGTTTCAGGCGGTTGTTCGTCATCGGCTTGTCGCAAGACCTTCCACATCACTCGGCTCCATCGTCCATCGCTGCCAGCAGGTCGTCGGCAAACTGCTCGATTGCGCGGGCAAACTTGCCGCGCTTGCTCAGCGACCAGACCAGTTCGCCCTGGTCCTGCGCGTCCTGCAGGTCGGAATTCTCGTCCGGGATCGTTGCAAACACCGAATGGCGCAGCACCTCTTCGGCCTCGCTGGTCTTGATCGGCCTGAACAATCCGGTTTGCACCCGGTTGAGGACGATCTTGATCGCGTTGCGATCGATGCCCATCGATACGAGGAAATCGAGCCGCCGCTTCATCTTGCGCAGCGAATGCACCGTCAGGCTGCCGACCAGCACGATGTATTGCGAAGCGAACAGCGTCGACAGGCCCCAGTTGGTCAGCGACACGGGCATGTCGATCACCACCATCTCGCAGTTGCGACGGGCGGCGGCGAGAATCGGCTGCAACTGGTCGAATTCGAGCTCTTCGATTGGCAGGATGTCGATTGGCGATGCAACCACGCCGGGCATGCCCTCGCGTCGCGCAAGTACCGAATTGTAGAGCTCGGCATCGAGCCGCTGGTCGGCATCGACGAGGTCCTGCAAGGTCAGACCGGGGCGCAGGCCGAGAATGCTGCCCACATCCCCGTGCTGCAGGTCGAGATCGATCACGTTGACCGCAATCCCGTCATGCACCCAGGCGCCCGCAAGGTGGGTCGCGACGGTGGTCGTTCCGACGCCGCCCGAACAGCCGATACAGGCGACGACCGGGGCAAGAGCAACCTCTTTCGGGGCCTTGGTCGCCGGGCCGGAGTCGACGTCGGCAAGCGCTCCGAGCAGGTCCTCGATCGAGAACGGGATCTGGAGCACGTCGGTGACGCCGTGTTTCAGGAGTGCGCGGGTGGTGCGGATGTCGAGCGCCTCTACCCCGGCAATGATCGGGGTGCCGGACGTGGATGCGGCGATCGTGCCGATGCGATCGATCGAGCTCTTGCGGACCGGATCGACCTCGACCACGATCACGTCTGCGGCGGCGATCGCCTCCCGCGATGGCAATTGGTCGAGACCGGTTTCGATCAGCGCGATCGTCTCGCCCAGTTCACTCAATCCGGCAATGGTTTCGGGTCGGGCCAATACCACCACCCTACCGGGTAGCTGCACTGCCCGGCTCATCGATGTGTCATAGATATCGTCAATCCTCGTCACTGGGTGAAAACCTCAATTGGCAAAGCTTCCCTCGCTGTCCTCTGCGGTCAGCGAGTAGCGGATCGTTGGCAGGTCGAGCGTTCCGCCGAAGAATGCGAAAGTGATCGGCTGGTAAGTCATGTCGTCGAGTTCGACCGTGACGATCGGTGCCACGTCCGGCCCGTTGGGGTCGCCGGAAAATCCCAGCCCGGAATACTCGTAATCGACCGAGACGTTTCCCGGCTGGATATTGGCGCTGATCTGCTGCATCCGGCCGACCAGCGCATCGAACGCGGGCTGATCCATCGTCGTCGCAAACCCGCACGATCCGTTGCAGGTGCATCCGGTCGAGGTGCAGCTGACCCCGGGAAAGGCACTGGCAGGAACCACGGTGCCCTGCGGGATGCCGCCGGACACGGCAAAACTGTAATTGGCGAGGCCGTTCGGAGACGTGCCGCCCGGCAACATCTGGGTTGCCACCGCCCAGCGCGCGCCGGTCTGGGTCGCCTTTTCCGCCCGGTTGATGGTCCAGCTGTAGAGCCCGACATCGATCGTGCCCATGATGAACAGCAGCAGCAGCGGCAGCACGAGCACGAACTCGGCTGCGCTCGAACCGCGGATATCGCGTCCGAATTCCTTCAATGTGCAACGTTTCGTCATATGCCGTTCACCGTTGCTTGCGCCGATGCGAAGACCTGAACCGACTCGCCCTGCGCGAGCAGGAAGTCGAACAACGAAGGGTAACTCGCCGTGGCCGATACCGTCACCACCGGCGCACCGCCTGTCTTGCTGCGGAACACTCCGGTCGTGGTCGATGAATTGCACAGGACCGACACGGTGATGTCGCCATCGGTCCAGTCCTTGATCAACGGATCGGTGCCGCCGACGCTGCCGGTGCGGGTCACAGTCTTGATCTGGCTGACTGCAGCGCCGTTGACCGTGGACGGGCAGGTGTAGGTATCGAACGGCAGCCGCCCGGCATAGCGCGCGCCCTGCCGCACCGCCTTGATGATCTTGTGCTCGGTATAGAAATAATGACCCGCCTCGAAGGTCGAGAACAGCACCACCAGCATCATCGGCAGGATCAGCGCGATTTCGGCCGCTGCCGAGCCGCGCTGGTCTTTGCCGAACCGGGTGCCGAGCCGGATCATTCGATCAGGTAGGGAACATCCTTGCGGATGTCCTGTCCCGCTGTCGAGCCGCCGCCGAGCGTGGTCGGGCCGATCACCTCGACATAGACGTCGCTTTTTTCGGTAACCTTGTTGGGTCCGTTGCCGCGATTGAGCGAGGGTTCGACCAAGAACACATCGATGAACTCGACCGGTACCTTGCTGAACTTGCCCGATTGCCCGCCGCAATTGAGCACTGCCACGCTCAATACCCGGCGATCAGGATTGCTCGATCCCACCGGTACTCCGGGAGCGCCGCAAACGGGTGCGCCATAGGCTCGTAGATTGCCGACATTCTGTGTGGCGAGCAGCGACGAATTTGCCGCCTCATATCGATAAACCTGATACCGGGTAGGCGTCCCGGCAAGCGCTGTCGGAGGCACACCGCCGGGATAGACCGCTGAATTGCTGATAAAGTAGGCGTTGCGATCCCACACGCCATCGCCAACCTGACCGCCAACACACGAGCCAGTATTGCTCACCGCATGGCACATGTCGCGAGGATAGCCCATCGGGTCGAGCGCGCTGGCCTGGGCATTGGTTAGCGGATTGACGGGCGATGCGGGACGGTATGGATTGGGTCCGACTTGCCAACCGTTATTGCCATTAGTGCCGCATTGATTGCCGACCTTTTTCAAGAGGTCCTTGCGCGAATTGGCCGATGGTGGGCAGCTTGACGCACCGCTGGGGCATGCGTTGTTTATGCCATTCTCGTAAATGTCGTGGCGGGTATTCAGCGCATCTAGCACACTCACCTGCACCCCGGGCTTGGTCGTCACCATGTCGGTCCCAACACAATCCCCAGGCACTTCGGTTCGCCCCAGTGTTTGGGCGGTCGCGCTGGCCCCATTGCCGGCACTGGTTTCGAGGTAGCCGAAATTTCCCGGGACAAACCCGCCGCCATCGTTCGCCACCAGCCTCAGGCCCTTGCCGATATAGAACCCGACATCGAAATTCGGGTCGGTCGATTCGCGCGGATTGCACAGCATCAACGGCGGCAGCTTGCAGATCGCCGAGCCCAGCCCGGCGAGCGCGGCACCCTGAACGGTGTCCGAGGTGACCAGCCCGGTAATCGGCAGCAGCGCAAAATCGACCGTGCGCGCGTTCACGAACACTTCGACGTAATTGGCGTTGCTGTCGTTGGTCGCTGCGGACGTCTTGGTCTTGTTCTGCCAGAACCGGATCTGGCCGGTCGCATCGCAGGCAGGCTCGCTCGGCACCGTCACCGCATTGGCGCCGCTCGCGAGCAGGGTCTGATTGGCAACCAGCCCCACCGCCGCCGCCGAAGCGCGCGCGCAGGCTCCGGTTTCGCCATCGAGTTGAGTAGCCGCAGCAAGCGCCGCCTGGTCGGCCGCGTTCTGCAATTCGGAATCCATTCCGGCCAAGCGCGCATAATCGAACCCGACCCCGGCCACAGCGATCAGCCCGAACAGGGACAGCGCGTAAGTGGCGGCTACTGCGCCGCTTTCATCGCGCCAGAAGCGGAAGGGTATTCCTGGGTTCACAAACGTCTAGCTCCATTCTACCGCGGGCCGTCATCGGTGGTCGCTGCGGTGGTGCTGACCCGGTCCGGTTGCTCCACCTGGCCATCCCGGTAACGGTCGATCGCACGAACCGCGTTGGTCGCGGTCGTTTCGGGAATTCGCGTGTCGTATTCGGGGTTCGGATTGATGACCTGCGCCGCCATCGTCGCGCGGTTGGCGTCGCCCCAGGTCGGGTCCTGAAACCCGAGCAGTTCCTTGTCCGCCGTCGCGCACCCCGAAAGGCCGACCAGCAGCGCAGCGCCCACGAAAATTTGCCTAGAATTCATAGTCATCGCTCTCGCTTTCAGGATCGCTTGCAGCGTCGGCTGCTGCGGCTTCTGCCGCTGCGGAGGCGCTTGGCGACGCCGGCTCTTCGGGTCGATAGGCCACGCCATTGAGGAACAGGTCCGCCTGCACCGGATCCTTGACCCGGTCGGTCGGCAGCCGCACCTGGCTGGGCTTGATCGGTGCCACCAGCCGCGGCGTGACCACGATCAGCAGCTCGGTCTCGCCCTTCTGGAACTGGCTCGAACGGAACAGCGATCCGATGATCGGGATCGACCCGAGGATCGGCACCTGCCGCACCGTGGTTTCGAAATCGCGCTGGAGCAGCCCGGCGATGGCAAAGCTTTCCCCGTCGCGCAGCTCGAGCACGGTGCTCGCCCGCCGCGTCTGGAGACCCGGGATGCTCACCCCGTTGAGCCGGATCGACGCGGTCGGATCGATCGAGCTCACTTCGGGTTCGACCAGCAGGTTGATCGTGTCGTCGGACAGTACGGTCGGGGTGAAGGCGAGGCTGACGCCGAACGGCTTGAACTCGACCGTCACCGCACCGGAAATCGCTCCGCCGCCGTTGCCTCCGCCGAGGCCCGAGTTCTGCTGCACCACCGGGATCGGGAATTCCCCGCCGGCAAGGAACGACGCCTTCTCGCCCGACAGCGCAATCAGCGTCGGTTCGGCCAGCGTTTTCGACAGGCCGCGATCCTCGAGCGCGTCGAGCACCGTCTCGATATTGAGGCCAGCAACATCGGTGAAGAAGCGGCGGAAGATGCCGAACGTGCCGGTGATTGAATCCAGCTGGAGAATGCCGGCCCCGGTATCGGGATCGGGCACCAGCTGTGCGCCATCACCGGTCGACCCTTCGAATGCGCGACCGTTGGAGCGGAAGAACGACGAGACGCCGATATCCTTGCCGACGCTGCGCGAAACCTCGGCGAAGCGCACTTCCAGCATGACCTGCTGGCTGCTGCCGAGCGACATCAGGTTGACCACATTGTCCCCGGCATAGGCGCGGGCGAGTTGCACCGCGCGGTCTGCGGCCGCGGGATTGGTGACGAGACCGCTGAGCACGATCGATTCATTGGAAATGCGCGCGTCGATCCGCTCGCTCGGCATCAGGGTCGACATCTGGTCGCGCAGGCCGATCACGTCGGGACCGACGGCGATATCCATCACCGCCATCACCCGGTTGGCCTGATCGTACAGCGTCAGGCTGGTGGTGCCCATCGCCTTGCCCAGCACGTAAACCGAACGGTCCGAAATGGGGAAGATGTCGGCGATGTCGTCGTTGCCGATCATCGCCCGCGAAATCGAGCGGTCGGCCGTGACGACCTGGCTCTTGTTGAGCGGCACTTCGACGGCCCCGGCGTGGATCGACATTTCGCCGTCCTGCGCCGCGGCCGGCGTCGCCAGCGTCGCGCACGCAGCGAGTGCGATGGCCCCCGTCAGGGCGCGGAGTTTCTCAGTAACCGCCATAGCGTTTCACCCGATAATCTTGGCTTTCGACACCGCGCACGACAGTCATGCTGGGGCCGCGGTAGCGAACCGGAGCTGGCGTCGAAGCGGAAGTGGATCGTTCGCGCGGCGCGCTGGCGACCGGCTGCGGCGAAATCGCTGCCGAGCGCTGGCGGGCGGGGATGTAGATTCCCTCGCCGCCGAGGTCGCGCGGGAGCACCGCACGGGTCGATCCGACGACCTGGTTCTCGACATTGCGCAGCGCCATGCTGAGCGTGCCGATCTGGGTCGCCAAAGCGAGCTTTTGCGAGCCGTAGAGATCGGTCTGAAGGGTAGCGGTCTTGCCGATGGTCGGCTCGGTCTCGTTCTCGTTGGCCGTCTGGTCGACTGCCAGGACAAGCACGTTTTCGAGCACCACGGTGGTCATCTTGTCGGTGGTGCCCGCGCCTTCGCCCGGGATCTGCCGGGTCAGCATCACGTCGACCACATCGCCGGCGCGCACGAAACCGCCGACTCCGGCGACTTCGTTGACCGGGATCGAGACCGCGCGCAGTTCTTCGGGCAGCACCGAGGCGAGCGTCGCCCGCCCGCCTTCACCGCTCACGCGATTGGCCAGAACCGCCTCGCCGGCGACGATAGGCCGCAAGGCCACGCGCCCTCCGCGGGTCGCATCCTCGATCGATGTGAAGGCCCCGGCGGGGATCGAATCCGACGGCCAGTTGGCGAGCCGGGTATTGGTTGAAGTCAGGGGCGCGCCGAATTCCATATCCTGGCTGGCGACGACGATGCGCACCATCCGCTGATCCTGCGCGGTCTGTTCCTGCCGACTTTCGTAACCGCTGAAATAGGCGTTCGCGAGATAGACCGCGATCAGCCCGAAAAAGACGGCTGCGCCGACAATGAGAAGGTTTCTACCCCTCATCGCGCCCCTCCAATGAAAAATGTGTCACAACGAGTGTGGGCTCGCGGCGGAACCGCCGCGAGCCCAGCGAGACTCAAGGAATCGCGCCCTGGACGAGGCCGGTGGCCTGGTCGATTTCGGCGTCGATCGCCTGACCCAGCAGCAGTGCAGCACCGGCAATGCCGGCACCGACGACGGCCAGAATCAGTGCGTATTCGGCCGCCGAAGCACCCGATTCATCACGCATGAAGTTCTTGAGAAGTTTCATCGTATTATCCTCACACTCAGTTCGTGTTCGCAGATCGCGAACAGCTCAACCAGAGGCTCCGGCTTCTATTTCCGGTTACCTCATTCCGTGCGGGCCAATTTGCAGAACAGGCGCAACCCCAGTTTTTGTTTTGCCGGCTTGCGCCGTGCACTTGCGCCTCGTCCCCCTGGAACAATCAGAAGGGTCACGCTTTGTTAGCCTTGCGTCAATGACAATTTTTTTACAAAATTTTAACCAGCCTTCGGAATAACTTACGCGCTATGGCTGTTAACTTATTGGGTTTACGACTTGCACAAATGCGACAACCCGAACCAAATTCGAGGCGAAAGCCGTTGACAACAGGCTTTGATGTGTTGGCGGTGATTCGCGGTTCCTCGCGGTTCCGTGGTATGCTTTCGCGGATGGAACAGGCACTTGTCCCGGTCCGATCGCTGGCCCGAAAATCGGCGGCGTCCGCCTTCGAACGCAGCAAGGCGGCGATCGATCTGGTTAATCAGCGGCTTGTGACGATCGCCCTGATCTGGCTGAGCGCGATCGGCCTGGTTTCGATCGTGCGCATCGTGCTTTCGCCGACTCCGCCGCAGACCTTCCTGCACTATCTCGAACTTACCATACCCTATCTGCTGGTCGCGATCTCGCCGATCGCCGGGTTCCTGATCGCGCGCGCTGCGTTTCCCGGTCGTGCGCGATTCCGGCCCAGCTCGGTGCACTTCTCCGCCTATGGCAAGTGGTCGAAATTGCGCCCGATCGAGGCGTTGCGGCACGATAGCTTCGGCCCGATCGGCTTCATGGCGTCGCTGGTCATCGGCATGCTGCTCAATGTCGTGATGCGGACCGGCGAGTTCCTGCTCGCGGTCCCCCCGCTCACCAGCGCGGCGCCGGACTGGGGCCTCACCCTGTTCTGGCTGATGGCGGCGGATACGGTGATGATGAATTTCTTCTACATGGTGTGTTTCGCGATGGCGCTGCGCACGATCCCGCTGTTTCCCAAGATGCTGCTGTATGTCTGGATGATCGACGTGATGCTGCAGCTCGGGATCGCCCGCACCATGGCACAATTCGACCTTTCGCCAACGATCGCGGGCGCATTGGGCACCCTGCTCGACAGCAATATCGACAAAGTGCTGATCAGCGCCGCGATCTGGTTGCCCTACCTGATCCTGTCGGAGCGGGTGAACGTCACCTATCGCCACCGCGTCGCGACCTGATCGCGAGCCTGGGGCCGTCGCGCTCCCGCCATTCTGAACACCGTAACGAAAAGGGCCGCCCGGACTGCTCCGAGCGGCCTCTTTCTTTCGATGTGCCGGAAGAACCTAGTCCTTCAGGAAGTCGGGCATCGCGGCGGGGCCATCGTTGCCTCCATCGCGATTGCCGTCACGATCGCCGCCGCCATCGCGACGCGGACCGCGACCTCCGCGACCGCCCCGGCGATCCCCGCCACGGCCACCGCGATCACCGCGATCACTGCGGGGACCACGGTCACCACGCGGTTCGCGCGGCGGGCGGGTATCTTCGAGCTCTTCGCCGGTTTCCTGGTCGACCACCCGCATCGACAGGCGGACCTTGCCGCGCTGGTCGATCTCGAGGACCTTGACCTTCACTTCCTGGCCTTCGCTGACGACATCGGTCGGCTTTTCGACCCGCTCGTTCTTCATTTCGGAGACGTGGACGAGACCGTCCTTGCCGCCCATGAAGTTCACGAACGCGCCGAAATCGACGATGTTGACGACCTTGCCGGTGTAGATCTTGCCGACTTCGGCTTCCTCGACGATGCCTTCGATCCACTTCCGTGCGGCTTCGATCTCGTCGGCGTTCGAGGAGCTGATCTTGATCACGCCCTCGTCGTCGATGTCCACCTTGGCGCCGGTTTCGGCCACGATCTCGCGGATCACCTTGCCGCCCGTCCCGATGACGTCGCGGATCTTCGACTTGTCGATCTGCATCGTCTCGATACGCGGAGCGTGCTTGGAGACCTCGGTGCGGGCCCCGGTGAGCGCCTTGGCCATTTCACCCAGGATATGCGCGCGGCCGGCCTTTGCCTGATCGAGCGCCTTTTCCATGATCTCCTTGGTGATCCCGGCAACCTTGATGTCCATTTGAAGGCTGGTGATGCCTTCTTCCGAACCGGCAACCTTGAAGTCCATGTCGCCGAGGTGGTCTTCGTCACCCAGGATGTCGGACAGGACCGCAAAGTCGTCGCCTTCGAGGATCAGGCCCATGGCGATACCCGAAACCGGACGCTTGAGGGGAACGCCCGCGTCCATCATCGACAACGCGCCGCCGCAGACGGTCGCCATCGAGGACGAGCCGTTGGACTCGGTGATGTCGGACAGAACGCGGATCGTGTACGGGAATTCCTCGGCATCGGGCATCACGGGGTGCAGCGCGCGATAGGCGAGCTTGCCGTGGCCGATTTCACGCCGACCGGTAAAGCCGAAACGGCCCACTTCGCCGACCGAATAGGGCGGGAAGTTATAGTGCAGCATGAAGTTGTTGTACGAGAGGCCTTCCAGCCCGTCGATCATCTGCTCGGAATCCTTCGTGCCCAGCGTGGTGGTGCAGATCGCCTGCGTTTCACCGCGGGTGAACAGTGCCGAACCATGCGTGCGCGGCAGCAGGCCGACGATCGCTTCGATCGGGCGCACCTGATCGAGCTTGCGCCCGTCGATGCGCGTGCCGTCCTTGATGATCGAACCGCGAACGATGTCGCTTTCGAGCTTCTTCACCAGCTTCAGCGTGCCAAGATATTCCGCCGGATCGCTTTCTGCGAGATCGGCAAAGGCTTCGCGCGCCTTTTCGCGAGCCGCATTGACCGCGTTCTGGCGTTCGGACTTGTTGGTGAGCTTGTAGGCCGCTTCGAGGTCGGCGCCGATGGCAGCGCGGAGCTTGTCCATCTTGGCCGACTTGTCTTCGACCGGGTCGAGCTCCCACGGATCCTTGGCGGCCTGTTCGGCCAGATCGATGATCGCACCGACGACCTTCTTACACTCGTCATGCGCGAACATCACCGCGCCGAGCATTTCCTCTTCGGTCAGCTCCTTGGCCTCGGATTCGACCATCATCACCGCGTCGTTGGTCGCGGCTACGATCAGGTCGAGGCGACCGTCTTCGCCCAGAGCATCGCTGATGCTGGGGTTGAGGACATATTCGCCGTCATTGGTGTAGCCAACGCGCGCGGCGCCGATCGGGCCCATGAACGGAACCCCCGAAAGCGTCAGAGCGGCCGACGCGGCGATCATCGCGACCACATCCGGCTCGGTCTCGCCGTCGTAGGAGAGGACCTGCGCGATAACGTTGATTTCGTTGTAGAAGCCCTCGGGGAAGAGCGGACGCACCGGGCGGTCGATCAGACGGCTGGTGAGCGTTTCCTTTTCCGTGGCGCGGCCTTCGCGCTTGAAGAAGCCACCCGGGATACGGCCGGCTGCGGAGAATTTTTCCTGGTAGTGGACGGTGAGCGGGAAGAAGTCCTGCCCCTCTTTCACCGACCGGGCGGCGGTCACGGCGCACAGCACCACGGTTTCGCCATAGGTGGCCAGAACGGCGCCGTCGGCTTGACGGGCAATACGGCCGGTTTCCAGAGTGAGGGTTTTTCCGCCCCACTCCAGCGATACGGTTTTCGTGTCGAACATTGATTTTCCTTTTCGAACCCACGGCGCCTTATTGCGCGGCGGGGCCTACATTTTCCGGGTGTACCGTCCCGGTCCGGTGCGGGGCTAATCGCGCCCCTTTCGTCCGCTCCCAGCCGAATTGCTCGGGAGGGGATAGACGAAGGGCGGCCCGTTGGAGCCGCCCTTCGCAAAACTCTTACTTACGCAGACCCAGCTTCTGGATCAGGGCGTTGTACCGCTCGACGTCTTTCTTCTTGAGATAGGCGAGCAGGTTGCGACGCTTGTTGACCATCATCAGCAGGCCGCGGCGCGAATGGTTGTCCTTGTGGTGATCCTTGAAGTGTTCGGTCAGGTTGCGGATGCGCTCGGTGAGGATCGCGACCTGCACTTCGGGACTGCCCGTGTCGTTATTGCCCTGGGCATTGTCCTTGATGATCTTCGTTTTGGTTTCGGCATCTACCGACATGTATTGTCTCTCTTACTCAGCGACATCGGGAAGGTTGAAACCCCTGACGACCTTCGCCGTCCCGTCCACCACTTCCATCAGCGCGACGGGGACATCGTCCAGCATCGCACAATAGAGCCCGGATGGTTGGGGCAGTTCAGACAGGACCCGGCCTTGGCGGACCGCCTGCGCGTCAGTCTGAGAGAGGGAAAGGGCCGGGATGTCGTCCAGCCCTGCCTCCAACGGCAGGAGTAGGTCTTCAAGTGGCGCGCCTCTACCGATTTCGTTGAGTTTGTCCAGCGAAATCGCCTGAGATTCGGTGAAAGGCCCCGCCTTGATGCGACGTAGATAGGTAACATGGCCGACGGTTCCAAGGGCGCGGGCGATATCGCGTGCCAGGCTGCGGATATAGGTGCCCTTGGACACGTGCGCTGTCAGGGTGACGCTGTCGGCGAGTTCGAGCGGCGCTGACGGATCGTAGGGATCGGGGCGGCCGGCTGTGGTCTGGAAGGCTGAACGCAGATCGGGATCTCTGTCGCGTTTCCCTGCGAGGGCGAGCGAATAGATCGTCACTCGCCGCCGCTTCATCTCCACTTCCTCCCCTGCCCGCGCCCGGTCATAGGCGCGCTTGCCGTTGATCTTCAGCGCCGAATAGGCCGGAGGAACCTGCTCGATCTCGCCGGTGAAATGCTCCAGCACCGCCGCGATCGCTGCTATTGGCGGGTAGCGATCGACGCGCTGCACAACCTCGCCCTCGGCATCGAGCGTGTCGGTCTCCGCTCCGAACTGGATCGTGAAGTCGTAGATTTTCGACGCATCGAGCATCCGCCCGGCCAGCTTTGTCGCCTCGCCCAAGGCTATCGGCAGCACGCCCTCCGCCAGCGGATCGAGCGTCCCGCCATGGCCGACCTTGCACTTGGGATAGCCGCCTTCGCGCAGGTTGCGCTTCACCGCCGCAACCGCCTGCGTCGAGCCCAGCCCGCGCGGTTTGTCGAGGATCAGCCAGCCATTCACCATGCCGCGCGCTGTAGGTGCAGCAGCTTCGCACGTCCAGACGCCCGGCTAGGGGCTTTCCGCGATGCCGCGAGCACCCGGGAATTTACCATATCGGCGTAACCCGCCCAGCATGAAACTGATTATCCATCCCGGGTTGCACAAGACCGGATCAACCTACCTTCAACACGTGCTGAACGATCACCATGCCCAGCTTGCAGCGCGCGGCGTGTGGTATCAGCCGCAGGCAGCCTATCCGGCTCATCATGACGCCGCGTGGCGCATCCTGCAGGGCGACGAGGAGCCGCTGGTGGCGATGATCGAGGCCGCACGCTCAGCCAGTTGCGGCACGGTAATCCTGTCGTCGGAAGATCTCGAGGGCGCACTGTACGACGATCGCCCGCTGCATGCGATCGACGACGCCGCCAATCAGGCCGAGGTCGGACATATCGAATGGCACGTGGTGCTGCGCGAACCCGGCGCGGCCTTTGCAAGCCTGTTTGCCCAGCTCCAGCACCACATTTATTCCGACGCCTTCCAGCTGTTCTACGATATTATGCGGCGCGGCTTCGCGCACATCGCGGCACCGATGCCCGGTTCAGGCACGCCCTACTGGTACTACGCCTTCGATCATCTCGCCGATCTCGAGCGCTTGCAAAAGCGCAGCGGCGCCCCGGTCATCGCGCACGATTTCACAGCTGGGTCAGTGTTTCCGGGGTCGGGCCTGCTAGAACGGCTCGGAGTGGTCGATGCGATTACCGAACTGCCCGGTGCCGCAGCCCGCAACGCCCGCCCTTGCCGCGACGATATCATCCGCGGTTACGTCTCGCGGATCGCCGAGGCCTTGCCCGACGAAGGCAAGCAGGCACGCATCACCAACGGCTTTCTCGCCTGTCTCGAAAGCGGGCTCGACAATATCGCCACCTACGCCGAAATGGTGGGAGACCGCTATGCCGACAGCCACCGCGCCGCGCTGGCGCGGTTCGCCGAGACCAGCCTCAGATCGAAGCCGGATCCGGTGGGCTAGCGCCGCCGATCGCCAGCCGCGCCCGGTTGCCGAATACCACCAGGTTCGTCAGCAGCGCGACCAGCACCGAACTGAACAGCACGAACACCATGACGTCGATGTAATGGACCCACGGCAGGCCGATCGTCGCATACCAGCTTACCCCTCCGAAATTCGCCGGAACGTAGAGATAGAAGGTGTGGAGCGCGTAGACCGAGAAGCCCCACAACAGCCCGGCGACAGCGGCGCGCGCATCCATGTTGCGGAACAGCAAAGCGGCGATAAAAGCCGAAAGGATCGGCATCGACAGCAAGCCGTTGAGCTCCTGCAACAGGTTGATGATGCTCTCGGCCCCGGCATAGAGCGGGACGAGCGCGATCGAGCCAATCATGGCGACAATCCCGACCACGCGGTTGAGCCGCCGGACGTCGACATCAGGGTTGATGAACCGGCGATGGAAGTCGACCGACCAGAGCGTGATCGTCGCATTCATCACCGCCGCGTAAGTTGTCAGCACCGCCGCCGCGATCATTGCGGCGAACATGCCGCTGGTCCAGCCCGGCAGCACCTCGCCGACCACCATCGCATAGGCACGATCATCGACGTCGCCGAACAGCTTGAAGGCGACGATCCCGGGCACCACCACGATCGGCGGTACAATCAGCACCCGGATGATCGCCGCGGCGATCACGCCTTTCTGCGCTTCCTTCACGCTTGGTGCGGCCAGCGCTTTTTGCGTGATGTTCTGATTGGTGGACCAATAGAATATCTGGATGAACAGCATCCCCGTGAACAGCGTGTGGAACGGGATCGGGCTGTCGAGCGATCCGATCATCGTCAGCCGCTCGCGCGGAACATCGGTCGAAATATCCCAGCCAACCGCCTGCATCGCCAGAAACACGACGACCAGTGCCAGCGCCAGGATGCCGACCCCGGCATAGGTATCGAGCACCGCGACAGCGCGCAGTCCGCCAAGGATGGCATAGGCCGCCCCCACGATCGCGAACAGCGCGGCGATCGCCGTCACCGATGCATCGACGCCGAACAGGGTCTGCATGAACAGCGCACCCGAATAGATGACGGCGGGCAGATAGATCAGGAGGTTGCCGAGCAGGAACAGCGCGGAGATCACGGTCCGGATGCTCGCCCCGTCGTAGCGCTGCTCGAGCAGCTGCGTGATCGTCGTGCAATTGTTGCGATAATAGATCGGGACGAACACGAAGGCGAGCAGCAGAAGCCCGACGAAACCGGCCAGTTCCCACCAGGCGAGCAGCAGCATCTGGTTGCCGTTCATGCCGACCAGCTGATCGGTCGAAAGGTTGGTAAGCGTGATCGCGCCGGCGACGAAGAACCAGCTCAGCCCCCCGCCGGCAAGAAAGATTTCGCGATCGGCAGAGGCATGGCTGGCGGCACGGGCGGCTGCGACCTTTCGCCACGTCAGCACGGCAAGAACCAGCATCAATCCGAGAAAGACCGCGACCTGGACGATATTCATTCCTGCGCTCTCCCCCGAGCCGTTGTTCGCGTGCGGCAGTAACTGCCTTTTTCGCGCATACCAATGGGCAAGCGGCACAATCCCCGATAGGGCGCGGGCTGTGAACGCAACGGCGAATCTCGAAGGCAGTGGAACGCAGCTGCTTGTGCACGGCGGAGTGGGCGATCGCCCGCGCCTGCTGCATGCCGGACCGACGCTGCCGGGCGCGACCGCGCAGGATTTCGCCGGGCTGAGCGAGCGCCAGCATGCACCGGGCGGGCCGCAGCTTCCAGTCGCGCCGAGCCTGCTCAATCCGCTGGGCACCGGATACCCCGGCCCGCCCGGTCTGCTGCTGCACCGCGATGGCTGCAGTTGGGCGGTGGATCTGCGACTGGTTGAATATATCGAACCGAGCGCGTCGCTGACGGTGGTCACCCGCGATGACAACGCCGGGGTCACGGTCAGGCATGACTTTGCCATCGACGCTTCGACCGGGGTGCTGTCGCTCAGCGCCTCGCTTGCGAATTCCGGCGACACCGCGCTCGACCTGCAGTGGCTGAGCGCAGTGTGCCTGCCGCTCGATCCCCGGTTCGATCGCATCATGGCGTTCGGCGGAAAATGGGCGGGCGAATTCCAGATCGAGGAATGGCAGCCTGTCCGCGGCGCTTTCCTGCGCGAGAACCGCTCCGGACGCACGAGCCACACGAGCTTTCCGGGCCTGTATTGCGGCACCTCGGCCACCAGCGAGACCCATGGCCCGGCGGCGGCTTTCCATCTCGGCTGGAGCGGCAATCATCGCCTCCGGATCGATCGGCTTCCCGACGATACGCTTGCCCTTCAGGCAGGCGAATTGCTGCTGCCCGGCGAGATGCGGCTGGAACCCGGAGAAAGCTACTCCACGCCGACGCTGTATGCGTGCTGGGCGGAAGACGGCCATGGTGAAGCCACCCGCAGGCTCCACGCCTTCGTTGCGGACCAGGTCGGTCGTTCCGTCCCGCGGCCGGTGCATTTCAACACCTGGGAAGCGGTCTATTTCGATCATTCGCCGGATCGGCTCTTTGCGCTCGCCGATCAGGCGGCCGAAACCGGCGCAGAGCGTTTCGTGCTCGACGATGGCTGGTTCGGGGCGCGCCGCAGCGATCGCGCCGGGCTCGGCGACTGGTTTGTCTCTGAGGATGTCTATCCCGACGGACTTGGCCCCCTCGCCGACCATGTCCGCTCGCTCGGCATGGAATTCGGCCTGTGGTTCGAACCCGAGATGGTCAATCCCGACAGCGATCTTTTCCGCGAGCATCCCGATTGGGTGCTCGGGGTGGAGAGGGTGGACCCGATCGCGTCGCGCCATCAGCTCCCGCTCGACCTGACGCGCTCCGAAGTCTCGGACTACCTGTTCGAGCGGATCGACCACCTCGTCCGCGAGCTTTCGATCGCCTACATCAAGTGGGACATGAACCGCGATATCCAGCATCCGGGGAACGCTGGAGGGCGACCGGCGGTGCATCGGCAGACCCGAGCGGTCTACGCGCTGATCGACCGCCTCTGCGCAGCGCACCCCGAACTCGAAATCGAAAGCTGTTCGAGCGGCGGAGCGCGGGCCGACTACGGCATCCTGCAGCGCACCCACCGTATCTGGACCAGCGACAACAACGACGCGCGCCAGCGCCATGCGATCATGCGGGGAGCCGCCTATTTCCTGCCGCTGCGGGTGCTTGGCAACCATGTCGGACCAAAACGGTGCCACATCACCGGGCGGCGCTTCGACATGCATTTTCGCGCGGGAACGGCGGTGTTCGGTCATATGGGGATGGAGCTCGATCTGGCGACCGAGAGCGTGTCGGACCGGGGTATCCTCAAGGCCGCGATTGCGCTGCACAAGCGGCATCGCGCCCTGATCCATGGCGGAGACTATCACCGGCTCGAAACGCCGGCGCAGCTTGCGGCGATTGGCGTCGTCTCGCGCGATCGCGGCGAAGCGCTGTTCCAGACCGCCGTGATCGACCAGCACCCCTCGCCGCATCCGCCGCGCCTGCGCTTTGTCGGGCTTGATCTACAGCGACGCTACAAGGTCGCCTGCGTCTGGCCGACCTTTCTCGTCGGCGAACCGGCCAGCTTTGCCGGATCGGCCCTGATGCAGTACGGGCTGCAACTGCCGCAAACCTATCCCGATACCTGCCTGATCCATCACCTAGAAGCCGAAGAATGACAGACCCTTACGACCTGCTGGTGATCGGCGGCGGCATCAACGGTGCCGGGATCGCGCGCGACGCGGCGGGACGCGGGCTGTCGGTGCTATTGGTCGAGAAAGACGATCTCGCGCAGCACACGTCAAGCGCCTCGACCAAGCTCGTGCATGGCGGCCTGCGCTATCTCGAACATTACGAATTCCGGCTGGTGCGCGAAAGCCTGATCGAGCGCGAGCGGTTGCTGAAGATCGCGCCGCACATCATCTGGCCCTTGCGCTTCGTGTTGCCGCATGACGAGGGGCTGCGGCCCAAATGGATGCTGCGGCTGGGGCTGTTCCTGTACGATAATCTTGGCGGGCGAAAGCTGTTGCCGCCGACGCGATCCGTGAACCTGCGCGAACCGCCGCATGCCGACATTCTGGAAGATCGCCTCGTCAAGGGCTTCGAATATTCCGATTGCTGGGTCGAGGACTCGCGACTTGTGGCGCTCAATTGCGTCGACGCGAAAGAGCATGGCGCCGACATTCGCACGCGGACCGAATGCACCGGCCTGAAGCGTGGCGAAGAGGTCTGGACCGCCACCTTGCGCACCGAGAGCGGCGAGGAAGAGGTGCGCGCCCGGATGGTCGTCAATGCCTCCGGGCCTTGGGTCGACACCGTGCTTGAGCGGGCAATCCCGCGCGAGAGCCACGAAAACCTCCGCCTCGTCAAAGGCAGCCACCTGATCTTCCCGCGCCTGTTCGAAGGTGAGCATTGCTACATCTTCCAGAACAAGGACGACCGGATTGTCTTCGCGATCCCCTACGAACGTGAATTCACGCTCGTCGGCACCACCGATGTTCGGTTCGAAGGCGATCCTTCCGTGATCGAAATCTCGCCCGAGGAAGCGCGCTACATCTGCGATGCCGCGAACGAATATCTGCGCGTGGACGTGACTCCCGAACAGGCCGTGTCGAGTTATTCGGGGGTGCGCCCTCTCTACGACGATCGGTCTTCATCGGACTCGACCGTGACGCGCGACTACGTTTTCGAACTCGATCGAGGAGACGGCGACGATGAGCCGCCGCTGCTGTCGATCTTCGGCGGCAAGATCACAACGTTTCGCAAGCTTGCCGAGCATGCGCTTGAAAAGCTTGGAATGCCCGGCAAGGCATGGACCGCACCCGCACCGCTGCCCGGAGGCGATATCGATCCCGAGCGTTTCGATGACTTCGTCGAAGATGTCCGCAAAAGATACGATTGGCTTCCGGGGAGTGCTATCGAACGACTTTGCCGCGCTTACGGCACGCGGGTGCATATCCTGCTGGTCGACACCCAAGGTCTCAATGACTTGGGTCCGCATCTCGGCGGCGATCTCTACGAACTCGAGCTCGAATATCTAGTCGACCAGGAGTTCGCGAAGAGTGCCGAGGACGTCTTGTGGCGGCGCAGCAAGCTGGGGCTGCATCTGGACGGAGCCTCGCAGGCGCGGGTGCGGGAATGGTTCGCGCAGCAGAAAGTTGCAGCATGATCGAACTTTCACGCTCGCTGGGTGGATGCCCGACCTATCGGCGCGATCATCGCAAGGCCGATGGGCGGATGCTGCATCTCTATGGTCGCGAGCCGCATGATCTACCGTCACAGCGAGAAAGCGATGACGAAATCGCGCAGGGCGGAGAGATCCGGTTCCATCCGCTGCGCGGCGAATGGAACGTTTACGCGGCGCATCGGCAGAACCGCACGTTCAAACCTTCGGCGGCCGACGATCCGCTCGCCCCGACCCGCCCGAATGGTCCCGAAACCGAAATTCCCTTCGAGGATTTCGAGCTGGCGATCTTCGAAAACAAATTTGCCGCGTTCCATCCCGGTGCCGGCAAGGCGGAGAGACTACCCGGTCTGGAGATCGGACCCGCCAAAGGTGCCTGCGATGTCGTGGTCTACGGTCCCGAACCGAGCGGCAGTCTCCACACGATCGGCCAGGATCGGCGGCAGGTGCTGCTGGCGGCGCTTATCGACCGCTATGAAATGCTGTTCGCTTCGGGCTGCAACTATGTGCTTCCATTCGAAAATCGCGGTGACGTTGTCGGCGTGACATTGCACCATCCGCACGGGCAGATTTACGGATTCGAGCGGATACCGCAGGTTCAGCAACGCGCCATCGATGCCTTTGCAGGCGGATTCGATCTGGCAGGCGAGATCGACGCCGCGCTTCCCGAATACGGTCTCGGCGACGTCGGCGGCACGGCGGCGTTCGTGCCTCGCTTCGCACGCTTCCCCTACGAGGTATGGATTGCGCCGCGCGCCCGGCGCGAAGGGCCGTGGGACTGCACCGACGCAGAGCTCGACGGGCTGGCCTACTGGCTGGGCGAAGTCACCCGTCGCTACGATAAGCTGTTCGATCAGCCCGCCGCGACCATGATGGCATTTCACGCCGCACCCAATCCGAACCTAGATGCCGGATCGGCCGGCTATCACTTCACCGTGCAATTCTACCCGCTGCTGCGCGCGCCGGGCCGGACCAAATACCTCGCCTCGGTCGAACAGCACACGGGCACGTTCACGGTCGACGTGATGCCCGAGAGCGCGGTTGCTCTGTTGCGGGACCTTGCCGATGACTGACGCCTTCACTGCCCGCGCACCGGGCCGCGTCAACCTGATCGGAGAGCACACCGACTACAACGGCGGGATGGTGCTGCCTGCGGCTCTGGCGGTCGGGCTCGAAGTCGCGCTCGTTCCCCGCCCGGACAGCGCGGTGGCGGTCGCATCGAATGGCTACGACGCGCCGGCAATCCGCGACCTTGCCGACGATGCGGTCGGCGACTGGGCCGACCCCTGCGTCGGCGCGCTACGCGAGGCGAACGCACTCGGCCTGCTGCGCGGCGGGGCGACGCTGGAGGTGCAATCCACCATTCCGCAAGGGTCCGGCCTGTCCTCCTCGGCGGCGCTCATCGTCGCGGTGCTCAAGGCCGCGCGCGAAGCCGCTGGCGCGGGGCCGGACGATGTCGAGCTGGCCGTAGCCGCGCGCCGGGTGGAAAACCTCTACATGGGAGTGCCGTGCGGGATCATGGACCAGATGGCCGTCGCACTGGCGACGCCCGGTACCGCGATGGCGCTCGATACCCGGACGCTGTCCTGCGAACTTGTCGCGTTCCCTCGCGGATACGAGATGGTCGTCGTGCATTCGGGCCTGACACGCAAGCTGACCGATGGGCGCTACGCCGCGCGCAAGGCCGAATGCGACGCGGCCAAGCGCCATTTCGGGACCGAGGACCTGTGCCTGCTCGACCGCGCGCTGGTCGAGGCGGCGGAGCTCGACGATATCCCGAAACGGCGAACCCTTCACTGCCTGAGCGAACATGCGCGCGTGCAGAAAGCGGTTGCGGCGATGCGGGCTGGCGACATGGCGTCGTTCGGAACGCTGATGAATGCAAGCCATGCCTCGATGCGCGACCTGTTCGAGATGTCGCTGCCCGAGATCGACGCACTGGTCGAAAGTTCTCTCAAGCTGGGTGCGCTTGGCGCACGGCTGACGGGCGGTGGTTTTGGCGGCTGCATCGTCGCTTGCGTGGAGACAGAAAGGCGCGAGACGTGGCTCAAAGAATTGTCTGCCCGGCACGCTCGGTCCCGGTTTATCGATGCGGTCGGGGCCGAACCCTAACCGCCACCGACAAACTGCGCGAGCGCGAGGTAATATCCCATCGCCCAGTAAACCGGCGGCATCACGATCCTTTCGATCCACCCCGTTCCGAACGCCCAGCTGCCCGCAATCACCGCGATCAGCAGGAACATGCCGACCTGCTGCAGCCTGTCCCACTGCGCACGCAGGCTGCGCGGCAGCAGCCCGCCGACGATATGCGACCCGTCGAAGGGCGGGATCGGCAGCAGGTTGAACAGGCCAAGAAACACGTTGATCAGCATGAAATAGAACAGCCCGCTGGCGAGATACTGGACGCTGCCGTCGGGGCCGACGACCATCAGCATCCCGGTCGCGGACGGCGCCATCGTGGCCGTAAGCGGCGTCAAGAGCCCGAACAGGACCGCGCCGATCGCCGCGAGCACGAAGTTGCTTCCCGGCCCCGCCGCCGCGACCGCCATCATTCCGTAGCGCGGATTGTCGAGCCGCCATTTGTTGACCGGCACCGGCTTTGCCCAGCCGAACGCCGGCCCACCGAATAGCAGCAACGCTCCGGGCACTAGCAGCGTACCGATCGGGTCGACGTGCTTGATCGGATTGAGCGTCAACCGCCCGCGCTCGCTCGCGGTCTCGTCGCCAAGGAGCTTCGCCATGTAGCCATGCGCGACCTCGTGAAACACGATCGCGATAATCAGGCATGGGATGAGGACAAGCGCAACGGCGAGCGTATCGGTCATGGGCACCAGATAGGAGGCTCCACGCTGGCGCGCCAGTGGGCTTCCATCCCGGCGATCGGTCGGAGCGTCCCTGTCTGATCCGATACCCCGCTTCATGCATCTGAAATTGCGACTTTTTCTGCCGCACACGATCTGGTAAGTGGTCGACAGCAAAGGCGGGAGAATTCGAATATGTCGTTGCAGAATGCCAAACGGCGTGCGGCCCGGATGATCGCCCAGCACGAAAGCTTCGTGCCGCACATGTATCTCGACTCGGTCAGCTACGTAACCGTGGGGTTCGGCAAGATGTTCCGGACCGCCGCATCGACCGCCTCGGTCAATTTCATCAAGGTGACGGCGAGGCCGCAGCGCCCCGCGACCGTGGCGGAAAAGGCGGCGGAGTGGACCACCATGCAGCGGCTGTCCCCGGCGGGAACGCGGATCAACTATGCGGCCCGCCACTATGCGCAGTACCGAACGCTCGAGATCACCCGCGCCGAAGGCACACGATTGCTCGAACTGTCTCTCAACGACGCGATAGCGATTCTGCGCGCCAATTATCCGGGGTTGAATGCCTTCCCGAGGACGCGCAGGTCGCCATGATCGACATGGCCTACAATCTGGGCAACCGCATTCACACCGTCTTCCGGCAGTTTACCCGGGCGATCAACCGGAGGGGCGGGCCCGACTGGCAGGAGGCCGCGCGGCAATCCAACCGCCCTCAGCTTTCCGCTTCGCGCAATCGCGAAATCTACGACCTGTTCATGTCGGCGCATCGCACCAGCCAGACGCAAAACCGGAGGAGAGCGCCATGAGGGGTTGGTTATCGGGCCTGGCTGCCGTCGGGCTGGCCGCCTGTCAGCCTGCCGCTGAACCGGCGAAGGACACGGCGAACGACACACAGTCCGCCGCGGTCGAAGAGGCCGAAGGGCTCGTCCTGGAAACGGGACCGCTGGTCGACAAGGCGAAACTCACCAAAGTCATGGGCGAATGGACGCCGGTCTCGGAAATGGCAGAGGCCGAATTTGGCGCGATGACGATCGCGGACGATAAGATCACCTTCGCTTCTATCGGATCCGCGAAGATGCAATTTCAGGGCAGCCACGCCACGCTCCAATGGGAGCAGGATTACGACGCACTGACAGGAATCTGTGCCGAAAGTCAGCCCGTTGCAGTCGAACTCCGGCTGTCGGACAAGGACGAGATCCTTGCTCCGGACACGCCGGGTCGGTTGCTCGAGCTCAGTTTCTATTCCAGCGCAGCCAACATGGCAGCCGGGCGCGACAACAATCTCGATCTTTGCCGGATAAGCACGTGGGAGAGCAAATAGCGGTGGCTAGCGAGCCAGCGCCTCGCTGAAATGCTTGCGGCACAGCGCCAGATAGCGATCGTTGCCGCCGATTTCGGTCTGTTCGCCCTGCTTGATCGGCTTGCCCTCCGCGTCGACCCGCAGGTTCATGCTCGCCTTGCGCCCGCAATGGCACACTGCCTTCAGCTCGACGAGCGTGTCCGCGATGCCGAGCAAGGCCGCAGATCCGGGAAACAGCTCGCCCTGGAAATCGGTGCGGATGCCGTAGCACAGGACCGGAATGCCCGCTTCGTCGGCGAGCCGTGCGAGCTGCCACACCTGCGGCTTGGTCAGAAACTGTGCCTCGTCCACCAGCACGCAATCGAGCGGTCGTGAGTTGTGCGCGGCCTGCACTTCGTTCCACAGGTCGGTATCGGGCGAATAGAGATGCGCCCCTGCCTCGAGCCCGATGCGGCTGCGCACCATCCCTGACGAGCGGGTATCGAGCTCGGCAGTCCACAGCATCGTCGCCATACCGCGTTCGCGGTAATTGAAATCGGCCTGCAGCATGGTGGTCGATTTCCCCGCATTCATGCTGGCATAGTAGAAGTAGAGCTTGGCCATGTCCGCTGACTAAGCGCGGCGGGGGCAAACTGCCAAGACCGGCACCCCGCCGCTGTCCACAGGCGCCATTAAGCGGGCAGACAGGCGCACATCGCGATGCTAGCGCCCATTCGCACCAATTCGAAATTCCAAGACTTGCGGGGACCAAGCGATGGCAACGGCAGCTTCGGCTGATGGCAATCAGGGCAATCTGGGTGGCTTTCTGGGCTGGATCGAGCGGAGCGGCAACAAGCTGCCCGACCCGGTCTTCCTGTTCTTCTGGCTGATCTTCATCCTGATCGCGATCTCGGTCGTCTCCAGCCTGTTCGGCGTTTCCGCCGCGCACCCCACCGAAGTCGATCCCGATACCGGCACCGCAGTGGTCATCACCGCGACCAGCCTGCTGAGCGCGGAGAACATCCAGAAACTGTGGGTCGACATGCCCACTACCTTCACCCACTTCCACCCGCTCGGTTACGTGCTGGTGGTGATGCTCGGCGCGGGCGTTGCCGAGCGGGCGGGGCTGTTCGGCACCGCGATGCGCGCGGGCGTGCGCGACGCGCCCAAAGGGCTGCTGACTCCGATCGTCGTCCTGGTCGGGATGATGGGGAATCTCGCTGCAGACGCCGCCTACGTGGTGCTGATACCGCTTGCCGGGATCATCTTCCACGCCGCCGGACGCCACCCGGTCGCGGGTATCGCGGCCACCTTCGCCGGGGTGTCGGGCGGCTTCTCGGCCAACCTGCTGCCCGGCCAGCTCGACGCGCTGCTGTTCGGGATCACCGAAGCGAGCGTGGAGACCGTGTTCGGCGATTTCACCGCCAACATCGCGGGCAACTGGTATTTCATCGCGGCGATGACCTTCGTGTTCCTGCCGGTGATCTGGTACGTCACCGACCGGATGATCGAGCCGCGACTGGGCACCTGGGACTCGGCAAATGCGGGCCGCGCCAGCGATGACGAGCAATCCGACCGCGCGCTCACCCCCGAAGAGAAACGCGGCCTGCGCAACGCCGGGCTCGCGGTGCTGTTCGTGGTCGGTCTGTGGCTGTTCTTCACGCTCGGCCCTGGTACCCCGCTGATCGACGAAAGCGCGAGTCCCGAAGCGCAGTTGACCCCGTTCTACCGCAGTCTCGTCGCCGGGTTCTTCCTGCTGTTTCTGCTCGCGGGCTGGGCCTATGGTCGCGGCGCGGGCACGATCGGCGACCACCGCGATCTGGTGAAGATGATGTCGGGCGCGATGGAGGATCTCGCCTATTACCTCGTCCTTGCCTTCGCCGCCGCGCATTTCGTGGCGATGTTCGCATGGTCGAACCTCGGGCTGATCCTCGCGGTGCACGGCGCCGACTTTCTCGGCTCGACCAATATGCCCGCCTGGGCGCTGCTGGCCTCGATCATTGTGGTTTCGGCGCTGCTCAACCTGTTCGTCGGTTCGGCCAGCGCCAAATGGGCATTGATTGCGCCGGTGATGGTGCCGATGCTGATGCTGCTGGGTATCACCCCGGAAATGGCGACCGCCGCCTATCGCGTGGGCGACAGCGCGACCAACATCATTACCCCACTGATGGTGTACTTCCCGCTGATCCTGATCTTCTGCCAGCGCTGGAACAAGGATTTCGGGCTCGGCAGCCTGGCAGCGACGATGCTGCCCTATTCGATCGGGTTGATGGTGGCCGGCCTGGCGCTGACGATCGGCTGGGTCGTGCTCGACCTGCCGCTCGGCCCGGGCGCAAGCGTGTTCATGGAAGTGCCGACGGCCGCGGTCAGTTCAGGAGCGCCTGGCCCCGTCAATTGATCCCCTGGTCGCAATCGGGCATACTCTTCGGACACCATCCGCTGCGCTCAATCGTACCCCAGAGTGGAGGAGCCGCACCGATGCCGCTGCTGAAACGCAAATTCCTGTTACCCATTGTCGCGCTGGTCGCGCCGGCGGTGCTGCTTGCCAACAGCACCGCGCCGTTGACCTACACACTCGACGCGAGCGCCAGCAACGTCTCGGCCAAAGTCCCGTTCTTCGGCCTGTCGAGCAAGACTGCGACGTTTCCCAAGATGGAGGGGACGGTGCGGATCGTGCCCGGCCAGCCCGAACGGGCGCTGATCGACGTGACGTTCGATGCGACCGCGATCAAGGCACCCGATAGCGTCACGCTTGAGCGCTTGCGCGGCGAAAAGTTCTTCTGGGTCGAGAAGTATCCGCAGGTGCGCTTCGTCGGTCGGTCGCTGAAACTGACGTCCCCGACCAGGGGAACCGTTTCGGGCGAGCTTACCGCGCGCGGCGTAACCCAGCCGCAGGTGCTCGATGTGACCTTCGATACCGACCCGCTGACGACCGCCCGCGGAAAACCGGTGAGCTTCACCGGGACGACCACGATCGACCGCCGCAAGTACGGAATGAAGAGCTACCAACTGATCGTCGGCAACAAGGTCGATATCCGCCTGCGCGCCCGGATGCTGCCGCGCTAGGCCGCGCTAGCCTTCGAATTCGAAGCCGTTGCCGATCGAGTCCAAGGTCGGGCGGTTGTCCGGGGCGATGTCGCTCCAGTGCCAATCGGATTGGTCGTCCGCGATGCTGCCCGCTGCATCCTTCCGTCGCCCCGTCAGATAGTTCACGCTCGCCTGCCGCATCTCGCCACTGCCGCGGTGCACGTAGTTCGCCTCGAACCCGATCAGCGCCATCGCCTCCCCATTCCAGCGAAACTGGAACTGGCGGTTGAACATCGACCAGCTGCCGGCACTGGCGAAAAAGGCGATGGCGAGGTGCAGTGAACCCTGCTCGATCCGCATGCCTTCGTAGGGGTCTTCGATGGTCGGGCTGTCATGATCGGGAATAATCGCGCCGTTGCGACCGACCAGACGGTAACGACCGTCGTTCGTTTTCATGGCGACGAGGAGCATGCGCGGGTTCGCGTCGTAACGCTCGGAACCCAGCCCGTCGGGATTTTCGATCATCAGCTGCGGATCGTTCTTCTGGATGACGAGCGCGGTATCCGCGCTACCGTCGCCATTCAGATCGCCTTCGACCTTGTCGTAGAGTTTCCATCCGAACGGCACGAAGTCGATAGCGCGATTGGCGGCCGGCTCGATCGCGGTTTCTTCGGCCTTGAGCGATACCGGTGCGCACAGGGCGAGGCAGCCGAGCAGGCACAATGTCAGCCGGGCATTCACGCTTCGTCGCCTTCGGGATCGTCGCCCAAATCTCTGGCCACCTTGGGATCGCGCAGCAGCGCCTCTATCCGATCGGCCTCGGCAAAGCTCTCATCCTTGCGGAACGTGAGCCTGGGCGCGAATTTCAAGCTCAGCCGCCTGGCGACCTCGCGCTGCAGGAAGGCGGTGTTCTGGCGCAGCGCCGTGACCACATCGTCCTCGTCCGCGCCCAGCAGCGGTTTCACATAGGCGGTGGCGTTGCGCAGGTCCGGGGTCATGCGCACCTCCGTGACCGCGATATTGGCCGCGCTGACGGTCTCGTCGTGCACCTCCTGCCGTGCGAGCAGTTCGGACAGGATATGCCGCACCCGCTCGCCTACCTTGAGGACGCGGACCGAGTGCTGTTCAGCGGTAAAATCCTGACGTTTTGCCATGGGCCTAGTCCATCTTCGCAAGGATGTTCTTGAGCGAATTCATGTTGCGCGCGGTGCCTTTGACCTTGAGCCGCCGTTCGAGAACCTTGTTCGACAGGTCCGACACGCCCACCCCGTGAACATAGTCGAGAAACAGCACGCGGTCACCCAGTGCCAGCCGCTCGCTGCCCTTGTCCGCGTGCTCTGCGATAAGCGAGTCGACCGCGCTTGTGTCGGGCTGCTGGCTGAGGAAGATCGAATGCACCATCTTGTCGGAGCCATGCTGCGGCCCGGTGCCGTGAAACGGGTTTTCCTCGATCGCGGCGCGCACTTCGTCGGCAGTGCGGACCATCGCGCAGGATTGGAAGCCGAAACGGTCCTGCACCAGACTTTCGAGCCGGATTTCAAGCATCGCCGGGTCGCGGTCGTCGGTCAGGATCACATTGCCGCTGGCCGCGACGGTGACGACGTCCCTGAAGCCCGATTCCTCAAGCGTCGTCTTCAACTCCGCCATCTTGATCCGGTTACCGCCGACATTGATGCTGCCAAGCAGCGCGAGCAGGCGCGTCATCCGCCCATCCCCGTTTCGGTCGGAGAGGGGCGCATGGTCGGGATCGCGGTCGAGGTTGCGCGGGCGAGCACCTGCCCGTCTTCGCTCAGCAATTCGCCTTCGAGGAAGATTACCCGCCTTCCGCCGCGAATGACCTTGCCCTTGCCGATGATCGTCGCGCCCAAAGGCAACAGGCCGAGCAATTGCATCGAGATTTCGAGGTTTAGCGGTGCCTGTTCGCCATCGGTCATCGCGACATAGGCATATCCCATCACATCATCGAGATAGCCCGCAACCAGCCCGCCCTGCACGCCGCCGCGCCAGGTGGTCATTTCCTTCTTGACGGTAAAGCGCATGGTCGCGGTCGCGGTTTCGCGGTCAAAGCCGAGGAATTCCGACCCCAGCGTCTCCGAATGCGGCGAACCCAGTACGGAATCGACCGCGAGTGCGGGAAAATTCTCGTTGCTCATTCATCCGCTCCCGGAACCGGGGTCGGTAGCGCGGTGGATGTGGCGCGCGCAAGCAGCTTTCCCGACTGGTCGTAAAGCTCGCCTTCTAGGAACGCGACGCGCTGGCCGTGCTTGACCACGCGGCCCTTGGCGGTGATCGGTTCCAGCGGGACCATCGCCACGAAGGTAAGGTTCATGTCGAGATTGAGCGGCAGGCGGATCTCGCCCTCACCGTGATCGGTCACGGCGAGCAATGCGCCGCCCATTACCTCGTCGAGGAAACCCGCGATCAACCCGCCCTGCACCGCTCCGCGCGGAGACGCGAAAGAGGGCGACGGGGTGAAGCGCGTGGTCAGCTCGCCCTTGTCCGCATCGAACGATACGAACTCGCTGCCCATCAGGGCAGCCGAGGGAGAGCGCTGCTCTTCGTAGATCTTCGTCAAAATGAAAACCAATCAGGTAAGACGAGAAATCCTGCGACGAGCGCAAGCGGAATGGGCAGACATCCGCTCAGCCAAGACAAGCAGCCCTCGGCTTCCTTGTCTCGCTTCTTGAATTCGTTTTCCTGATCGGCGTTCTCGCTCATAGCGCCCACCCCCAACCCCTCCCGCAAGCGGGAGGGGAGCTGGATCACGAAACCTCGATCGTCCGCTCGCGTTCTTCGACCTCGAACACCTCCAGCTGATCGCCCGGCTGGATGTCGTTCGTGTCCTCAAGCACGACGCCGCATTCGAGGCCCGAGCGGACTTCGTCCACATCGTCCTTGAAGCGCCGCAGCGAAGCGATGGTGGTCGCCGAAACGATGACGTCCTCGCGGGTAAGCCGTGCGAACAGGCCTTTGCGGATGACGCCGTCTTCGACCAGCAGACCGGCTGCCTTGTCCTTCTTGCCGGACTTGAAAACTTCCTTGACCTGCGCGCGGCCGACGACGGTCTCGATCCGCTCCGGACCAAGCTCGCCGGCCATCTCCTTCGCGACCTCTTCGGTGAGGTGATAGATGACGTCGTAATACATCATCCGCACATTGTCGCGCTTGACGAGCTCGCGCGCCTTCGCGTTCGGACGCACGTTGAAGCCGATGATCGGCGCACTGGATGCACCCGCCAGCGTGACGTCGCTCTCGGTGATCGCGCCGACACCTGCGTGCAGCACGCGGACCTTGATGTCGTCGTTCGAAAGGTTGTGCAGCGCGTTGACGATCGCTTCGACCGAACCCTGCACATCCGCCTTCACCAGGACCGGCCATTCGATCACATTCGACGCGAGATTGTTGAACATCGTGTCGAAATTGGTCGGAGCAAGCGCGGTGCGCTTCTCGGTCGCCTTTTCCTGACGATATTGCGCGACTTCACGGGCGCGCTGTTCGTTCTCGACCACGCTGAGCTGGTCGCCCGCCGACGGAACGCCGCCGAGGCCGAGGACCTCGACCGGCATCGAGGGTCCGGCTTCCTTGATCTGCTTGCCCTGGTCGTTGACGATCGCGCGCACCCGGCCGCTTTCGGTGCCGACCACAAAGGTGTCGCCACGCTTCAGCGTGCCGCGCGTGATCAGCACGGTCGCAACCGGGCCGCGCCCCTTGTCGAGCTGTGCTTCGATCACGGTCGCCTCGGCATCGCGGTCCGGACGGGCTTTCAGTTCGAGCAGTTCCGCCTGAAGCGAGATCTTTTCGAGCAGCTCGTCGAGACCGGTCTTTTCCTTGGCCGAAATCTCCACGTCCTGCACGTCGCCCGACATCGATTCGACGATCACTTCGTGTTCGAGCAGGCGGTTGCGGATGTTGTCCGGATTGGCTTCGGGCTTGTCCATCTTGTTGATCGCAACGATCATCGGGACGCCCGCGGCCTTGGTGTGATTGATGGCCTCGATCGTCTGCGGCATGATGCCGTCATCCGCTGCGACCACCAGCACCACGATATCGGTGACGTTCGCACCGCGCGCGCGCATTTCGGAGAAGGCGGCGTGGCCCGGCGTGTCGAGGAAGGTGATCTTCGACTTGTCCTTGGTGGTGATCTGGTAGCTGCCGATATGCTGGGTGATGCCGCCGGCCTCGCCCTTGGTCACATCGGTGCCGCGCAGTGCATCGAGCAGGCTGGTCTTGCCGTGATCGACATGGCCCATGATCGTCACCACCGGCGGACGCGGCTTCAGCGTCTCTTCCGGGTCCTGATCCTCGGACGTGTCGATATCGACATCGGCTTCGGACACTTTCTCGATATTGTGACCGAACTGTTCGACCAGCAATTCGGCGGTGTCCTGGTCGATCGTCTGGTTGACGGTGACCATCATGTCGAGGTTGAACAGTTCCTTGACCAGGTCCGCGCCCTTCTCGCCCATCCGCTTGGCGAGTTCGCCAACGGTGATGGCTTCGGGGACGATGACGTCGCGGATCTGTTTCTCGCGCGGCTTGGACGAGCCGCCGCCCTGCATCCGGCGCTCCTTCTCGCGCGCACGCTTGAGCGCGGCGAGCGAACGGGCGCGGCGCCCTTCGTCCTCGTTAAGGGCCCTTGTGACTGTGAGCTTGCCCGAACGGCGCTTGTCCTTGCCGCTGGACGGCTTTTCGGTCCGCTTGTCGTCTTTCTTCTTCTTTTCCGGACGCTTGGGTTCCGGACGCGCAACCGGCGTGAACTTGCGCGCGGCGGGCGCAGGGCTTGCTTCCTCGCCTGCAGCGATCTCCGGCTCGGCAACGGGTTCTTCGGCAACTTTGGATTCGTCCTCGGCGCGCTGCTTTTCGGCCTCGTCTTCCGCCTTGCGGTTCTCTTCCTGCCGCTTCTTCTCGTCGGCCGCTTCTTCCTTGGCCTTCTTGTCGTCGCGCTTGCGCGCTTCCTCGGCCAGCTTGAGCCGCTCCTCCTCAGCCTCGCGCTGGAGACGCGCGACACGTTCCTGCGGCGTTTCCTTGGGCGCAGCCGGTTTCTTCGCCACCGGCGCGGGGGCCGGGGCGGGCGCGGGCGCCGGTGCGGGAGCGGGTGCCGGTGCGGCCTCCGGCGCCGGCGTTTCGCCCGGCTTGACGAGCTTGCGGCGGCGCTTGACCTCGACCGCGACCTTGTTGGTGCGGCCGTGGCTGAAGGTCTGCTTGACCTCGCCAGCATCGACCGACCTCTTCAGGCCCAGCGGTTTACGGGTGCGTTTGTTGGTTTCGTCGCTCATTCTAGCTCGTCAGTCCTTCACGTATTTCACTATCTCGCCATCCGCCAAAGCGGAAGCTTGCCCGGTATCAGGCCGGACACAATCGCCGGGATGGCTCCCGACAAACCTTGCAAGGCGCTGAATTGCCTGTCCCACTCGGTCAGCCGCGCGCAAACCGCCCGATTGACCCGAGACGCCCAGATGGACGACATTCTCGCGGCCCAATGCCACAGACAGAGCGGTGCGGTCCAGTGGCAAGACGATCCCGCGATCGCCAGACCCTTCGGTCGCTTGTCCCACGCGCCATGCCTGGTCGAGCCGCTTGCGCCCGTCCTCGCTGCTGTCGCTGGCGTGCAGCAACAAGGCGATGCGCCCGCTGCGCGCCTGTTCCTCGATCCGGCTCGATCCCAGCACCAGGTGCCCGGCGCGCAGTTCCAGTCCGAGCCGATCGGCCAGGTGACGCGACAGCGCCTGCTGCACCCGGTCGGCCAGATCGTCCGGAACCGAGAGCCGCGCGCCTTTGAAAGCGCGCGCCAGCTTGCCCCTGAATTGGCCACTCGCAAGCGCGCTTTCAAGCGCGGCACGGTCCGGTGCGATCCACGCTCCGCGCCCCGGAGCCTTCGCCGCCGGATCCGGCAGCACATCGCCATCGGGCGAGATCGCCAGCCGCACGAGTTCATCGCGCGGATAGCTTTGCCCCGAAACAATGCAGCGCCGTTCGCTCCCGGAAGTCCGGGATTCGGGCGTGTCGGCGATGTCGGGCGTCAGGCGCTCATTGGGTGGAGTCCGCATCGGCGGCCTCCTGCGTGTCGGTCGTCTCGGCAGGTGCCGGAGCTTCCTCCCCAGAATCAACAGGGTCGTCGTCGAACCAGTGCGCGCGGGCAGCCATGATGATTTCGTTGCCCTGCTCTTCGCTCAAGCCGTAATCACCCAGCACGCCGCCCTTGTCCTGCTCGCGCTGCGGCCGGCGCATCGGCGGACCATCGGCGGTGTTGCGACGGCGCGGAGCTTCGCGCTTGCGGGCGATCAGCTCGTCGGTGGCGAGATCGGCCAGATCGTCGAGCGTCTTGATGCCCGCCTTGCCGAGCGTGACCAGCATCGCTTCGCTGAGATGCGGAATCTCGGCCAGCGCATCCTCGACGCCGAGTTCGCGGCGAGTGACGCGGTGCGCCTCTTCCTGTCGCTCGAGCGCCTCGATCGCGCGGCTCTGAAGTTCCTCGGCGAGTTCCTCGTCGAAGCCCTCGATCGCCGCGAGTTCGTCCATCGGGACGTAGGCGACTTCCTCGAGCATCGCGAAGCCCTCGGCCACGAGCAGCTGCGACAGCGTTTCGTCGACGTCGAGTTCTTCCTCGAACATCTTGGAGCGCTCTGCGAATTCCTTCGACCGCTTCTCGCTCGCCTCTTCCTCGGTCATTATATCGATCTGGTGACCGGTCAGCTGGCTGGCGAGCCGCACGTTCTGGCCGCGGCGACCGATCGCCAGCGACAGCTGGTCGTCGGGGACCACAACTTCGATGCGCGATTCTTCTTCGTCAAGCACCACGCGGGCCACGGTCGCGGGCTGGAGCGCGTTGACGACGAAGGTCGCGGTGTCTTCCGACCACGGGATGATGTCGATCTTTTCGCCCTGCAGTTCCTGCACGACAGCCTGCACGCGGCTGCCCTTCATGCCGACGCAGGCACCGACCGGGTCGATGCTGGAATCGTGGCTGATGACGCCGATCTTGGCGCGGCTGCCCGGATCGCGCGCGGCGGCCTTGATCTCGATGATGCCGTCGTAGATTTCGGGCACTTCCTGCGCGAACAGCTTGCGCATGAAATCGGGCGCGGCGCGGCTCAGGAAAATCTGTGGGCCGCGATTGTTGCGCTCCACCTTGGTGATGAGCGCGCGCACGCGTTCGCCGACACGCGCGGCTTCGCGCGGAATCTGCTGATCGCGGCGGATCACGCCTTCGGCACGGCCGAGATTGACGATCACATGGCCGAATTCGACCGACTTGATCACGCCGGTGATGATTTCGCCGGCGCGGTCCTTGAATTCCTCGAACTGGCGCTCGCGCTCGGCATCGCGGACCTTCTGGAAGATCACCTGCTTGGCCGACTGCGCGTCGATCCGGCCGAGATCGACCGGGGGCAGCGGGTCGACGATGAAGTCGCCGATTGCCGCGCCAGGCTGGAGCTTTTCGGCCTGCTTGAGATCGACCTGCTTGAAGTAGTCGTCGACTTCCTCGACCACTTCGACCACGCGCCACAGCGTCAGGTCGCCGGTTTGCGGATCGAGCTTCGCGCGAATGTCGTTCTCCGCACCGTAGCGGTTGCGCGCGCTCTTCTGGATCGCTTCTTCCATCGCTTCGATGACGATCGCCTTGTCGATCATCTTTTCCGAAGCGACCGCGTTCGCGATCGCGAGCAATTCAGCCTTATTGGCGGAAATGGCACTGGCCATCAGTTGTCTGCCTTTTCTTCCTGGTCTTCTAGTATGTCCTCGACACCCGTGGTGTCGATCGGTTTCGTCGCGGCGATCAGCGCGTCCGTCAGGACGAGCTTGGCCGTATGAATCTGGTCGCGGGGCAGGATCGCCCTGCCCGCCTTGGCATCCTCGATCGCGACCATTCCGTCGTCGATCCCGCCGAGTACGCCCTTGTAGACGCGCTGTGCCCCAGCGTCGGCAACGTATCCCTTGACCATCACGATCCGGGCTTCGTGCCCGGCCCACTGTGCGAAATCCTTTTCGCGGGTCAGCGGCCGGTCGATGCCGGGCGAAGACACTTCGAGGTGATAGGCGCCGTCGATCAGCACCTCGCCCGCTTCTTCGCGCTGGTCGATCACCTCGGAGACGCGGCGCGAGAGCGCGGCGCATTGTTCGATCACCAGCTGGCCCGTTGCCGGATCCTCGGCCATGATCTGCAGCGCCTCACCGCCGTCACCGGCTTCCGACTGCATCATCCGCACGCGCACGAGCTCGAAACCGAGCGCTTGCGCCTCGGGCTCGATCAGTTCGGTAAGGCGCGCGATATCGGCCATCTGTCTCCGGTCATTACTGCATCGCCTGGCACAGCCGTTTGGTGCCGGCCCCTCTCGGCGCCAGCCCCTTCAGTGTCACGACAATGTCGGGATGAGGCGCAGATAGGCCGCTACAGCGCAGAACGCAATAGGCTCGCTACATCGAGCCCAAAGAATTGCGGTCGCTTAACCGCCGCCGCTGATCCAGTCCCGCGCGGTGCGGCGAAATTCGCGGCGCTGATGTTCGTCGAAATGTTCGGCGTAGTCGCGGATCGCGAGCACCTGTTCCGGCAACAGCCATTCCTCGAATGCCAGCGCATTGCCACCGTCTTCGCTGCGAACCACATCGGCAAAACAGTCGATACCGGCGCACTGCAGGATGCCGGCTTCGCCCCTCACCAAAGGGCGATCGACAGCGATCCGTGCGCCGGTTTGCGAGAGATCGAGCACGATGCAGCGGCGGGTTTCGTAAATCGTTACCAGCTTGCCCGGCATGGCCAGCCGCAGCCGCGCGGCCTGACGCCGCCCGATACTGTCGAGCGGTCGACCGATTCGCGAAGCAAGGGACCCACGCATGGGTCCCGATCTAGCGCGCCATGGTGATTGTCGAGGAAAGTTCGGGCTAGGCTGAATTCCCTAGGCGGCGCAGGCGCGCCAACGCTCGCGTCTCCGGAAATCAGTACCCGCTCGGCGGTTCCTCGGCCCATCCGCCCTCGTCCTCGCCGAACTGGCCTTCGGTGCGGGTGCTCGCAACGCGGCCGCTGGTGGTGTGGCCCCAGCCTTCGGTGCCGAGCCGGCGCAGGCGTTCTTCCTCGATCGCGCGCTCACCGAAACGTTCGGCCCGCTCGACCACCTTGTCGGCGACCTGCGGCGCGACATAGGAGGCTCCGGCGGTGAACATCAGTCCAAACCCGAGGATCGTCAGGAAGATCAGCAGGAAGATAAAGCGGATGCTCGATCCGATGGAATCGACCAGATCCACGATTGCACGCATTTTTCGTCCCCATTTCTTCTACGTGAGACGCGAAGCTAAACGGTGGGGGTAAACAAGCGGTTAGGGGCGTACAGCTCCCCCTCACTCGGTCTCTTCCAGCAAGGCGTGCTTCTTTATGCAGTGGCGCAGCTGGTCGTAGCTGAGCCCCAGCGCTTTCGCGGTCTGGCGCTGGTTCCAGCGATGCTTGCCGAGCGCATGCTCGACGATCGCGCGCTCGTGCGCATCGACCGCAGCACGCAGGTCCTCGATTTCGTCGAAACACGGGGCGTTGGCGGCAAAGTCCGCTGGATCGGGCACATTGCCCGACGGCCTGGGGGTATCGAGCTTGCGATGCGGCGGAGTCGCTGGCTTCCACGGGCTTTCGAACGGGTCGAACTGGACATGCGAAATCGCCGCATCGGGATCGTCCCAGCGATAGACCGCGCGCTCGATCACGTTGCGCAGTTCGCGGACGTTGCCCGGCCAGGCGTAATCCTCCAGCTCCTTGGCGACATGCGGTGCAAAGCCGGGCCAGCCGTGCCAGTCGAGCTCGGCTGCCATGCGTCGCCCGAAATATTCCGCCAGCACCATGATGTCGCCGTCGCGCACCCGCAGCGGCGGCAGCGTGATGACTTCGAAGCTCAGCCGGTCAAGCAGATCAGCGCGGAAATCGCCCGACGCTGCCAGCGCGGGGAGATCGTCGTTGGTGGCAGCAACGATACGGACATCGACGCGGACCGGACGCGACGATCCGATGCGCGTTACCTCGCCATATTCGACCGCGCGCAGCAGACGTTCCTGTGCGCCCATCGACAATGTGCCCAGTTCGTCGAGAAATAAGGTGCCCTTGTCGGCTTCTTCGAACCTTCCGGTGCGGGCTTTGGTAGCGCCGGTGAAGGCTCCGGCTTCGTGGCCGAACAGCTCGGCCTCGATCAGCGTTTCGGGCAGCGCCGCGCAGTTCATCGTGACCAGCGGCTCTCCCCAGCGGTTCGACAGGCGATGGAGACGTTCGGCAATCAGTTCCTTGCCGGTGCCGCGTTCGCCGATGACCAACACGGGGCGGCTCATCGGCGCGGCGCGGCTGGCGCGTTCGACCGCATCGAGGAAGGCGCCCGACTGGCCGATAAACTGATTTTCGCGCTCCATGGCCCAATGTATAGTGAAAATTCCCAATGCTTGGCAACAGAAACCAACGGTGTTTTTCGCACCTTTCGAGAAATCCAAGCATTTCTGTGATTTGCGAGGTTTGGCACACCCCTTGCTATTTTGTGAACGAGCATGTGAACGAACACGAAGTTCGCCACACAGAACCGAAAGGGACGAACCATGTACGACCGCCGCTTCTTCAGCAGCAAACTGGGCCAGGCCGCGATCGCCAGTATTATCGCAATGGTCGCGTTTGTCGCCATTTCGAGCCAGTTCACCGCCAGCGACGCCTACGCTGCATCGATCGCGCACGACCCGATCATGGTCGAACTTGCGTGAGCATGACGCGATGAGCAAGCGCGATGCCAAGAATACCCTCGGGCCGGAGAAATCAGTCCCCCCTGCAGGTGCTCCCGATGGTGCAGCCGATCACGCTGACACCGCCGAAAAAAAGCACGCTCCGGCCCACCCCCATGCCCCTGCGGACGAGCTTGCGCCCGAACCAGTTCCGCATCCCAAGCCGCTTTCGCGCCTCGACGCCGAGATCGAAAAGCTGCGCCGTAGCCCGGTCCCGACCCAGAGCGGGCCACGCGGCGGGCAAAGCGACGCCGACAACGCACGCTCGACCAGCGACAACCCTTTCTTTGATGGAGTAGCCTTTATGGGCATTTTCAGCCGTACCCGGGACATCATTGCCGCGAACTTCAACGACATGCTCGACAAGGCGGACGACCCGTCGAAGATGATCCGCATGATCATCCTCGAGATGGAGGAAACGCTGGTCGAGGTCCGGGCGAGTGCGGCGCGCACGATCGCCGACCAGAAGGAAATGCACCGCCATGTGGTCAAGCTCGACCGGCTCCAGGCCGACTGGGCCGACAAGGCGCAGCTGGCGCTGTCGAAGGACCGCGAAGATCTCGCCCGTGCGGCGCTGGTCGAAAAGAAAAAGGCGGCCGATATGGCCGACCAGCTCAAGGAAGAAATCGCGGTGCTCGACGATGCGCTGCGCGCCTACGAAGCGGATATCCAGAAGTTGCAGCATCGCCTGCGCGAGGCTCGCAGTCGTCAGACCGCCATTTCCGCGCGGCTCGAAAGCGCCGAAAACCGCGTCAAGCTGCGCACGTTGATGAGTACCGAGCGCACCGACGAGGCGCTGTCGCGTTTCGACCAGCTCGAACGCCGGGTCGACTATGCGGAAGGCCGCGCCGATGCGATCCAGATCGGTCAGGACGGCCCGCCGTCGCTGTCCGACGAGATCGCCGCGCTCGAAGGCGCCGATGCGATCGACGACGAGCTTGCTCAAATGAAAAAGGCGCTGGGCAAGGACAGCGCCAGCAAAGGGGAATAAGCCATGCCATTCGAAGTCGTCCTGATCGTCTTCATTGTCCTTGTCGGACTGCCCTGGATGATCCTTCATTACATGACGCGGTGGAAAACCGCGGCGACCATAACCACCGACGACGAAGTGCTGCTGGAGGAGCTCTACAGCCTCGCCAAACGCCTCGATGAACGGATGGACACGGTCGAGCGCCTCGTCGCCTCCGACGACCCCTCGTTCACCCCGACCAAGCGGCTGCTGGCCGACCAGGAAAGCGACAACCAGCAACTGCGCGAACTCGAAAAGATGATCGCCGAGAAGAAAGGAGCCCAGTGATGAACAGCCCCCGCACGACGCTTTACCGCGACAAGTTTCATGGCAAGGTCATGGGCGTGTGCTCCGGCATCGCCGATTACACCGGTGTCAACGTGTTCTGGATCCGGCTCGGGATGGTGATCCTCTCGATCTCGCTCGGTTGGCCGATCCTCGCCTACTTCGCCGCCGGCTTTCTGCTGAACAAGAAACCCGCGCATCTCTATCGCGATCGCGACGAACAGCAATACTGGCAGCGCGTCCGGCAGAGCCCGCAGCGTACCGCGCGCGAAATCCGGTCCCGGTTTCGCGATATCGACCGCCGCCTCGCGAGCGTCGAAGCGCATTACGTCAGCAGCAATCCGCGCCTGACCGCCGAAATCGAACGCCTGCGCTAACCGCGAACACACTGGGAGGAATTCACATGAGCGCTCAAGCTTTCGGGATCATGATCCCCATCGTCGCCATCATCTTCGGATGCACGATTCCGATGGTCGCGATCTGGGCCAAGCACAAGGAGAAGGTGGCGCGGCTGCAGGTCGAAACCACCGCCGAACACACCGCTGAAAAGGCCGCGCAATACGCCAGCCAGGTCCAGCGGCTCGAAGACCGGGTGCAGGTGCTCGAACGGATCGTCACCGACAAGGGCTACGACGTTGCGACTCAAATCGAAGCCCTACGCGACACCCGCGCGCACGATCAGTCCGATCACGGCGTCCCGCTCGAGATCGCCCGCAAGGAGAATGCATGATGGATTGGGGCAGTCCCGAATTCGTGATCGCGATCATCGCGATCAGCACGTTCGGCTGGATCATCAACAACTGGATCCGCGCTAAGCATGGCTACGAACTCGAAGACGAATGGGGCGGGAAGACCGCCAAGAAGGCCGACAGCGACGAAACCAAGCGGCTGAAGACCGAGAACCGCGAGTTGCACGGCAAGCTCGATGCGATGCAGGATCGCATGATCGTGCTCGAAAAGATCGTCACCGACCGCGGTTATTCGCTCTCCGAAGAGATCGAAGCGCTGCGCGACAGACCCGCGCAGGCACCGGCCGACAGCGGTGTCCCGATCGACCTCGAACGAAAGGAAAAAGCATGAGCCCCGACGCTGCTGCCACGATCATTCCCCACCTGCCCTGGATCATCGGCGGCGCGCTCGCGCTGGGCGCGGCCGGTGTGGTCGGCTGGGTTCACACGACCAGGCTGAGGATCAAGCACGGCTACCCGCTCGAAGGGGCATGGGGGCAGGCGCTCAAGCCGAGCAGCGATCACGAGGCGAAGCAGCGTGTGACCCTGCTGACGCAGGAGAACGCCGAACTGCGCGCCGAGCTTGGAGCGGTGAAGGATCGCCTGGCCAATGTCGAACGGATCGTCACCGATGGCGGCTACCAGCTTGGCAGCGAAATCGACAAGCTCCGCGAACGGGCGCTCGAACACCGCACAGACAAGGGGACCGCCTGATGTGGGGCGCCGACACACCGCTGGTTATCGATGCGCTGGTGATCGCCGGAATGGCGGCGCTCGCCGGAGCGGGCCTGGTCGGCCTGCGCCTGCGCAACCGCCGCAAATCCGAGTCCAGGCAGCCGGACAACACGAAACCCGATCTCGAAGACCGCGTCCGCGTGCTCGAGCGGATCGCCACCGATCGCACGCAGGATCTCGCCGACGAGATCGACCAGCTTCGCAGCCACGACAAGGCCAGGGAGGTCAACTGATGGAAGACGTTCTCGCGATAGTCTTTCCGGGTGTCATCATGATGCTGATCGTGATCGGTCTCGCCGTGAACGGGATCGTTTCGAAGGTGATCGATTACAAGAAGTCGCAAGCCGCGATCGACAGCAATCATGCCTCCGGCCAGGGGCGCGAAATCGCCGAGCGGACCGCGATGATCGAGGACCGGCTGGCCGTGCTCGAGCGGATCGCGACCGATCGCGGTCACCTGCTCGCCGACGAGATCGAGGCGCTGCGGCACGAGGCGAAATCGAAGGAAGTTGCGCAATGAGTGGGTGGGCAATCGTAGCTATCATCGCAATCGTGATCTGGGGGATCGTCCAGATCGCAAAGGCGCGCGCCGGGATCATCACCGATGAAGACGGCAACGACAGCTATGTCCCGCGCGATGACGGCGCAGGCCGGGGCGAGCTCGAAAGCGCCCGGCGCGAGATCGAACAGCTGCGAGAGCGGATCCACGTGTTGGAACGGATCGCGACCGACGACAACACGCTCGACGCGCGCGAACGGGCCCGCATCTCCGCCGAAATCGAGGCGCTGCGCGGTGCCGAAGATACCAAGCAGCATGATGCGAGCGACAAGGAGGATTTGAGCAAATGATCGATGCCCTCTTCGTGGAGCCGACGCTAGTCATCGCCGCGACCTGCTTGGTCGGGCTGTGCGTGGTCGCTTTCGCGCTTTTGCGCGGATGGCAGGGCTGGCTCGAACTCAAGCGACAGGAGCTCGACAGGGCTGGACATTCCGGCCCGGCAGAGATCGAAGGCGGTGCCGGCGTAGGCGCGGCCCGGATCGAGCTCGCCGATCTCAAGGAGCGGATCAGGAAGCTCGAAGCGATCGCCAGCGGGGTCGAACTTTAGCTCGACACGCGGTCGCGCGCTCCTACATAGCCCCGCATGCGCACACTCGACGACATTCTCGAAGAATACGAATTTCTCGAAGGCGACGAACGCTATTCGTTGCTGATCGAACTGGGCCGCGAGCTGGAGCCGATGCCCGACGCGCTGAAGACCGACGCGACGCTGGTGCGCGGATGCTCGGCGGCGGTGTGGGTCTACCCGACCGAAGCCGGTGACAAGCTGCATTTCCTCGCCGACAGCAACGCCGCCATCACCAAGGGGATCGTCGCGCTGGTGATTTCCGCCGTGCAGGACAAGCCCGCAGAAGCGGTCGCGCAGATGGACGTAACCGGCGCGCTGGCGCCGTTCGACCTCAAGAACCAGCTGTCGAGCAACCGCACGCAGGGCGTGCCCAACATGATCGCGCTGGTGAAGGAGCACGCGGCGAGGTTGGCAGCAGCCTAGGCGATGCGGCGGCTCTATCTTGCCGCCGGGCTGCTGTTCACCGGACTGGGCGCAATTGGCGCGGTGCTGCCGATCGTGCCGACCGTTCCGTTCCTGCTGGTCGCCGTGTTCTGCTTTGCGCGCAGCAATCCGGCGTGGGAGCAGAAGATCCTCGACCATCCGGTCTGGGGACCGCAGATCGAGGACTGGCGCCAGCGCCGCGCGATCAACCGCCGCGCCAAGGTGATCGCGATCGCTTCAATCGCCGCCGGGGTCGGCTTCACCTGGGTAACGCTGGGGTTTCCATGGGTGTGGATCTCGGTCGCGGTGCTGGTGATCGTCGGCGGCTGGATCGCCACGCGGAACGAGTGAACCGGTGGAGATCGCACTTCGCCCTCCCCATGCAGCCGAGCTACCCGCAGCGAGCGCCCTGTGCCTGCGCTCGAAGGCGCATTGGGGCTACGATCAGGCCTTCATCGACGCGTGCAGGAATGAACTGACCCTCACCCCCGCCGACCTTGCCGAGAGCGCCGTTGCGCTGGCGCTCTCGGGAGATACCATGGTCGGCCTCGGCCAGATCTCGCACAAATCCGGCGTCGCCGAACTCGACAAGCTATTCGTCGAACCCGAATGGATCGGACGCGGTATCGGCAAGGTTCTGTTCGATTGGTCGACGGGTAAAGCGCGATCGCTTGGTGCGCGCACCATGCTCGTCACGGCGGACCCATACGCGGTCCCGTTTTACGAGAAAATGGGTTTTGAGTTGATCGGTGAAGAGCCTTCGGCCTCGATCCCCGGGCGAGTCTTGCCGGTCTATCGGCTGACGCTCTAGCTCACGCCCCGACGCTGTCGCGCACCACCGCGATGCCATTCTCGCGCTGTTCCTTAAGCTCTGCCTTGAGCACCTGCGGGTCGCGCGCGAACACGAAGCCGAAGCTCACGCCGCCTTCCTTGCCGATCGTTGCATGGTGGAGCTTGTGCGCCTGCACCAGCCGCTTGGCATAGCCCTTCTTGGGCACCCATCTGAAATAGCGCTGATGCACCAGCCCATCATGGATCAGCGTGTAAATTACACCGTAGAGCGTGATGCCGACCGCGAACCACCACAGCGCATCCCAGTAGAGCGCGCCGTAGATATACATCGCGGCGTTGATCGTGCCGAACACGACCGCGAACAGATCGTTCTTCTCCAGTACATTGTCGTGCGGCTCGTGATGATCGCGGTGCCACGCCCAGCCGAAGCCATGCATGATGTATTTGTGCGCGAACCACGCCCACCCTTCCATGAAGAGGACGGCGGCAAGAACGGTCAGGATCACTTCAAGCCAGCTCATGCTGTACCCTTATCCCTACCTCCGCTTTCTTTGCCCCGGGCAAAGCCCACCAGGGCACGTCGGGGCGGCGGTGGTGTTCGAGATGATAGCCGAAATGGAAGCAGGTGGCGAGGCTCGCCAGCGTGCCAAAGTCGTCGGTGCGCGCGTTGTGATCGTCGGCAAATGGTTTGTCCGCAGCGTGATGGTGCGGACGGTAGGTGCCGAAATAGAACAATTGCAGCGAGGAAAGCAGCGCCGGCGCGCCATAAAGCAGCACGATCTGCACCATCGGAATGCCGATAACCAGCCAGTAGATTCCGACCACCGTGTGCACGTAAAGCAGCGACTGCCAGCCGAAGTAGCGCTTGAAGAAGGTCAAGTACCACTTGCCGAAATGGCTGGGATTGTGCTCGTCGAAATCGGGGTCGCCCGCTTTCCCGGCGAGCTTGTGATGGGTGAAATGCGCCTCGCGCAGCCGCTTCCAGCCGAAGCCCGCGTACAGAAACAGCAGCGCGGACGCGATCATCGCAGTCAGGCGTTCGCGGCCCGGCGCAAGCGAACCGTGCATCGCATCATGGCAGACGATGAAGACCCCGACCGAAAGCCAGCACTGCACCGCCGCCAGTGCCAGCGCGAATGGCAGGTTCGCCCAGCTCAGCTCGAACACGAACATCGCGTAAGCGTGGATAACGAGCCACCCGCCCGCAATCAGCGCGGCGAGCGTCAGGCCGATTGCGGTCTGGGCGCGTTTGCTCGGGAGGGCGAAATCAGGCGTCACGACAGGATAGATACGCACGAAAGGCTCATGCGGCTGCGTATACTGTGCTGAGCGTCAGCTGCAATCGCGCAGACTGTGGATTTCGCTTGCGCGCCGGCCGCTACTCACCTTCGGGAAAGAAGAACTCGCGCATGTGTTCGCCGATCCGCGCGGGCCGCAGAGTCTTGGCGTCGATGCAGCACCACGAGGATTTAACCTCGGCCAGCACTTCCTCGCCGCGCTGGATCACGGTGTGATAGAAGGCGCGCGCACCGTTGTACCGCTCAAGGACGGTTTGCGCGATCACATCATCTTCGAGAAACGCCGGCTTGCGATAGGTAATCTCGTGCTTGAGCGCGACCCACGCCTTGCTCGCGACCTCTTCTGCCGGGGCCAGCTTGTTCCAGTGCGCCAGCACCGCGTCCTGCACCCAGTTCAGGTACCGCGCGTTGTTCACATGCCCCATGAAATCGATGTCCTCCGGCAGGACTTTGATCGGAAACGCGAATCGGGAAGATGCGGGTGCTGCTGACATATGTGTCAGTTATGCAGGAAACTCTTTCGTTTCCATGACAAAACGCTGCGCGGGCGCACAGCGTCTTGCCAGTGTTGCCCCCGCGCCGCTAATCGGGTCGTCGAAGGGATAGTTCATCGATCATGGCCAGCCGCCCACGCACGCTTTACGAGAAAATCTGGGACGATCACGTGGTCGAAACGCGTGAGGATGGCACCGCGCTGATCTATATCGACCGGCATCTCGTCCACGAAGTGACCAGCCCTCAGGCGTTCGAGGCCTTGCGGATCGCCGGTCGTCCCGTTCGCCGCCCCGAACTGACGCTGGCCGTGCCGGATCACAACCTGCCGACCACCGCGCGGCGGGATGGTTCGGGCGGCAAGATTCCGATCGCCGACCCGCAAAGCGCTGCGCAACTCGCCGCGCTGGAAAGGAACGCTCCCGATTTCGGCATCCGCTATATCGGCGATGCCGATGCCGAGCAGGGAATCGTCCACGTGGTCGGCCCCGAGCAGGGCTTCTCGCTGCCCGGCACCACCATCGTCTGCGGCGACTCGCACACGGCGAGCCATGGCGGGCTCGGCGCGCTGGCCTTCGGGATCGGCACCAGCGAGGTCGAGCATGTGCTGGCGACGCAGACGCTGCTCCTGCAACGCTCGAAATCGATGGAAGTGCGGGTCGAGGGCGCGCTCGGCCCCGGCGTGACCGCCAAGGATCTGATCCTGCACATTATCGGCGTGATCGGCGCGGCGGGCGGATCGGGCTACGTGATCGAATATCGCGGGCGCGTGTTCGAGGAGATGAGCGTCGAGCAGCGCCTGACGGTCTGCAACATGAGCATCGAGGCGGGCGCGCGGGCCGGGCTGATCGCGCCCGACGACACGGTATTCGCATACCTCGAGGACCGCCCGATGGCGCCCAAGGGTGAAGCGTGGTCTGCGGCGGTGGCCTATTGGCGGACGCTGCACAGCGATCCGGGCGCGAGTTTTGACAAATCGGTCGTGATCGACGCGTCCGAAGTGCAGCCGACCGTCACATGGGGCACCAGCCCGGAGGACGTCGTGGCGATCGGCGGCGAAGTGCCCTCGCCCGACAGCTTTGCCGATGAATCGAAGCGCGCCGCCGCGCGCAAAAGCCTCGATTACATGGGCCTGACTCCGGGGACGAAAATGACCGATATCCCGGTCGAGAACATCTTCATCGGCAGCTGCACCAACAGCCGGATCGAGGACCTGAGGGCCGCCGCAGAGGTGCTCAAGGGGCGCTCAAAGGCGCCTAACGTGCGCTGGGCGATCGTCGTGCCGGGTTCCGGGCTCGTGAAGCGGCAGGCCGAGGAAGAAGGGCTTGACCGGATCTTCACCGACGCAGGTTTCGAATGGCGCGAGCCGGGCTGTTCGGCCTGCCTCGGCATGAACCCAGACAAGGTCCCGCCCGGCGAACGCTGCGCATCGACCAGCAACCGCAATTTCGTCGGTCGACAGGGCCCCGGCGCGCGAACGCATCTGGTATCGCCCGCGATGGCGGCCGCGGCCGCGGTGGTTGGGCGGCTGGCGGATGTGCGTGAGCTGGATTGATGACCGGCGGTTGCCACTGCGGCGCGGTCACGGTCACGCTCTCTAGAAGACCCGAATACGTCAATCTGTGCGATTGCTCGCTGTGCGCCAAGTCCGGCGGAGCGTGGGGTTACTTCTGTTCTGCCGAAGTGAGCGTCGAAGGCGAGACCGCAAACTACCGGCGCGCCGACTACGAGAAGCCAGCGGTCGAAATGCATTTCTGCCGCACCTGCGGAACGACCACCCACTGGACCCTCACCGAGTATCACGATGGCGACCGTGTCGGCGTGAACATGCGGATATTCGAGCCATCGGAATTGAGCGGCATCGAAGCCCGCACTCTCGATGGGCGCAACTGGTTCGGGGAAACCGCAGCCGCGTATCGCCGTCCCGTCGGTTGTCTGGGCAGTGATGTGTTTCTTTGATCGGTGACGCCTTGCAAACGCCATAAGTGCAGCGCATGAGCCTCCCATGACGAAAAACGACAAATCCTCCGGCGATACGTCGAAGAAATCCGCCTCCAACAAGGCAGCCATCGGCGCGGTCGCCACGATCGGCTCAGCCGCCATCGCTGCCGCGCTCCTTTATGCGGGCAAGCGCTTCAAGAAGAAGCCGAACGAGCCGGCCCAGCCCGGCCCGATCCCCTCGGGCGAGAACCCGGAAACCGACTGAGGCAATCGGATGGATAGCCTCACGCGCATTGCAGGCCGGGCGATCCCGTTCGGCGCGAAGAATGTCGACACCGACATCATAATCCCGGCCAGGTGGCTCAAGACCATCACCCGCGAGGGACTAGGCGAAGGCGCGTTCGAAAGCATCCGGGCCGAGCCGGGCAACGTGTTCGACGACCCGGATTTCGCTGGTGCGCCGATCCTGATCGCGGGCGACAATTTCGGCTGCGGGTCGAGCCGCGAACACGCCGCCTGGGCGATCGGCGATCTCGGCATCCGCGCGGTGATCGCACCGAGCTATTCCGACATATTCTCCGGCAATGCGGTCAAGAATGGGATCCTGCCCGTGGTTCTGCCGCAGGAAGCGGTCGACCGGCTGCTCGAAGTCGCGCGCGACGGTCATCCGATCGATATCGACCTCGACACGCAGACCGTTACCACCGAATTCCAGGATCGTTTCACTTTCGAGATCGATCCGTTCCGCAAGCACTGCCTGCTGAACGGCCTCGACGAGGTCGCGCTGACACTGGAGCGGCAGGCCGAAATCGCACGATTTGAAAGCCAGCGCGGCGCGGCGCACGGCTGGCTCACCCACGGCACGAATATCTGAAGGGGGAAAGACCCATGAAAGCCATCCGCACCCACGCAGTCGGCGGCCCCGAGACGCTGACGCTCGACGAGGTCGAGGTCCCAACCCCGGCAAAGGCGAAGTGCTGGTCGATGTGAAGGCCTGCGCGATCAACTATCCCGACACGCTGATGATCCGCGATCTCTACCAGTTCAAACCCGAGCGACCCTATTCGCCCGGCGGCGAACTGGCAGGCGTGATCGAGGCGATCGGCGAAGGAGTCGAGAACTACCAGGTCGGCGACCGGGTGATGGCCGGGATCGGCAATGGCGGCTTGGCGGAGAAGGTCGTGGTCCCGGCGGGCCGGATGTTCCCGATCCCCGACGGCGTGCCGTTTGAGAAAGCCGCGTCGCTGCTGATGACCTACGGCACCACGATCCACGGGCTGAAGGATCGCGGGCATATAAAGGCGGGTGACGTGGTGCTGATCCTCGGCGCGGCGGGCGGCGTGGGCCTCTCGGCAGTCGAGCTCGCCAAGGCATTCGGCGCGCGCGTGGTCGCGGCGGTGTCGAGCGAAGCCAAGGGCGACGTCGCGCGCAAAGCCGGGGCCGACGAGGTCGTGATCTACCCGCGCGAAGAAATGGACAAGGCCGCGTCGAAGGAGCTCGCCAGCAAGTTCAAGGAAGCCTGCGGACCGACCGGCGCAAACATCGTCTACGACATTGTCGGCGGGCAATATTCCGAACCCGCGCTGCGCTCCATCGCGTGGGAGGGCCGGTTCCTGGTGGTCGGCTTCCCGGCGGGAATCGCGAAGATGCCGCTCAACCTCACGCTGCTCAAGAGCTGCGATATCTGCGGCGTGTTCTGGGGCGCCTTCACCGCGCGCGAACCGATGAAGTTCCGCGCGCAGGTCGAGGAGCTGTTCGAAATGATGCGGGCGGGCACGATCGATCCGCTGGTCTCCGAGACGTTCCCGCTCGAGCGCGCAGGCGATGCGATCGCCAAGCTCGAAAACCGCGAGGCCGTGGGCAAGCTCGTCGTCACGATGGAATAGCGGCGCGAATGCTTGTCGCCGCGCTCGCGCCACCCTATTTTCATGGCAGGACATTCCGGAGGGACTCATGACCGATTTCAAGGACCGCGAACGCGGTGAAGAAGCCAAATTCGCGTTCGACGAGGAAAACGCGTTCAAGATCGCGGCGCGCCGCAACCGCCTGCTCGGCGAATGGGCAGCGGGTTTGATGGGTCTCACCGAAGAAGAAACCGACGCCTACAAGAAGGCGGTGGTTCAGGCCGATTTCGAAGAGGCGGGAGACGAAGACGTGATCCGCAAGCTGCTCGGCGATCTCACCGCCGCCGAACAGGATGTCAGCGAAGCCGACATCCGCGCCAAGCTCGAAGAAATGATGATCGAGGCCCGTCGTCAGCTGATGAGCGACAGCTGATCGATGCCGATGAAGCGCGCCGATATCGAGGCTGCGATCCTCGCGGCCCTGCCGGGTGCGACGGTCGAACTGACCGATCTCGCCGGGGACGACGATCACTGGGCGGCGAAAGTCACCGCACCGCAGTTCGCGGGCAAGAGCCGGGTGCAGCAGCACAAGCTGGTCTACGCGGCGATCGGCGAGAAGATGGGCGGCGAGCTGCACGCCTTGCAAGTCACCACCGTGGTCCCCACGTAATCCGCATCAGGCGCACACCCCATTCAGGAAGGCCAACGCATCATGGCTGACACCAACACCCGCATCCAGTCCCTCGTCAGCGACAACGACGTCGTGCTGTTCATGAAGGGCACCCCGCTGTTTCCGCAATGCGGCTTTTCGAGCCGCGCGGTGGCGATCCTCGAGCATTGCGGCGTGGCGTATGAGAGCGTCGACGTGCTGCAGGACATGGAGATCCGCCAGGGGATCAAGAGCTATTCGGACTGGCCGACGATCCCGCAGCTCTACGTCAAGGGCGAATTCGTTGGCGGCAGCGACATCATGATGGAGATGTTCGAGGCCGGCGAATTGCAGCAGATGCTCGACGAGAACAACGTCGCCAAGGCCGAAGGCTAGTTTCCTGTCGTCCGCAGCTCGTTCGGGCTGCGCAAGCCAGCCAGGGTAGCCCCAAAAAAAAACCGCCTCGCGGCACATTCGCGAGGCGGTTCTTTTTAACGGGGAGGCAAGACCCAGAGACCAGGAAGATCTCGCCTCGATTTGAAGACCACTTGGGGTATCCAGCACTATGCACTCCCCGTGCCAAAAACATCAGTTTCCACGAAAACAGATACTTGGATGGTTTCCGTGCGTTAACCGGCTTCGGAGATGTAAAGCGAACCGACAGAACGGGGTGATTGCCGCGCTCGCCCCTTGGCATTGACCGCACATCGCGCCATCACGCACGGCAATGACGAACACTTCCCAGCCAGACGGCATTCCCGCTGCAACCATCATCATCTTCCGCAACGCCCCTGACGGCGGAGCGCCCGAAGTGCTGATGACCGTGCGGTCGCGCACCATGGTCTTTGCAGGCGGCATGGCGGTGTTTCCGGGCGGCCGGGTCGATCCTGAGGATTTCGAGCTGGGCGCGACGATCTCTGCCGATACGTCAGGCGCGATCGCGCCCGACGAGGCGGCGCATCAGGTTGCCGCAGTGCGCGAGACTCTGGAGGAGACCGGGCTGGCGCTCGGTCTTGCTGGCGACATCACCGCCGAAACGGCCGCTGCGGCACGCGCTATGCTGGATCAGACGGGCGCCCTCGCCCCGGTGCTCGATGCGTTCGGCTGGACGCTCGATCTTGACCAGATCGTGCCCTTTGCCCGGTGGTTCCCCAAGAACGAGAACATTCCGCGCGTTTACGACACCCGGTTCTACCTCGCCGATCTCGGCACCGGAGCGGTCGATATCGCGGTCGACAACTCGGAAAATACGCGGCTGTTCTGGACCAGCGCGCAGGGCGCGCTCGACATGGCGGAACGCGGTGAGATCAAGCTGATTTTCCCGACCCGCCGCAATCTCGAACGGCTCGCGCTGTTCGCCAGTTTCGAAGAGGCGCGCGCACAGGCCAAGGCGATCCCGGTCAAGACCATCGTCCCGCAGATCGACACCAGCAGCGGCAAGCCGATGCTGACGATCCTGGAAGACGCCGGCTATCCCGTGACGCAGGAACTGCTCGAGACGGTGGCGCGCGGTTAGCGCCGCGCCATCAGCCGCCGGTTCTCGCGGAAATTGACCACGCGATAGCCGCGCTCGTTCATCTCCTTGCTGTAATCGTAGCGCGCATCGGCGATTTCGCGGCGGTATTCCGCGTAGGCATCGCGACGATCCTCTTCATCGGTCGCCCGGCGCAAATCACTGCGCAACTCGCGCTTCGCCTCGCTGATATCGGTCTTGTAATCGAGCCACCACTTGTTGCTGTCGTTGTTGGGCGAAGGCGGCGCGCGGTAGCCGTCGACGATGATGCGATCGTGCGCGGCAAGCGGGGCGGCGACCAGAGTGGCGGTCGCTGCGAGCGCGGAAAGGACAATGCGGGCCATCGGGAGGTCTCCTGATTCTGCGGGGGCGACCACGCTCGCCATCCCAAGCTGAACGGAGGCTGTCATAGGGGCCCATACACTCAAACTGTGCGCAGCTTGCGGCGAACCGACCGATTGCGGCACTTCTCGAACCCGAAGGGTTCGCAAGGGCGACCGCCCGCCCGCAGCGATGCGACCTTCAGGTCGCGTGAGCGAGAAAAGCCAAGTGAGCGGATGCGAACGCCGGCGGTTGAGGCAAAGAAAACAGAAATTGGCGCGCCCGGCAGGACTCGAACCTGCTGCCTCAAGATTAGAAGTCTCGCGCTCTATCCAGATGAGCTACGGGCGCGCGTCCTTCCCGCAAGAAGGACCGGGAGCGCATTAGCGCGCTTTGCGTCGGGTTCAAACAGAGGTAATTGCTGCGCCGATGGATAAGCCAGAAACCACCGCACCAGACCCCGCCGCCGTGTTCGACCGCGATCCCGATGACGGGATCGTCGCGACCAGCCATGCGCCGGTGGCGTTCCGCTACTACGATCTCGTTATGGCGTCGTTCGTGGCGATCCTGCTGCTGTCGAATATCATCGGCGCAGCCAAGCTGACCTTCGTCGAGGTTCCGTTCTGGCCCGAGGGATGGTGGCCGGCGGCCGATGGCGTGTTCATCTACGGCGCGGGAATCCTGTTCTTCCCGCTCGGCTACGTGATCGGCGACATCCTGACCGAAATCTACGGCTTCGCCCGCGCGCGGCGGGTGATCTGGACCGGGTTCGCCGCGATGCTGTTCCTCGCCTTCATGAGCTTCGTCGTGGTCAGCCTGCCCGCGTTCGACGGCTGGGCCTGTGCGGCGTCGGATACGCTGGAAATGCGGGGCAGCCGGATGCCGTCGCCGGCTCGATCTGCCAGCAGACCTATGTTTCCGTGTTCGGCAGCACCTGGCGGATCGTTCTCGCCTCGATCACTGCGTTCTGGGCGGGGGAGTTCGTCAATTCCTACGTCATGGCGAAGATGAAGGTGTGGACGCAGGGCAAGGCACTGTGGACCCGCACGATCGGATCGACCGTGGTGGGACAGGGCGTCGACAGCCTGATCTTCTACCCCATCGCGTTCCTCGGCATCTGGACCACCGAAGCGGTGATCATCGTGATGATCACCAACTGGCTGCTCAAGGTCGTGTGGGAAGCGCTGTTGACGCCGGTCACCTATCTGGTGGTCGGCAAGCTGAAGAAGGCCGAGGGTGTCGAGCTGTTCGACATGGATACCGACTTTTCACCGTTTTCGACGACCCGCTCTTCGACCTGAACGGTGCGGGCTTATTCCACCGCCATTTCGGAGGGTGCCTCGCCCCCGGCACGGACCTCATCATCGGGGACGATCTCGACCCGGTAGCGCAGGCCGAGCCGGTCCGCGAGCAGCTGCAGGTCCTTTTCAGTCGGAATGCCGAACAGGTCGCTGTGGCTTCGGGCCAGCCGCAAGACCAGCTCGCCGTCGCGCGCCATCAGACGGCTGACCTGCAACGACCGCGCCGATCGTCCGCCAAGCCGCCGCGCCAGCCGCACCGAAAGCCCCCAGCGGATCGCCTCCTCGAGCGCGTCCTCCCCCGCGAGCTCGTGCAGATCGCCCGGCAGGTCGAGATGGTTGCCGTTGGCGGCAATCGCGGCGGCCAGCATCGCCCGGTCGCGGCTGTCGACCGCGATCCAGCGTTTGTGCAGCGCCCAGTCGATCGCCTGCGGCATCCGGATGTTGGGCTCGATCTGCATCGATGCGAGCGCCAGCATCGTGGCGGCCAGCCGCAAGCGTTCGCTGCCATGCGCGCGGGCCGGGGCGGCATCGACGGTCCAGGCCGCGATCTTGGCGGCGAGCGTCGGCGGCGCACCGCGCTGGGTCGCGAACACGCTTACCCCGGCGAGCAACGGGTCCTGTGCACGGGCATGCGGTTCGAGCCCGTCGAACACCAGCCCTTCGCGAAGGCCCCAGGATGAAAACACCACCCGGCTCGGCGAAAGCCGCGCCAGCAGCGCTTCGAGCAGCACGGCGGCATCGGGCAGCTTTTCGGCGCGCATCGAGGTGATGCGATCGCGGGCGTTGAGGCTTTCCGGGGTCTCCTGCGCCAGCGCCCTGGCCAGCTTGCGCGCCTGCCTGGCAGTCAGCTCGAATCCGTGCGGGTCGGACAGCGGGTGGCCCTGTTCCTGCATCGCGAACACCGCCATGGTTCGCAAAGTCCCGCCGACCAGGTACAGCGGCCGGTCCCCGGCGGATACGGGCGCGCCTTTCTTGAGCGCCTTGTTCAACGCCTTGCGCATCGCCGCATGCGAATCTCCGCGATACTCGGGCAGGCGCAGCGTGCCGAGCGGCAACGACACCGCATCGTGGGTGTCGCCCTGCTCGATCTCGACCAGTTCCAGACTGCCCCCGCCCAGATCGACCACCGTGCCCGCCGCGCCCGGAAATGCGCCCAGCACCCCGTGCGCGCTCAGCACCGCTTCTTCCTCGCCCGAGAGGATGCGCGGATCGAACCCGAGCTCGCGCAGCGGATTGAGGAAATCGTCACGGTTGCTCGCTTCGCGCACCGCCGCAGTCGCGACGGTCTGGACATCGTCGACCCCGAGGTCTTCGAGCAGCAGCGAAAAGCGCCGCAGGCCCCGCATCGCGAGGGCGATCGCTTCATCGGCGAGCTTGCCGGTGGTGGCGATATCGCGTCCGAGCTGCGCGGTGACCTTTTCGTTGAGCAGCACCGTCGGCGCGCGCATCGTCCCGCCATAGACCACCAGCCTGACCGTGTTCGAACCGATGTCGATGATCGCGCGTCCGGGCGTGCCGCCCGAGAACGTTCCGTCGCGGTTCCCTCTTCGGCGTGCGAGGTTCATCCCGTCCGCCCGCGGCGCAGCGACAGCTTGGGCACCCCGCCCGCTTCGAGCGCGCCGCCGCGCCCGGACAGCGACGGGTTCGTCATGAAATAACGGTGGCAGTTGAACGGCTTGCCCCCGTCTTCCATCACGTTTTCGACCCGCGAATAGCTGCCGTCGGCGTGAAGCCACCAGCTTTGTTCGGTATCCAGCATGTTCGCGAGGAGCACCTGTTGCAGCACCTGATCGTGCACCGTGCGGTTGAGGATCGGGATCAGCGATTCGATCCGGCGGTCGAGGTTCCGCTCCATCAGATCGGCCGAGGAGATGAACAGTGCCGCCTGCGGGCTGGGCATCGCGTGGCCATTGGCAAAGGCAAAGATGCGGCTGTGTTCGAGGAACCGTCCGATGATCGACTTGACGCGGATGTTCTCGCTAAGGCCAGGAACGCCGGGCCGCAGGCAACAGATCCCGCGCACCACCAGTTCCACGCTGACCCCGGCATTGCTGGCGGCGTAGAGCCGGTCGATCATGCCCTGATCGGTGATCTGGTTGCACTTCAACCAGATCGCAGCCGGCTTGCCCTTCGCGGCATTGGCGATTTCGGTGTCGATCCGCGAATACAGCTCCTCGCGCAGATTGAGCGGCGCGATCGCAATCAGATCGAGCCCCTTTGGCTCGACATAGCCGGTGACGAAATTGAACATCTTCGCCACGTCGCGGCCCAGCTTGGGATTGGCAGTGAAGAACGACAGGTCGGTGTAGATCTTTGCGGTGACCGGATGGTAATTGCCGGTGCCGAAGTGGCAATAGGTGCGAAACCCGTCGCCCTCGCGGCGAACCACGATCGCGCATTTCGCGTGGGTCTTCCAGTCGGTGAAGCCGTAGATCACCTGCACGCCCGCGCGTTCGAGCTTGCTCGCCCACTTGAGGTTCTGTTCCTCGTCGAAGCGGGCCTTGAGCTCGACCACCGCGGTGACCGATATGCCCGCCTCGGCCGCCTCGATCAGCGCGTTGATGACATTGGATTGCGCGCCCGCGCGATACAGCGTCTGCTTGATCGCCACCACATCCGGGTCCGCCGCAGCCTGCCGGATGAAATCGACCACCACTTCGAAACTTTCGTAAGGGTGGTGGATGATGATGTCCTTCTCGCGGATCGCGGAGAACGCATCGCCATCGTGTTCGCGGATCCGTTCGGGATAGCGCGGGGTATAGGCATCGAATTTCAGGTCCGGCCGGTCCTCGTCGACGATCTCGGCTAGCCCGTCGATCCCGATCATGCCATCGGTCTTGATGACGGCGGCCTCGGTCACGCCGAGCTGTTCGAGCAGGATCGCTTCGGCCTGCGGATCGAAATCCTCTTCCAACTCGAGCTGGATCACCTGGCCGCGCCGCCGGCGCTGGATCGCGCTGCGGAACGTGCGCACCAGATCCTCGGCCTCTTCCTCGATTTCGATATCGCTGTCGCGCAGCACCCGGAACAGCCCGTCGCCCTCGATCGTGAAGCCGGGGAACAGCTTCTTGGCATAGCGCTGGATCAGGCTCGCGATCGAGATGTAGATCGCTTCGCCCGGATCGCTGACCTCGCTCGGTACCCGGACGAACCGTGGCAGCGCGCTGGGGATCAGGATCATCTCGATAAGCGGCTCATGATCCGAATTGCGGGTCAGCGTGAACAGCAGCCCCATCCCCTCGTTCTGGACGAACGGAAACGGATGCGCCGGATCGAGCGCCTGCGGCGTGATGATCGGCAGGATCTCGTTGATGAAGAACGCCTTGAGCCACTTGTAGGCGGCCGGCTTGATGCGCTGTTCGTCGGCGATGTGGATGTCGGCCAGCGCCAGCCGATCGTGCAGCTCGCGCCAGATATCCTGCTGCCGTTCGGACAGCACCGCCAGCCGTTCGCGGATCGCGGCCAGCTGCTGGCTCGGTGACCGTCCGTCGATCGCGGGCTTGTCGATCCCGCGCTGCACCTGCCCGACCAGCCCGGACACGCGGATCATCGTGAACTCGTCGAGATTGCTTCCCGCTATCGCAAGAAAGCGCAACCGTTCGAGCAGCGGATATTGCGCGTTGCAGGCTTCGGCCAGAACGCGTTCGTTGAACGCGAGCCACGACAGTTCGCGGTTGAAGTAGTTCTCGCCCTCCGACCCGGCAATTGCCGGTTGTGTCTCGCGGGCTGCGAACTCCTCAGTGGTGATCGGTTGACTGCTCATCGCTTTCCTGAACGCCCGATCTGCGAGATCGGGGACAAATTTGCTTTCGTCAGAACGCTTTCGCGCGCCGACCGCGTCATGGCGGGATGTAAATGACCCGCCACGCCTTGTCACTCGCTGGCTGTCAGAGCAGCGATCGGCTGTCGGCGATCTGGGTGATGCCGCGCTGGCCGGATGCGTCGCGCCCCAGCTGCACGATCACGTCGATCACGCTCGCGGCATAGGCGATCGTGTCGGTACGCGAGAGCCCGATCCCGGTCTGCATCACCATCAGCGAGAGCTGCTCGAGCGCGCCGCGCAGCGAGTTGGCGTGAATGGTCGAAAAGCTGCCCGGATGCCCGGTGTTGATCGCGCGCAGGAACGATACGCTCTCCCCGCCGCGCAGTTCGCCGAGCACGATCCGGTCGGGGCGCAGCCGCAGCGCGGCCTGCAACAGTTCGTTGGAGGTCACCCTCGCCTCGCCAAGCTCGCCCTTGACCGCGACCAGCCCGACCGAATTTTCGCCCGGAAACTTGAGCTCGGGCGTGTCCTCGACCAGCACCACGCGCTCCCCGCGCGGGATTTCGCCGAGCATCGCGTTGAGAAAGGTGGTCTTGCCGGTGCTGGTGCCGCCGGAAATCAGGATCGTGCGGCGGTGGCGGATCGCTTCGCGAAGGTAGGCGATCGGCTGGCGCTGTGCGTCGGGCATTTCGATGTGCGTTTCGCCCGACAGCGGCCCGGTGTCATAGGCATCGAGCGGCAGGTCGAGCCGGCGATGGCGGCGGATCGCCATCACCCAGTGCCTGCGGCTGGCGGGTGGTCCGCAGAACTGGATCCGCGCGCCGTCGGGCAAGGTCGCTCCCAGCAGCGGATGTTCGCGATTGATCCCCTGATGCGAAACGCGCGCGACCTGTTCGGCGAGTCGCTGGACCAGCCGGTCGTCGATTTCGGGCGTCTCGATCCGCTTGATACCGGGATCGTTGGCATCCTCGATCCACACCTCGCCCGGCCGGTTGACCATGATTTCGGTCACCGTGTCGCGATCGAGCCAGCGCTTGAACGGAGCAAGGTAGGCGTCGAGATAGACGCTGCGTTCGCCGTTGCCGATCGCGGCATCGCCCTCGCCGCCGGGTGGGTCTGCGGCGGATTGCGGGGCGAGGTTGTGGATGTCGGCTGGCATGGCGATGGCGGCGTCAGATTACTGGCTGACGGTGGTGAAATCGAGGTCGCGCGCGGTGAAGACGCGGATCGGTTCGCCCATCTTCACGCGGATCGTCGGGCTGATGTCGCCATCCTGCTGCGCCGCGATCCCGGCCGCGCTCTGTCCCGCGCCGCCGAGGATCACCGATCCTCCGCCCGAGGCGATCGCGCCGAGCCCGCCGACCACCGACAGCAGCATCGCTGAGCCGAAGCGGCGGAAGAAGTGGTTGTCGACATCGCCGGCCAGCCCGGTCGTGCCGTCGAAGGCGACGGCCGGGGAGGCGATATTCACCGACGCTCCGTCGGGTCGGATCAGCCGGGTCCAGATCACATAGGCGCGCTTCTGGCCCTGCTGCACGCCCGACTGGTACTGACCGATCAGGCGCGATGAGCGCGGAACCAGCACGTTCTTTCCATCGAAGCTGCGCACGTCTTGGCTCACGACCGCGCGGACAAAGCCGGGCACATCGGTGTTGATCGCGGTTTCGAGGATGGCCGGGATCATCGTGCCTTCGGTCACCGTGGTCGACGGATTGGTCATCGGCCGCGCCTGAGCGGGAGCACCGCCGACCCCGCCGATGCGGCTCGCAAAGGCCGCGGCCGAGCCGCCCGCGCCGGTATCGCCGGCCGCAGCGGCCGGAGCGCTGGCAACGCCCGCCGCACCCGCCGCGTCGACCTGCCGCGAGGAATTCGCCGCGCGACTGGCGTCGAAGGTCATGATGGGGCTGGCATAGGGGTTGATCGCCGCGCCGGCGACCGCGCCCGGATTGTTGGCATAGATCGGCGCGGGGACCGGGTCGGCTTGCGCCGGCACCGGAGCATTGGTCGACGGGGCGGGGACTTCCGGAGTCGGTGCCGGAGCCACGGCGGCCTGCTGCGGTGCCGCGACGTCCGGGTTGCCCACCCCGTCGGCCGGGGCGATCCGCGCGGCGTTCATGCTCCACAACGTCACCGCGCCAAGGCCGAACACGATCGCGACCCCCGCCGCAAGGCCCAGGCCCTCGGTCTTCGACTTGCGGTCGGCGACCGCCGGAAAGGCGCTGCGGCTCGCGAGATCGATGATTTCGGCGGATTCGCTCTCGCGCGGATCGCCGCCTTCGCCCGGACCATCACCGCCGCTCTTGCGGGGTGGAAGACGCATCGCAAGTCGCATTACTTGACCTCCATCGGATCGGTACAGCGGCAGGCATCGTGGCTGACCATCACGACCCCCTGCTCTTTCTGCCATCGGCATCGGCGCTGAGCGCGCTCGCGGCTGCCGGGGCATTGTTGGTGAGTGTGGCGGTGTCGCCTCCCGCGCGCAGGATCACGCTGGTGGGAACGCTGTCGAGCACCACCGTCTCGCCACGAACGGTGAAGTTCACCGGCCCTTCGTCGCCGTCTTCGTTGGTGACGAGGATCGCGGGGATCGGCGCGCCGTCGGGCCATGTCAGGAACAGCACCTCGCCGTTGTCATAGGCGCGCGTGGGGAGCAGATCGGCCTTGCCCTTGCCCGTCCAGTCGAAATTCAGCGTAGCGGGATCGACCACTGCGTAGGGATCGCTGGCGGCGGCGAGTTCGAGCGCGCTGGCGCGTTCCTGGCGGGTGGCCTGCGCTGCGGCGAGCCGCGCCTCTTCTTCGGCCCGCTCCAGCTCGGGATAGCGGAACTGCATCACGTAGAGCGGAGCGTTGCGCGGACTGGCGACGAGATCGAACAGATAGGTGCGCCTGCTGGTCACGACCGTCATGTTGGTGGTGGCAGTGGGCGCGAGCGGCTTCACGAACACGATCGACTGCGCCTTGTTGGGCTGGACCTGCCATGCGGCGCTGTCGCCGATCGCGATGTTCTCGATCTGCTCGTCGGGCGCGAACTTGATCGTGGTCTGAACCTTGACCTTGCCGTTGATGCGGACAACGGCGGATTCGTCGTAGGTCAGCGTCACGAGACGCGGATCGTTCGCGCGTGGCGGTTCCTGCGCGATGGCCGGACCGGCCAGGGCCAGCGCCAGCGCAGCCATGGCAAGCCGAAGGATGTCGGCGCGGATCATGAGCGTTTCTCCGAATGCCTGGATAGCCTGCCCGCGCCCACCGAGCGGAAACGATTGCCGATCCCGCTCGTGCGCGATGCGGCCGGATTGAGCGGGGTCGCCTGACCGCCGCCGGAAGAGGTGGCGTAAACCCGAGTCTGGCGGGTCGTCGATGTGGCCGTGCCGGCATCGTTGGCAGCTGCGACAGCCTGCGCGGGCGCGATATCGGCACGGCGCTTTCCCGTTGCCGCGATTGCTGCCGGGACGACCTGTGACGCGCGGTCGGGCACCGCCGCAGGTGCCGTTGCCGGAGGCGTGCGGACCGTGTCGATCCCGCGCTCGGCGTTCTTCGAGGGCACGAGACCGAACACCTGCCAACCCGCGACCATGCTCGACGTGACCTTGAGGATCATGAACATCAGCGCGACATGCACGGCGCCGACGAGGAAGAACGCCATCGCCGCCTGCTGGTCGATCTGACCCGGTGTCGCCACGAGCGCCGAGAGGATCGGGACCGCGATCTCGAGCATGATCGATCCGCCCAGCACCGCGAAGACGGGTGCCAGCGACAGCATCACCACGCCCTTGAGCCAGCCGGTGAACAGCCCGCGCGTGCCGTTGAACAGCGCCAGCACGACGAAGATCGGCCCGACCGCGAGCAGCAGCGCCAACCCGATGCGAGCGGTGACCAGCAGCCCGACCGTGCCGAGCAGCAACAGCATTGCGCCGAGCCACATCATGCCAGGTGGCGAAAATGCGGCGATATCGACCTGCCCAGTGCTCGCTTGCTGGACCGCGAGGAACACCACGTCGAGCTTCTGCGCGAAGGTGAAGGTCGCCGAGCCGGAAGTGCCGGTGACGACCCCTGCCAGCTGATCCGGCCCATCCACGAACAGGTTGTAGAATATAGTTGAGAACGCGACGTAGCTGGTGGCGAAGGACAGGACCAGCCCCAGCGTCAGCATGCGGGGCAACAGTGCACGAACCGACAGGTTCGAGCGGCCCAGCATCAGGCTGATGCCGAAGAACGCGACATAGAAGATCAACAGCGTGGTCAGCACCACCGCGAACTGCCCGTCGGTGCCGAAAATGCGCCCGAAGGCCTGCTCGCTCATCTGCGAGGCGATGCAATCCACCGCAGTCAGCGCTGCGGCGACGCCGGTGCCCAGATCCTGGGCGGCAAGATCGCAGGTCGTCGTCATTCGGCTGCCTGCCGGATCGGTAGGCCGTGCTCGTCGAGACCGGCGGAGCCATCGGGCCAGGCATGGTCGGTCAGCGCTGGATACCATTGCGCAGGGTCGTCACCCACCGCTTCGCGCAGCAGGTCGAGCCGCCGCACAGAGGCTTCGCGTCCCGACAGCACGGTAAGCACTTCGGGCGCACCCGACAGATCGAGCCGCACCACAACGCTGGCGTCGGGCTGGCGCACGAGGAAACAGCGGCTGTGCGCGGGCAGCGAACGGATCAGCGCGAGTTCGTGCTCGGTCAGGCCGAAGCCGTCGCAGTAATCTTCCGGCCGCGCCCGGCTGTTGGGCATGAATATCATCGTCGCGGTCTGTTCGACCAATGCAGTCGAAATGCGGCTCTCGAGCGCGTCGCGGACGGACTGTGTCGCAAATCCGACCAGCGCGTTGCGCTTGCGCAGGGTCTTGAGCCAGTCGCGGATGCGCGCGGCGAACACCTCGTCGTCCAGCGCCTTCCAACCCTCGTCGATCAGGATCATCGTGGGCTGCCCGTCGAGCCGCTCATCGATCCGGTGGAACAGGTACATCATCACCGGGGTGCGCAGGCGGGGGTTTTCGAGCAGCTGCGTCATGTCGAACCCGAGCACGCGGCGGTCGAGATCGAGCAGGTCGCGTTCGTTGTCGAACAGCCAGGCGTGTTCGCCTTCCCCGATCCACGCGCCGAGCCGGTCGGCCAGGTCGCCAGGTTCGGGGCGCTTCGCACCCGCCAGCAGTTCCTTGAAATGCCGCAAGCGGCGCAGGCCTGCATCGTTCTGGTATGCGGCGTCCACCGCTGCGGCGATCAGCGCGAATTCTTCCGGCCCATCGGCCTTGAGCAGGACGCCGAGCCAGTCGCGCAGGAACGCCTTGTTGCCCGGTGTATCGGGCAGCGACAGCGGGTTGAACCCGGTCGGTTCGCCCGGATTGATCCGGTCGTAGCGTCCGCCGATCCCGCGAACGAACAGCTCCGCCCCGCGATCCTTGTCGAACAGGATCGTGCGGGGGCTGAATTTCTGCGCCTGCGCGGCGAGGAAGTTCATCACCACGGTCTTACCCGCGCCGCTCGGCCCGATGACCGAGAAATTGCCGAGATCGCCGTGGTGGAAATTGAAGAAGAACGGCGTGGCGCTGGTCGTCTCGAGCAGCGTCACGGCGTCGCCCCAATGGTTGCCGCTGGCCTGCCCCAAAGCAAATCCGTGGAAGCTTCCGAAACTCGCCATGTTCGCCGAGGAGATCAGCGCGCGGCGCACGATGTATTCCTCGTTGCCGGGGAACTGCGCCCAGAAGGCGGGTTCGAGATTGGTGTCCTCGCGCACCGCGATCGCGCCGGTATCGGCCAGCGCGGCAGCGCAGGCGGCGGTCGCGTCGTCGAGCCGGTCGAGCGTACCTTCGCGCACCAGCACGGTGAGGTGATGATCGCCGAAGCCGACCCCGCCGTTCCCCAGCGCATCGCGGGCGGCCATCATGTCGGCCCGTTCCGCAGCGGCTTCCTCGTCGACCGAACGCGAACGCCGCAGCGCGAGGTCGATCCGCTCCTTAGCCGTCGTGCGCTCGTTGGGCGCGTAGCTTTCGGTGACGATCATCTCGTATGGCAGCCGCAGCAGCCCGTCGAGCAGGCCGGGAGAGGTCGCTTCGGGATAATCCTTGAGGCCGAGGATTGCCGAGAAATCGGGCTGGCCGCTGCCGCGCAGCTCCATCGCATCGAGGCCGAAGCTGGCGCGGCGATAAGGCAGCATGTGGCCGATATCGGTGTCTTCGCTGGGACGCCGGACCGGGCGCATCTCGCCGTTGTAGAGCGCCGAAAGCAGCTCGAGCATTTCCGAATTGGCGCCGCCCTTCCCGCTGCCCGGTGCCCGGTAGTCGCCCAGCACTGCTGCGCCATAGGCGGACAGCGAGGCGACGAGGCCGTTCACGGCGGCCTTGAGGCTCCGAATGTCCTTTGGATCGGCCTCAAGTTCGTCGCCGCCCTGCCGCGAGAAAAACTTGCCAACCCGCTCCGGCAAGCCTGTCTTGCCGCGCGCGGGACGGCGGATCAGCGTCACGAACTGATCGTTGATGAACAGCGATCCGCCCGCCAGTCGCTCCTTCCAGCGCGCATCGATATGGCGCGAGAGCGGATCGTCGAAGGTGCCGTCCAGCTCCACTTCGACCCGGCGGCGAATGACGTGATGATAGAGCACGAAGCGCGCATCGAGCGTCGAGCGCAGCATCACCTCGCGCGTCGCCGCGTGGGCGTTGAGCGCCTGCGAATCCTCGGTTTCGAACAGCAGGCCGGGAACCTGGATCGCCGACATGACCGACCGATCGCGCAGCAGCACGGTGTGCTCGTCGATCAGCCGTTCATACGGCAGGCGATCGCCGACCCGCGCTTCCTTTGCGCTCCATGCGGCGGGGCCGATCCACTTTGCCATGTCGGGGCCTCCTTTACCGGGCCTCAGATTCGTTCAGGTCAGGGGGCGTAGCTGTTGCAGCCCCAGCGCTTGTAATTCGGGATGCGCGGGCATTTCGAAACCTTGGTGATCCACAGGTCGAAGATGCGCGGCTCGCGCAGCGATGCGAAATAGCCCACCGCGTGCATGATCACCGGCACCGGCAGGATCCACCAGCTCTTCAGGATCAGGAACGCGATCGTCGTCACCATCAGGTTGATGATGAAGAAGTTCATCGTCACGCCCGCAAACATCTGCGGGCGAGTCAATGCGCGGTGCACCGGATGGCGGACGAGATCGGTCACGTCGCCGCCCCTACCCCGCTGCCGCCTGAATGCCGGCGACGATGGTGGTCGCGCCGAACAGGATGAAGACGCCGACGATCACCGTCGCGCCGAACCGCCAGTTCATCCGCCCGGTCAGCATCATGAAGCCGACCGCGGCAACCGCCATCACCGCGACGGTGGTGGCCACGGTGCCCAGCAGTGTGCCCTGCAACCACGCGAGCGCGGCCACGATCGGGCCGGACCCTTGGGGATCGGCCTGCGCGAACGCGACGCTCGGCATCGTCAACAGCGCCAGCATCGCGGCGGCGCGGGCAGTCAGGCGAAACGATGATTTCATCTGGTCGATCACTCTTTACTCATTGGGTCTGACAGGGTCCGGTCATGGTGCAACCTGGCGGGCATGATCGGCAAGCCGCCCCATGATGGCGGCGACATAGAGCCGGGTTTCGCGGATATTCGGAACACCGCCTGCGCGGATCACCCGCCCCGGTCCGGCATTGTAAGCGGCGAGCGCCTTTTCGAGGTCGCCGTCGAACCGGTCGAGCTGTTCGCGCAGGTAGCGCGCCCCGCCTTCCAGGTTCTGCATCGGATCGTCGGGATCGACGCCGAGATAGCGCGCAGTGCCCGGCATCAATTGTGCGAGGCCACGCGCGCCCGCGTGGCTCACCGCGTTCTCACGCCAGCGGCTCTCCTGCCAAACCAGCGCTTCGAGCAGGCTGGGGCTGAGATCGAAGCGGCGCGACAGTTCGGCGATCTTCGCCGCGTAGCGCTGCGGCACAACCGCTGCATGCCGGCGCGTGTCGGCGACAATGCTGTCGGGAATGGCGAGGCCGCTCATGTCGACAGGATCTGCCACGCCGATCTGTGTCGTCGCGTCGACGGACGCGACCAGCCCTCCCGCAACCCAGCGAGCTCCATCCGCATCCACTTCCATCACATCCGCATGAGCTGGCACAGCCGCCGAAGCGAGCGCCAGGACAAGCGGGGCTGCGATACGATTGAGGCCCGCGCGCGCGAGAATCATGTGTGCCCTCCAATTGGGTCCCTCTGCCTACAGTAAGTGACAGATGGGTGACAAATCAGGGCGCGCTATTTCGTGTCCCAAAGGCGAGCGGGAGAACTCGGAACGACAAGCGAGCGAAAAGCGCTTCGCTTTCCGCTCGCTTGCTCGTGCCGCTGTGTGCGGCAGAATTGCTGATCCGTCAGTCGCGCTGCGCGACCCGGCTGGCCGATGCCCGGAACTCGCCGCGCTCGAGCATGGCCATCGCCTTGCGAGCCAGCCGCCGCGAGTCGGTCGCCTTCCCGTCGGCGGTTTCGAGTTCGATCGGCTGGTCGCTCTTCAGCGCCGCGTCGAACATCGCGCGCGCCATCTGGTCCTTGCCCATGTGCGCATAGGCGATGCCCAGATTGATGAGCAGGGCCGGATCGTCGGGCGATGCCTCCCGCTGAATTTCGAGCGAGGCAATGGCGGAGGTCGTCTCGCCGCGCGCAAGGTTGCCTGCTGCGAGTTCGGTTCCTTCCTGTACCTGTGCTGCCGCCGGGAAAGCCGCGATGGCCGCAAAAAACACGAGGGCGAGTGCCGATTTGGCCATGATCCTGTCTCCTCTGATTTGTCATCATAGTGAAACGGGATTTTTCGAAATGCAACAAAACTGAAACATTGTCATATTTGCGAGTCCGAATCCGCTCATCCTATTGTTTTTGTGATGTAATATTTTCGTAGAGTTGCAACAAAACTGTAATCAAAGCTGAGCCTGTCTTGTCATATTTGTCGCTCTCTGGTCATAGTTTGCGACTTGCCATCATTCTGTAATCCTGAACGAATTCTGTCATCAGGTGTCCTTAGCGAAGCCCTCGGCGCAGCCTTCTGCGCATCACCGATTCTCGGATTTCTTGAGGGGACCGCTCGCTGTGAAGACTATCCATCGCACTCTCGTCCTGGGTTGCAGCCTCGTTGCTCTTGCAGGCTGCGGCGCGGACGAAATCGTTTCGCCCGGCACCAGCGGCGACATCATCATCAACAACCCGGCCCCGTCGCCAACTCCGACGCCGACACCGACCGGCACCCCCACAGTAACCCCCGCAGGCGGTTGCCCGACAATCAACTCGACCGGTGGTCTGACCGATGCCGGGACGCTGAGCGGCCCGACCGGCACCTATCGGGTGTGCACACTGCCCGCGACCTTCAACGTCGACGACACCCTGCCGTTCGTGAACGGCCTGGTCTACCAGATCACCAACCGCGTGAATGTCGGTACCGATCAAGGCTTCAGCAGCACCGGCACTGACGTTACGCTCACGATCGAACCCGGCGTCATCCTCTATGGTCAGGGCGAAAGCTTCCTGGTCGTCAACCGCGGCAACACGATCCAGGCCAACGGCACCGCATCACGGCCGATCGTCTGGACCAGCCGCGACAACGTCATCGGCGTCGCGAGCGACAACAGCCAGGCACAATGGGGCGGCGTCGTGTTGCTGGGCCGGGCTCCGGTCTCCGACTGTTCGACACAGGTGTTCAACACCGCTGCCAATCCCAATGCCAATGCGCAGTGCGAACAGCAGCTCGAAGGCACCGTGGTCGCCACCCCGTTTGGCGGAACCAATCCGGCCGACTCTTCGGGTTCGATGCGGTTCAACCAGATCCGCTTTTCCGGCTTCGAACTGCAGCAGGCAAACGAGCTACAATCGCTGACCACCGGCGGCATCGGTTCGGGCACGGTTATCGAGAACCTGCTTTCGTTCAACAGTTCGGATGACGGCGTCGAATTCTTCGGCGGTTCGGTCAACGTTCGCAACCTTGCCGTGATCGGTGCCTCCGACGATTCGCTCGACGTGGACAGCGGCGCGCAAGCCAACTTGCAGACGGTGGTTGTGGTGCAGCGATCGAACACCGGCGACAGCCTGATCGAGTTCGATTCGCCGGACGATCTGGCCGCGGGCACGCCCGGCAACGCCCTGCCGCAGAGCCGCCTGCAGGTGAACAACTTCACTTTCGTCCAGCGTTCGTCGGCTTCGAGCCAGGCGGTTCGCGCGCGCGGCGGACCTGCGCTCAGCCTGAGCAATGGCGTGATCGACGTCGATTCGGCGGACGACAGCTGCATCCGCATCGACGAAGCGATTACGCTCAACGCGATCATCGGTTTCGATTCGATCGTGTGCGACGGTTCCACCCGTCCGGTTCGCGGTTCGTCCGGCGTTTCCGATGCGCAGGTCCAGGCGGTGGTCAATGCCGGCACCAACAACAACCTGCTGGCGATGCTGACGCTGTCCAATACGCTGGTGAACGGCACGTTCGAAAACGGCATTGCCGTATTCGACGCAACGGCGCGGTCGAGCTTCTTCACCAGTCCGCAGCCTGCCTTCATCGGCGCCGTGCAGTCGGACCTTGCGGCGAATTTCGGCAACTGGACCTGCAACTCGTCGATCATGAATTTCGGCAGTTCGACCGGGGCCTGCACTTCGCTGCCGGTCTACTGATCGCGCCTTTCGAAACGGAGGGAGGCGCCGCAATTTGCGCGCGCCTCCCTTGTTCGTTCCCAAGGACCCGGACGGGTCCGATCAATCGGAAAGACCTATTCATGAGGGGGTCTAGCACTATGTCGACCGGCACGCGGCTCGCAGGCCTGCTGCTTCTCACCACGTCGCTTACCTATCCGGCAGTTCTTCATGCTCAGCAGAGTGAAGACCTGCAGGCCGAGGAAACCGGTGACGACCTGACCGAAGAAATCCAGGATGCCCGGCAGGAAGAGGCCGAAGAGCCCGAAATCTCGGTTCCGGGTGGCGGGATCATCGTCACCGGTCGCCGGGATCGCAATCCGGAACGGTCCTCCACACAGGTCCTCAACGTCCTGTCCGAAGCCGACATTGCGCGGACCGGCGAAAGCGACATCGCCGGAGCGCTCGGTCGCGTGACCGGGCTCTCGGTGGTCGGCGACGGGCGCGTGTTCGTTCGCGGCCTCGGCGATCGCTATTCGCTGGCGCTGCTCAACGGGCTGCCACTGCCCAGTCCCGAACCACTGAGCCGCGTCGTCCCGCTCGATATCTTCCCCACCAACGTGATCGCATCGTCGCTGGTGCAGAAGACCTATTCGGCCAACTATCCCGGCGAGTTCGGCGGCGGCGTCATCAATCTCACCACCAAGGCGGTGCCGGTCGAAGACTTCCTCAATTTCAGCTTTTCGACCAGCGGCGACAGCGAAACCACGTTCGAGAACGGCCTGACCTATTTCGGATCGGACTGGGATTCGTTCGGGTTCGACAACGGCAACCGCGACATTCCTTCGAACCTGCAGGCGTTCTTCGACAGCGGCGAGCGGATCGGTGCCGTCCCTGTCGAAGTATCCGAGGGGATCGCGGGGCAATTGATGCCGCTCAATCTCGTGACCCTGCAAAAGGAGAACCACCAACGGCCGAACTTCTCTGGTTCGATCACCGGTGGTCTGTCGTTCGATCTGGGCAGCGATACCTATCTGGGCGTGATTGCGACAGCATCGCTCAAGAACAGCCTGCGCAACCGCACGGTCATCAGCCAGGGCGGCAGTTCCGACTTGTCCGAACTGTTCCAGGACTTCAGCACCTTCATCACCGACGAAAACGTGCTGGTGAACGGCCTGATCGGGATCGGTCTGGACTTTGGCGAGCACACAATCCGCTGGACCAACCTCTATATCCGCGACACGCTCAAGACCGCGCGGCTCGAACAGGGCACCGATATCCTGCCGGGCTTCGACGGGTTCGACTTCCAGAACCAGCAAACCGCATGGTTCGAACGCCAGCTGATCGACACGCAGCTCGTCACCGAACTCGATTTCGACCGCTTCGATGTAGACCTGCGCGCAGGCTATGCCCGCACCGATCGCGAAGCGCCGTTCAACACCACGGTCAGCTACACCCGCACCAACATTCCGGGCGATCCGTTCGGCGATAGGTTCGTCGCCTATTTCAACCAGCTTTCGGACGCGGGGATCACGACGGTTTCGTTCGACGACCTAACGGAAGAGAACATCTTCGGCGGGCTCGACCTGTCCTACGAGATCACCGGCACCCTCTCGGCCACCATTGGCGGATCGTACACCGACACCGATCGCCGCTCGTCGAGCCGCGAGTTCCGCCCGTTCATCACCGGCGACGTGCTTCCCGACACCCTGGTCCCGGCGCTCGGTCTGCGCCGTCCGGGCGATATCATCAACGGGGCGACCCTCGCGGGATTCAACGTCACGCTGACCGAAGCCAGCCCGTTCCCGGTGTTCGATGCCGCGCTCGAAATCTATGCCGGGTACGGCCTGCTGCGCTGGCTGCCGACGAACACGCTGACGATCGAGGCGGGTCTGCGCTACGAGGAAGCAAAGCAGACGGTCGATCTCGACCAGACGATCTTCAACACGCCGATTGCAGGCGCGACCCCGACCGATCTCAGCAACGATTACCTGCTGCCAAGCGGGACGATCACCTGGGAACCGATCGACGATCTGCAACTGCGCCTGTCGGCTTCGCAGACCATCGCCCGGCCGCAATTCCGCGAACTGGTCGAACAGACCTATTTCGATCCGGAATCGAACCGCCGGTTCCGCGGCAACCCTTTCCTCAACGACAGCGAGCTCATCAACGTCGAAGCGCGCGTCGAATACTATCTTGGCGGACCGAACCGGATCAGCCTTGCCGGGTTCTACAAGGAGATCGACGACCCGATCGAGAACACGCTGGTTTCCGCATCGGGCCAGGTCCTGACCAGCTTTGCCAACGCACCGTCGGCGGAACTCTACGGTGCCGAACTCGATCTGGTCTACGGCATCGATCTCAACAATCTCGGCGGCACCTTCTTCGAGACCAAGCAGCTGCTGATCATCGCCAACTACACCTACACCCAATCGTCGATCTCGGTCGGCGCGGGCGATATCGCCCCGGTTCCGGGCAACCCGAACCAGGCGGCGGACCAGCTATTCGACGACGGCGGGCCGCTGGTCGGTCAATCCGATCACGTCGCCAACTTCTCGATCGGGATCGAGGACGCCGAGAAGACCCAGCAGCTTTCGGTGCTGCTCAACTATGCCAGCGAGCGCGTGACCACCCGCGGCGGCGCGCTGCCCGACGTGGTGGAAGATCCCGGGCTCACGGTCGATATCGTCGCCCGCACCGAACTCGACCTGATCGGCGAAGGGGTCGAACTGAGTTTCGAGGCGCGCAACATCTTCGGGCGCGACAATTTCGAGTTCCAGCAGCTCGGCGCGAACCGGATCGAGATCAACACCTACGAGGTCGGGACGTCGTTCTCGCTCGGGGTGAAGGTTGAATTCTGAGTCCTTGGTTTTCACAGCCCATCCGGGCTGCCGAAACTTCAATTCAGGTCGAAGACGTAACCCATCGAGCGCACCGTGCGCAGCGGGTTGCCGCCGCCCGCCGCCTTGAGCGAGCGGCGCAGGCGACCGATCCAGACATCGACGGTGCGCTCGTCGATCGGCGGTTCGCGCTTGCCCAGCCCGTTGATGAGGTCGCGCCTGCTCAGCACCCGGTTGGGGTTTTCGGCGAAGAACCGCAGCAGCCGGAATTCGTTGGGCCGCAGGTCAATCGGTTCGTCCCTCCAGCGCGCCTGCAAGGCGACAAGGTCGATCGAGAGATCGCCGACCTCAACCTTGCGCGAGGCATGGCGATCGCCGTTCTGCGGTTGCAGCACCAGCACGCGGTCGAGCACCATGGTCCGGTTGAGCGGCCCGACCACGTAGTCGTCGGCCCCGGCCTTGAGCGCTCGCCGGCGGTTTTCCGGGTCGTCTTCCTCCAGCACCATCGTGATGTGTGCCTCTAGCGTGCGCGGATCGGCGCGCAGGCGGCGGCACATTTCGAGGCCCGCAAGATCGTCCATCACCCAGTCGACGAACGCCCACATCGGCCCTTCGAGGAGCCGCTTAGGGCCATCCGCGCCAAGCCGGTCGAAAGTGAAACGGCGCTCATCGTGAACGAAATCGTCCAGCGTCTCGCCCAGTTCGTCGGTCAGGAAGATGTTGATGACGTCCATGAGCGCCCCGCTCGGTTGCGGAGCCGGATTGGCGCAGATGTATGACCCGTTCGTGACTCATTTCTGACCAATTTTATCGCCTTGTCACATTAGACGTCTTTTACGGTCACCTTATCCATCGCGCCCATCGGCATGCCCATGCCCGTCGGCCATTTGGGGCGATAGGGGGCTTCGAGCGCGGACACTTCCTCGTCGCTCAGTTCGAGCTCCACCGCCGCCACCGCCGCATCGATGTGATGCGGCCTGGTCGCGCCGATGATCGGGGCGGTCATCGCGGGCCGGGTGAAGTGCCACGCGAGCGCAAGGCTGGCCATCGCGACGCCGCGCGCTTCGGCCATCCCGGCCAGCGCATTGATGATCGCGCGATCGGCCTCGTCCTCGTCACTGTAGAGCATCTTGCCGACGCCATCGGTTGCGCTGCGCACCGTCTCCTCGCCCAGCTGCCGCGCCAGCCGCCCGCGCGCGAGCGGGCTCCACGGGATCACCCCGACGCCCTCATCCTCACACAAAGGCAGCATCTCGCGCTCTTCCTCGCGGTAGAGCAGGTTGAGCTGGTTCTGCATCGCAATGAACGGCGTCCAGCCATTCGCCCGCGCGGTCTCCTGCGCCTTCGCGAACTGCCACGCATACATCGAGGACGCGCCGATATAGCGCGCCTTGCCCGCCTTCACGATGTCGTGCAGCGCCTCCATCGTTTCCTCGATCGGAGTGGCATCGTCCCAGCGGTGGATCTGGAACAGGTCGATATAATCCATGCCGAGCCGCGTAAGACTATCGTCGACTGCCTGCATCAGGCTCTTGCGCGAATTACCGCCCGCGTTCGGGGCCTGCCGCCACGGGAAATATGCCTTGGTCGCGACAACGATCTCGTCGCGCTGCGCCATCTCGTTCAGCAGCTTGCCGGTGATCTCTTCCGACGTGCCGCCCGAATAGACATTCGCGGTGTCGAAGAAGTTGATCCCGGCCTCCAGCGCGGCGCGGAAGAACGGGCGGCTTTCGTCTTCGCCGAGCAGCCAGTCGCCGTGCCAGCCCTTGGTCGTGTCGCCATAGGACATGCAGCCAAGGCACAGCCGCGAGACCATCAGGCCGGAGTTGCCGAGGCGGGTGAATTTCATGTCCTGCTCCTGCGCCTTGGGTGGCGGATTATTTCCTACAAAGTTGACACACTTGACACTGTGTCAGGCTATAAATTGGGGCTCAATTCCTTGAAATCGCAAGAGAAAATGGGCCGAGAGCGAAGTTGACACTTTTCCATCTCGAAACGGGTTTCCGGTGTCGTCTTGCATTGATCGAGAATGGCCGATTTGCCTTGTGTAGGAAAGCACCATGCGCGACCTTCCGTCATTGCGAGCGTAGCGACGCAATCCAGAGCGTCGCGCGATGCGGCTCTGGATTGCCACGGCGACTGCGTCGCCTCGCAATGACGAGAAAGAGAATAGAAGCAGGCACTCAACTCAGCGTCAGCCCGCCATCAACCACCAGCGTCTGCCCGGTCATGTAGCTGGCCAGCGGCGAAGCGAGGAACAGGGCCGCCCCGGCCATGTCCTCCGGCGTGCCCATGCGGCGCAGGGGGATTGAAGCGAGCGCGCCTTCGCGGCGTTCGGGATGTTCAGTGGTGACGGTAGTCAGCTTGGTCGGGACCAGCCCCGGCGCGATGCCGTTGACGCGCACCCCGTCGCGCGCCCAAGCCTCGCCGAGCGATTTGACGAGGCTCGCCGCGCCCGCTTTCGAAGCGGCATAGGCCGGGTTGCCGATCGCGGCCTTGAACGCCGCGACCGACGACACGACGGTCATCGATCCGCCAGTATCGGCCAGCCCCGCATGAAACGCGCGCGCGACATCCATCACCGAATTGAGGTTGACGTCGATCACATCGTCCCACCCCTTGCGCGCGAATTCCTCGCGGCCATAGCGCACGATGCCCTGGCACTGGACAAGCACATCGACCGCGCCGATTTCGGCGGCCACCGCGTCCGCCGCATCGCGATCGATCACATCGAGTTGCCGGTATTCGAGCCCGCGAAAATCGCTGTCCTCGGCTTCGAGATAATCGCCCGCATCGGGCCGGGTCCCGGTGACGATCACCTCGGCCCCGCGCGCGCGAAAGCCCTGCGCGATACCGTTGCCGATCCCGCTCGACCCGCCGATCACGAGCACGCGCTTGTTCGAAAAATCGAGCGGGTCGGTCATGGCTTATTCCCCCTCCGTTGGGTGCCTTAGCCCCCTCCTCTCCAGAGGAGGGGGTTGGGGGTGGTGCCGTGGCAAGTACGAGCTTTGCGGCTCGCAACCACCCCCTCGATCCCCTCCCCAAGGGAGGGGAGGCATTGATCAAATCTCGCGGCTGATCACTTCCTTCATGATCTCGCTGGTGCCGCCATAGATGCGTTGCACCCGCGCGTCGCGCCACAGCCGGGCGATGGCGTATTCGTTCATGTAGCCCGCGCCGCCATGCAGTTGCAGGCAGGCGTCGACCATCTCCCACTGCATCTCGGTGTGCCACAGCTTGGCCGAGGAGGCTTCGCCGGTCGTCAGTTCGCCGCGCAGGTGGCGCGAAATCGCCCAGTCGAGATGCGCCCAGCCGACCTGCAGCTTGGCCTGCAAATCGGCGAGCGTGAACTTGGTGTTCTGGAATTCGAACACGGTCCGCCCGAACGCCTTGCGGTCCTTGGTGAACTTGACCGCTTCGTCGAAGGCGCGCTGCGCCCCGCCCTGCGCGGTCACGGCAATGCTGAGCCGTTCCTGCGGCAATTCCTCCATCAGGTGGACGAAGCCGCTCCCCTCGCCGCCGAGGATGTTGGTCTTGGGAACGCGGCAATCCTGGAAGAACAGCTCGGACGTGTCGGCCGAATGCTGGCCGATCTTGTCGAGGTTGCGGCCCTTCTCGAACCCCGGCGTTCCGGCATCGACCAGCACCAGGCTGGTGCCCTTGGCGCCCTGCGAGGGATCGGTCTTGGCGACCACGATCACCACATCAGCATTCTGGCCGTTGGTGATGTAGGTCTTGGAACCGTTGATGACGAGGTGATTGCCGTCCGGAATCGCGGTGGTGCGCACGCCCTGGAGGTCGCTGCCCGCGCCCGGTTCGGTCATGGCGATCGCGGTGATGATGTCGCCCGAAATCATGCCGGGCAGGTACTTTTCCTTCTGCTCGGGGCTGCCGAGCCGCTCGAAGTAATTGACCGTGATGTCGTTCTGGAGCGTGAACCCGGCGCTGGTGCCGAGATAGGCGAGCTCTTCGGCGATCACGCAATTGAAGCCGAAATCGAGCCCCAGCCCGCCATTCTCTTCCTTGACGGTGGGGCACAGCATCCCAGCCTCGCCCAGCGCCTTCCACGCCTTCTTGGGGACGATGCCCTCTTCCTCGTGCTGGTCGAGATAGGGCTCCATATGCTCGGCGAGCACCTTGCGGACGGTGTCGCGAAACGCCTCGTGGTCTTCGTTGTAGGCGGTGCGGTGAGCGGTGTTCAGCATGGAGGATCCCTTGTCCGGAATTGGGTTTCGTTCTGGAACGGGTTCAAGCGCGCATGCGCGGCGCGGTCAAGCGCGAAAGGTGCAAGGTAGAGGGTAGGAGCTCGATTGAATGACGGGATCTTCTAGGCAAGCAAAGTGAGACAGTCTCTTAACTGTTTGGGCTCTAATCCATTCGAATGCATAGTCGGTTCGTAACATTCGAGACCTTATCGGAACCAATTGATCCAGATATGGAGCAATCGGCAGTCAAACCGGTCTTTGCTCGGATCGTCGGATCTCTGAAGGAGAGAGGTGTCGATCTTATCGAGCCACCAATGGAGTGGGACTCATATGGCTGGTATGCAGACTTTCAGGTTGGTTCAGCGAGGTTGACCTGCATGATGCAGAGATCGGACACTTGGCTATTACTCATCAGCAGCAACCGCAGCTTCATGGATCGGCTAAGGGGGCGGAACTACGAACACGAACTCAGTGAGTTTGCGAGTCTCGTGGTTTCAACGGTTTCAGCGGTATTGGAAGTCCCGGCGAAGCAGTTCAATTCAGAAGCCGAATTCCGGGTCGGCTAAGCGGCAATCCGCAGCCATTTGCGTTCGGATCTCAAGTGCCGAATAGCGACCTTATCCCGACTTCTTCACCCCACAAACGCCCGCTCGATCACGAACTGGCCCGGCTTGTTGTTGGCGCCCTCTTCGAAACCGCGCGCTTCGAGGTCGGCGGCGTGGTCCTTGATCATCGCCATGCTGCCGCACAGCATCACGCGGTCCTCTTCGGGCACGAAGCGCTGCGGGCCCTTGCTCTGTTCGAACAGGCGGCCATCGTCGATCAGCGTCTGGATCCGGCCCTGCGTGCGGAAGCTTTCGCGGGTCACGGTGGGCACGTAGATGAACCGCTCGCGGTCCTCGTCCTCGAGCAGCGGATCGCCTTCGAGCTTGCTTTCGAGCAGTTCGCGATAGGCGAGGTCCTCGACATGGCGGACCGAGTGGACGACGATCACTTCCTCGAACATCGCGTAGACTTCGGGATCGCGGGCAAGGCTCATGAACGGCGCGAGGCCGGTGCCGGTCGAGAGCATGAACAGCCGCTTGCCCGGCAGCAGCGCGTCGGTGACGAGCGTACCGGTCGGCTTCTTGCCGAGATAGATCGGATCGCCGACCTTGATGTGCTGCAGTCGCGAGGTCAGCGGCCCATCCTGCACCTTGATCGAGAGGAATTCGAGCTCCTCGTCGTAGCTGGGGCTGGCGACCGAATAGGCCCGCAGCAGCGGCTTGCCGTTTTCCTGCGGCAGGCCGATCATCACGAATTCGCCCGAACGGAAGCGGAAGCTCGCCGGACGCGTCATCTTCAGCGTGAACAGCTCGTCGTTCCAGTGATGGACGTGCGTGATCGTTTCGACGGTCAGCGCCGCGCTTTCCTGAAACTGGTCGCGATCGATGATGGGCTGGTTCACTGGCAGGCCTCGAGAAGATGACTTTCTGGGCGCGGTTTGCCGCGCGATTGGGGGCGCAGATGGACGTTTCGCTGCGGCGCTTCAAGGTAGTTTAGTGATAAAGGCTGAAAGCCCGCCTTGATCCGCGTCAATGCTCGCGCTGGCGCGGGTTCGGTCAGTTCCACCCGGCGCGATCGAAGATTTGCACCGCCTGCGCCTGGTTGCGTCCGATCTCGGCGGCGTTGAGCGTGTCGGGCTTGAATTCGCCCAGCCGCTCGACCGCCGAATTGGCCTTGAGCCCGCTCACCGCCGGATATTCGTTGTTGCCGTCGGCGAAGTATCGCTGCGCGCTTTCCGAGGTGAGATATTCGAGGAAGCGGATCGCGTTTTCGCGGTTGGGAGCGGTCTTCACCAGCCCCGCCCCGCTGATATTGATGTGGGCGCCGGTGCCGTCCTGGTCGGGAAAGATCACGCCGACCGCATCGAAGATCGCCTTGTCCGCCTCATCGCCGTCGGCATAGCGCGCGAGGTAATAGGTGTTGACCACCGCGATGCGGCACTCGCCCGCGGCGACCGCTTCGATCTGCGCAGTATCGTTGCCCTGCGGCGGGCGGGCGAAGTTCGCGACGACGCCCTTCGCCCAGCTCTCGGCCGCCTCGGCCCCGTGGTGGGCGATGATGCTCGACAGCAGCGAGATGTTGTAGATGTTGGAGGACGACCGGATGCAGATGTCGCCGCGCCAGGCGGGCTCGGCGAGGTCGGCATAATCCTCCAGCCCCTCGGGCACTCCGGCCGCCTTGTTGTAGACGATCACGCGGGCGCGGGTCGACAGGCCGAACCACAGCCCGTCCGGGTGGCGCAGGTAGATCGGCAGCCGTTCTTCGAGGATGTCGGAATCGACCGGCGCGAGAATGCCCGCTTCCTCGGCGCGCCACAGCCGCCCGGCGTCGACCGTGATCAGCAGATCGGCGGGCGAAAATTCGCCTTCGCTCGTGATCCGCTCTATCAGCGCGTCGGCGTCCGCCTCGATCCGGTTGACGGTGATCCCGGTCTGCCGGGTGAAGTCGTCGTAAAGCGCGAGGTCGGTGTCGTAATGGCGCGAGGAGTAGAGATTGACTTCGCCCGCGTCGCCTTTGGCCACCTCTTCGCCGCCCGAACAGCTAGCGAGGATCAGCGCCAGCAGACCGGCGAGAATACCCTGTTTCATGAAACGCCTCTCGAATCTTAATTGCAAATGATTTGCAATATAAATCTGCGCAGCACAAGCCCTATGGCCGTGCAAAGGCGCGGACGCTGCCCGGTCGCGGGGCCACGCGATAGCGCGGTGCGGCGGCGGGGCGATCGCTCAGCAGCGTGATTTCGCTGCCGGAATCGTCGGCGAGCACCACCCGGGTGACGTCCCCCAACGCATGCCGATCGCGCACTTCCAGACCGGCTTCGTCCTCCTCCAGATCGAGCGCGACCGCATGCACCAGCAGGTCCAGGTCGCGCGACTCGGGCAGCGCGCCCGCGACGCTCGCAAGCGGCCAGGTGCCGAAGGCAGTCACCAGCCCCGCGTCGCCACGCGTCGCCGCGATCACCTGCGCTCCGCGAAAGATCGCGCCGACCGCTGCGGTTGCGGGCCGATCGTGGAGTTCCTGCGGCGTGCCGAACTGCACGATCCGTCCCGCCTCCATCACCGCGATCCGGTCTCCGATATCGAGCGCTTCTTCCGGGTCGTGGGTCACCAGCACCACCGTCGCGCCGCGCTCGCGCAGCAGCGTGCGGCATTCGCGGCGCAGCCTGCGCCGCAGCACGCTGTCGACGCTGGCAAAAGGTTCGTCCATCAGCAGCACCCGCGGCCCCGGCGCCATCGCCCGCGCCAGCGCCGCGCGCTGTTGTTGCCCGCCGGAAAGCTCGTGCGGGTAGCGGCCGCCAAGCCCGCCCAGTCCCACCCGATCGAGCCAGCTGTCCACCTCGCTGCCGCGCGGCAGGCCGAACGCGATGTTCTTCGCGATCGTCATGTGCGGGAACAGCGCGCCATCCTGAAACACGAGACCCACAGGCCGCTTTTCGGGCGGGGGGCTTACACTTTCGCCAGCCAGCAACTCGCCGCCGATCAGGATGGCCCCCTGCTGCACCGGCAGCAGACCCGCCGCGAGATTGAGCAAGGTTGACTTCCCGCAACCCGACGCGCCAAGCAGGCAGGTGATCTCCCCTTCCGGCGCGGTGAAGCTGATATCTTCCAGCGCGCGCACGGAACCGTAGGCATGGGCAATATGGCGAAATTCGAGGCTCAAATTGGTGTCCGTGTCGGCGGAGGATGTCTGCGGTGGTGAGCCGCCTTAGGCAATTGGATGCACCGGGTGCAAGCACGCTGACACGGCGCGCGAGTTCCGTGCGCGTCGATGGCTGGACGCTCGGAGCGCTGGCGGTTGCGGCGCTGGCGCTGGTGCCGATCCTCGCCATCGTCGTCGCGGCTCCGGCTGGCGGGTTCGAGGCGATTGCCGAACTCGCGCGCACCATTCTCGGTCGATACGTCGCCAACACGCTGGCGCTGATGCTGCTGGCCGGCGCGCTGGCGCTGGTGATCGGCACCGGCTGCGCATGGCTAGTGAGCGCGGCGGAGTTTCCGGGGCGCCGCATTCTGGGCTGGTCGCTGGTCCTGCCGCTCGCACTCCCCGCCTATCTCGCGGCCTATGTCTATGGCGACCTGCTCGATTTCTCCGGCCCTGTTCAGGGCGGCTTGCGCGCCGCGACAGGGTGGGGAGTCGGCGAGTACTGGTTCCCGCACATCCGCTCGCTGCCCGGCGGCGCTTTCGTGCTTGGGATCGTGCTTTATCCGTATGTCTATCTGCTCGCCCGCGCCTCTTTCGTGGCGCAGAGCCCGCGCCAGTTCCGGGCGGCACGTTCGCTCGGAGCCACGCCGTCGCGCGCGTTCTGGCAGGTTGCATTGCCGGCCGCGCGTCCGGCGATAGCGGGGGGGCTGGCGCTGGTGCTGATGGAAGTGCTCGCCGATTTCGGAGTCGCGGATTATTTCGCGATCCCGACCTTCAGCACCGGCATCTTCCGCACCTGGCTGGCGATGGGCGACAAGCAGACGGCGCTGAAGCTCGCCGCCGTGATGCTGCTGTTCGTGGTCGCGCTGGTCGCTTTCGAAGCGGCGACACGGCGCGGGCGGACCGACAGCCGCGACGGGCTGGCGCGGCGCGACGACGGTCCGCTGGTGCAGCTTTCGACGGGCGGAAAGGCGCTGGCGGCCATCGCGTGCGCCCTGCCGGTTCTGCTCGGTTTCGCCATTCCCGCCGTGCACCTGCTCGGTATGTCGCTCGACGAGCGCGCTGTGGGAGCGGGCGGCGAATTGTGGACCTACGCCAGCGGCAGCCTGTGGCTCGGCCTTGCCACCGCCTTCGTCTGCGTCCTCGCCGCGATCGCGCTCGCCTTCGCCAAGGCGCGGTCCGACAGCGTAGTGGCCAAGGGCGCGATCCGGCTCTCGACGCTTGGCTATGCTCTACCCGGAGCCTTGCTGGCGGTCGGCCTGCTCGCCCCGCTCGGAGCCGTCGACGTCTCGCTCACCCGCGCCGCGCGGGACGGGCTGGGGTGGTCGGGCGGCTTGCTGCTGACCGGAACCAGTCTGGTGCTGATCTACGCGCTGTCGGTGCGGTTCCTGACCGTGGCCTACAACAGCGTCGACGGCGGCATGGCGAAGATCCCGCCCTCGCTCGATGCCGCGGCGCGCTCGCTGGGTGCTCGGCCTGCGCGCGTGCTCAGCCGGATTTACGTGCCCTTGTTGCGCCCCAGTCTGCTCGCCGCAGCGGCTTTGGTGTTCATCGACACGGTACGCGAGCTGCCCGCGACGCTGATCCTGCGCCCGTTCAATCTCGAAACGCTGGCGACCCGCACCTATCGCCTCGCCAGTGACGAGCGACTGGTCGAAGCCTCTATCCCGGCGCTGATCCTGCTCGCCGCCGGATTGCTGCCGGTCCTGCTGCTGGCGCGAACCGCCCGCCGCTAGCTTCCGGAGAAACTGTCAGGCTGGGTTGTCACTGCCTCTTGTCCAACCCCGCCCGCTGGTCCAAAAGGCTCGGGAAATGGCGCGTTTTCCCTTTTCCGCGATCGTCGGTCAGGACGAGATGAAGCAGGCGCTGCTGATCGCGGCGGTCGATCCGAGCATCGGCGGAGTGATGGTGTTCGGCGACCGGGGGACCGGCAAGTCCACCGCAGCGCGCGCGCTGGCAAACCTCCTGCCGCCGATCAGCGCGATCGAGGATTGCCGCTATGGCTGCGAAGGCGACCAGAAGGGTACCTGCCCCGATCCCTGCACCTCGGGCCGGGTCCGCAAGCGCCCTGTCCCATTCGTCGACCTGCCGCTTGGCGCGACCGAGGACCGGGTGATCGGCTCGCTCGATCTGGAGCGCGCCTTGCGTGCAGGGGAGAAGGCGTTCGAACCCGGTCTTCTGGCCAAGGCGCATCGCGGCTTCCTTTACATCGACGAGATCAACCTGCTCGAAGACCATCTGGTCGACCTGCTGCTCGACGTCGCGGCGTCGGGCGAGAACGTGGTCGAGCGCGAAGGGCTGTCGGTGCGGCACCGCGCCAAATTCGTGCTGATCGGCAGCGGCAATCCTGAAGAGGGCGAGCTGCGCCCGCAATTGCTCGATCGCTTCGGCCTGTCCGTCGAGGTCCGCACGCCGGGCGAAATCGAAACCCGCGTCGAGATCATGCGGCTGGTTGCTGCCAACGAGCGCGACCCCGAGGCTTTCGCCGAGAAATGGGCGGCTGAAGATGAGAAAATCCTCAAACAGATCGCGCGCGGAAAGAAGCGGCTCGCCAGCCTTGAGCCGGGCGAGGACGTGCTGACCGACGCGGCCCAGCTGTGCATGACGGTGGGCGCAGACGGCTTGCGCGGCGAACTGACCCTGATGCGTGCGGCGCGGGCGCTGGCGGCGCTCAAGGGCGCGAAAACGGTCAAGCGCGAGCACCTGATCGCAGTCGCCCCGTCGGCACTGCGCCACCGGCTGCGGCGCGACGTGCTCGACGAGACCGGATCGACGGTGCGGATCACCCGCGCGCTCGACGAGCTGTTCGGGTGAGCGACGAAGCGCCCGACCCACTTCAGGACGCGCTGCTCGCGGCAAGACTGCTGGCCCTGTCACCCGGAACGTTCGGCGGCCTGGTGCTGCGCGGGGCGAGCCCGGCGCGCGATGCTCTGGTGGCAGCGCTTGGAGAGACAATTTCACTTCGCCGCCTCCCCGGGCATATCGACGACGAGCGGCTGCTCGGCGGGATCGACATCGCCGCGAGCCTCGCGGCCGGGAAACCGGTGGAACAGACAGGCCTGCTTATCGAAGCGCACGGCGGCGCGCTGCTGGTGCCGATGGCCGAGCGGCTCGACGAGGCCATCGCCGGGCGGTTGTCGCAGGCGCTCGACGAGGCGAGACTGGCGCTGGTGCTGCTCGACGATGCGCGCGAAGCCGACGAAGCGCCGCCGCGCGCCTTGAGCGAACGTTGCGCTTTCCTGTGTGACCTCACCCATTCGCGCGAATGGCAGGGGATCGCGCTGCCTGCGACCGGCAAGATGGCACTAACCGATGTCGCCCCGCTCGATGACAAGGCCCTGACCGCACTCGCCGCCACCGCTGCGGCCTTGGGAATCCATTCGATCCGTCCCCTGCTTTTCGCGGGCGAAGCCGCGCGAGCGCACGCTGCATTGCAGGGTCGCAGCGATGTGGTGGAGGCAGACCTCGCAGCAGCCGTGCGGCTGGTGCTCGCACCGCGCGCGACGCAGTTGCCGCCGGTCGACGAACAACCGCCCGAGGACGCGCCGGAGCCTCCGCCCGAGCAGGGCGACAAGCCGTCGGACAAGGACGGCAGCCATAACGACAAGCCGCTCGAAGACCTACTGGTCGAAGCTGCCGCCGCCGCGATCCCTGCGGACCTGCTGGCCGCATTGGCGAAGGGCACCGCACCGCGCCGGGCAGGCGGGAGCGGGTCGGGGCAGACCAAGAAATCGGGCCTGCGCGGCAAACCGCTCGGAGCGCGACCGGGAATGCCGCGCGGCGGGGCGCGACTGGCGCTGATCGACACGTTGCGCGCGGCAGTGCCGTGGCAGGCGGTGCGTCGCCGCGAACAGCCGGGTGCCGAGGGCGCGATCCTGATGCGCAAGGACGATCTCCGTGTCCGCCGGTTCGAGGAGAAGGCCGCGCGGGTCACGATCTTCGCGGTCGATGCCAGCGGATCCGCCGCCGCCGCGCGGCTGGCCGAGGCCAAGGGCGCGGTCGAGCTGATGCTGGCGCAGGCCTATGTCACTCGCAGCGAGGTTGCCTTGCTGGCGTTTCGCGGCGCAGGTGCCGAGCTGCTGCTGCCGCCCACCCGCTCGCTCACCCGCGCCCGCCGCGCTTTGGCCGAACTGCCGGGCGGCGGCGGCACACCGCTGGCTCTGGGCCTCAACGCCGCGCGCGAAGTGGCTGCTCAGGTCGCCTCCAAGGGGCGCACGCCGAGCCTCGTCATCCTTACCGACGGTCGTGCCAACGTGGATGTCGAGGGCCAGCCGGGCCGCAAGCAGGCGGGCGAAGACGCCGAGAATGCGGCGAAGGCCATCGCGCGCGCCGCGATCGACGCGCTGGTGGTCGATATCTCCGCCCGCCCCGGCCCCGAAGGCGCGGCGCTGGCCACGGCGATGGACGCCCGCTTTCTCGCTTTGCCCCGCGCCGATGCGAAGGCGCTGCACGCGGCGATCTCGGCGCGAGCCCCCGCATGAGCCGCGCGCTCGACTGGAACCGCGAGGGGCTGATCTGGCCGCATCGCGAGGCAAGCGAGTTCGTCACCACAGGCGGCGCGCGCTGGCATGTGCAGCGGATGGGTTCCGGACCGCAATTGCTGTTGCTCCACGGTACCGGAGCCTCGGTGCACAGCTGGCGCGGGCTGATGCCGCTGCTCGCCGAAAACTTCGAAGTGATCGCCCCCGACCTGCCGCTCCACGCCTTCACCACCGGCCACCCGCCCGAAGCAATGTCGCTGCCGACCATGGCCCGCGCCATCGCCGATCTGAACGCAACGCTCGGCATCGCACCCGACCTGATCGTCGGTCATTCCGCCGGAGCCGCGTTGGCGTTGCAACTCGCGCTCGACCATTCCTATTCCGGCCCCATCGTCGGCCTGAATTCGTCCCTGCGCCCCTTCCCCGGCCCGGCCTCGCAGATCTTCCCGGCGGTCGCGAAGCTGCTGTTCGTCAATCCGCTGGTCCCGCGCATTTTCTCCGGCGCGGCGGCGCTTTCGGGCGACACCGACCGCTTCATCCGCAGGGCCACCGGCTCTGAAATCGAGGCCGAAGGGATGGCCTGTTACGAAAAGCTGCTCACCAATCCGCGCCATACGAAGGGCGCGCTGGCGATGATGGCGAACTGGGACCTGCCGACCCTGCGCACCCGGATGCACGACGTGGGCAACGCCGTGCTGCTGGTCCACTCGGACAAGGACGCGGCGATCCCGCTGTCTTGGGCCGAAGAGGCGCAGGGCTGGCTGCCCGATGCCCGACTCGCAGTGCTGCACGGCCTGGGCCATCTGGCACACGAGGAGGTCCCCGACCGCGCCGCCGCGCTGATCGAGGAATTCGCGGCGTCGACGGCCATGGCGCGCAGCTAGGCAGGAGACACCGGCGATGGAGGGAAATCTCGGCTGGATCGAACTGGTGTTCTTCTATTCGATCGCGATCGGCTTCGGCCTGTGGCAGTATTTCAAGATGGACCGCGAGCTGAAGCGCGACCGGGCCGCGCGCGAGGAACGCGAAGCGAAAGAACGCGCCGAGGCCGATTCCGAAGCGGCAGCCGAAGCTAGGCCCGCTCGCGAGGCATCCGATACGGAAGCATGAACTGCACCACCGGTGATGCGAAGCGCCGCATGTCGAGGCTTTCCTGCACCGCCGCGACGTCCTCTCCGAACAATTGCGAGGACAGTTCGGAGCGCGCGTAGAACGGCGTATCCTCCCAGGTCTTGCGAACTTCGGCGACGCCGATCTGCGAGCGGGTGCGCCGCTCGATCCGCCACTTGCTCGACGGCAATTGCGCGATCGGCGGCAGCGGCATCTCGTCCGGCACGCCGTGACGGTCGAACCGGATCGCGCTGGCGAACAGCGAACCGTCCCCGCGTTCGCCTTCGTAACAGACCACCGCGCCTTGCTTCATATGTGCGCGCGACCAGTGCCAGACCCGAAAACCCTCCTCGAGCGGTTCGGAGCCGCGATTGTGATCGAAATAGCCACTGCCGCTCCACGATACGCCGGGTTCCTCCATCTCGACCTCGATCCGCGCGCGCGGTGCCATGCAATGCCAGATGTGGTTCTCCGCCGGGTCGAGCGCGAAGGAGGCGGCGTTGAGCGCCTCGGGGATTACTCGCACTGTCCCGCGCACCGGGCGGCGGAAGGGGTTGAAGAGGCGCTTGTCGCGCTCCTCGATGTCGATTTCGAGCACGTTGCCGTCCCACCTCACCGCACTCGGTCCGATCACGAGGTTGGACTGGTCGCGCGTCACATCGGCGCGCGGCCGTTCGGTCATCACCCAACGACCGTTCGGTCCGTACATCGCCACGTTCAGGCAGGAATGATCGAGCGGATCGCCCCGCCCGCTCTTCTTATAATAGGGAGAAAAAACACTCCCCAGGAACGCGATGATCGTCAGCCCGTGCTGCCCGTCCGCGCTGATCGCATCGACATACCACCAGGTGTAGCCGCCGGGAGGAATGTCCTCGTTGAAGCGAGGTCCTTTGCGATCGTCCGTACTGCCAACAGCCCGGACAAGGCGGCCATCGGGACCCCGGCTGAGGGATGGGTGCTCCCCCCGGCGCAGTAGAGTCGCGGGATTCGCGTTCGCGGCCCTTGCCGCAGGAAAGAGGCCGCCGAGCCGTGCGATGCCATGCCGTACAGAGCCCCACCGGTTGCCGGGAACAGGTTCTCCCATTCCTGCGGGGTCGCCAGCTGGTGCGGCATGTCCTGTTCCAGCGTCAGACCGCAGCGTTCGAGAGTATTCCTCATGGCGCGTGTGCATTGCTCTCTCTCCTCGCTGGAATACGGATGGTTGTCGCCATTTGCGGGCGCGTTGACGATGATCTGGATACGCTCGCGCCCGCCCGGAGCGGCTGGCGCGGCGTCGGCTATCCGCGCGCCGCGATCCTGCGCGCACAGATAGACCGAGGGTCGGAGGGGCATTGCCCGCTCGCGATCTCACGGAACTCCCGTTCGTAATCGGGCGAGAAGAACACGTTGTGATGCTGCAGGTCGAAGCCGGAGGTGCTGGCGTGGGCGAACCACACAAGCGCGGAGAACGACCGTTTGGCCGGGTCGAGCGTCCGCACCGAACGCGCGCCCTGCGGGCCGAACCTGCCTGTAGCCAGTGCATTCGGGTCGGCGTTGCAAATCACCGCGTCCGCCGCGATCTGATCGCCATTGGCGAGCCGCACTCCGTTCGCGCCCTCGGGACCCGTCAGGATCTGGCTCACTGCAACGCCGGTGCGAAACCGGACGCCCGCGCGTTCGGCTAGCCCCTGAAGCGCTTCGGCGAGCGCGCTGATCCCGCCGTCGATCAGCCACACCCCTCTCGCCTCGACATGCGCGATCAGCATCAAGGTGGCAGGCGCGAGAATCGGAGAGGACCCGCAATAGGTCGAATAGCGGCCGAACAATTGCCGCAGGCGCGGATCGGAGAAGTATTCGCCCAGCGCGTTCCACATCGACTGATGCGGGCGCATGGTGGCGAAGGCGTCGAACCGCCACAGCCCGATCCGCCACAGCAGCGGCAGCGGGTTCGTGACATTGTCCCCGCGCAGCATCGGTTCGTCGAGCAGGTCGAACATCTTGCGGGTCTCGGCGCGGAAGGCGCGATAGGCGGCGGCGGCTTCGGCCCCGGCGAAATCGCCGATCGACTCCTCGCTGCGCAGCGGATCGGCAAACAGGTCGAGCCGTTCCTCCGGGCTCCAGGCATGGCGGGCGATCACTTCGGCGCGGCGGGTGGCGATATGATCGTCGAGCCGTTCGCCGCAGGTCGCGAAAATCTCGTCGAACACCTCGCGCATGGTGAACACGGTGGGCCCGGCCGCGATCGGTCGGCCATCGATTTCGACCGTCCGGGCCTTGCCGCCGACCCGCTCTTCCTTTTCCACGACCGTCACGTCGTAACCGCGCGCGGCGAGCACTGCGGCGCTTGCAAGCCCGCCCATTCCGGCTCCGATAACGACGATATGGGCGCTCACCACTCTCCCCCGAGACTCGCAAAATGAGCCTTCATCATTGACCCGACTCTAACATCTGTCCAATCATTTGGACATATGATGTGTAAATCGATCCGAAGGTAATGGCATCGACGCCGCTCAAGGTGCGCTGGAAGCAGCGTCGCAACGCGATCTTTGCGAGCCCCGCATTCCAGCGCTGGACCGCGCGCCTGCCGCTGGTGAACCGGATTGCCCGGAGCCGAGCCGGGTCGATGTTCGATCACATCGTCGGTTTTAGCTATTCGCGGGTGCTGCTGGCGGTGGTCGAAAGCGGGCTGCTGGGTCATCTCAAGAGCGGACCGATCAGCGCCGAATACTTAGCCGCGAAGGCCGATCTCAGCCATGACGCTGCGCTGTGCCTGCTGCGCGCCGCACGCGCGCTCGATGTCGCCGAGGAGGTGCTGCCCGACCAGTGGATGCTGGGGCAGCAGGGCGCAGTGTTGGACGCCAACGAAGGCGCGCAGGCGATGATCCGCCACCATCGGTTGCTCTATCGCGATCTGGCCGATCCGCTCGCGCTTCTGCGGCAGGACCGCAGCGAGCCGACCGAGCTGTCGCGGTACTGGTCCTATGCCGGAGCGCTGCACGGCGCAGCGGAACGCGGGGCGGAAACGCGCGAATATTCTGAACTGATGGCAGCCTCGCAACACTTCGTTGCCGACGAGGTGCTGGCGGCGTTCCGGATTCCCGGACACGGACGGCTGCTCGATATCGGCGGAGGGCACGGCGCATTTCTGCGGCGGGTCGGGTCGGCTTGCCCACGGCTCGAGCTGGGCCTGTTCGACCTACCCGAAGTCGTGGCCTCCGCGCGCGACGATCTGGCCGCCGCTGTGGGCGAAGCGCGCCTGACTTGCCATCCAGGCAATTTCTTCGAAGACGCGATCCCGCGCGGCTACGACGTGGTGTCGCTGGTGCGCATCCTCCACGATCACGACGATGCGCCCGCGCAGCAATTGCTCGCGAATATCCACGCCAGCCTCGATCGGGGGGCGCGGCTGCTGATCGCCGAACCGATGGCGCAGATTCCCGGCGCGGAACCGATGGGAGAGGCGTTTTTCGGTCTGTATCTGTGGGCGATGGGATCGGGCCGCGCGCGCAGTCCGTCGGAAATCGAGACGATGCTGCGCGAGGCCGGGTTCCGTTCGGCCCGATTGATCCGCTCGCAACAGCCGGTTGTGACCAGCATAATCGTCGCGACAGCCTGACGGATCATCTGTCCATATTATTTGACAGTTATCCATGTGAGGCGTAGCCAACACTCAGAGAGGCGTATCTCTTGACCGCTTTCGAGTCGTAATCCGCGACCAGGGCCGGTTGGTACGGGGGAAACGACGCATATGGACGCATTGGCAGTGATACTCGAGGGACCGGAGCGCCTGGCGCTCAGGACGCTCGGGTTGAATCCTGCCGGGCCTGCGGACGTCGTCGTCGACATAGCCTGGAGCGGTATCAGCACCGGCACCGAAAAACTGCTGTTTACGGGCCGGATGCCCGACTTCCCCGGCATGGGTTATCCACTGGTGCCCGGTTACGAATCCGTCGGCCGGATCGTCGATGCTGGCGCGGATGCGACCGCACGGATCGGCGAATGGGTGTTTGTCCCCGGCGCCAATTGCTATGCCGACGCCCGCGGATTGTTCGGCGGCACGGCGAGCCAGGTGGTCGTCCCGTCCGCCCGCGCGCTGCCGGTCCCCGAAAAGCTCGGTGAAGCCGGAACCCTATGTGCCCTCGCCGCGACCGCGCTGCACGCGATCAATGGCGGAACACCGCCCGACCTCATCATCGGCCACGGCGTCCTCGGCAGGCTGCTTGCGCGGCTGACCATCGCCAGCGGCGCGCCTGCGCCCACGGTCTGGGAAACCAGCCCGCAACGGTGCGGCGGCGTTTCCGGTTACATCGCAATGCATCCCGATTTCGACGACCGCCGGGACTACCACTCGATCTACGACGCCAGCGGAGACGCGGGCATCGTCGATACGCTGGTCGGCGCGCTAGCCAAGGGCGGCGAGATCACGCTCGCGGGGTTCTATTCGCAGCGGATCGACTTCGCCTTCCCCGCTGCGTTCATGAAGGAAGCGCGGCTGCGGATCGCGGCTGAATGGCAGCCCGACGACCTCGCGCAGACCCGCGCGCTGATCGAGGATGGCAGGCTCGACCTGTCCGGCCTCGTCACCGATCGCCGACCCGCCACCGAAGCGCTCGACGCCTATCCGCAGGCCTTCAGCGATCCCGATTGTCTCAAGATGGTTCTCGATTGGAGCGACGCCGCATGACCATGCTCGACACCCAGACCGAGGCCCTGCGCGAGGAAGCCAGCCACGAACCCGACCCGGTTCACACCGGCGAGGTAAAGAGCGAGACGCAGGTCATCGCGATCTACGGCAAGGGCGGCAGCGGCAAGAGCTTCGCGCTGTCCAATCTCAGTTACATGATGGCGCAGCAGGGCAAGCGCGTCCTGCTGATCGGCTGCGACCCGAAGTCGGACACGACCAGCCTGCTGTTCGGCGGCAAGTCCTGCCCGACGATCATCGAAACCTCGTCCAAGAAGAAACTCGCAGGCGAGGAAGTCACCATCGAGGACGTGTGCTTCCAGCGCGACGGCGTGTTCGCAATGGAGCTCGGCGGCCCTGAAGTAGGGCGCGGATGCGGCGGTCGCGGGATCATCCACGGCTTCGAACTGCTCGAAAAGCTCGGCTTCCACGAATGGGGCTTCGACTACGTCCTGCTCGATTTCCTCGGTGACGTGGTCTGCGGCGGGTTCGGCCTGCCGATCGCGCGCGACATGTGCCAGAAAGTGATCGTGGTCGGATCGAACGACCTGCAATCACTCTACGTCGCCAACAATGTCTGCCACGCGGTCGAATACTTCCGCAAGATGGGCGGCAATGTCGGCGTCGCGGGCATGATCGTGAACAAGGACGACGGCACCGGCGAGGCGCAGGCCTTTGCCAAAGCAGTCGACATTCCGGTGCTCACCGCAATCCCGGCCAACGAAGACATCCGGCGCAAGAGTGCGAACTACCAGATTATCGGGGTGCCCGGCGGCGAGTGGGCGAGCCTGTTCGAAGAGCTGGCCATCAACGTCGCCGAAGCCCCCCCACGCCAGCCGACCCCGCTCGATCAGGATGGACTGCTCGATCTGTTCAGCCCTGAAGAAACCGGCGGAAATGTCGAACTCGTCCCCGCGACGCAGGCCGACATGCGCGGGGGAACCTTCGAAGAAAAACCCAGCCTGGAGGTCATTTACGACACGGTCTGATGGCTGATCTGACTCCCTCCAGCGCGCAACGCACCCCTGACACGCTCGATTTGGGCAGTGTTGGCGGCTGCTCGTCGACCGGGACGATGAAGGATGCCGCGCGCCAGGCGGGTAAGAGCGACATTCTCGATCAATACGCCGCCGATTATCCCGTCGGCCCGCACGACCAGCCGCAATCGATGTGCCCGGCTTTCGGGTCGCTCCGCGTCGGCCTGCGCATGCGACGCACCGCAACCGTGCTCTCGGGAAGCGCATGTTGCGTCTACGGCCTCACCTTCACCTCGCACTTCTACGGCGCGCGGCGGACGGTCGGTTACGTGCCCTTCTCTTCCGAAACGCTCGTCACCGGCAAGCTGTTCGAGGATATCAAGGAAGCGGTCGAAGACCTCGCCGATCCCGAACTCTACGATACGATCGTGGTCACCAATTTGTGCGTGCCCACCGCCAGCGGCGTGCCGCTGCGTCTCCTGCCGGATCAGATCGACGGCGTGCGCATCATCGGCATCGACGTGCCCGGTTTCGGCATCCCGACCCATGCCGAGGCGAAAGACGTGCTTGCCGGCGCGATGCTCAAATATGCGCGTGAAGAAGTGAAAGCCGGCCCCGTCGCCGCTCCCAGAGAGCGTTCGGACAAGCCGACCGTGGCGCTGCTCGGCGAGATGTTCCCGGCTGATCCGGTGGTGATCGGGCAAATGCTCGAACCGCTCGGCCTTGCCGCCGGACCGGTCGTGCCGACGCGCGAATGGCGTGAGCTGTATTCCGCGCTCGATTGCTCGCTCGCCGCCGCGATCCACCCGTTCTACACCGCCAGCATCCGCGAATTCGAAGCCGCCGGTCGTCCGGTCATCGGCTCCGCGCCGGTCGGCGCAGACGGAACCGCCGCATGGCTCCAGTCGGTCGGCGACACGCTCGGCCTGCCGCAGACACAAGTCGATGGCGTCAAGAACGCCATGATCGGTGCCTGCAAGGGCGCACTCGCCACAATGCCGATCGAAGGCCGGATCACCGTGTCGGGCTACGAAGGTTCCGAACTGCTCGTCGCGCGCCTGCTGATCGAAAGCGGCGCGGATGTGCCCTATGTCGGCAGCGCCTGCCCCAAGACCAAATGGTCGGACGCCGACCGCGAATGGCTGGAAGCCAAGGGCGTGAGGGTCAATTTCCGCGCGAGTCTTGAAGAGGATATCGCCGCGGTCGAGGAATTCCGCCCGGATCTCGCGATCGGCACCACGCCGGTGGTCCAGCACGCCAAGGCCAAGGCCGTTCCGGCGCTCTATTTCACCAACCTCATCTCGGCTCGCCCCCTGATGGGGCCGGCGGGAGCCGGGAGCCTCGCGCAGGTCGTCAACGCGGCCATGTCGAATAAGGATCGGTTCGACAAAATGCGCGACTTCTTCGAAGGGGTCGGCACCGAGCACGCTGCGGGCGTGTGGGAAGACACGCCCGTAGACCGGCCCAAGTTCCGCAAGAAGTATGCGGCCCTCAACGAAGCGGCGCGCAAGGCGGCCGAGGCGGTGGGCACATGACCCTCATCCTCGATCACGACCGCGCCGGCGGATATTGGGGCGCAACCTACGTCTTCACTGCGGTGAAAGGCCTGCAGGTCATCATCGATGGCCCAGTGGGCTGCGAGAACCTGCCGGTAACATCGGTGCTGCACTACACCGATGCGCTGCCTCCGCATGAGCTTCCCATCGTCGTGACGGGTCTGGGCGAAGAAGAGCTCGGCAAGACCGGCACCGAAGGCGCGATGAAACGCGCGTGGCAGGCGCTCGATCCCGAACTTCCCGCCGTGGTGGTCACCGGCTCCATCGCCGAGATGATCGGCGGCGGCGTCACGCCCGAAGGCACCAATATCAAGCGCTTCCTGCCGCGCACGATCGACGAGGATCAGTGGCAAAGCGCCGACCGTGCGCTGACCTGGCTGTGGACCGAATTCGGCCCCAGGAAATCGCCACAGATCAAGGCGCGCAAGGACGGCGAAAAGCCGCGCGTCAACATTATCGGCCCCAGCTACGGCATGTTCAACATGCCCAGCGATCTCGCCGAAGTTCGTCGGCTCATCGAAGGAATCGGCGCGGAAGTGGGCGTGGTCTTCCCGCTCGGCTGTCACCTCGCGGATATCCGTCAGCTCGGAACCGCAGACGCCAATGTCTGCATGTACCGCGAGTTCGGCAGGAATCTGTGCGAAACGCTCGAGCGGCCCTATTTCCAGGCACCGGTCGGACTCACGAGCACGACCAGGTTCCTGCGTGCACTCGGCGAAGAGCTCGGCCTCGATCCCGAACCGTTCATCGAGCGCGAGAAGCACACCACGATCAAGCCGCTGTGGGATTTGTGGCGCTCGGTAACGCAGGACTTCTTCGGCACCGCCAGCTTCGGCATCGTCGCCAACGAGACCTACGCGCGCGGCATCCGTCACTTCCTCGAAGAGGATATGGGCCTGCCGTGCAGCTTCGCCTTCGCTCGCTCCGCCGGGGTCAAGCCCGACAACGAAGCGGTGCGCGCCGAAATCCACGCCAACCCGCCGCTCGTGCTGTTCGGCAGTTACAACGAGCGGATGTATCTGGCAGAGGTCGGCTCGGGTGGGCACGGCCCGCAGGCACAATTCATCCCCGCCAGCTTTCCGGGTGCGGCGATCCGCCGCCACACCGGTACGCCTTTCATGGGCTATTCGGGCGCGACCTATCTGGTGCAGGAAGTGTGCAACGCGCTGTTCGATGCGCTGTTCCACATTCTGCCGCTGGGCACCGATCTCGACATGGTCGAGGCGACTCCGGCGAAGGACCAGACCGAGTTGACCTGGGATACCGCTGCCAAGGCGCGGCTGGACGCGCTGGTCGAGGCGCAGCCGGTCCTGGTCCGCATTTCCGCAGCCAAACGTCTGCGCGACGCCGCCGAGCGAAGCGCACGCCGGCGCGGGAACACCACCGTTACCGAAGATTGCCTGGCCAAGGCCGCGCTCGAAGGAGAAGGCACATGACGCCCCAACCTTCGGCCAGCCCTTGCGTCCGGCAGACCACCTTGCCCGTGTCCGGGCATCCGCAATCCACGTGGGGGATCACGCGCGGATACCGTCGGGGACCGATCGGTCCCTGCTCCAAAACAAAGAAATGGAGACACTGCAATGAACGATCCTGATCGCCCCAGCGTGGGGACGTATCTGACCGACGAAGAGGCGAAGGAGATCCATAAGGCATTTATGGGCACCTTCACTCTCTACGTCGCGATTGCGCTCGTCGCGCATGCCCTGATGTTCTGGTGGAAACCCTGGTTCTACTGAGCATTCAGACCTGGCTGTCTGCCTGACGCCCGTTAGCGGGCTGTCTCGGCAATTTGCTGGATTGGTATAAGGAACTGATAATGCATAAGATTTGGCACTATGTAGACGTGCGTCGGGCGCTGGTGGGACTTCATGTCTTCCTGGCTGTCCTGGCCTTCACGATCCACTTCATCCTGCTCAGCACGGAGAAGTACAACTGGCTTGGCGGCGTCGGCGGCTAAGTTGGTTTAGCGAAATTGCGAGGGGGCAGGTTCGCCTGCCTGCCTCCTACAGTTTCGCCCAAGCCTTGAAAGTACACGACAGAACCCGCCGCTGAGGCGGGAAGGATGGACCTATGGCGCTCCTTAGTTTCGAGCGGAAGTACCGCATGCGCGGTGGCACATTGATCGGCGGCGACCTTTTCGATTTCTGGGTCGGGCCGTTTTATGTCGGATTCTTCGGGGTGTTGGTGGCAATCAGCGCGGGCCTCGGCACGATGCTGATCTTCGCCGCCGCTGCGGCAGGTCCGACCCTCAATCCCTGGCTGATCGACATCCAACCACCGCCGATCGAGGCCGGGCTCTCGCTGATGCCCCTCAACCAGGGCGGATACTGGCAGATCATCACGGTCTGTGCGGTCATCGCGTTCTGTTCCTGGGTCGGCAGGCAGGCGGAAATCTCGCGCAAGCTGGGCATGAGCTACCATGTCCCGATTGCCTTCAGTTTCGCAGTGCTGGCCTATGTCACGCTCAACGTCGTCCGTCCGCTATGGATGGGCGCATGGGGACACGGGTTTCCTTACGGAATCTGGTCGCACCTCGATTGGGTGTCCAACACCGGCTACATGTACGCGAACTTCCATTACAACCCGGTGCACATGCTGGCGATCGCGTTCTTCTTCACGAATTGCCTCGCGCTCGCGTTGCACGGCGGCCTGGTGCTTTCGGCGGTCAATCCGTCGAACGGGACCGACGTGAAGACGCCCGAATACGAAGACACCTATTTCCGCGACTTCATCGGCTATTCGGTCGGCACGCTCGGCATCCACCGGGTGGGACTGTTTCTGGCGCTCAACGCGGCGTTCTGGAGCGCGGTTTGCATCGTGATCTCGGGCACACTCTACGTCGGCAGCTGGCCGGAATTCTGGGAATTCTGGCGCAAGATTCCGATTTGGTCGGCAGGAGCATAAGCACATGGCTACCTATCAAAACATCTTCACTCAGGTGCAGCTCAAGGCCGCTCCGGAAATGGGGATCCCGCTTCCGGGCGACAGCGATCCCCGGATTCGCGACACCGCTTACAGCTACTGGATGGGCAAGATCGGCCAGGCTCAACTCGGCCCGATCTATCTCGGCTGGCTCGGCATGGCGTCACTCGCCTTCGGCGGGATCGCGATCCTGATCATCGGGTTCAACTTCTGGGCGCAGGCCGGGTGGAGCCCGCAGGTGTTCATTCGCGAGCTGTTCTGGCTGTCGCTCGATCCGCCGGGGCCACAATACGGCTTCAGCCCGTTCGTTCCGTTGAATGAGGGCGGGTGGTTCATATTGACCGGCGCGTTCCTCACGACATCGGTGCTGCTGTGGTGGCTGCGGACCTATCGCCGGGCCAAGGCGCTGGGCATGGGGATGCATATCCCGTGGGCCTTTGCGAGCGCGATCTGGCTGTTCCTGGTACTCGGCTTCATCCGCCCGATGCTGCTCGGCAGCTGGGCCGAAGCGGTGCCGTACGGTGTGTTCTCGCACCTAGACTGGACCAACAACTTCTCGCTGATCCACGGCAACCTGTTCTACAATCCGTTCCACGCGCTCTCGATCGTGTTCCTGTACGGCTCTGCGGTGCTGTTCGCGATGCATGGGGCGACCATCCTCGCCCTCGGCCGCTATGGCGGTGAGCGCGAGATCGAGCAGATCACCGACCGCGGCACGGCATCAGAGCGCGGCGCGCTGTTCTGGCGCTGGACCATGGGCTTCAACGCCACGATGGAATCGATCCACCGCTGGGCATGGTGGTTCGCCGTGCTGACGACACTGACCGGCGGGATCGGCATCCTGCTGTCTGGCACGGTGGTCGATAACTGGTATGTCTGGGCGCAAGAGCATTACTACGCGCCCAAGTAACCATCCAATCGAGCGATAAGGGCTTGGCTGGAGGGACCGACGCAAACCGGTCCAGCCGCCCGGCCAGGAGACCCGGCCCCGCGAAAGCGCGGCCGGGTTTTTCGTGGGTGGTGTGGGCGATTGCTCCGGTTGTTCGAATGAAAGAGTGGATAGCCGCTGGTAGTCAGCTATGATCCGGCACGATGGCGCGCCTCACATCATTCCTCGCATTCGGTTCGTTGCTTGCTTCGAGCTGCACTCACTCGACCGGGCCCGAAGCGAACCTCGCACCTCCGGAAGACAACATCGCGGGACAACTCTACCGCAACATCTGGTCCGACTTGCAGTCGAATGCTCTGATCGGAAATGGAAACGAACTCGCCATGCGCTGGGCAAACGCGACAAACGATCGCGAAGAAGCCCGTCAACTGCATATAAACGACCTGCTTTGTGGCGGCGGCGAAACGCTGCTTCGTTGCCAATTCGAACTGCTGCGAGACGGCGGTGTCGCATTCTATCTTGGTGACCCCGTTCCCGACAGGTTGGCCTGTGAGGCGGACTTCCGACGCTCTGGCCCTGAGGATCAATGGTCCATCCCGCGATTGCCACCGGGGCCGAACGGCGGTCACACCCGCATAACGATCAATTGTCGGGCACTCGACTGAATGTGAACGAGCGGCTGGTCCATCGAGAACACAGTCCGGCTGCGCAAGGATGCGCCGCCGAGCATTCTATGGGGGCGGAGAATCTGGCGATTGGTCTGCCTCCGGCAAACATCTGGCTGTTTTCAACTATGCCACCAATTCGTCACCCCGGACTTGATCCGGGGTTGGGCTTTTCTTCTTCTGATGGATCCGAAGTTAGCTTTGCCCCGTGTCGAGCACGGGGCGACGACAAACGAATGGCAGCCCAAAGTTCGACAGCGGACAATCGTAGATTCAATAGCCTCGATCGCAGGCCATTCAAGCGCCCCGCGCCAACCTCCCCCGCAAGTCCATCAGGTGTAGCGGCAGCGACAGCGCGAGCAGCACCGCAACCCACCCCCAACCTGCCCCGACCAGCGCCGCCCGCAATGCCAAAACGATAAATACCGCCGGGCCGATCAGCCCTGCAATCCGGCTCAAACTCCAGCCGCGCGTCTTGAGCCAAACCGCCTCGATCGCCAGCACGACCAGCACCAGGTCCGCCGCATGGCCGCGGGCGAAAAAGGTCTCGATCATGTCCATGGATGCGCTCTCAGCCGAACGGGCCGTTAAGCTCGACAACCGCCCAGTTGAGCGCACCGGCAAAGGTCACCCAGGCGAGATAGGGCAGGAAGAACAGCGCCGCAGTCTTGGAGTACCGCCCGCAATACCACACCAGCGCGAGGATCGAGAGCCACAGCAGCAGCAGCTCGACAAACGCCCAGTCGGGCCGCTGGATACGGAAGAAGATCATGCTCCAGGTGATGTTGAGAAACGCGTTCAGCGCGAACAGCCCGATAATGGTGTCCGATACCTTGCTGTCGGGCGCGGCGCGCCATGCGGCGACGATCGCATAGGTATTGAAGGCGTAGATCAGCGTCCAGCCGATCGGGAACGCGATATCGGGCGGGTTCCAGCCCGGCTTGTCGAGGCTCTGATACCACGGGCCGAGATCGGTAATCGTCGCACCCAGTGCTGCGACGATGATCGCCGCGACCGCCGCCAACAGGCCCGGCAATATCCAGGTCTTGCTCATGCTTCGGGGATTAGCGCGTCGCCGCCCTCAGGCCAAGCAGGTGCGCGGTGTCTTTGAGGAAGATTTTCACATGCGCCAGCGGTTTTTTGCGCACCAGCTTCTTGTTCATGTAGGCCTGCCAGGTGAGCTGCTGCACGTCCTTGTCGTCGCACATCGTCACGAACCGTTCGCGGCGCTTGTCGCTCGAATACCAAAAATACTGCATCATCCCGAGAATCCAGAACACCCGGCCGTGCTCCTTCATGAAGCGTTTGCGCGCGGTCCTCAGCGCTTTCGCCTCGCCGGTACGCAGGAACTGGCTCGCCGCTTCGGCAACGACCTGCCCGCCGACCATAGCGTAATAGATGCCCTCGCCCGAAGCCGGAGCGACGATCCCGGCGGCATCGCCCGCGACGATCACGTCGGCGCCGTTGTCCCAGCGCTTGAGCGGCTTCAGGGGAATCGGCGCGCCTTCGCGGCGCAGCGTCTCGCAGCGGGTCAGATCGAGATCGGAGCGCATCTCGGACACCGCGCCACGCAGCGAAAAGCCCTTGTTCGCGCTGCCGACGCCGATGCTGGCTGTGTCGCCATGCGGAAACACCCAGGCGTAGAAATCGGGCGACAGCCGCCCCTGATAAAAAACATCGCAGCGCGCGCCGTCGAACGCGTCGCTGTCGCCTTCGGGCGATTTGATGATCTCGTGATAGGCGAACACGCATTTGACCCGTTCGGCATCGGGTAGGCATTGCTTCGCCACCGACGACCGCGCGCCATCGGCACCGACCACCACCCGCGCGCGCACCCGCTCGATCGGCCCACCACGCTCGCGGCGGAAGCTGACGATCGGATGCGCGTTGTCGTCGCGTTCGATCTTCTCGAAGGTCCCCTGCACCCGCTGCGCGCCCGACATCCGCGCGCGTTCGCGCAGCCATTCGTCGAACACGTCGCGGTCGACCATCCCGACATAGCCGATCTCGCCCACCGGCATATCGACCTTGCGGCCCGAAGGAGAGATCATCCGTGCCGATCGCGCGCGCGCCACCAGCAGGCTTTGCGGCACGTTGAAATCCTTGAGCATCCGCGGCGGCACCGCGCCGCCGCAGGGCTTGATCCGGCCCCCACGCTCCATCAGCAGTACCGAATGACCGGCCAGAGCCAGTTCTGTCGCGGCCGTAGCGCCGGCCGGCCCGCCGCCAATTACGACGGCATCGAAAATCGTCTCGGTCATGCGAACACCTCTGAATCGGGTTTGAGTTGCGGGCGGCGTGGAGAAACCGACCGGGTCGCGCGCAGCGCGAGCGCTGCGGCGATCACGAACAGCGCGGCCTCGATGGCGAAGATCAGCTGGAACGCGCCGCCGTCATGCGCCTGCACCCGGCGGGCAACGTCGACCCCCAGCGCGCCCGTCAGCCCACCGAGCCCGAAGGCGATCGCCTGCGCTGCGCCCCACACTCCCATGCGCACGCCTTCGCGGGTCTTTTCGCCCGCCCCGGCGAGCCCCATCATCGCGCCGATCGCGGCGACCGCAAACACGCCGTTGCACAGGCCGAGCACGAACACGTTGAGACCGAGCGGCCAGCCCGGCCCGGCAATCGCCGCAGCGGCCAGCCCCACCAGCGCAAGCGCCGATCCAAGGCAGCCGGAGACGATCCAGATCCGCAGATCGCTCGGCAACCGTCCGGCAAAGGCGCTGCCGCCGATCCCGGCGGCGATCATGCCGATTAGGATGCCACCCTGATGCTGGCCGCCGAGCTGCGTGGATTCGCCCGGCGACATGCCGAAGACCAGGCCCGCGAACGGCTCCAGGATCAGATCCTGCATGCTGAACGCGATCATCGAAACGAAAATGAATACGGTGAAGCGCCGCGCCGCGCGCTCGCGCCAGATCTCCTCGAGCGCGGCCCGGAAATCGGGCGGCGGCCCGTCCTTGGCGGTTTCGGTGAAAACGAAGTCCGCGCGCTCGAGCCGGTAGGTCGCCAGCGCGGCGATCGCAATCACCACCACTGCGAGACCGCTCGCGACAGTCAGCAATCGCCCGGGCGAGAAGGGCTTGAGCAGTTCGCCGACTGTGATGGCCGAGATCACGATCCCGGCGACCATCATGATCCACGTCACCGCAGCCGCTGCGGCACGCCGTTGCGGCGCAACGCCCGAGGCGAGCAAGGCGAGCGCGGACGTCCCGCCCGCGCCCACGCCGACCCCGATCAGCGTGTAGGCGAGAACTGCGAGCACCGCGCCGAGCACCGGCTGCGCCGCCAGCATCAAGGTTGCCTGGCTCGCGAGCACGGCCGCGACGGCGAGGGTTGCGATCCCGCCGATTATCCACGGGGTGCGCCTGCGGCCCTGGTCCGAGCCGTGTCCCCACAGCGGGCGCGACAGTTGGACCGCGTAATGCCACGCGACCAGCCCCGCCGGGATTGCCGCCAGCAGCGCATATTCGACCACCATCAGACGGTTGAGCACCGTTGTCGCCAGCATCACGACCGCGCCCAGACACGCCTGAACCAGCCCGATCCGCACAATTGCAAGCCAACCGAGGCCCGTTGGCGCAGCGGCACTCACAGGATATATCCGCCGAGACCGAATGCCGCGCCGAGCATGCCCAGGACATAGAGCGTGACACCCACGCCGTTGTACCAGGGCGCGTATCTCGCGGGGTCGGACAAAAGCCGCGGCATCGCTACGCCCTGCGCGATCAGCAACAGGCCGACGATGGTCGCCGTCAGAAACATTCCCCAAACGGTCAGCATGACGATCACCGCCAGCTGCGCGGCCGCCATCGTCGCGCAGGCCAGCCGCGCGGCGTTGGCAACGCCCATCGTGACCGGCAACGATTTGAGGCCGGTCGCACGGTCGCCTTCGACCGCCTTGAAATCGTTGAGCGTCATGATCCCGTGCGCGCCGATCGAATAGAGGCCAAGCACGATCAGCACCCGCGCATCGGGCAGCGCGCCCAGCATGACGGCAGCGCCGGTGAACCAGCTCAGCCCTTCGTAGGTGAAGCCGACCACTGCCGGGCCGAGCCAGCCGCTGGTCTTGAAGCGGAACGGCGGCGCGCTGTAGGCCCATGCAAGCGCGAGACCGACAAGCGCCGCGAGAAGCACCAGCGGGCCGAGCGCCCAACCGACCAGCGCCGAGACTGCGGTCGCGATCAGCGCAATGTAGAGCCCCCAGCGTCCGGCAATCCGGCCCGAAGGAATGGGTCGGTCGGGTTCGTTGATCGCATCGACGTGACGATCGAACCAGTCGTTCACCGCCTGGCTGGTGCCGCAGACGAGCGGCCCTGCGAGCAGCACCCCGCCCAGCACGAACAACCAGCGCCCGTCCAGTCCCACGCCGGACGACACCGCGCCGCACAGGAAGGCCCACATCGGGGGAAACCAGGTGATGGGTTTCAGCAGCTGCACGACGTCGGGAAGCGCCGGAATCGGCGCTGCGCAAGTCGAGACCGCTGATCGTTCCATGCCGGCAGGCTATGCCTGACAGTAGAGGGCGTCAAATTGTTTTGACAGTATTCTGCGCGATTATCGCAATCGCGCGGAACTCGGCGCAAAAAAGCGTCAAGTCGGATCAATACGGCAGTGTCAAGCCAGCTTGATCAGTCGTCGTCGCTGTTGAGATTTCCAAGTCCGTAGCGATGGAGCTTGGAATAGAGGCTCTGCCGCGAAAGGCCGAGGATTTCGGCTGCGGAAGCGCGGTTGTCGGAGGTGTAGGACAAGGCCGCTTCGATGCAGAGCCGCTCGATCAGGTCGGTGCTTTCGCGCACGATATCCTTGAGCGACATGCGCCCGACAAGATCGGTAAGCTGCTCGACCGAGCGCGGCAGGTCCTGCGTGCCCGGCGGCAGGTCGCGCAGGCGGCGCCCGATCGGGCGGATGACGAAGGCGTAGAGCGGATCTTCGCCGCCGCTGCGCACCGCCGAGATTTCCACCGGCTCGCCTTCGGGATCCTGGCCCACGCGCAGAACGGTGCTGACATTGCGCGCCGAGCCATGCTGATCGATCTGCCCCTCGATCAAATCGAGATCGATCCCCGGGCGCCCGATGATCGTCGCCAGATGGCGGCCGCGGAGCTGATCGAGGCTGGCGGCCTGCACCATCTCGACGAAGGCGTGGTTCGCGCTGACGATATCGAGATCCGCGTTGGCGACGACGAAGGCGTCGGGCATCCGGTCAACCAGATCGATCACCGGCGATTCTTCGCCCTTCGCCGCATCACCGGCTGGCATCAGCCGCATCAGCAGGAAGTGCCCGCGATCCTGCATGAAACCGGCGACCGACGCGGTCACGGTCCGGGAATTCTTCGTCACCTGGATTTCGATCGGCGTGACGGCATTCGATGCCTGCGCCGCACCGACCAGCGATTGCAGCGCGTCGCGCGATCCCTTGTCGATCATGGTCAGGAGCTTCTTGCCCGGAAGGGTTCCGGCGCGGGACCCGAGCAGGCTGTGCGCGGCCGGGTTGGCCTCGCGAATCCGCAGCGAACCAGCTTCGACGATCAGGACCGGCTCCACCGACTGATCGAACAGCATGCGATAGCGCGCCTCGAGCTGGCGCATCCGCAGATAGTCGCGTTCGAGCGATTGCTGAACCTGCAGCAGGCGTTGCTGAAGCTTGCCCGCCTCGCGCATGTCACGCCCGAAGGCGATGCGATTTTCCCCGCCATTGACGGTCAGCACCGCGTAGCGAACCGGAACGATCCCCGCGGGCGAAGGGTGGTTGACCTGTCGCCAGTGCTGCACCTCGCCGCGCCGGGCAGCGGCCAGCATTTCCATGACCTTGGGCCGGCTTTCGCTGGTCACGGTTTCGATCCAGTTGGTCCCGACCCAGTTTTCAAAATCGGGGAAATCGGTCGGGTCGAATGCCGCATCGAGAATGGTGCCGGCATCGTCGAGCACCAGCGTGACGTCCCCGGCGACCATCGCCAGCTTCATCGCCGCGTCGGCATCGAGCGTATCGAAAAGCTCGGCAGCATGCCCGAAGGAGTGTTTTCCCTCGATACTGTGCTTGCGCGTCAGCATCCTGGTTCGACCTATCTCATTGGTTGGGCAAGCGCCGGAGCGGCGAGCACGAGGCGCTCTGCCACTTCCAGCGCTGCACGCGCGTCGACCCCGGTTCCATCGGCTCCCACCTCGGCTACCATTGCGGGGTTCTGGTTGACCATTCTACCACCGACAAGAACAGAGATGTGAGGATTGAGTGATACGCTGCGAACAGCCACCACCAGCTTCGAGACCGCCGCGCTAGTGCAATCGCGCGACAGGGTCAATCCCAGCAGGTCGAAGGGCCTTTTCGCAACCGCATCGAGCAATTCGCGGCGCTCCGGCCGGGGAATGACTTCGCTGTTCCAGCCGGCGCGGGCGAACACGTCCTCGATCATGATCGATCCGAAACTGTGCTGGTCGCCGGGTACCGGGCAGAACAGCGCGCTGCGCGGAGCGTTGAGCGCATCGACGATCGGCGGAGACCGCGCGGCGATGTCGCGCATCACCTCCTGCAGGCGCCACAATCCCATTGTAACATCGATGAAATCGCACTCGTCCTGTTCCCACATCTCGCCCAGCCGACGGGCGGCGGGCGCGAGCAAATCGAGATACACGGTCTCTACGCTGATGCCCTGTTCGAGATAGCTGTCCACCTCTTCGAGCAGCGCTGCGGCTTCGAGTTCGAGCGGCAGCGCGGCGAAACGCATGGCTTCGGCATGATCGATTTCATCGTTGCGGACAGGCGGATGGAGGTTTTCCGTCGCACAGTGTGCGACCAGCAGTCGCGGAATAATCTCGCCTTCGATGATGGTGTTGATCGAATCGCTGGCGAGATCGCCGTTGTCGTCGAAATGTCCGCTGCCCCCGGTCATGCGGCGTTTCAGGGGGTCGGCAATCACCTTGCGCCAGGCCGCTGAGCCTGCGCCGATTACTCCAACCTTCCCTACAGGAGCCATGCCTGACCCTCCCATCCTGCCGGACTGTTACCAGGCCGGATGCGGCGCGGATCGCGTCGATATCGGTAAGGAGATGCGCTTCGACTCACCTCGTGCCGACAAGCATGCCTTACGCCTGAATCACCAGATACGCAATCAAGCTGCCGACCCGGACGCCAAGTGTCAAGTTGATTGAGCGTCAATTAGAATTGACACATTGCGCCACGAGGTTCAAAGGTTCGAGTCTCAGGAGAAAGGCCAATCGCAAGGCAAATGGCACCGAAGGATCAGGCATCCCCGGTCGAGCCTGCGGCAGAAAAGGCGCAGGCAAGCGAAGCACAGGGGATCGGGAAGGCGCTCTACTCAGTAGCGGAGCGCCGCCGGAGGGACGAGTCGAACTGGACCGTGGTGCAAGCCCTCCTCGCCCCTTTCCAGTTCCTTGTCTTCCTCATCAGCCTCGCGCTCGTCGTGCGCACGCTCACGACTGGCGAAGGAGCCTTCGCCGCCGATCTTTCGATCGTCGTCAAGACGCTGGTTCTCTACACCATCATGATCACCGGCTCGATCTGGGAGAAGGTCGTGTTCGGGCGCTGGCTGTTCGCCCCGGCGTTCTTTTGGGAGGACGTCTTCTCGATGCTCGTGCTGGCGCTGCACACCACTTACCTGGTGATGCTGCTGGGCGGGATCGGCACGATGGAGCAACGGCTGCTGGTCGCTCTCGGGGCCTACGCCGCCTATGTCGTCAATGCCGGGCAGTTTCTGTGGAAGCTGCGGTTGGCCCGGCTCGACGCGGCGCGGACGCAGGCGGTGCCGGCATGAACGCGATCGGCACTCTCGAAGGCTGCACCCAGGCCGAAACCGAAACGCAGCGCCCGGTCCTGCGCGAACGCGGTCAGCGCGAAGTATTCTGTGGGTTGACCGGCATCGTCTGGCTGCACCGCAAGATGCAGGACGCCTTCTTCCTTGTCGTCGGCTCGCGCACCTGCGCTCATCTGCTGCAAAGCGCCGCCGGGGTGATGATCTTCGCCGAACCCCGCTTTGCCACCGCGATCATGGAAGAGCGCGATCTGGCCGGGATGGTCGATTGTCAGGACGAGCTCGACCGCGTGGTCGATCGCCTGCTGGCGCGCCGTCCCGACATCAAGACGCTGTTCCTCGTCGGATCGTGCCCGTCGGAAGTCATCAAGCTGGACCTTGGCAAAGCCGCCGAACGCCTCGACACAAGGCACATGCCGCAGGTTCGCATCCTCAATTATTCGGGCAGCGGGATCGAAACGACCTTTACCCAGGGCGAAGATGCGTGCCTCGCCGCGCTTGTCCCTGAAATGCCCGCCTTGGCCGCCGACTCTCCGCAAGAGCTGCTGATCGTCGGCGCGCTTCCCGATATCGTGGAAGACCAGTTCCTGCGGCTGTTCAAACAGCTGGGGATCGAGCGCGTCGGCGTCCTGCCAGCGCGCAACGCCCGCGACCTGCCTGCGGTTGGTTCGAACACCCGTTATCTTCTTGCCCAGCCCTTCCTTGCGGAAACGGCGATGGCGCTGGAAAATCGCGGCGCACAGCGCATCGACGCGCTGTTTCCGTTCGGCGCGGAAGGCACCACCGGATGGCTCAAAGCTGCCGCCGCCGCGTTCGGTATCGACGAAACGCATGCCGATGCCGTGTGCGCACCGGGCCGTGAACGCGCCAAACGCGCGATCGAACATTCGCGCGCCGCGCTTTCGGGCAAACGCATCACCTTTCTCCCGGATTCGCAGCTTGAGGTGCCATTGGCGCGCTTCCTTGCGACCGAACTCGATATGCAACCGGTCGAAGTCGGCACGCCCTATCTCCACCGCGCCCACCTTGCACAGGAACTCGACCTTATCCCGCCATCGGCGCGGATCAGCGAAGGCCAGCATGTCGATCGCCAGCTTGACCGGGTGCGCGCCGACCGGCCCGATCTTACGGTCTGCGGCCTTGGCCTTGCCAACCCGCTCGAAGCGGAAGGCTTCTCGACCAAGTGGGCCATCGAACTCGTTTTCTCGCCGATCCACGGTTTCGACCAGGCAGGCGATCTTGCCGAACTCTTTGCACGGCCGCTGCGGCGTCGTGACGTGCTGGAGGTGTAGGGCAATGCAGCTGAGCGTCTGGACATATGAAGGACCGCCCCACGTTGGGGCGATGCGCGTCGCCACCGCGATGAGAGACCTGCACTACGTCCTCCATGCTCCGCAGGGCGACACCTATGCCGACCTGCTGTTCACCATGATCGAGCGCCGCAACAAACGCCCGCCGGTCACCTACACCACCTTCGAAGCGCGCGACCTGGGCAAGGACACGGCGCAGCTGTTCCAGGATGCCGCGCGCGAAGCCGTCGAGCGGTTCAAACCGCAGGCGATCATCGTCGGCGCGTCCTGCACCGCCGAACTGATCCAGGACGATCCTGGCGGTCTGACCGAAGCGATGGACTTGCCTTGCCCCGCGATCCCGCTCGAGCTGCCGAGTTACCAGCGCAAGGAAAACTGGGGCGCAGCGGAAACGTTCTACCAGATCGTGCGCCACCTTGCGGACAAGGACGTGAACGCCGGACCGCGTGAAGGCCGCAAAGCCCGCGCCAACATCCTTGGCCCCTGCGCGCTCGGTTTCCGCCACCGCGACGACCTCGTCGAGATCCGCAAGATCCTCGACATGCTGGACGTCGAAGTGAACCTCGTCGCGCCGCTCGATGCGAGCCCGCAGGACATCACCCGGATCGGCAATGCCGATTTCAACATCGTTCTCTACCCAGAAATTGCAGATGAAGCGGCCCGCTGGCTCGAACGCACGTTCAAGCAGCCGACAGTCCGCTCAATCCCTATCGGTGTGAAGGCCACACGTGCTTTCATTGCCGAAGTCGCCGAGTTGGCAGGCGCAGATCCCACGCCTGCCCTCGGCGACACCCATTCCCGGCTTCCATGGTGGAGCCGCAGCGTCGATTCGACCTATCTCACCGGCAAGCGCGTCTTCATCTTTGGCGACGCGACCCATGCCGTGGCCGCCGCGCGGATTGCCAAGGAAGAGCTCGGCTTCGAGGTCTGCGGGCTGGGTTGCTACAACCGCGAATTCGCCCGCGAGATCCGCGAAGCTGCGAAACTCTATGGCGTCGAGCCGCTGATCACCGACGATCACCTTGCTGTCGAAGACGCGATCGCCGCCGCCGCGCCCGAACTGGTGCTGGGCACGCAGATGGAGCGGCACATCGCCAAGCGGCTGGGCCTGGCCTGCGCGGTCATTTCCTCACCGGTGCACGTGCAGGATTTCCCGGCGCGCCATTCGCCCCAGATGGGGTTCGAAGGCGCCAATGTGATCTTCGACACCTGGGTGCATCCGCTGGTGATGGGACTGGAAGAGCACCTACTCACCATGTTCCGCGAGGATTTCGAGTTTTCGGACGAGAACGGCCCCTCGCACCACGCGGCGCATGCTCCGAAGAAGCCCGCGGGCCAGCCTCACGAGCCGGTGATCGAGGAAGAATTGCGCGTCACCGCCCATGACGGCGCGATGTGGACCTCCGAGGCCGAGCGCGAGCTGAAGAAAATCCCGTTCTTCGTGCGCGGCAAGGCGCGCCGCAACACCGAAGCCTTCGCCGTCGAACAGGGCCGCGCCCAGATCGATCTCGACACGCTTTACGATGCGAAGGCGCATTATGCACGGTAGCGTACTCCCCTCCCCCAGCGGCCCCGCCCCGGTCAAGGTGGCGATCGTCACGCTCGACAATCACCTCAAGGGGGCAGTCGAGCGGGCGGACCAGGTTCTCGCAACCGACCGGATCACGTTGAGCCTGCACGCTGCATCGGACTGGGATCGCGACCCGGCGGCGCTCGACCACACGAAGGACGCGATTGCCGAGGCGGACATCGTCATTGCGACGATGCTGTTCCTCGACGATCACTGCCGCGCGATCCTGCCGACCCTCGAAGCGCGGCGCGAGAATTGCGATGCGATGGTGTGCATGATGTCGGCGGGCGAGATCGTAAAGCTGACCCGCATGGGCGGCTATCGCATGGACGCGCCGGCCAAAGGCCCGCTGGCGCTGCTCAAGAAGCTGCGCGGATCGAAGAAGCAGGGCGCAAGCTCGGGCGCCGGTCAGATGAAGATGCTGCGCCGCCTGCCCAAGATCCTCAAGTATATTCCCGGCACGGCGCAGGATGTCCGCGCCTATTTCCTCACGCTGCAATATTGGCTGGCCGGATCGGACGAGAACGTGGTCGCGATGGTCCGTGCGCTGATCGATCGCTACGCGGCGGGCGAGCGCGAGGGCCGACGCGGCGAGACCGAGGCAGACGCGCCGCTCGAATATCCCGAAACCGGCGTATATCATCCCGGCGCGAAGCAGCGCATCTCGGAGAGCCTGCGGTTGCTGCCCAAGGCATCCAAGCAGGATGGCGGCGGCAAGAACGGCACGGTCGGCCTGATCCTGCTGCGTTCCTATCTGCTGGGTCACGATGCCGGGCATTACGACGGGGCGATCGCTGCGTTCGAGGCGGCGGGCATGACGGTCATTCCCGTATTCGCCAGCGGCCTAGACGCGCGCCCCGCGATTGAGAAATTCTTTGTCGAAAACGGCAGGCCGACGGTCGACTCCATCGTCAATCTCACCGGCTTTTCGCTGGTTGGCGGCCCGGCCTACAACGATGCCGAAGCGGCGCGCGAGGTGCTCGGCAACCTCGATGTTCCCTATATCGCGGCGCACGCGATCGAGTTTCAGGCGATCGAGGAATGGCGCGAACGGCCGCAGGGTCTGCTCCCGCTCGAAGCCACTATGATGGTCGCGCTGCCCGAGCTCGATGGCGCGATCGCGCCGAGCGTGTTCGGTGGGCGATCGTCGAGCACCCCGGGTTCGATCAACACGATGACCTGCGATCCGGAGCGGGCTGCGGCGCTCGCTGCGCGGGTGCGCAAGTTGATCGCCCTGCGCCGTTCCGCGCGGGCCGAGCGCAAGCTGGCCGTCGTGCTGTTCAACTTCCCGCCGAATGCCGGGGCAACCGGCACGGCAGCGTTCCTGTCGGTGTATCAATCGCTGTTCGCGACCCTGCAAAAGCTTGCAGCCGAAGGGTATTCGGTCGACGTCCCCGAAAGCGTCGACGCGCTGCGCGACGCAATCCTGAAAGGCAATGCGGAGCGTTTCGGCGCGGATGCCAATGTCGCCGCGCGCATTCCGGCAGACGAGCACGTGCGCCGCGAACCGCATCTCGCCGAGATCGAAGCGCAATGGGGCCCCGCCCCGGGCAAGGCGCAGAGCGACGGCGGGCATATCCAGGTGCTCGGCGCGCAGTTCGGCAACGTGTTCGTCGGGATCCAGCCGGCATTCGGGTACGAAGGCGACCCGATGCGCCTGCTGTTCGAGGGCAATTTCGCCCCGACCCACGCTTTCAGCGCATTCTATCGCTGGATCCGCGAAGATTTCGCTGCGCATTCGGTGCTGCATTTCGGCACCCACGGCGCGCTCGAATTCATGCCCGGCAAGCAGGCGGGACTGACCGGCGATTGCTGGCCCGAGCGGCTGATCGGCGATCTGCCGAATTACTACCTTTACGCAGCCAACAACCCGTCCGAGGGCATGCTGGCGAAGCGTCGCTCTGCCGCGACGCTTGTCAGCTACATGACTCCGCCGCTGGCGCAGGCCGGACTTTACAAGGGATTGTCCGAACTCAAGGGAAGCATCGAACGCTGGCGGTTGGCGACCGACGAGGCCGAGCGCACCGACCTTGCGCAAATCATTCGCGACCAGAGCGCCGCGCTCGATATCGAATGCGGCGACATCGGCGGGCTTGCCGCACGGCTTTACGAACTCGAATCGACGCTGATTCCGCATGGGCTGCACGTTCTGGGCCGCAATCCGCACGGCGCCGAGCGCGAGGATATGCTCGATGCCATGCTCGAAGCCTCCGAAGATGGCGACCGCAAGGCGCTCGGCGAGAAGCTCGATGCGAGCGACGAACTCGGCTCGCTGATCCACGCGCTCGACGGCGGATACGTCCAGCCTGCTCCCGGCGGCGATATCGTCGCCAATCCCGATGTCCTGCCCACGGGTCGCAACATCCATGGGTTCGACCCGTTCCGCCTGCCCAGCACCTATGCCTGCCAGCTGGGATGCGAGCAGGCGGAACGGTTGATCGCGCGCCATGTCGAAAGCGGCGAGCCGTTTCCGGAAAGCATCGCGATGGTGCTGTGGGGCACCGACAATATGAAGACCGAGGGCGTACAGATCGCGCAGGCGCTGACGCTGCTCGGCGCGCGGCCCCGGCGCGACTCCTACGGTCGGCTGTGCGGCGCGGAGCTGATCCCGCTCGAACAGCTCGGTCGCCCGCGCATCGACGTGGTGATGACGCTGTCGGGCATCTTCCGCGACCTGTTGCCGCTGCAGACCCGGATGCTGGCCGAGGCAGCGCTGCTCGCGTCGCAGGCCGACGAACCGCTCGAAGCCAATTTCGTGCGCAAGCACAGCCTCGCCCATGCCGAAGCGCATGGCTGCGACTTCGAAACGGCGGCGCTGAGGGTCTTCTCGAACGCCGAGGGAGCCTACGGCGCCAACGTCAACCAGATGATCGAAGGCGGCGTCTGGACCGATCCGGACGAGCTCGCCAACGCGTTCGAGATCAACAAGGGCTTCGCCTACGGCGTCAACGGCACTCCGGTGCAGCAACGCGAATTGCTCCAGAGCGCGCTGAAAGGCGTCGAGTTCACCTACCAGAACCTCGAAAGTGTCGAAGTCGGGATTACCGATCTCGATCAGTATGTCGACGGTCTGGGCGGCGTCAGCCGCTCGATCGCGCGGGCAAAAGGCAAGGACGCGCCGGTCTATATCCTCGATGCGACGCGCGGCTCGGCCAAGGTCCGCACGCTGGCCGAACAGGTCGATCTCGAAACCCGGACCCGCACGCTCAACCCGAAATGGTTCGAAGGGATGCTCGATCACGGCTTCGAGGGCGTCCGCCATATCGAGATGCACGTGACCAACACGCTCGGCTGGTCGGCCACGACCGGGCAGGTGCAGCCGTGGGTCTACCAGAAGATTTCCGAGACGTTCGTGCTGGACGAGGCCATGCGCCGCCGCCTCGCCGAACTCAATCCGAAAAGCTCCGCCCGCGTCGCGGGTCGCCTGCTCGAAGCCTGCGACCGCGAGCTGTGGGCACCCGACGAAGCGACGCTCGCCGCACTGCGCGAAGCCAATGACGAGCTCGAAGACCGCCTCGAAGGCGTCTTCGTGGCCGAATGAGAACCGAGGGATCGAAACCATGAACCTGCACACACCCAAATCCGGCTTTTCCAGGCTTGACGGCGAAGGGTCCGTTCAGGTCCAGCTCGACCCGAACGATCGGATCAAGGGCGCGAAGGTGTTCGCGGTCTACGGCAAGGGCGGGATTGGGAAATCGACCACCTCGTCGAACCTCTCCGCGGCGTTCTCGAAACTCGGCCATCGGGTCCTGCAGATCGGCTGCGATCCCAAGCACGACAGCACCTTCACGCTCACCAAGAAGCTGATGCCGACCGTTATCGACGTGCTCGAAACGGTTGAATTCCATAGCGAAGAACTGCGGCCCGACGATTACATGTTCGAAGGCTACAACGGCGTGATGTGCGTCGAGGCAGGCGGGCCCCCGGCGGGCACCGGCTGCGGCGGCTACGTGGTGGGGCAGACGGTCAAGCTTCTCAAACAGCACCATTTGCTCGAAGACACCGATGTGGTGATCTTCGACGTCCTCGGCGACGTGGTGTGCGGCGGGTTTGCCGCTCCGCTCCAGCACGCCGAGCGGGCGCTGGTGGTTGCCGCGAACGACTTCGACAGCATCTTCGCGATGAACCGGATCGTCGCCGCGATCGGCGCGAAGGCGAAGAATTACGACGTGCGACTGGCCGGCGTGGTCGCCAATCGCAGCCGCGAGACCGACGAGATCGACCGGTTCTGCGACGAGATCGGCATGCAGCGGCTCGCGCATTTCCGCGATGTCGACGCGATCCGGCGCAGTCGCCTCAAGAAATGCACGCTGTTCGAAATGGGCGACGACCCCGAAGTGGTCGCTGCGCAGGACGAATATCTGCGCCTCGCCGCGATGCTGTGGGCTGGGGTCGAGCCTTCGACTGCACAGCCGATGAAAGACCGCGACATCTTCGATTTTCTGGGGTTTGAATGATGGCAACACGCTCTCCCTCGCTCTACGAAGCCGGTCCCTATGCCGAGCGCCGCGAAGCGCTCGCGAACTATTTTGACAGCACCGCCAAGCAGGCGTGGATCGACCTCACCTCCGACGCCAAGGTCAGCGGGATTCGCGCAACGGTGCGCGCGGGCCGCGAGGAAATGCGCACAACGCTACTCAGCTGGCTGCCGACGGACTTGCGCCGGACGCCGGTGCTCGACGCTGGGTGTGGCACGGGGGCGCTTTCGATCGGCGCGGCGTGCAGAGGGGCTGAGGTCACCGGGGTCGATGTCGCGGACGGCCTCGTCGACGTTGCGCGCGAGCGCACCCCCTCCTTCATCGGCCACGGACGTATCCGCTGGATCGCGGGCGACATGCTCGATCCCGCGCTCGGCACATTCGCGCATATCGTCGCGATGGATTCGCTGATCCACTACACGCCTGAAGACCTGGTCGATGCGATCGAGGAACTGAGCGAGCGTTGCACAGGCTCGATCCTGTTCACTTTCGCGCCGCACACGCGGCTGCTCGGCGCGATGCATCGGGTCGGCAAGGTCTTTCCCAAGAGCGATCGTTCGCCCGCCATCGTGCCCGTCGCCGAAGATGAGCTTTTCGACCGTCTCGCCCGCCTGCGCGGCTGGGTCATCGGTCGCACGCGGCGAGTCTCCAGCGGGTTTTATACCTCGCAGGCGCTCGAGCTGGTGAAGTGCGGATGAGCAAGACCGCTCGCCCTCCGATGAAGATCAGCCAGGCGATGATCGCCTGGTTGCCCTTTGCCGATGCGGCGAGCACCGAGCTGCCCTTGCCGCAGCTGCTGCGCCTGTCTTTGTTCCAGTTCAGCGTGGGCATGGCGGCGGTGCTGCTCAACGGCACGCTCAACCGGGTGATGATCGTCGAGCTGGGCGTGCCGACCTGGCTGGTTGCGCTGCTGATCGCGGTGCCGCTGCTGGTCGCGCCGTTTCGCGCGCTGATCGGGCACCGGTCCGACCGGCATGTTTCGGCGCTCGGCTGGCGGCGCGTACCCTATATCTGGTTCGGTTCATTGATGCAGTTCGGCGGGCTTGCGATCATGCCGTTCGCACTGCTGCTGCTGAGCCGTCCCGATACCTATCCGATCAGCGTCATCGCCGCCGCCGCGGCGTTCCTGCTCACGGGACTGGGCTTTCACATCACCCAGACTGCGGGCCTCGCGCTCGCGACCGATCTCGCGCCGGAGGACAAGCGCCCACGCGCGGTCGCGCTGCTCTATGTCATGCTGCTGGTCGGCATGATGTTCGCCGCCTTCGTGATCGGCGGTCTGCTGATCGAATTCACCCCGACCCGGCTGGTACAAGTGATCCAAGGTGCGGCTGTGCTGACGATGATCCTGAACCTCACCGCGTTGTGGAAGCAGGAAGCGCGCGCGCCCGAACGGACCAAGCCCGATCCCGATGCGCCGGGTTTTGGCGAACTGTGGCACACCTTCGTCAAGGACGGTCGCAATGCCCGGCTGCTGACCGCAATCGGCATCGGCGCGGCCGGGTTCGCGATGCAGGACGCGCTGCTCGAACCGTATGGCGGCGAAGTGCTCGGCCTGTCGGTCGGTACCACCACCGCGCTGACCGGCGCCTGGGCATTCGGAGCGCTGTTCGGCTTCCTGTTGTCGGGGCGCTCGCTCGCCAAGGGGGCGGACCCGCTGCGCATCGCCGGCACGGGCCTGGTTACCGGCGTGGCCGCGTTCCTGCTGATCCTGTTCGCCGCACCGTTCGGATCGCCCGTGATGCTGTTCGGCGGTGCAGCCGCGATCGGGCTCGGGCTCGGATTGTTTTCGGTCGGCACGCTGATCGAAGCGATGAACCTCGCGAAAAGCGAAACCGCAGGGCTCGCTCTCGGAGCGTGGGGCGCGGTGCAGGCAACCTGCGCCGGGGCGGGCATCGCGCTCGGCGGCGCGACCCGCGACGTGATGGCGTGGCTCGCCGCAGATGGCAGCCTGTCCGCCGTGCTCGCCACCCGCGCCACCGGCTATGGCACCGTCTACATTCTCGAAATCCTGCTGCTGCTGGCAGGCCTCGCCGCGATCGGACCGTTGGTCGGCCACGCTCGCAGAACCACCAACGATCCCCGGAACAGCGCAGGCCAGCCGTTCGGCCTGCGCGAGTTTCCGACCTGACACGTGGCTGCCGCCATGGCCGTCATACGAATGAGAGGAACGTACAATGCAAAGTGAAGGTGTCACATACATCGTCGGAACGTTCGACGTCGCCGAGCTGGCCTTCCTGGCCTTCTTCGTGTTCTTCATCGGGCTGGTCATCTATCTCAACCGCGAGAGCCGCCGCGAAGGCTATCCGCTGGAAGACGAAGTCACCGGGCGGGTCGACAGCGGCGTGCCGCTGACCGACGGCGGCAAGAAGACCTTCAGCCTGCCTCACGGACGCGGGACCTACATTCCCGAAGACGTGCCGCGCGACACCCTCGATATCGCTGCGAAACAGGCGTTCAACGGCCACGGCGCGCCATGGGTACCGACCGGCAACGCGATGCAGGACGGTCTCGGCGCGGCAGCCTATGCCAACCGTCAGGACTACCCCGATCTCACCTATGACGGGCGCCCGCGCATCGTTCCGATCGCCGACAGCCACGAAATCGCCATCGCTCCGCAGGATACCAATCCGGTCGGCCTGCCGGTCTACGACGCCAACAAGAAGCTGGCAGGCACCGTCAGCGACGTGTGGGTCGATCAGGCCGAACACATCATCCGCTACCTCGAAGTGACGACCAATTCGGGCAAGACAGTGCTTGCCCCGATGGGTGTCGCCGCGGTGCAGGGCAAGGGCCTGATGTTCGGCAATCTGACCCCACTGATCGATATCGACGCGATCACCGCCGACCAGTTCGACAACGTGCCGCCGATCGCCACGCCCGGCCAGATCACCCGGCTCGAGGAGGACAAGATCCAGGCGTATTACGGCGGCGGATACATGTATGCGACCGCGGAAAGGAGCGAGCCGTGGATCTGAACGCCGCCCCCGAGTTCTCGCCCGCGTTCATTGAAGAGCACGACGGCCCGACCGCCCATGGCGACCCGATGGGCACGCCCGCTGCGGACGAGAAAGTGCTGTGGAAGGGGCAGCCGAACCTGCCGATCCTTGCCCGGACGGCATTCCATACGCGCACAATCGCGATCTACTTCCTCGCGCTGGTCGCGATTTCTGCAGCAGCGGGGAACCTGGGCGCGGCGGTGGTCTGCACGGTGCTGGGCCTTTCGGCGATCGCCGTGCTGCACTTGCTCGCGTGGCGCAGCGCGCGGACCACGCTCTACATTCTCACCGATGCGCGGCTGATCATGCGGATCGGGATGGCGCTCGAGACCCGGATCAACATCCCGCTGAAGCATATCGGTGCGGCGCATCTCAATGATCGCGGCACCGGGCACGGCGATATCGCGCTCGAACTCAACGGCGATCGGATGCTCGGCCATGTGTTGCTGTGGCCGCACGTGCGCCCGTTCAAGTTCGCGATGCCGCAGCCGATGTTGCGCGCGGTGCCTGACGCGCAGACGGTCGCGGCGATGCTGGCCGACGCCTGCGCCGGGCATCAGGCGATCGAGCGAAATTTGACCGAGATCAAGGATGCGCCCGGCAAAGCCGCTACGCAGGCCAGGGGCGCTGTCCCGTCGGCCCGCCCCGGGACGCACGAAGGCATCCCGGACAATGGCCTGGAAGGAGTGCCCGCATGATCGTTGCCGCCATCGTCCGCACCTACGAGGAAGACGAATTCGCGATCCACAAGCTGCCGTTGATGATGATGGGCGGCGTGGTCGCGTTCTCGCTCGCGCTGACGACAATGGTGAGCTTCGGGATCTTCGAACGGCAGGCAATCCCGAGCGAAATCCGCGCAGCCGAGGGCACGCTGGCGATCGCCACCCGTTCGGTGCAGTTCTACGACGAGCCGGACGGCACGGTGCGGGTCGAGGACGCAGCCAGTGGTGCCGAGATCGCCCGTTTCGAACCCGGTACCGGCGGCTTCGTGCGCTCGACCGCGCGCAGTCTCGTCCACCAGCGTCGGATCAACGGGATCGGCCGCGCCACCCCGTTCGAACTGATCGAGTGGGACAACGGCGCGCTCACCCTTCGCGATACCACCACCGGCGGCACGGTCGAACTCGCGTCTTTCGGCAAGGATAACCGCGCGGTGTTCGCCGCGATGCTCGACAAGGGAGCCGAATGATGGGTGCGCGCGCAGCCGACATCGCCGGACGGACGACCCCAGCCGGCGCGAGGCGATTCGACACGCCCTGCACCATCACGGTCGAACAGAGCCCGGATCATTTCCATGCCCACGTCGATCTGGCTGACGGGATCGAGATGGAACCGGGCGACAAGGTGCGCGTGCACGGCGATCCCATAGCGATCCCGTTCGGCAGCAAGGCCGTGTTCGAGCGCACTGCCACGGTGACGCGCGCGGGACCGTTGAAACGCGCCCTCACCCGCTTCGCCGCCTATTTCGATTTGGCCGAGCTGTACGAAGTCAGTTTCAATGCCGGGAGGATCAAATGAACGCGCATTCTGCAATTGCCGCGGCACCGATCACCAAAGAAGACGCGATGGCCATCGCCACGCAGAACACGATGCTGAGCCCCCGGTTCTACACCACCGATTTCGACGCGCTCGACGCGATCGACGTTTCGAGCGTGCGCGGTGAGTGGGACGCGCTGATCGAGGAAATGATCGGCGATCCCAACAAGAAGCACTTCCGTCACAACGACAGCTTCACCGGCGTCATCGAAGGGCTGGAACCCGAACTTCGGGCGGAGTTCACCGATTTCCTCGTGAGTTCGCTGACCTCGGAGTTTTCGGGATGCGTGCTCTATGCAGAGATCGCCAAGCGGACCAAGAACCCCGACGTCAAGCAGCTATTCAAGCTGCTCGCGCGGGACGAGAGCCGCCACGCCGGCTTCATCAATGAAAGCCTGAAGGATGCCGGGATCGGCGTCGATCTCGGGTTCCTCACGCGGACCAAGAAATACACGTTCTTCAAGCCGAAATTCATTTTCTACGCGGTCTATCTGTCGGAAAAGATCGGTTATGCGCGGTACATCACGATCTACCGGCACCTGGCTGCGAACCCGCAGAACAAGTTCCACCCGATTTTCGACTGGTTCGAGGAATGGTGCAACGACGAGTTCCGCCACGGCGAGGCATTTGCGATGCTGCTGCGGTCCGACCCCAAGCTGCTGCAAGGAATGAACACGCTGTGGGTGCGGTTCTTCCTGCTGTCGGTCTACGCCACGATGTATGTGCGCGACCACAACCGCCCGGTGTTTCACAAGGCGCTGGGCGTCGACCCGACCGAATACGATTACCAGGTGTTCGAGATCACCAACCAGATCAGCCGGCAGGTCTTCCCGGTCGAGCTCGACATCGATGATCCGGCGTTCCGCCGCAGGATGGAAAACCTGCGGCAGGCGGCCCTGAAGATCGAAGCGGGCAAGGAGCGCGGCGGGATCGTCGGCCTCGCACAGCGCATCGCCGGGGCTGCGGGCGCAGGCTACAACTTCGCGCGGATGTATTTCCATCGCACCAGACCCAACACCCTGCCGCAATCGATCCGGCTCCAGCCCGCATGGTGAGCTGGAGCGGCCATATTGTACCGTTCGTGGTGACGGTCGCGATCTGGTTTGTCGCCACCGGGCTGATCGCCTGGGCGGACAACCGTGAGCGCCATACGTTTCTCAAGAGCCTGATCGTGGGCGGGATCGGCGGGGTTGCCGGGCTGATCACGATCCTTGTCGCATCGTGGTCGGTTTCGGTCGGCGCGGTCTATGCCGCCTTTGGCGGCGCGCTGCTGGTCTGGGCCTGGCACGAGATCGGGTTTCTCACGGGTGCCGCCGCCGGGCCGCGACGCACGCCTTGCCCGCCGCACTCGCGCGGTTTCGAACGTTTCGCACAGGCGAGCGCGACGGTGATGCATCACGAGATCGCTCTTGCGCTGACTGCGCTGATGCTGATCTCGCTATCGTGGAGTGCGCCCAACCAGATCGGTGCGACGGTGTTCGCGCTGATGTTCGGATTGCGGCTGCTGTCCAAGTTGAACCTGTTCTTCGGCGTGCCGAATTCGAGCACCGAAATGCTGCCGCCGCATCTCGATTACCTGAAGAGTTATTTCGGCCGCAACCGGATGACCGCGCTGCTGGCGCTCTCGATCGCGGCAATCATAGGTCTCGGCGGCTGGTTCGCCAGCCTCGCGATCGCCGCACCCGGCGGCAGCGCGGAGATGGTCGGCGCGACATTGCTGTTCGCACTGTGCCTGCTCGGCGCGCTCGAACACATATTTCTGGCGCTGCCGTTTCGCGACGGCCTGTTGTGGGGCTGGGCGCTGCCCCGGCGCGCCCGGACCGGGACGATGAGAGAACCGACATGACTTGGGAAACAGAGGGAAAGCCCATGGACTACGAAGCATTTTTCGCCAGCGAGCTCGACGCCGTGCGCGAAGAGGGGCGCTACCGCGTATTCACCGATATCAAGCGGCATCGCGGCAAGTTTCCGCAGGCGACGCGGTTCGTGGATGACGGGACGCAGGCGGTCACCGTGTGGTGTTCGAACGACTACCTCGGCATGGGCCAGCATCCCAAGGTGATCGAAGCGATGCATGACTGCCTCGACGAATGCGGCGCGGGCGCAGGCGGCACACGCAACATTTCGGGCACCAATCACTACCATGTCGAGCTGGAGCGCGAGCTGGCGGATCTCCACGGAAAGGAAGCGGCGCTGCTGTTCACCAGCGGCTACGTCTCGAACTGGGCGGGTCTCGGCACGCTCGCCAGCAAGATTCCCGGCTGCGTGGTGTTTTCCGACGCGCTCAACCATGCCTCGATGATCGAAGGCATCCGCCATTCCCGCGCGCCCTACACAATTTGGAAGCACAACGACGTCGAACATCTCGACAAGCTGCTGTCCGACTACGGGCCGGACGTACCCAAGCTGGTCGCGTTCGAGAGCGTCTATTCGATGGACGGCGACATCGCCCCGATCGCCGAAATCCTCGACGTCTGCGAAAAGCATGGCGCGATGAGTTATATCGACGAGGTTCACGCCGTCGGCCTCTACGGCCCGCGCGGCGGCGGCGTTGCGGAGCGCGAAGGCCTGATGGACCGGATCACCGTGATCGAAGGGACGCTGGGCAAGGCGTTCGGCGTGATGGGCGGCTATATTGCGGCTTCGGCAAGTCTGGTCGATTTCGTGCGCAGCTTCGCCAGCGGCTTCATCTTTTCGACCGCGCTGCCGCCGGCTGTCGCCGCGGGCGCAGCGGCCAGCATCCGCCACCTCAAGGACAGCGATCGAGAGCGCGAGCTGCAACGCGACCGGGTGAAGACGGTGCGGCGCAAGCTCGACATGATGGGCATCCCGCATCTCGACAACCCGAGCCACATCATCCCGGTGATGGTGGGCGACGCGAAGAAGTGCAAGATGATCAGCGACTGGCTGATGGACAATCACGGCATCTATGTGCAGCCGATCAACTATCCGACCGTGCCCGTCGGCACCGAACGGCTGCGGCTGACTCCGTCGCCGGTGCATGACGACGGCGATATCGACCGGCTGATCAACGCGCTCAGCGAAATCTGGTCGCAGTGCGAGCTGGCGCGGATGAAAACTGCCGCGTGACGACATTTGCGCCGCAGCGAGACTCCTCGCTCAGGCGGAAACGCACAGCTTGCAATCCAAACGAAAAAGGCGGCGTGGTCTACCCACGCCGCCCTTCGCAATTGCCGGGTTGAAGAGCTCAGTTGAGCATCGACGCCGCTTCTTCGAAGATCTCGTTGAATTCGCGTCCGGCGAGACCCGGATGGGTCACGGCCTTGGCGGCTTCGAGGTTCGAGGTCTTGCCGTCACCCTCGACGATGATCATCCCGATCATGCCGGCGGCATAGTGCGGCACGCACTTGTAGCCGTAGATGCCAGGCTTCGGCAGGACGTACGAGACTTCCTTGTTGATCTCGCCCTGCCATCCGCGCGCACCTTCAGGAAGCATCTCGGGGATAGAGGAGGACTGGTGGGTCGGATCGGTCGGCACGAACCGCACGGTATCGCCGACCTTCGCCATGATCAGACGCGGCTTGAACACCTGCAGACCACTCGCGTCGTCGGGATCGCGGGTGTACATCTGGATATCGATCACGGTGCCGTTGGCTTCGACTTCGGGCTCGGTCGAGGCGGCGGCATCCGCGGTTGCATCGGCATCCGCCGCAGGAACGGCTTCGCTCTCTTCGGCGGTCGGCTCCTGATACGGGCTTTCGCCACAGGCCGACAAGGTAACGAGGCTCGCGAATGCGACCGCGCCAAGCAGTGTGTTACGCTTCATTCTTCTCTTCCCTTCGGTAACGTCTATCCGTCCGCGACAGCGCGGGTATTAATCCACTTTCGCAGGCATGGAAAGAAGGCGATCCCGCCCGCGCTTTCGCTGAGCGTCCCCCCGTCTATGCGCTGCCTCAACGCTTGAATCACGAAGGGTTTCCCGAAAATGTCGACCGGCGACCGATCGGTGGACCAGCAGCTAGCGGTTGCCTTGCCGGGCGTCGGCGCTAAACAGCGCCAATGGAACAGACAAAAACGCCTCGTCACGCATGGATCGCCTTCGGTCTGGCGCTCTTGCTGCCGGTCTATTTCGCGATTGCAGCGCTCGGAACGAAGATCGGCCTGTGGAGCTGGCAGACCGGGCTGCTGAGCCTGACCTTCGGGGCCGGGCCTTTCCTGCTTGGCATCGTCGCGGTAGTGGGACTGATCTCGCTGGTGCTGATCGTGCGCAAGGTGCCTCGCAAGGGATGGCCGCTCGCGGCGCTGGCGCTGATCGTGCCCGCCGCATTCGCGCTGGTCGGGCTGAGCGCGGCGGGCACGGCTGACGAGAACCCGATTCACGACGTTGCAACCGACACCGGCAATCCGCCGCAATTCTCCGCGGCGACGATGGCCGAGCGCGAACAGGCCGGGGCGAACCCGGTCCACGATTACCAGACACCGCTGCGCGATATCGAGATGTTCAAAGGCACGCCGCCCGAACTCTCGATCCAGTCGCACGCGCAGATCATCACCGAACGTTATGCCGGGCTCGCGCCGCTGCCGCTCGGCGGCGCAAGCCCGGCCGATGCGATCGCGGCAGTGGCTGCGGCGATGGGCGAAATGGGCTTCGAGAATATCCGCTCCGACGTCGAAACCGGGATGGTCGAAGGCGTGGCGGAAACCTTCTGGTTCGGGTTCAAGGACGACGTCGTTGCCCGGGTGGGCGAGAACCAGATCGATTTCCGCTCGGTCAGCCGCGTCGGGCGCAGCGATCTCGGCGCCAATGCCGAACGCATCCGGGTGCTGCGCGCAAAGACCGCGGCGCGGATCGGCCAGCGCTAGTCGCGGAACAGCGCGATCGCCGTCGCGCTGCGCTGGAATACCGTCATCACACAGAGCGCGGCGTAGCTGTATGCAATGACCGCGAACCACGCCGGGAACAGGCACATCGCGACGAACACCGCGATTGTTTCGGTGCCCTCGGCGAGGCCGGTGGAATAGAAGAAGCTCTTCTTTCCATGCGCCTCGGTCTGTGCGCCGCGCTCGGCGGCGATCACGGCGAAGGCGAGGAAGCTCACTCCGGTCAGCACGAAACTCGCCACCAGCACCAGCGCGGGAAGGGTGTTTGCGGCAGCCAGCACTCCGAAACCGAGCGGGATCGAAACGTAGAAGGCGAAGTCGGCGACGATGTCGAAATAGCCGCCCAGCGCGGTCGGCCCTCGCACCCGCGCGACCGCTCCATCGAGCCCGTCGAGCAGCCGGTTGGCGAGGATCAGCGCAAGGCCCAGCCAGACCTTGCCGGTCGCGATGGCAACCGCCCCGCCCAGCCCCAGCGCAAGCCCGCCGAATGTCAGCATGTTGGCCGTAATACCGATCCCGGCCAGCGCCCGGCCCGCGCGCGCCAGCGGCGGATCGATCAACGGGCGCAGCATCGCATCGAGCATCAGCCGTAACTCCCGAACGTCACCAGCCCGATCCATGCGCCCGTCATCGCGGTGGCGAGATTGCCCGCAATCCAGCTGCGGATGCCAAGCCCGGCCGCCTCGGCCCGGCGTTCGGGGCAGAGCGTGCCGATCGTCGAGACCAGCAGGCCGACGCTCGCCAGGTTGGCCACCCCGCATAGCGCGTAGGTGACGATCAGCAGGCTGCGATCCGAAAAGGTCCCCTCAGGCAATGCCGCGAGTTCGAGATAGGCGACATATTCGTTGAGGATCGCCTTGGTCCCCATGAGCCCGCCCGCCGCCTGCGCCTCGGCCCAAGGCACGCCGATCAGCCACATCAGCGGCGCAAAGGCCCAGCCGAACGCGCGCTTCAATGTCAGCGGCTCGTCGCCCACCAGCGGCAGCAATGCCAGCGCCTGGTCGGCCAGCGATACCAGCGCGAACACCACGATGATCACCGCGATCACCGCGAGGAACAGCTGCATCCCATCCATTGTGCCCTTCACGATCGCATCGATGCTGCTTTCGTATTTGAGGCCCGGTTCGTTGTCGTTGCCTTCGTCTTCGCCCGTCTCGGTCGTCCCTTCGCCCGGCACCATCAGCTTCGCGATCAGCAGTGCTGCGGGCAGCGACACCAGCGAGGCCGAGATCATGTGCCCCACCGCATCGTCGACCGTTTCGCGCAGCGTGGTCGCATACAGGATCAGGATCGCGCCGCTGATCGTCGCCATCGCCAGCACCATCACCTGGAACAGCTCGGCGCGGCTCATCTTCGCGAAATAGGCGCGCACCACCAGCGGGCTTTCGACCACGCCGAGAAACATGTTGGCCCCGCCCGACAGGCCGACCACACCGCTGACGCCGAGGGTGCGGCGCAGCAGGAACGACAGCCCGTTCACCAGCCAGCGCAGCACGCCCCAATGCCAAAGCAGCGCCGCGAGCGCGGAGAACACGATTACCAGCGGCAGGATCTGAAACGCAATGATCAGAGGCGGTTGCACGCCATCCTTCAGTTCGAAAGGCAGGGGCGCGCCGCCGAGATACCCGAACATGTAGGACGACCCGTCGAGCGTCGCGCGCTCGATCGCTGCCACCCCTTCGTTGGCGTAACCCATCAGCGCCCATACGAACGGCACCCGCACGATCAGCAGCGCCAGCGCAGCCTGCAATGCCAGCGCGCCCAGCACCCAGCGCCAGCCGGGATGCGCGCGGCGATCCTCGCTCAGTCCCCATGCGATCAGCAGCAGGACCGCGATCCCGGCGATCCCGCGCAGCTGGTCGAAGATGTCCAATACCGTCCCCTAGATTTCGGTGTCGGAAGCCTTCTTGCCGAAAAGACTGTCGAGCGCCAGCGTGTCGAAGCGGCGCAGCGCAATCAGCGCGAGCGCGGCGCCCGCCACCGTGAGCGACGGGAAAAACAGGATATTCGCATCGTCCGGACTGGCGAACAGATACTCGCCGAACGGATCGAGGAAATGCCGCCACAGCGGGATCGCTCCGCCGACCAGGATAACCGCCGATCCGATCAGCGTGTATGTGCGGAACAGACCAAGGATCACCAGCAACCCGAGCGCGATTTCGGCCCAGCCGTAAGCCAGCTGCAGCGTGACATCGGAGCCGACGCCGCTGTAATATTTGTCGGCCAGGCCCTGACCCATGCCTCCGACCGCGCGAACCAGACCCCAAACAACCAGCAGCCCACCGGTGCCGATGCGCATGATGAGGAGGGAAATCTTGGTCAGCATAATCGTGTCTCCGAAACGCGCGACGGGTTATCCGCGTCGCCAGTTGAAATATTTCTCGACCCATTTGAGCACGGCTTCGGGCTTGTTGGCCTTCTTCCAGTTGCCCGCGGCGAACTTGTTGGCTTCGGCCATGGTCGGGTAGGAATGGATCGTGCCGAGGATCTTGTTGAGGCCGATATTGTGCTTCATCGCCAGCACATATTCGGCCAGCAGCTCGCCCGCATGGGCACCGACGATGGTCGCGCCCAGAACTTTGTCCTTGCCCGGCGGGGTCAGCACTTTGACGAAGCCCCTGGTCTCGCTCTCGGCGATCGCGCGGTCGAGATCGTCGAGCTCGTAGGTGGTAACCTCGTAGTCGGTGCCCTGCTCCTTTGCCTCGGTTTCGTTGAGGCCGACGCGGGCGAATTCGGGATCGAGGAAGGTTACGGCCGGGATCACGCGGTAATCGGCCTTGAACTTGCGGAACTGGCCGAACAGCGCGTTGACGCTGGCGTACCAGGCCTGGTGGCTCGCCACGTGGGTGAACTGGTACGGCCCGGCGACGTCGCCCGCAGCGAAGATGTTGGGGAACTTGGTCGCGAGGAACTCGTCGGTCGTGACGGTCCGGTTGGTGTCGACGCCAAGTTCCTCCAGCCCGAAACCGGTCAGCCGCGCCTTGCGCCCGACCGCGACGATCAGCGTGTCGAAGCCGATTTCGCGCGTGCCGCCTTCGTACTCGGCGAAGAGGGTGCCGCCCTCGACCGTCACCGCCTTGTGCCCGGTAAGCACGTCGACCCCGGCGTCTTCGAGCACCGATTTGGCCAGTGCCGAAACGTCCTCGTCCTCGCGGCCGAGCACGCGGTCTTCCATCTCGACCTGAGTCACCTTCGAGCCGAGCCGCGCAAGTGCCTGTGAAAGCTCGCATCCGATCGGTCCACCGCCCAGCACCGCGACGCGTTCGGGCGCCGCATCCATCTGCGCAAAGGCGACCCACATCGTCTCGCTGGTGAGGTAGTCGCTGCCCTCGATCCCCTCGATCGGCGGGACCATTGGCTCCGCCCCGCTGGCGATGATGATGCTGCGCGCGGTGAGCTTCTGCGTCCCGCCGTCATTGAGGGCGATCTCGACCGTCCACGGGTCGAGAAACTTCGCGTAGCCCTTGACCACATCGACCCCGAGCCCGGTGTAGCGCTCGACGCTGTCGTGAGGCTCGATCGCCTTGATCGTGTCCATCACCCGCGCGATCGTGTCGCGGAACGGCACGTCGGGTTCAACGGGTTTGAGGCCATACTTGTCGGCATGCCGCATGGTTGCGGCGACCTTGGCGCTCTTGATCAGCGCCTTCGACGGCACGCATCCGGTGTTGAGGCAGTCGCCGCCCATCTCGTTGGCTTCGACCAGCGTCACCTTGGCCTTCACCTGCGCGGCGATATAGGCCGAGACGAGGCCAGCAGAACCTGCCCCGATTACAATGAGATTCCGGTCGAAGCTCTTCGGCTTGCTGAAGCCTTTGTAAACCTTGCGCCGCTTCATCACGCCGATGATCCCCTTGGCGATCCACGGCACGAAGGCGAGGAACACGAACGATCCGATCAGCATTGGGGAGAGCAGGCCGGAGGTGCTTTCGATCTGCGCCAGCTGCGTGCCCGCATTCACATAGGCGATCGTGCCGAGCAGCATCCCGATCTGGCTCACCCAGGCGAAGGTCCAGGTCCTGATCCGCGTGAGTCCCATGACGAGGTTGATCACGAAGAACGGGAAGATCGGGATCATCCGCAGGCTGAAGAGGTAGAAAGCGCCGTCGCGCTCCAGCCCCTGATTGATCGCCTTCAACCGCTCGCCGAACCGGCTTTCGACGCTGTCGCGCAGGACGTAGCGCGAGGCGAGGAAGGCGAGCGTCGCACCGATGGTCGAAGCGAAGGAGACGAGGATCGTGCCCGTCACCAGCCCGAACAGCGCGCCCGCCGCCAGCGTCATGATCGCCGCACCGGGCAGCGAGGCGGCGGTCACCGCGACATAGATCAGGAAGAATGCACCCAGCACCAGCGCCGGATTTTCGCGATAGAACGTGTCGATATCGGCCGCGATCTGCTTGATCCCCTCGAGCGAGAGATACGCTCCGAGATCGAAGTAGAAATAGGCCGCAACGATGGCGGCCAGCGCGGCGAGGATGGCGATCTTCTTCATGGTTGCCCCTTGAATGGCCGGGTTCGCGCCGTGACGGCGATTGGTTACGAGTGGCTTGAGATATGCGCGTAAGTGTCGATCCAGCTGGTGTCTATCCGGCTCTTGAGCCGTGCGACCCAGCGCCCCTGCGCGGACACGGGGCCGTAACTGGCGATGGCGGAGCCGTTGCCGGTCGACAGCAGATAGAGGCTGGCAGGGCGGGGGCGGTAGGACTTGCCCGGCGGTAGTCCATTCGCCGCCGCCCGCAAGTTGGCCGCCAGCACCGGACCTGCGCGAACCGCGTGCACCCCCGAATGCGGGACGTCTCGGTCTTGTCTGGAGGCGACATCGCCGACCGCGAAAATATGCGGATGCAAGATCGAGCGTTGGTGCCGATCGACCGCGATGAAGCCGTCTGTGTCGCAGGCCATCCCGCTTGCGCGCGGCCATTCGGGCGCAGCGCTTCCGAGCGCGGCGACGATCAGGTCCACCGGCTCGAGCGCGGCGTCCCCGGCGATCAGCGTGCCGTCATCGATCCGGGCATCGACCTCGATCAGCCCGATGGCTTGCGCCGCGAGTTCGGCGCGCACCCGGCGTCGGACCGAGCGCGAGAAACCGGGCAGCAGCCCGTCGTTTCCCGCGACCAGCAGCACTTCGGGTCGCGGCGCGATGGCGCTCGCATTGCGCAGGGCAAAGGCGATTTCGACCCCGCCCGCGCCGCCTCCGACGATCGCGATCCGGTCGGACCGGGACTGCGCATGCAATCTTCGCACGAATTCGGCGATCGGACGGATATCGAGCACCCTCGGATCCTCGCCGAGGACAGCCCGGGCGCGGCCCACCCCGCCACTGTCGATCGAGGCGATATCGAATGCGATTTCCTGCCCATTTTCGGTGAAGGCCATTCGCCTATCGGGGGCGATGCGAGCGCACCGGTCGAGCACCAGTTCGACGCCCGCTTGGCGCGCAAGTCCGGCGAGATCGACCAGCCCCTCGTCGCGCCCGTATTGCCCACTGATCCAGCCGGGAACCATGCCCGAATATCTCAGCGTCGGATGCGGGGTCAGCAATGTCGCCCGGCGGGCAGGCAGGCCGCTTCGGACCCAGTCGGCGAGGACCGCGACATGCGCATGCCCTCCGCCGATCAGCAGCAGGCGCGCGTCGTTCACGCGCTCCCGCGGGCGGCCCGTGCGATCGCGACCGCTTCTTCGGCTAGGCGCGTCACCGCGGCGAAATCGCCCGATCCGACCGCGTCCTTGGGCGTCAGCCAGCTGCCGCCGCACGCCAGCACCTGCTCGACCGCCAGGAATTCGGCGAGATTGCCCGCCGACACGCCGCCAGTCGGCATGAACCGCATTTCGCGGAAAACCGACGCGAACGCCTTGAGCATCGGCACCCCGCCCGCAAGGCTCGCGGGGAAGAACTTCACTTCGCGCAGGCCGAGCGCATAGGCGCGCTGCACCTCGCCGGCGGTCATGGTACCGGGATAAAACGGGATTTTCTGGTCGATGCAGTAATGCGCGATGTCATCGACCAGGCCGGGGCAGACGATGAATTCGGCGCCCGCCTGGTGCACCTCTTTCGCCATATCGAGCGTCAGCACGGTACCCGCGCCGACGATCATGCCTTCGCCTTCGGCCAGCATCCTCTTCATCCCTTCGAGCGCGCCGTCGCTGCGCAGCACCACCTCGATCACGCCGAGCCCTCCGGCCTTCAGCGCCTCCGCAGTCGCCAGCGCCTTGCCGGGATCGCTCTCGTTCACGAGCGGCACGACGGGGGCGGATTGCAGTGTATCGGCAAGCGTGGACATGAAGGTTCCTTTCCGGACAGCGAAAGCTCGCACTCTCTTGGAATTGCGACACGCGATTGGCCAGCCCAAATTTCGATCGCGAGAGCCCGCGCGGCCGCAGCCGGTCTCCGGTATCGGGCTCCCCACGCATTGCGCAACAATGGGATGCAAGCCCCGAAACCACTGCTATGGTCGATCGCAAGCCAACGGGAGCGGGCATGAGCAACGAAGCAGAACCGGGCACCAGCGCAGAGAGGGGCGAAGAGATGTCGCCCGGGTCCAACGATACCAGCGAGCGGGAAAACGCCTACTGGCGCGCGAATATCCGGCTGCTGCTGTCGCTGCTGGCGATCTGGTTCGCCTGCTCGTTCGGAGCCGGAATCCTGCTGCGCGACTTCCTCGACCGGTTCATGCTCGGCGGCTACCCGCTCGGGTTCTGGTTCGCCCAGCAGGGCTCGATCTACGTCTTTATCGTGCTGATCTTCGTCTACGTCGTCCGGATGCGGCAGATCGAGCGCAAGTTCGATCTCGACGACTGACGCGCATGGACACGCAGACCCTGATCTACCTGTTCGTGGGCGGCAGTATCGCGCTGTATATCGCCATCGCGCTGTGGAGCCGCGCGGGATCGACGCGGGATTTCTACGTTGCCGGCGGCGGAGTGAATCCGGTGGTGAACGGCATGGCCACCGCCGCCGACTGGATGAGCGCCGCCAGCTTCATCTCGATGGCGGGGATCATCGCGTTCGCCGGCTACGATGGCTCGGTGTACCTGATGGGCTGGACCGGCGGCTATGTGCTGCTCGCGCTGCTGCTCGCGCCGTATCTGCGCAAGTTCGGCGAATACACCGTGCCCGATTTCATCGGAACGCGGTACTATTCCAGGACCGCGCGGGTGGTCGCGGTGATCTGCCTGATCTTCATCAGCTTCACCTACATCGCCGGGCAGATGCGCGGGGTCGGGATCGTGTTCTCGCGCTTCCTCGATGTCGAAATCACGCTGGGAGTGATCATCGGGATGGGGATCGTCTTCGTATACGCCGTGCTCGGGGGATGAAGGGGATCACCTACACCCAGGTCGCGCAATATTGCGTGCTGATCTTCGCCTATATGGTCCCGGCCTTCTTCCTCAGCTTCATGATCACCGGCAACCCGATCCCGCAAGTCGGGCTCGGTTCGGAAGTTGCGGACGGATCGGGGCTGTACGTGCTGGAGAAGCTGAATCTCGTCCTGCTGGACCTCGGGTTCGGGCAGTACACCGACGGCTCGAAGAGCATGATCGACGTGTTCTGCATCACGCTGGCGCTGATGGTCGGCACCGCAGGCCTGCCGCACGTGATCGTGCGGTTCTTCACCGTGCCCAAGGCTTCGGATGCGAGACTCTCGGCGGGGTGGGCGCTGGTGTTCATCGCGCTGCTCTACACCACGGCTCCGGCGGTGGGCGCGTTCGCCCGGATCAACTTCATCGATAGCGTGGACGAGACCAGCTATTCGCAGGCGCCCGGCTGGTTCGGGAACTGGGAGGCCAATGGCCTGATCGCCTACCAGGACAAGAACGGCGACGGGGTGATGCAGTACCGGGCGGGCGATCCGTTCGACGGTGCGCCCGAATTCACCGGCGCGACCGGTGCCTCGGGCGAGCGGCTGGTGGCCAATGCACCCAATGCCGAAAGCGCCAACGAGGTTTATGTCGATCGCGACATCATGGTGCTGGCCAACCCCGAGATCGGCAACCTGCCGGGCTGGGTGATTGCGCTGGTCGCGGCGGGGGGCCTCGCCGCCGCGCTGTCCACCGCTGCGGGATTGCTGCTCGTGATTTCGAGCTCAGTCAGCCACGATCTGCTCAAGCGGACCTTTGCACCGAACATCACCGAAAAACGCGAACTGCTCGCGGCGCGCCTCGCCGCCACGGCCGCGATCGTGGTCGCGGGCTATCTCGGCATCTATCCGCCCGGATGGGTGGCGCAGGTGGTCGCGTTCGCCTTCGGACTGGCGGCGGCGAGCCTGTTTCCGGCGATCTTCATGGGCATTTTCTTCAAGGACATGAACCGCGAAGGCGCGATTGCTGGCATGGTTTCGGGCCTTGCCTTCACGTTCGGATACATCCTCTACTTCAAGCTGATGAATCCGGCAGCGAATTCGGCTGACAACTGGCTGATGGGCATCTCGCCCGAAGGGATCGGGGTGGTTGGGATGGCGATCAATTTCGCGATCGCGATCGCGGTCGCCAGCGTCACCGCCGGGACACCGCCCGAAATTCGCAAGCTGGTCGACTCGATCCGCGTTCCGCGCGGAGCCCGAGAAGCGTACGAGCACTGAGCCGCTAGCGATTCTGACGCCCTTCGATCAGGCTTTCGACCACGCCCGGATCGGCTAGCGTCGAGGTGTCCCCCAGCGCACCGAAATCGTTCTCGGCAATCTTGCGCAGGATCCGGCGCATGATCTTGCCGGAACGGGTCTTGGGCAGCGCAGGCGTGAGGTGGATGTGATCGGGCGTTGCGATCGGGCCGATTTCCTTGCGCACATGCGCACGCAGTTCGGCGACCAGTTCGTCTGACGCCTCGGCATCGGCGTTCAGCGTGACGTAGCAATAGATGCCCTGCCCCTTGATCTCGTGCGGATATCCCACGACCGCCGCCTCGGCGACCTTATCGTGCAGCACCAGCGCGCTTTCGACCTCGGCGGTGCCCATCCGGTGGCCCGAGACGTTGATGACATCATCCACGCGCCCGGTGATCCAGTAATACCCGTCCGCATCGCGCTTGCACCCATCGCCGGTGAAGTATTTGCCCTTGTAGGTGCGGAAATAGGTCTGCACGAACCGCTCGTGATCGCCGTAGACGCTGCGCGCCTGCCCAGGCCAGCTGTGCGTGATGCACAGGTTCCCGTCGGTCGCGCCATCGAGCACCGCGCCCTCGTTATCGACCAGCTGCGGCTGCACACCGAACATCGGCAGCCCCGCGCTGCCGGGTTTCATGTCGTGCGCGCCGGGCAGCGTCGTGATCATGCAGCCGCCGGTTTCGGTCTGCCACCAGGTGTCGATGATCGGGCAGCGCCCTTCGCCCACGACATCGAAATACCAGCGCCATGCTTCGGGATTGATCGGTTCGCCCACGCTGCCGAGCAGCCGCAGCGAAGACCGATCGCGGCTGGTGACGAAATCGTCGCCCTCTCGCATCAGCGCCCGGATCGCGGTGGGTGCGGTGTAGAGGATGTTGACGCCGTGCCTGTCGACCACGTCCCAGAACCGGCCGTGATCGGGATAATTGGGCACCCCCTCGAACACCAGGCTGGTCGCACCGTTCATCAGCGGACCGTAGACGATGTAGCTGTGCCCGGTGACCCAGCCGATATCGGCGGTGCACCAGTACACCTCGCCCGGCTGGTAATCGAAGATGTAGTGGAACGTGGTCGCGGTCCAGACGCCGTAGCCGCCGGTGGTGTGCAGCACGCCCTTGGGCTTGCCGGTCGAGCCTGAGGTGTAAAGTATGAACAGCGGGTCTTCCGCCGCCATCACTTCGCACGGGCAGTCGGCATCCGATGCAAGATCGTGGAACCAGCGATCGCGCCCGCTCACCATCGGCACGTCGCGCCCGGTGTGCCGGACCACCAGCACCCCGTCCACCGCGACCCCGTCGCGTGCGAGCGCGGCATCGACATTGGCCTTGAGCGGGACGCTCTTGGTCCCGCGCAGCCCTTCGTCGGCGGTGATGACGAAGCGGCTTTCGCAATCGGTGATGCGGCCTGCCAGCGCTTCGGGCGAAAACCCGCCGAACACCACCGAATGGATCGCCCCCAAGCGCGCACAGGCGAGCATCGCGGTCACGCCTTCGACGATATTGGGCATGTAGATCGTTACCCGCTCGCCCTTCGTCACGCCGAGCGCTTTCAGTGCGTTCGCCATCCGCACGACTTCGCCGTGAAGCTCGCGATAGGTCAGCGTGCGCCCGGGCGCGGCGGGATCGTCAGGCTCAAAGATGATCGCGGTATCGTCTCCGCGCGTCTCCAGATGCCGATCGACCGCGTTGTGGCACAGGTTCAGCGTGCCGTCCTCGAACCATCGGATATCGACAGGGTCATAGGACCACTCGCCGCCCCTGGTCGGTGCGCTGAACCAGTCGAGCCGCTGCGCCTGTTCCAGCCAGAAGCCGTCGGGATCGCGCACCGAGCGCGCGTACATCTCCCGGTATTGCTCGGCGGTGCAATGCGTTGCGCGCTGGGTTGCGGGACGCGCGACGGCGTGATCCATGGCTGGTCTCCTGTCTCCGTCCCTGCTCTAGCCGAGCGCGACCCGACAATGCCACCGTCAAAATGCGACGGCCCCGCCAGCGCTCTGCTGACGAGGCCGTTCGGTGGGTTGGATCAGGATCAGAAGCGGTAAGCGACACCAGCACTCAGCACCCACGGATCGAGATTGTGCTCATTCTCGATCACCAGCGTGTTGCCGACAAACCACCGCGCGGTCGTGCCGATGAAATAACGCTTTGCATCGAGCGTGACCCCGAAACCCTCGTCACCGACCGGAATGTCAACGCCCGCCTGCAGCACGAACCCGAACTCATCGGAAAGTGTCGTGTTCGTAACGCCAAGCGGGCGCGTTCCGGCTGCATCGTCGTCGACGTCGAGCCAGACGAAATAGGCCACCCCGGCCCCCGCATAGGGCCTGATACCGCCCGCATCGAAATGGACTTTTGCCGTCACGGTCGCCGGAAGCAGGAGCGCATCGGAGACGAGCTCGGTTCCACCGGGAAGCCCCGATACCGCATCGACATCGTGCAGAGTCGTCCCGGCGATCGTCTCGACCGAGAAATTCTCGCTGATGAAGTATTCGACGGCGATCGTCGGGACGAAATTGTCGTTGGCCTTTGTGTCGGTGCCGGCGGGCAGTCCGACCAGATCGACATTGGTCTGGTCGATCTCCCCATCGGGCAGAACCCCGGTGCCAAGCACCTTCACCTGCACATCGCCCGCGCGATCCTGGGCGATGGCGGGCGTGGCGGCGAGAGCGATCCCGGCGCTTGCGATCACGGTCAGTGTCTTCATCATTCCTCCTATCGAGCAACATCGACCAGCCTGACGGTCGAGAGAGATTGCTGCTTCGGGGCGCCCGATAGGCTGCATGCCGCCGCGACTTCATTGATCCGGATCAAAGACCGCCGGACAGCGCTGCGCCATCAACAGGCCCCATCATGGCAAGCCTCACCCTCTCTCCCGAGATCGCGTGCATGGCGGCATTCCGCACGGCGGTGCCGTTCGGCAACGGCCCGTCGGACACCGCCGACCGGTTGTGCGCGATCGGCAGGTATCGGGGGCTTGCGCGGGGTCAGGAACTGCGCGCCGATCCGGAGGAGGACCGGCTGGTGTTCATCGCCGAAGGATGCGCAAAGCTCGCCGCGAAGTCGTCTTGCGCGTCAGCCGGGCAGGCCTGTTCGTCGACCACCAACACCCATATCCTCGCCTTTCATTTCCCGGGCGAAATCGTGTCGGTCCTGCGCCGGTCGGATGGCGATTTTAGGCTCGTCGCGCTGGTCGATCTCGATCTCGTGGCGTTTCCATCGATCGAATTCCTCGACATCGCGCAGGACGATCCGGTCGTGCTGCGCTCGGTCCTGAGCCGCTCGCTCGAGGCGCTGCATCGCAGCCGCACCAAGATGATGCGGCTCGGCCACAAATCAGCGCGTCAGCGGATCGCGGACTTTCTCGTCTCGATGGCCGAACGCCTCGAAGGCCGTACCGCCGGAGCATGCGAGTTCGCGCTGCCGATGAGCCGCCGCGACATCGGGGACAGCCTGGGCCTCAAGATCGAAACCGTCAGCCGCCAGTTCACCGAGCTGCGCGAAGCGGGCCTGATCGAGACCGAGGGACGCTCGCACGTCCGCCTGACCGACATTGCCGCGCTGGCCGAAGAGGCCGGCCGGACCCCGATCCGGGAAAAACCACCGCAAAATTGATCTGCATCAAATACCGCAAAATCAGGCCGCGCTAGGCGCTTGGCGGGCACGGAAGGGATTATTGACATGGAAGCTGTACTCGGACGGATCGGCATCTGGCTCGTGGTCCTCCTCGCTTGCCTTGCGGCAATTGCCGGGGCGCAGGACACCGGTTTCGCGATCCACATGGGAATCGTCGCGGTCGTCGCGGTGATCGTCATCCTGTTCACGCTCGGCCGCTACGATCCGTTGGAAAAGGCGCAGAGCATCTTCAGGATGCCGACCGATCCATCGCGCTACGATGACGACGTGGTGCGCTGGGGCGTGATCGCGACGATGTTCTGGGGGATCGCCGGCCTGCTCGCCGGGGTTTTCATCGCCGTTCAACTCGCCTTTCCCGCGCTCAATATCGAACCCTATCTCAATTTCGGGCGGGTCCGCCCGCTGCACACTTCGGCGGTGATCTTTGCGTTCGGCGGCAACGCCCTGCTCGCGACCAGTTTCTACGTCGTGCAGCGCACCTGCCGCACCACGCTCGCCTTCCCGTCGCTCGCGCGGTTCGTGTTCTGGGGCTACCAGCTGTTCATCGTGCTGGCCGCGACCGGCTACCTGCTCGGCATCACCCAGTCGAAGGAATATGCCGAGCCCGAATGGTATGTCGACCTGTGGCTGACGATCGTCTGGCTTGCCTATCTCGCGGTGTTCGTCGGCACGCTCCTGCGCCGGCACGAGCCGCACATCTACGTCGCCAACTGGTTCTATCTCGCCTTCATCGTGACCGTGGCGATGCTGCACGTGGTCAACAACCTCGCGATCCCGGTCAGCCTGCTGGGCGCGAAAAGCTACAGCGCCTTTGCCGGGGTGCAGGATGCGCTGACGCAGTGGTGGTACGGGCACAACGCGGTTGGGTTCTTCCTCACCGCCGGGTTCCTGGCGATGATGTACTACTTCGTGCCGAAGCAGGCGAACCGACCGGTCTATTCGTACCGCCTCTCGATCATCCACTTCTGGTCGCTGATCTTTCTCTACATCTGGGCCGGTCCGCACCACTTGCACTACACCGCCCTGCCCGACTGGGCGCAGACGCTCGGCATGGTGTTCAGCGTGATGCTGTGGATGCCGAGCTGGGGCGGGATGATCAACGGGCTGATGACGCTCAACGGCGCATGGGACAAGGTCCGCACCGATCCGATCATCCGCATGATGGTGCTCGCGCTCGCCTTCTACGGGATGAGCACGTTCGAAGGGCCGATGCTGTCGATCAAGGCGGTCAACAGCCTGTCGCACTACACCGACTGGACCATCGGCCACGTCCATTCCGGCGCGCTGGGGTGGAACGGGATGATCACCTTCGCCTGCGTCTATTTCCTCGTGCCCAAGCTGTGGAAGCGCGAGCGGCTGTATTCGCTGCGAATGATCAACTGGCATTTCTGGCTCGCGACGCTCGGCATCGTTTTCTACGCCGCGAGCATGTGGGTCGCCGGGATCACGCAGGGCCTGATGTGGCGCGAATACGGCTCGGACGGCTACCTCGTTAACAGCTTCGTCGACACGGTCGTCGCGCTGAAGCCGATGTACTGGATGCGGGCGTTCGGCGGGGCGCTGTACCTGACCGGCGCGATCATCATGACCTACAACGTCTGGATGACCATCGCCGGTCGCCTGCGCGACGAAGCGCCGCTGGGCGATACGGCGCACGACAATTCCGCCGATCACCCGCTGCCCCCGCGCGCCCAGCCCCAGCCCGAACCTGCAGAGTAAGGAACAGGGACGATGACCAACCAGGAAAAAGAAACCTTCGCCAGCCACAAGACGCTGGAGAAGAACGTCACGCTGCTCGGCGTAGCGACCTTCGTCGCGGTCGCCATCGGCGGGATCGTAGAAATCGCGCCGCTGTTCTGGATCGACAATACGATCGAACAGGTGGAGGGGATGCGGCCCTACACCCCGCTCGAGCTGGCGGGCCGCGACATCTACATCCGCGAAGGGTGCTACACCTGCCACAGCCAGATGATCCGTCCGTTCCGCGACGAGGTCGAACGTTACGGCCACTACTCGCTGGCGGCGGAGAGCATGTTCGACCATCCGTTCCAGTGGGGATCGAAACGGACCGGGCCGGATCTGGCACGCGTGGGCGGGCGCTATTCGGACGAATGGCACGTCCAGCACCTGAAGGACCCGCAAAGTGTGGTGCCGGAAAGCATCATGCCGTCCTACAGCTTCCTCGCCGACACCTCGCTAAAGGTCGCCGATCCGGCGGCGAACCTCACCGCGTTGCGCCGCGTCGGCGTGCCCTACAGCGACGCCGACATCGCTCAGGCCGCAGCAGACCTGACGGCGCAGGCCGATCCGGAGGCCGACGCGGGCGATCTGGAGGCCCGCTATCCCAAGGCGCAGCGGCGCGATTACGACGGCGATCCTTCGCGCGTCACCGAAATGGATGCGCTGGTCGCCTACCTCCAGATGCTCGGCACACTGGTCGACGTGAACAGCGCCGCCGCGCAAGCCGAACTGGCCGAGGAGGTCGGGCGATGAGCCTCTACGAAATCTTCCGTCACTTCGCCGACAGCTACGGGCTGGTGGTGATCTTCGGGCTCTATCTGCTGCTGTGCGGCTGGCACTTCCTGCCGCGCGCCAAATCCCACGTCGAGGACGCGAAAAACTCGATTTTCAAGGAAGACGACGATGTCTGAGAAAGACCGGCCAGAGAACCGCATCGACGAACCCACCGGCACCGAATTCGTCGGCCATGAATGGGACGGGATCGAGGAACTCAACACCCCGCTGCCGCGCTGGTGGCTGTGGACGTTCTACGCCACGATCGCGTGGAGCCTGGTCTATGTCATCCTCTACCCGGCCTGGCCGCTGGTCGAGCGCGCGACTGCCGGAACGCTCGGCTGGTCGAGCCGCGGCGACCTGGCGGAGGACATCCGGAAGGCCGAAGCCGCGCAGGCCGGATTCAGGGCGCAGCTGGCCGGCATGTCGACCGAGGAACTGCTCGCCAATCCCGCACTGATGCAGCGCGCGGTCGCGGGCGGCGCGGCCGCGTTCAAGGTCAATTGCGTGCAGTGCCACGGCGCGGGCGCGGCCGGGTTCGAGCAATACGGCTATCCCAATCTCAACGATGACGACTGGATCTGGGGCGGCGACATCAACGCGATCGAAAACACGCTGATCCACGGCATCCGCTGGGAGGGATCGAACCAGACCCGGCTCGCTTACATGCCCGCGTTCGAGGGTATTTTCGACAAGGGACAGGTCGATGCACTGGCGCAGCACGTCCTTTCGCTGAGCGGCAAGGCTCAGACTAATGCGACCGGCGCTGAGCTCTACGCCCAGAACTGCGCAGCCTGCCACCAGCCCGCGGGCGGAGGAGACCCTGTGCAGGGCGCGCCGGCGCTCAACGACGCGATCTGGCTCTATGGTGGAGACATGGCCGATGTGCGCGCGCAGATCCTCAATCCGCGCCATGGCGTGATGCCGGGCTGGAGCGACAAGCTCGATCCGGTGACGATCAAGATGCTCGCCGCCTATGTCCATTCGCGCGGCGGCGGCGAAGCGACCAAAGCGCCTGCGGACACCACGGGCGACGCGCCACCGATCATGGAACAACAGCCCGAAGAAGTCGCGATTGCGGATCGGAGCGATGGTCAACGCTGACGCCGCCCAACCGGCTATAAGCCAACGCGACTGGAGCGGTGCCGTGCCCAGGAAGGGCGGCGGGTCGGGCGGCCCGCCATCGCACCAGGACCTCTACGAAAAGCGCAAGTCGGTCCACAACAAGCGGATCGACGGGCCGTTTCGGCGGTTCAAGTGGGCGATCATGGTCGTCACGCTGGCGATCTATTACGTGACGCCATGGATCCGCTGGGATCGCGGGCCTTACGCGCCCGATCAGGCGGTGCTGGTCGATCTCGCGCATCGCCGGTTCTACATGTTCGATATCGAGATCTGGCCGCACGAATTCTACTTCGTCGCCGGCATGCTGATCATGGCGGGCGTCGGGCTGTTCCTCGTCACCACCGCCGTCGGCCGCGCGTGGTGCGGCTATGCCTGCCCGCAGACCGTCTGGACCGACCTGTTCCAGCATGTCGATCGCTTCTTCGACGGGGATCGCAATGCGCGCATGCGGCTCGACAAGGCGCCGTGGACCGCCTCCAAGATCGCGCGGCGCGAATCGAAATGGGCGGTCTACCTGCTGATCAGCATGGTCACCGGCGGCGCGTGGATCCTCTATTTCGCCGACGCGCCGACTCTGTTCGTGGACTTTTTCACCGGTGAGGCCGCCTTGGTCGCCTACGCGACCGTCGGCATCCTCACCTTCACCACCTTCTGGCTCGGCGGGTTCATGCGCGAGCAGGTGTGCGTCTACATGTGCCCGTGGCCGCGCATCCAGGCGGCGATGCTCGACGAGCAGTCGCTGATCGTCACCTACAAGGACTGGCGCGGCGAACCGCGCGGGAGCCTCAAGAAAGCCCAGAAGGCCCCCGACAAGTTCGGCGACTGCATCGACTGCCGCGAATGCGTCGCCGTGTGCCCGACCGGGATCGACATTCGCGAAGGGCAGCAAATCGGCTGCATCACCTGCGCGCTGTGCATCGATGCCTGCGACCGGGTGATGAAGGATATCGGCCGCCCGCGCGGGCTGATCGACTACGCGACGCTGGACCAGTGCGATCGCGAAGCGGCAGGTGGCGCAACCGAACCGGCATGGAAGGCGCTGATGCGCCCGCGGCTGGCGATCTATTTCGGCATCTGGGGCGCGATCGGGCTGGCGATGCTGTTCGCGCTCGGCACTCGTACCCACACCGATCTCACCGTTTCGCCGGACCGCAACCCGCCCTATCTGCTGATGAAGGACGGCGCGGTGCGCAACGCCTACACGTTGCGGCTGCGCAACATGGAAGCGCGCCCGCGCGAAATGGAGCTTGCGCTCGAAGGTCTGCCTGCCGGGGCGCTGATGTGGACCGATGCGATCAACCGCGAACAGGCCGCGCCGAGCCAGGTCATCGACGTTCCCGCAAATGAGACCCGCGTGGTCCGCGCCTATGTCACTGTGCCGAGCGGCGAGAGCGCCAGCGCATTCGACTTCCGCCTCACCTCGCTCGACGAGCAACGCGAGCAGGACGTTGCCTCCGTCACCTTTACCGGCCCGGGAGATCTATGATGGCCAGCAAACAAGCCAAGGGCACCTTCACCGGCAAGCACATGCTTGGCGTCATGGTAGTCGGGTTCGGCATCGTCGCCGTGGTGAACTTCACCATGGCGAGCCTCGCGGTCGGTGGCTTCCACGGGATCGTGGTCGAGAACTCCTACGTCGCGAGCCAGAAGTTCAACACCTGGCTGGCCGAAGCCGAAGCCGAGCGCGCGCTCGGTTGGCAGGCAGACGCCGAGCGCGACGCGGCAGGCCATGTCGTGGTGCGCCCCGAAGGCGTGCCGACCGGCGCGACGGTGACCGCCGAACTCCGCCGTCCGCTGGGCGAGCGCGAATATGCCGACCTGACCTTCGCGCCGCTGGCCGATGGCACATACCGCTCGACCGAGGCCGTGAGCGCCGGACGCTGGACCATGCGCCTGGCGATCGCGGCGGGCGGTGACAGCTGGAGCGCGGAAAGCGACCTGCGGTGAACGCCCCCTTCGCCCTTGAGGACACGCCCGCAGGCCAGGTCATAAGCACCCGTTTCACGGTGCCGGGGCTGCGCTGCGCGGGGTGCATCGCCACAATCGAGCGCGAGCTTCCCAAGGTCGAAGGTATCACCGCCGCGCGGGTGAATTTCTCCGCCAAGCGGGTCGCGATCGAACACGATCCGACGCTCGATGAGGCGGCGCTCGGCGAAGCGCTGCGGCAAATCGGCTACGAAGCGCAGGCGATCGCCGACAACCCGCTCGGCAGCGACGAGCGCGAACGCAAGCTTCTGACCCGCGCGGTCGCCGTGGCGGGCTTCGGCATGATGAACATCATGCTGCTCTCGGTCAGCATCTGGGCAGGCGCAGAGGGGGCGACACGCGAGCTGTTCCACTGGCTGTCGGGCCTGATCGCGATTCCCGTGATCGCCTATTCGGGCCGCCCGTTCTTCGCTTCGGCGTGGATGGCGCTCAGGTTCCGCCGCACCAATATGGACGTGCCGATCTCGATCGGAGTGCTGCTCGCGACCGGGCTCAGCATCTACGAAACCGTGGCAGGTGGCGGGCATGCCTATTTCGAAAGCGCGGTGATGCTGCTGTTCTTCCTGCTGATCGGGCGCGCGCTTGATGCGGAGATGCGCACCCGCACCCGCGCCGGAATCGGCGCATTGCTCGGACGGATGGGCAAGAGCGCGAGCGTGATCGGAGCTGACGGATCGACTGAGCGCCTGCCCGCCGACCAGCTCGAACCCGGCATGCTGGTGCTGGTCGCGGCAGGCGAAGCGCTCGCCGCGGATGGAACGATCGAAGAAGGCGCCAGCGCGCTCGACAATGCGATGTTGACCGGGGAGAGCACACCCGAACCCGTCGGCGTCGGCAGCGCAGTCCATGCCGGGGCCATCAATCTCGCCGCGCCGATCCGCGTGCGGCTGACCCGGGTGGCGGGCGACACCGCGATCGACGAAATTGCGCGCCTGATGGACGAGGCAGGGCAATCGCGCAGCACCTATGTCCGTATCGCCGACCGCGCGAGCCGTCTCTATGCCCCGGCGGTCCATACGCTGGCGGCGCTCGCTTTCGTCGGCTGGATGATCGCTGGCGCGGGCTGGCACCAGTCGCTCGTCATCGCGATCGCGGTGCTGATCATCACCTGCCCCTGCGCGCTCGGCCTCGCCGTGCCCGCCGCGCAGGTGGTCGCCTCCGGAGCGTTGCTGAAGCGCGGCTTGCTGGTCAAGGACGGCAGCGCGCTCGAACGGCTCGCCGAATGCGACATCGCGCTATTCGACAAGACCGGCACGCTGACGCTGGGCGAGCCGCGCCCGGACCTCGCCGCGCTCGATGCGGAAACACGGTCGGTCGCACTCGGCCTGGCGCAGAACAGCCGCCACCCGCTGAGCAAGGGGCTGAGCGCCGCGCTGCGCGCCGAGGGCGTCGAGCCAGCGCATGTGGAGCAGGTCGAGGAAGTCAGCGGCAAGGGCCTCACCGGGCGCTGGCACGGACTCGACGTGGCGCTGGACCGGCCCGAAGCAACATCGGCGAAACTGGCGACCCGGCTGCGCATCGGCAAGGACAGCCATACCTTGCTGTTCACCGATCCGCTCCGCAGCGATGCGTCGGATGCGATCGAGGCTCTGGCCGATGCCGGGATCGCGGCCAGCATCCTGTCGGGCGACCGCGCCGAAGCCGTCGATGCCGTGGCGCGCAAGCTCGGTATTCCAGCGCAATCGGCGGCCAAACCGCAGGACAAGCTGGCGGAACTGATAAAACTGCGCGAGGGTGGCAAACGTCCGCTGATGGTCGGCGACGGCCTCAACGATGGCCCCGCGCTCGCCGCCGCGCACGCTTCGATAGCCCCGGGCACCGCGTCCGATGCCAGCCAGCAGGCCGCCGATGCGGTGTTCATCGGCGAAAAGCTGATGCCGGTCGCGCTAGCGATCCGGGTCGCGCGGCGGACGATGCGGATTGTGCGGCAGAACTTCGCCTTTGCGGTCGGCTACAATGTGCTCGCAGTCCCTCTGGCACTGTTCGGCTACGTTACGCCGCTGATCGCCGCGATCGCGATGTCGGTGAGTTCGATCTTGGTTGTCGCGAACTCGCTGCGGCTCGCGAGATCCACTCGATGACCGGTCTCGCTTTCCTCATCCCGATTGCGCTCGGCATGGGCGCGCTCGGCCTCGCGACGTTCTTCTGGGCGATGAAGAGCGGCCAGTACGAGGACATGGACGGCGCCGCCAACCGCATCCTGATCGACGAGGAGGAAAAGGACTAGTCTTCGTTTCAAGTGCTAGCCCAGCGCCGCCAACGCCTCCGGAGTGTCGATATCGGTGAGCCATTCGGGCGGGCAGGCGATCGGCTCGCCTTGCTGGAGCAAATCTCGCGCACCCTGATCGCCGCCAAGCTCCGCCAGTGCATCGAAATGGGCGCTTCCGAACACCGCTGGAGGCATGCGCGATGCGCCATCCGACGATGCAACGATGGCGGAAGCGCCCATCTCCTGCCCAGCATCGACCAGCGCGGCGTAGTGGGCCAGCGGAACCAGCGGCATGTCGGCGAGCGCGATGAGCAGAATGTCGGCCTGTGTCCGGCGTGCAAGCCTCGCCGCTACCGCGACCGAGGTTCCCATCCCTTCATCGGCATTGGGATTGCGGACCACCGAGAACCCAGCCGACTGCCAGCCCTTGGCGCAAGGATGGTTTTCGTCGGCGGCGATCACCACGTGATGGTCGGCATCCAATCGCGACAACATATCGCTGACATGCAGTGCAAGCGGCTTGTCGCGAACGATAGCGCAGAGCTTGTCAGCGTCGCCGAACCGCCGCGACGCCCCGGCGGCGAGCACCGCCACCATCAGGCGCATAGCCTCAGCCAAGCGCCGCCTCGAAATCGGTGTCCTGGTAGGTCCGGATGATCTCCGCAAGCGTCGACAGCGCCAGCGTCTGCGGATCGCGCGAGGAATGGAACACGCCGATCGGCGCGCGAACGGTGGCCAACTGCTCCTTCGATATGCCCTTCGCCTTGAGCGCCTCGCACCGCATCGCATGCGCCTTCCGCCCGCCCATCGCGCCGAGGTAGAAATGCGGCAGTTCGAACGCGCGCGCCATCAGATCGATCTCCCAGTCGTGATCGTGAAACAGGAACACGATCGCGGTCCACGGGTCGCTTTCTAACAGGTCGGTCTGGGTGGTTCGCTTGACCAGGTCAGCGGCCAGACCTTGCTCTTTCATCGACCTGATGAGCTGTTCGTCCGGAGTCAGCGCGCTCGCCCAGCAGCCCATCGAGCGCGCCATTTCGGTTAGCGCAGGAACGGCCGCTCCATGGCCGACGATCTGAACCCTGGGCGCGGGCCAGTGTCCGAACACCCCCGCCCCGTTGGAAGCATCGAACTCGCTCGCGCGCCATTCGGGAACGTGGTGCGCACCGTCCTGATCGAGCCGGATCGAGAACGGCGTGCGCCCGCGAATGGTGCTCAGGCACGCGGTCGCAACTTCATCCGCGCCAAGCGGCTGGAAATGCAGGTCGAGACCTCCGCCGCAGGGCAGCTTGATATCGACATAGGGCGACCCTGCCCCGAACCGCGTGACGCGCGGACTTCCTTCTTTCAAGACGTCGAGCGCTTCGGATACAACCGCTTGCTCGATGCATCCGCCCGAGAGCGAGCCGGCAAAGCTGCCATCCTCGGCGACGCCCATGATCGTGCCGGGATTGCGCATCGAGGAACCCTCGACCGCGCCGACAGTCACCATCACGCTGCGCTCGCCGCGCAAGCGGCACTCGTTTAGAAACAGCAATACGCGGTGAAGATCCACCTTTTGCGCTTACTCGGACTCGGAAAGACTACGCAGATACGCGACCACCGCCGCGCGGGTCTCGCCGTCGCTTACTCCGCCCGCGACCATGCTGGTGCCGGGGCATAGCCGGAAGGATTGGCGAGGAAGCGGTCGAGCGTGGCATTGTCCCAGACGATATCCGAGCTCGCCAGCGCATCCGAATAGGCGAAGTCGTCGAGCGCCCCGGCCTTGCGACCGAACACGCCGTAGAGGTTGGGACCGGCCATCGACGGTTCACCCGCTTCGGCGACGTGGCAGCCGGAGCAGACTGCAAAGGCCGCTTCGCCCGCCGCGACCAGATCGACCTCGCCGCCCTCGCTGGCGACAGCGGGGCTATCGACCGGCGTCCCCGGCTCGCGCACGACGATCTGTTCGACCGGTGGCTGCTCTTCCGAACCACCGCAGGCCGCGAGCAAGGTCAGCAGGCTGGCAGCGAGAATCGCCTGTTTGCGCATCGGTATTTCCCCCTCGATCCGGATCAGGCGAACTGCTTCGCAATCGGCAGTTCGCGAATGCGCGTGCCGCTGGCCGCGAAGATCGCGTTGGTGAGCGCCGGAGCCGCAGGCGGCAGACCCGGTTCGCCCGCGCCGCCCACGGGCACGTCACCGCTGTTGATCAGTTCGACCGTGATTTCAGGCACTTCGTTGATCCGCAGCATTTTGTAATCGTGGAAGTTGCTCTGCTTGATCGCCCCGCCTTCCAGTTCCAGCTCGCCATACATCGCGGCGGTCAGTCCGAACACGATACCGCCCTCGATCTGGTTGCGGAAGCCGTCGGGGTTCATCACGTAGCCCGCGTCACACACCGCCCAGATGTTGGTCATCTTCGGCTTGCCGGAGGTCATATCGACCTCGATCACTTCGGCGACGATGGTGCCGAAGCTTTCGACGATCGCCACGCCCTTGGCCCTGCCCTCACCCGAAGGCGTGCGCCATTCGCTGATCTCCGCCACTTTCTCCAGCACCGCGCGCTGGCGCGGAGATTCCTGCAGCATCGCCAGGCGGTATTCGAGCGGATCCTTGCCCGCCGCGTGTGCCGCCTCGTCGATAAAGCTCTCGATAAACCAGCCCTGCTGCGAGTGATCGACCGAGCGCCATGCCTGGAACGGCAGGTGCAGTTCGGCCTCGGCCACCCGCACCGACGTGTTGGGGATCGCGTACATCGCCGGGACGCAGGCCTCCGCCGGGTCGTGCCGCTGGGTGAAAACGCTGTCGTAGGCGACGAGATTGCCCGCATCATCCAGACCGGCCCGCAGCCGGTTGGTGTCGGCGCAGCGATACAACGCCTTTTGCGTGTCCTCCTCGCGGCTCCAGATCATCTTGACCGGATAGCCGGTCGCCTTGGCGATCCGCGCCGCCATCGCGACATATTCCGATCCGAGCCGCCGCCCGAAGGCCCCGCCCAGATAGGGGTGATGGATGGTGATATCGTCGGTCGAAAGTCCGATCGTCTTGGCGACTTCGCTGCGCGCCATCAGCGGGACCTGGGTGCTGGTCCAGATGTCGCACTTGCCGTCCCTGTAGTGCGCGGTGCAGTTCAGCGGCTCCATCGGCGCGTGTGCAAGATAGGGCGCCTTGTACTCCGCTTCGATGATTGTCGCGGCGCTGGCCAGCGCGCCGTGGGCATCGCCCTTGGCAGCGGCTTCCTTGCCTCCCGTTTCTCCGGCCTCATCCAATGCCTTGGCGAACACCGCGAACTGGTCGTCCATCGTCTTGACCGGGCTTTCGGACGCGCTCCAGCCGATCTCGATCGTGTTCACCGCCTGCTGCGCCTGCCAGTAGCTGTCGGCTACCACGGCGACGAAATTGCCCATGTTGAGGATTTGCAGGACGCCCGGCATCTCCTTGGCGCGCGCCGCGTCCATGCTGACGACGCTGGTCCCCGGCACCGGCGGACGGATCGTCGCGGCGTAGGACAGGCCGAGTCCCTCGGGCACCGCATCGATGCCGAATTCGGCCTGGCCGGTGATCTTGTCGGGAATGTCGGTCCGGGCCTTGCTCTTGCCCATCAGCCGGTATTCGGAACGCTTCTTGAGCACCGGCGTCTGGTCCATCGGCTGCTCGGCGGCGGCGCTGGCGAATTCGGCATAGGGCGCGGACTTGCCCGACGCCTTGTGCAACAGCGTGCTGTCGCGCGTCGTAATCTCGCTCGCGGGCACATCCCACGCATCGGCCGCGGCCCCGATCAGCATCTTGCGCGCTGCTGCTCCGGCGATGCGCATCTGGTGTTGCCCGGTGGTGCGGATCGAGGACGAGCCGCCGGTAATCATCGCATCGGCAAGCCGCGCAACCTGGGTGAACAATCCGTTCCAGGTCGGCTCGATCCAGTCCGCCGCGTTCATGGTGAAGGGGGCGACGAACATGCGTGCGGTATCGGTCACGACATAGCTGCCATCGGCAGGGGCCTGCATCACGCGAACCTTGTCCCACGCCGCATCGAGCTCGTCGGCGAGCATCTGCGCCAGCACCGAATGCGCCCCCTGTCCCATCTCGCAATGCGGGACGATGGCGGTGACGATGTTGTCGGTATCGATCTTGACCCAGCTGTTGACCAGCTGTTCGCCTGCGCCGGGGGCGACCTTGCCCGCCAGCCCGTCGATCGGGTTGCCGGGGCGCACGCCGATACCGATCAGCAGCCCGCCGCCAGCGAGCACGCCCGCGCCGATAAACCCGCGCCGACTCCACTTGGCGAGCTTGCTGCGTTCTTTCTTCTCGGGAGACAGGTCGTTCATGGCTCAGGCCTCCTCTTGGCGCGGTTCGATCTGGCCGGCCGCGACTTTGATCGCGCGGCGGATCCGGGTGTAGGTCCCGCAGCGGCAGATATTGCCCGCCATCGCGGCATCGATCTGCGCGTCGGTCGGGCTTGGATTGTCGCGCAGCAAGGCGGTCGCGCTCATGATCTGGCCGGACTGGCAATATCCGCATTGCGGCACCTGTTCGCTGACCCAGGCTTGCTGGACGGCGGTGAGCTCTCCCTCAGGACCGCCGATCCCCTCGATAGTGGTGATGGCGCGTCCCTCGGCTTCTGCGATCGGCGTCGAGCAGCTGCGCACCGGCTGGCCATCGAGATGCACGGTGCAGGCCCCGCATTGCGCGATGCCGCAGCCGAATTTGGTGCCGTTCAGCCCCAGTTTCTCGCGCACCACCCACAGGATCGGCATCGCCGGATCGACATCGGCAGTGGTCGCCTGCCCGTTCAAGGTGAAACTCGCCATTGGGGTATTCTCCGGATTGCGGCGCTCGGTTGCTTGGCGCAACCTATCTGCAAGCGTGACGCAAGGGAAGGGCGAGATTTAAAGCCAACCGGCAGCGCTCAGGATCAGGCGCAGGCCAAGGCCCGCCGCGACCAGCACCACCGCGCCCCCCAGCGCGTTGGCTGTCCGGCTGTTGATGAACTGGCCGAGTATCTGCGTCTGGTTCATGGCGAACAGCAGGAACGCGGCGACCACCGGCAGCAGTAACCCGTTGGCGAACTGTGCGGAGAGGATGATCGTGACCGGGCGAATGCCGGTGAGCGCCAGCCCTGCGCCGATGGCGATCACGCTGAGCGCAACCATCCGCAAAGTGCGCTGCCTGCGTTCTGGCACGACTTCGAATATCTCGCTTACGGCATAGCCAGTCGCGAGCGGCGCGGTGATCGAGCTGGTCAGCCCGGCGGCGAAGAGTCCCGCGCCCATCAGGTACTTGGCATGCGGACCGAACAGCGGTTCGAACTGCGTCGCCATATCGGCCGCACTCTCGACCGCGACTGCGAAGGCGAACAGGCTGGCGGCGGCGGTCGAAACGATCAGGATGCCGATCAATCCGCCGATCCCGACCGTGACCATCGTGTCGATCCGCACCGCGGGAAGGTCTTCGGGGCGCGACCACTTCGCCTTTGCCGCGCTGGCGTGGAGAAACAAATTGTAGGGAACGACCGTGGTGCCGATCAGCGCGATCACCGTGAGCAATGCGCCTTCGGGTATTCTCGGCACAACCAGTCCGGCCAGCAGCGCACCCAGCTCCGGTCGCACGACCGCAAAGGTGGCAACGAAAGCGAGCGTCATGAAAGCCACCAGCGCGATCAACGCCGCTTCGATCTGGCGGTAGCTGCCGGTCCACAGCAGCAGGGCCGACAGGGCAGCAATCGCGGCGACGCTGAGCCGGAACGCCGCGTCGCCCTCCCCTGCGATTGCTGCGATCCCCAGAGCCGCGCCTGACAGGTTTCCGCCCTCATAGGCGGCGTTGCCGATATAGAGCGCGACGATCACCAGCGCGATCAGCGGCCAGCGCCAGGGCGAACTCCTGAGCAATTCGGCGAGCGCCTCGCCCAGCCCCTTTTGCGCGACCACGCCCAGCCGCGCGGACATCTCCTGCAACACCATCGTCGCCACGGTCGCGAACAGCAGCGCCCACAGCAGCGCATAGCCGAAATGCGCGCCCGCCAGCGTGCAGGCGGTGACGGTGCCGGGACCGATGAACGCCGCGGTGACCATCGCCCCGGGGCCGACATTGCGAAGCCGCTGGGCGATGCTCATGCTTTCGATGCTCCGAAGCCGCCGCCGGTCGGCGTGCGGATCACGATCCGGTCACCCGCTTCGACGTCGGCCTGATCGCAGCCACCAAGATGCACCATCGATCCGTCCTCCCGTTCGATCCAGTTGCGTCCCAATCGTCCGTCCGCCCCGCCCGCGATCCCCGGTGGCGGAACCGAGCGGTGCTCGGACAGGATCGAACATTCCATCGGCTCGAGAAACCGGATTGCGCGAGTCACCCCGTCGCCCGCGTTCCATTCGCCCTTACCGCCCGATCCGCGATCGATCCGGAACGAGTCGAGCACGACCGGATAGCGGTTTTCGAGCACTTCCGGGTCGGTCATGCGGGTGTTGGTCATATGCGTGTGCACCGCCGCTGCGCCATGGAAGCCCGGCCCGGCGGGTGCACCGGAACAGATGGTTTCGTAATATTGCCGCGTGGCATTGCCGAAAGTGAGATTGTTCATCGTCCCCTGGCTTGTCCCGAGCCGACCCAATGCTGCGAACAGCGCATCGGTGATCGCCTGGCTGGTCTCGACATTGCCCGCAACCACGGCTGCGTCAGGGGCAGGATTGAGCATCGATCCTTCGGGCACGACGGTTTTCAGCGGCTTCATGCACCCGGCGTTCAAGGGAATGTCGTCGTCGATCAGGCAGCGGAAGACGTAGAGCACTGCCGCGCGGGTTACCGCAGGCGGCGCGTTGAAGGCGCTGTCCTGCTGCGGGCTGGTGCCGGTGAAGTCGATGGTAGCCGTGCCGGTTTCGCGGTCAGGCGCAATTGCCACCTTGATTGCGGCGCCTGAATCGAGCTGGAGCGCGAACTGGCCCCGCTCGATTTCGCCGATGACCCTGCGCACGGCAGCCTCGGCGGTGTCCTGGATGTGGCCCATATAGGCCTGAACCACGGCGAGGCCGTATTGCGCCACCAGCTTGCGCAACTCGCCCGCGCCCGCAGCGTTGGCTGCGACCTGCGCCATCAGGTCGGCGATATTCTGCGCGATATTGCGCGCCGGATGCGGGCTGTCGCCGAGGATGCGCTCGATCCGAGCGGTCTGGAACGCGCCGCCTTCGACCAGCTTCACATTGTCGAGCAGGATACCTTCGTCGCCGATGGTGCGGCCCAGCGGAGACATCGAGCCGGGGCTGATCCCGCCGATATCCTCGTGATGTGCGCGACTGGCGACATAGAACAGCACTTCGCTGTCGGCCTCGTTGAACACCGGGGAAACGACCGTGACATCGGGCAGGTGCGATCCGCCCTTGTGCGGGTTGTTGTGCACGAAGGCGTCGCCCGGTTCGATCGCCGCGCCGCCTGCGATGATGGTCTTCACGCTCGCATCCATTGAACCGAGATGGACCGGCACGTGCGGAGCGTTGGCGACGAGATTGCCGCCCGCATCGAAGATCGCGCAGGAGAAATCGAGGCGTTCCTTCACATTCACCGATTGCGCGGTGTTGCGCAGCACGATCCCCATCTGCTCGGCGATCGACATGAACAGGTTCGCGAAGATTTCCAGCGTGACCGGATCGAAAGCGGTGCCGCGCTGCTGGCTGGCTGCTGATGCGTCGCGGTTCGACAGGATCAGGCAGCCTTCGCCATCGACCCTTGCCTCCCAGCCCGGCTCGATCACGACGGTGCCGGTCGTCTCTATAACGATCGCCGGTCCTCCGATTGCGTGTCCGGTTTGGAGCGAATCGCGATCGAACAGCGGTGCGTCGTGCCACCCGCCTTTCGAATAAAACCGAGTGACCGATTGCGCCTGCGGCTCGTGGTCGCTGATGGTGGAATCAGGTCGAGGCGTGTTTTCGCTTCCACCCGCCTCGCTTTCGACGATGAGCGTGTCGAGCAGCAGGACCTTTTCCGGCGCGGCAAAGCCGAATTGCTGGCGATGCAATCGATCGAACCCCACCTCCATTGTGTCGGCGTCGGAAATCGGGACCCTGATGGCCGTTTCGGTCCGCGCATATCGCATCAGCGCGCTCGCCCTGTGCGAGACCTGGTCGAATGCGACGCCCTGCTCGGCGAGTTCCCGACCTGTCTCGGCTTCCAGTTCAGCGACCGCACCGCTGACGTCTTCCAGCAAGTCCGGCGACAGCGGCTCCCCGATCACGCGCTGCCGCTCCACCTCGGTCTTCGCCAAGCCCATGCCGTAGGCCGAGAGCACCCCCGCAAACGGGTGGATCATGATACGCCCGATCCCCAGCCGCTCGGCCACGAGACATGCATGCTGACCCCCTGCCCCGCCAAAGCAGTTGAGCACGTAGTCCTTCACGTCGTGCCCGCGCGCGGTCGAGATCTGCTTGATCGCCTGCGCCATATGCTCGTTGGCGATGGCGAGGAATCCCTCGGCGATTTCCTCCGGCGAGCGACCGTCGCCCAGCTCGTCCGCAATCGTGGCAAAGCCTGCTCGCGAGGCCTCCGCGTCAAGCGGCTGCGACTGGTCCGGCCCGAATATCTTTGGGAAATGCTCCGGATCGAGCTTGCCGAGGCAGGCGTTAATATCGGTCACCGCCAGCGGCCCGCCGCGCCGGTAGCAGGCCGGCCCCGGATCGGCCCCGGCGCTTTCCGGCCCGACGCGAAGCCGTCCGTCCTCGTATTTCAGGATCGATCCGCCGCCTGCTGCGACGGTGTGGATGTGCAGCATCGGGACGCGCATCTTCGCGCCCGCGACTTCGGTTTCGTAGACCTTCTCGAGCGTCCCGGCGTAATGCGAGACATCGGTCGAGGTGCCGCCCATGTCGAAGCCGATGACCTTGTCGAACCCGGCCCGCCGTGCCGTCTCGACGCAGCCGACAATCCCGCCCGCCGGTCCGGACAGGATCGCGTCGCGCCCGCGAAACCTGGCCGCATCGGTGAGCCCGCCGGAGCTCTGCATGAACAGCAATTGTCCGGGAGCGCGCGCATCTTCGAAAGCCTCGGCAATCCGGTCGACATAATCGCGCAGGATCGGGGTCAAATAGGCGTCGACCACGCTGGTTTCGCCGCGCGGAACGATCTTGGTCAGCGGGCTGACCTCGTGGCTGGTCGAGACCTGGGTGAAACCTATTTCCCGCGCCAGCCCGGCCAGCGCGCGTTCGTGCTCCGGGTAACGATAACCGTGCATCAGCACGATCGCGACCGCGCGCAGGCCCCTGGCGTAGGCCGCGTCCAACACCCTTCTGGCCTGATCGAGGTCGAGCGGGGTCTCGACCGTGCCGTCGGCCCTCACCCGTTCGGCGATCTCGATCACATCGGCATAGAGCGGCGCCGGCTTGCGGATATCGAGCGCGAACGTATCGGGCCGGGCCTGCGTCCCGATTTCCAGCACGTCGCCCAATCCTCGGGTGATCGCGAGCAGCACCGGCTCGCCCTTGCGTCCCAGCAGCGCATTGGTTGCGACCGTCGTGCCCATTCGGATCGAACGAATCGTTTCGAATGTAAGCTCATTCTCGCCGGTCAGCTCGCGCATTCCGTGGAGTGCGGCGTCGTCGTAGTGTTCCGGATTCTCGGACAGGTACTTGCGCGTCACCAATGCACCATCCGGCGTGCGCGCCACGATATCGGTGAAGGTCCCGCCGCGATCGATCCAGAACTGCCAGGGGCCGGTCTCGGCCACGCTGCGGGAATTTGCCATGGTGTCGTGATGAAACAGCCAGTTGCGTTTGGCAAACCCTCGCGCAGAGACCGGATCGGCCTCACGATGCGGCTTGGCTATCGCGACGCGCGAAGCATGCTGGACGAATCGACGTCTCCGAACGCGCCTCGGCACTTGCCGCACTGCTGGGTTGCTCGCCCGAATCCGTCGCCGCGTTGGCTGCGGAAATGCAACCGTGCAGCTTCGGCTCGGGCCAGATCCTGAGCCATCAGGGCGATACCGATCCGAGTCTTCGATCCGGGACTTCCGAGGCCTGAAAACCCGATCGTGGTTATTGGCGAATTAACCGCATCTGCAAACCGAACCTTTCGTCGGCCTGTGCAAATCCACGTATATGCACCTGTCGGGTCATCTCGGAAATGCGGCGCGGACCGCGCTTGGCACCATCGCCGTATTGACGGCGTTCGGGTCGGCCAGCGCGAGCGCGCGCGTGCCGCTGTCGCTCAGCGAAAGCGTGATTGCGGCCGCCACATCGCAGATGACATGCCCGACCGCGCCATCGCAAGGCATTGTGCTGTCGCAACCGGCCATCGCCGGCCCTTCTCTTTCGAAGGGAGCCGCCATTCTCGGCGGCGAGATGAGCGCGCTCGACCGGATGCGCATGCAACAATCCCAGTCAAACGAGATCGCCGTGATCGCTTCGCCGAGCCTGGCGGTCGAACCGCTGCAACCTGCAGCTTCGGGCCCGCGCGACTGCGCGCGCCCGTTCGGGGAACTCGCCGTGAGCGCCGCAGCATCCCCGCTCGACCGCCTCTCGAACGACGATTTCCTCGCTTCCAAGCGCGTACGGATCGGCAGGACGAATTTCGACCGCGACTGGCGCCGGGTGCGATCCGAACGGATCTCGGCCCGGCCTGCCCTGCGCGCCAGCGCCGAGGGCAAAGCGACGACGGAACTGGTGTCCAGCGTCAATCGCTGGGTCAATCGCAAGATCCGCTACGTCGAGGACCGCGAGCTTTACGGCCGGGCCGACTACTGGGCCGGGGCGCGGCTGACGCTGTTGCTGGGCAAGGGCGATTGCGAGGACATTGCGCTGGCGAAGATGCAGCTGCTGGCCGCCGCCGGTGTTCCCCGCCGCGACATGTACCTCACGATCGCGCGCGACACGGTCCGCCGGGCGGATCATGCCCTGCTGGTGGTCAAGCTCGACGATCGCTACGTCGTGCTCGACAATACCACCGATAAGCTGCTCGACGGACGATTGTCGCACGATTACAATCCGGTGCTGAGCTTCAACGCTGAAGCCGCCTGGCTGCACGGCTATTGAACCGGGCGATTGCGCGCGTCGCCGGGCCTATCGCTCGGTCAGCGCCCGGTCGAACGCCTTGGCCACCGGTTTCATCAGGTAACTCAGGATCGTCCGCCGTCCGGTGAGGATTTCGACGTCGCAGATCATGCCGGGCACGATCGGGAACGACTGGCCGCCGCGTGTAATGAAGGCGTCGTTCGTTTCGATCAGGACGGTGTAGTAGGCTTCGCGCTCGACCTCGTCGAACACGCTGTCGGCCGAGACCTGCTGCACGATCCCGTTGAGCCCGCCATAGATCGAGAAATCGTAGGCCGTGACCTTCACGTTGGCGCGATCTCCGACCTTGATGAAGGCGATGTCGCTCGGCGCGACGCGGGCTTCGACCAGCAGTTTCTCACCGATCGGAACGATCTGCATGATCTTTTCGCCGGCATTCACGAAGCCGCCTTCGGTGGTGATCTGGACATCGTTGACGATGCCGTCGGCAGGCGCGCGCAATTCGTTGCGCTGCTGGCGCGCCTCGGCTCCGCGAATGGTCTCCTCGTTGACTGCGATGCGCGTGGATACCTCGCTGCGCTCGTTGAGCGCCTGCTGGCGGAAATCGAGCCGCGCGGAATTGAGATCGGCCTGTGCCTGACGGATCGCTGCTGCGGCCCGGCCTGAAGCCTGCCGCGCGGCCGAGAGCCGTCCCTGGACGTCGACCAGTTCGCGCTGGGCGGTCAGCAATTCGGTGCGCGGGACGATACCCTGCGCTGCCATCGGTTCGAGCATCCTTACCTGTTCGCGCGCCAGCCTCTCGCTGTCGGTCAGGGAAGCGATCGTGGCTTCGGCCTCGCGCTGATCGCGGCGGCGCTGATCGATCACTGCCGCGAGCGAGCGTTCGCGCGCCCGCGCAGCCGAAACCCGCGCCTGCTGCAGTCGCTGTTCATCCGCGCACACCGAACCAGGCTCGCAGCCGAGCGACCCGCCCGACGCTTCCTGCTGGAGCCGCTGCGCCCGAACCGCCAGCCGCTGGTTCTCGGTCTGGAGCTGGCCCAGTTCCGATGCGGACTGCGCATCGTCGAGCCTGACCAGCAACTGCCCTTTTTTGACCGTCTGACCGCCGCGCACGAGGATCTCCTCGATCACCGCCGGTTCGGCCGGCTGCACCAGCTGGGCCTTGCTGGTCGGGATCACCTTGCCCGTGCCGCGGGTGATGCTGTCGACCTCGGCAATGGCCGACCAGGTGAGCAGCAGCGCCATGCCGACTGCCGATGAGACGATCAGCTTGCGGGGGCATCCATCGCCTCCCACCAACCCAGCACGTTCATGATCCGCTCTCCGTTGCGGACCCGGTGCCCGGTGCCGCGAGGTCTCCCTGGCGGCTGACCGTCGCGGCGTAACTGCCTTTCTGGCCCACCGGATCGGGAATGCTCAGCCGCCATTCCTTGGTCGTGTCGATCCTTCCACCCACGTCGGTCGGTGCATGCCGGTCCTTGGGATCGGCGGTGACGGTGAGGCCAGGGACGAACGCGTCCTCCTCGATGACGGCCAGCTCCTCGACCATTTCCTCATCCGCATCGAAGCGCGCCCAGTTGATCTGCGGGATGCGTTCCGATTGCGACCAGCGCGCCTGAAACGCCGCGCTTCGGCCGGCGCGCCCCGGAAAGCGGTAGAATATGTGCGTTCCGATAACCTTCAGTTTTTCCAGCGTAAACGCCCATTTCGGCACCACGTAATCGGCGTGGTAGTGCGTCGCCGTGCCGACTTCGGGCAGCTGCCTGCCTGCCAGTGCGTCCTTCGCCACCGCCAGCGATTGGCTCCATTGCCGCTGCAACGGCTTGCGCAGCAGCGCCCCGTCGCAGGTGAAACTGAACTGGCATACCCGCGCGTTGACGCCCTGATAGACCACACCGCAGACAGAATTGGGATAGGCCGGGTGACGCATGCGGTTCATCACCACCTGCGCGACGGCGCGCTTGCCGGTCTCGGGTTCGTTCGCCGCCTCGTAATAGATCGCCTGCGTCATGCAGGTGAGCGCGGTCGAATAGCTGTCCGATCCGGCGGCGAACGGGCTGTAGGCGGACAGTCCCGCATGGCTGCCGCCAATCATCGGAATCAGCGCGTTGCGCGATTGCGCATCGGTGCCGGCAAGCATCAGTTGCTGGTCTTCGCCGGTCGACATTTCGGCGATCTCGCGCTGCAGATCGGGCAGGGTTGCGCCGAGTTCGGCGGCGTAGGATGCGTCGATCGCGGGCAGCGAGGGCGACGCCACGACTGCGAAAATCGGCACCAGCACCAGCGAGCGGGCGAACAGTTCCTTGATCCGGCTCATCGCGCCAATCCTTCGAACTGTGCTCCGGCGCTTTCGAGCACCTGCTTGATCGGGCCGTCGGCGGCGACCTTGCCATTGCTCAGCACGATCAGCCGCTCGCACAGCGCGAACAGCGCCGGGCGGTGCGTGGCGATCACCAGCGTCTGATGCTCAGAGAGCGCTCCGGCGAGCCGGTCGGCGAACAGCTTTTCGGTCTGGCTGTCCATCGCCCCGGTCGGTTCGTCGAGATACAGCAGCTCGCACGGGGTAACCAGCGCGCGGGTCAACGCGAGGAACGAGCGTTGGCCGCCCGACAGCCGCCTGCCGCCCTCGCCCACCGGCCGTTCGAACCCGCCATTGTCGCGCGCCAGAAACTGGTCGGCACCGGTCTGACGCAGCGCGGCGAGCATGCGTTCGTCGGTCGCATCGCGCCGACCGAGCGAAAGGTTGTCGCGGATCGAGCCCGAAAACAGGTCGGCATCCTGCCCGACGAAGCGCAGCGCATCGCGCAGCTGCTCCGGGCGGTACTGGCCTGCATCGAGCCCGTTGACCAGCATCGTCCCTTCGCTCGGCTGATACAATCCGCACAGGATCCGCCCGAGCGTCGATTTGCCCGAAGCCACCCGTCCGACGATCGCAACGCGTTCGCCCGGCTTGAATTCGAAATTGAGCCCGTCGAGCGCGGGCTGTCCGCTTTCGGGATAGGAAAAGCGCACATCCTTCAACGTGATCAGCGGACGGCTGACCGTCGCCGGGGCGAGCGACCCGCCGCGCTGGCGCTCGTCGCTGGCCTCGAACAGGCGTTCGATACTGGCGAGCATTTCATTGGCCTGCCGCCCGCGAGTCAGCACGTAGGCGATCTGACCCGCCGGTGCGAGCGAGCGGGAGGCGAGCATGACGATGGCGATGATCGCCCCCATCGAGATCTGGCCAGCCGCGAACAGGAAGTAGCCGCCGATGATCAGCGACACGGTCGAGACCTGCTGGAACGTCTGGGCGAGACCGACCGCGACCGAGTTGATGTTGCGCAGCCGCTCCTGCGAATGCGCTCCGGCTTCGGCGAGGCGATACCAGCGGCCCAGTGCGCCGCCCTCCCCGCCCATGCTCTTGAGCGTTTCCATGCCGGCTAGTGATTCCACCAGCAGCGTCTGCTGCAGCCCGTAATCCGCCTGCGCGTCCTGCGCGGCAGCGGTCACCTTGCGTTGCAGGATATAGCCGGCGATCAGCATCGCGGTGATGATCGTGAGCGGGATCAGCGCCAGCCATCCGCCGATGATCGCGATGACCCCGACGAACACGAACAGGAACAGCACGTCGATCATCAGCACGACCGTGGTCGAGGCGAAGAAGTCGCGCACGATCGCATATTCGGAAACCCGGGCCGCGAGCGAACCGGTGTGGCCTTGCCGCTCCTGCAGGGGCGTCGCCAGCAGCCGTCCGAAGATCTTCTGCGACAGCTTGAGGTCGAGTCGCTTGGTGATCTGGTCGAGCACTGCCGTGCGCCCGCGACGCAGCGCAAATTCGAGCGCGAACACCAGCGCCACGCCTGCGCCGAGGACCCACAGGGTCTCGGTCGCGCGGTTGGGAATGACCCGGTCGTAGACGTTCATGGTGAACAGCGGCAGCGCGACCGCCAGCACATTGATCAGCAGCGAAGCGAGTATCACCGGCCAGAACGACCGGCGCTCCTTGCGCAGCTCGCCCCAGAACCAGTGGCCGCGCGCCTTGGCGTGCCACGGCGCTTCGCCCTCGCGCTGAATGTCGGGATTGGCGAACACCGAATAGAGCCGCCCGGCGAACTGGTCAGCGATCTCCGCTCGCGGGACCCATACCTCGCCTTCGATATCGGGTTTCCAGACGAGCAGATCGCCGTCGCGCGCTTCGATCGCCAGGACGAACCGCCCGTCGAGCAGCTCGACCAGAGCGGGGTAGACGCCGGTGCCCGTGGGCAGGCGACTTCGCGTCACCGCATCGAAATTGACCCCCGCCAGTTCGAGCGCGGATTCGGCCTGATGCCATGGCAGACGGCCATCGGCGTTGCGGGGCAGCTGGGCGAATGCCGAAGGGGCTACGACCGTGGCATAGCGCGCGGCAATCTCTGCCACGCACCGCGAAAGGCTATCGATCTCGATACCCTCCAGCCGTTCGTCCAATCGCGACACTCATCCTCCTCTCTCGCAGTTACTCGGGATAGACCCGGCGCTGCAGCTCGGCATCGACGGGCGGACCGTAGTCGAACCGCTGCCGTTCTTCTGCACCCGAACCGGCCCCGGGGGAAACACTCAATGCGTCCAGAAACGCGTTGGTTGCGGCCAAAATCTGGTATCGGGCGAACCTTTCGGAGAATCGTGCCGTTTCGAGACGAACCTGGGTGTTAAACCTAGTGTTTTGCGCGTCGAGAACGTCGAGCAGCGAACGGCGACCGATGTTGAACTGGCTGCGATAGGACAGCAGCAGATCGTCCGACACGCTCGACTGGCGATCGAGTGCGCTGACCACACGCCCCTGAGACTCGAGCGCGTTCCACGCTGCGCGCACGTCCTCTTCGGCCTCGCGTTGCCGCTGGTGAAGCGCGTAGCGCGCGATCGAGGCCTGGCGGACGGTCTCCTGAATCCGGGCGCGGTTGATGCCCCCGTCGAAGATGTTCCAGCGCAGCACCACGCGGCCCTGCACATCGTTGGTTTCGCCGTTGAAGCCATCGATGTCCTCGCCCAGTCTTCCGCGCACTTCGAGGCCGATCGTGGGATAGAGCTCGCCGGTGGCGGACTTGACCACCGCGTTGGCGGCATCGACATCGGCCTGCGCCTCGCGCACCAGCGGGTTGCGCAACCGCGCGGTGCCGATCGCCTGATCGAGGCTCGGCGGCATGGCCGCGAGCAGATCGGGTGGCAGGATCACGTCGTAGACATCGAGCCCGGTCAGCGTCCGCAGCGAAATCCGTGCGTCGGTCAGCGATCGTTTCGCCTCTTCTTCGCGCACGATCGCGGCCTGCAGCCGCTCTTCGGCCTGCTGCTGGTCGGCGACGCTGATCGATCCCTGCGCCACACCGCTGGACAGATCGCGCACGAGCATTTCGTGGAACCGCCGGTTGTCTTCGGATGCAGCCGCGACGCGCTGTTGCAGCAGCACGTCGAGATACTGCCGCGAGACCTGCAGCGCGATGAATTCGGACCGCTCCACGACCCGCAGCGACGCGCCGTCGACGCGGGCAGCCTGGCGCAGCAATTCACCCCGCCGACGGCCGAAATCGACCACGGTCCATTCGCCGGTAATCCCGACCTCGACCGGGTAAAGCTCGTTGTTGGCGATGCCGAGATTGCGCCGGGTGTTGTTTTCCAGCCTCCGGACTCCGGCGGCGGCTTCGACATCGACCCGCGGGCTGTAGAGGCCCTGCGCCTGCTTGCGTTCGAATTCGATCGCTTCCTTGTTGAACTGAGCCTGGAGGATCTCCGGGTTGGTTCGCACGGCGATATCGATCGCTTCCTGCATGGTCACGGCAGAGCCGGAATCCTGTGCATGGGCGATCGGGGCAGTACCCGCCAGAAGAGCGGCGGCGACTGCGGATATGAGAGAATTGCGCATGGGATCCGTCTCCGTTCTTATTGCGATACCGTGATTTCGACACGCCGGTTTTCGGGGCTTCGCACCCCGTCGGCGGTCGGAACCCTGGGGTTGCTTTCACCTTGCGCCGATGTCGCCATCTGCTCGCGCGGGATGCCGAGGCTGGCCATCAGGTTGGCGACCGCTTCGGCGCGGCGCATCGACAGCGCGTCGTTGTAGGCGTCACTGCCCGAGCGATCCGTGTGCCCGACCACGCGAAAGCGGTTCCAGCCGCATTCGCGGGCGTTGGTGGCGACCGCCCTGACCGTCTGCGCGGCATCGGATCCAGGCACGCTCGAATCGAATTCGAAGAACACCAGGCCCGGCTCGACGCCGTCGCACACCTGCCTGCGCGGCGGGAGCGCCACCGGCGGTGCCGGTGCCCGGGGTGCGACCGTCCGCATCCGCATCCGGTTGTAGGCATAGTCGCATTTGCCGATGCTGGTCTCGTCGCGGGTTTTCGACTTGAGAAACCCGAGCGCGATCCCGCACTGGACCTTGGCCTCGGATGCCCAGAGGTACCGCGCATCGTTGGCGGCCACCATCGACTGGTCGTTGGTCGCGGCCAGCGCCTCGTTGTATCGGGTCTGGATTTCGCCCCGCAGCGTGTCGGTATCAGCCGACATCAAACTGCCGGCCCCGTCCTGGGCCGCGGCGGCGGTCGATGCGGCGGAAATTATGGTTAACGCCGTAACAAAGTGGCATCCTGTTTTCATCTTCGTGCTCCCCCAAGGGTCTACTCTCGATTAAGCCTGAGCCGCTGCGTTCGCTGCATCGTCGATCTGCTGATCGACGAGGTGCAGCGCCTGCGGCGCAGTGATGGAAACATCCACCATCTGATCGAGCAGGCCGTGCGAAATCGCGCCGTTTTCTGCCGTCAGAAGGTTGGAAGTCTGTGAGTGCCCGTCGAACTGATCGACGATCTGGTCGAGCAGGGTCTCCGCCGCGATGTCAGCTAGCACTGCATCGACCGGGTCGATCAGGGGATCGGACGGGTCGCCCAGCTCGGCGGCGGGCGCATCGAGCAGCAACAGCGCTTCCATCGCCTGCGCCACATCGCTTCCAGCGAAGGCCGAATGCGTATTGGCGGCAGCGGGTTCCGCCAGACCGGCGAACCACTCGATCGCTTCGAGCTGGGTCGGTTGCGGAGCGACGATCGTCTGCATGCCGCCGATCTCGCCGAAGTCCTGAACTTCGCCCAGAATGCTGGCGAAGTCGGGTGTCGCCGTAGCCAGCTCATTGCCGAACAGTGCCGTGGCACCGTCGCCGATCGATCCGGACGTGAGTTCTGAAGCGTCGAACCGGGCGTATTCGATCGGCATGGCGACGAATCCGGGGTCTTCGATCACGCGCGCGCCGGCGGCCGAGTGCGTGTCGTGGACGAGCGCGGCGTCGAGCATGAATGACGCCGCAAGGGCGGCAACCGTCGCGACTTCGGCCGTGCGCTGGCTGGCCCGGTTCTGATCGTTGTCGTTGACCGGCGCGATCGTAAAGCCCGCATCGGCAACGATCCCGGTCGTGCCGTCGGCGAAGGTGAAAGTCGCATTGCCGAAGATGATGACGTCGCCGCCGGCGGCCTCCCCGCCGGCCTGGTTCGACACCAGCGAGATCGAAACGATCCCGGCTTCGGATAGCGAGATGAACTCGCCTGCGTCCGCCACGCCGTTCTGGTTGGCGTCCTGCCAGATCCCGAACTTCGCAAATTCGCTGTCCGCAGCATCGAGGACGCCGTCGGCGTTTTCGTCGAACCGCGCAGCGACCGCTTCGAGGTCGGTCTGACCCTTGCCACCGAACACGAACTCGGAAGCATCGGTCACGATACCGTCACCATTCGCATCGAACGCGAGAATGGCATCGTCCGCGCCGACCCATGCGGTCGTCTCGGCAAACCCGTCGCCCCCGTAATCGAAGGTGATCCCGGCATCGATGCCGACGAATTCGACTCCATCGCCATCGAGATCGAGCACGACCGGCATGATCGCCGAAGGCACCAGCGTCGTCAGATTGGTGAGGACCAAGCCGCTGAGCTTAATCAGCGAGTCCTCGCTCGGAGCAACGTTGTTCTGGTCCTGGTTGTAGATGTAGGTGCTGCCGCCGACGACGAACGCGACCACCGTGTTCTCGCCAAGGTCGGTCGAGGTGCCCTGGGCCTGGATGTACTGCACCGCTGCCGCAAGATGCGCGTCGGTCGTGAGCGTCAGCGGGCTGCTGAAGCTGTCCGAGGTGCTGAACCGCATGATCCCGTTGGTGATGGCATGCGACTTGATCGTCGCGCCGCCCACCGTAAGCGTCGAATTGACCCCGTTCGTTCCCGCCGTGTTGGCCGCAACCACCCGCGCGCCGCCATCGGTGAAGTCGATATCGTCGTTTACGGTGTTGAAATCGATGATCGTGTCGAACCCGCGAATGATGCCGTTGTCGCCCGATCCGGAGATCGTGACGGCAGCGTCGCCATCGTTGATGAGGAACACGTCGTTCCCGGTGCCGCCGATCATGATATCGGCACCATCACCGCCGACGATCGTGTCGTTGGCTCCGTCGCGACCGATCAGGATGTCGTTGCCGCTGGTTCCATCGAGTTGGCTTTCGCCAGCCTGTTCGCGGTTGACGGTAACGAAAGCGTTGTCGGTGTCGGACCCGTGCGTGGCCGCATAGGTGAAGCTGCCGCCCGCATCGCCGCTGTCGAGGAAGGTGGCAATGCCGCCGCCGCGCGAAACACTGCCGCTGGTGGCATTGCCGACGCTGGTGATCGCCGTGCCCGCGTCGTCGTTTGCGAGCAACCATGCCTCATTGATGGCGACGGTGGAGCCGCGATTGGTGATGACCACATCGTTTTTCGCAAAGTTCGGGTCGTTCGAAATCGCCGTGATATCGACCCGCAGAACAGCGGAGTCCGTATCTCCATCGCCATCGACGACGGTGTACTGGAAGTTCTCGATCTCCGGCACGGCCACCGCCGGCGGCTCGTAGGTGTAGCTGCCATCGGAGAAGTCGAAGGTCAGCACCCCTCCGAAAACGGTGGTTACGGTGAACGAGGTCCCGGTGATCGGCGCGCCGACGCTGGGGGTGATCGTGTTCGAACCATCGAAGACATAGGTGATACCGTCGACCGAGATCGAGGTAACGGCGATGCCGTTGGTGGCGGCAATATCGTTATCGAGTACGCTGCCCCCGATCGGCGGAGTGACAGCCGAGATCAGGGTGTCGATGAGATCTTCGAAGGCCGCAGCCAGGATCGGCACCCCTTCGCCATCGACATCGACATCCTGCAGGCGAGCAATATTCACACCGCCACCGACTCCGATGGCGGTGACATTCACATCGTTATCGTCGACGAAGGTCTGCCACTGCGCAGCGACCGTCGAGGACAACGATGTGCCGCCCGGGCCGGTGTCGCGATTGGGATTGCCATCGCTCAGGAAGAAGAACTGGTTGTTCGCGCTGGGATTGGCGTCGATCAGGCCCTGCAGCTCGTCGATGCCGAGGCTGATACCGGCGCTGAAGTTGGTGAAGGCGCTCTGGACGCGATCCCCGCCGAGTTGTTCGTTGAGACCGTCGACCGCCGCCGCGAAGCTCGCGAAATCGGTGAAATCCCCGTAGGAAATCGCATCCGCGACTCCGGTCTGGTCGCCCGAGAACGTCACCAGCGTCAGCGCAACAGCACCGGTCGTGCTCTGGAACAATTCGAACGCGGCATCCTTGACGGCGTTGAGCTGAAGGTTGAGTTCGGAATCGTCGACCGATCCGCTGAAATCGAGGACGAAGGCGGCGTTGATGTCTTCGCCGAGCACTTCGGTAGTGGCGAGATCGTCGATCGCGTCGGGCGCATCGTCGAAGATGTTGATGACGAAATCGTCCATCGCCGGATCGCCGTCGCCATCGGTGAGCTTGATCGATACCGGAATATCGACGTCGATCGTGGTGGCGATGGTGCCGACCTCGTCGAGGTTGAGCTTGACCGTCCCCGCCGACTGATAAACGTCGACGAAGGCGATCGTCGTGCCCGCAGGCGCATCGATGGTCAGCGTGCCGGTCGAATTCCCGCCGCTACCGGTCTGCGTGAAGGACTGGGTCGAACCGTCGCTGAAATGCGCGACGAAGTTGATCACGTCACCGCTGCCGAAGCTCGAGAACGAGAAGGAGACATAGGAGGCGTTGAGCAGCGCCGTCCCGCCCGGGGGCGTATACGAACCGGCTCCGTCGTAATCATCGAGCGGACCGAAATCGAACCGCATGAATTCGCCGGCGTTGAGGTTGTTGTTGCCGAGCCCGAAGCCCGCGGTCGAACCGTTGACGTCGGCCCGCTGGTTGAGATCGGGATTACCGCCGCCAAGCCAGGCGGTCAGTTCCGCACCGGTGAACAGGCCGCCATTGCCGTCGGGCTGCCAGCCGGTGACGAACACCAGACCGTCGCCCGTGCTGCTCTGCGACACGATCACGCTCTGGCTCGGGCCTACCCCGAATGCGCCGTCGGTGCCGATATCGACCGCGGTGATTTCCGGATCGAGCGGCACCAGCAGGTCGAACGTGTAGGTGCCCGATGTGCCAGCCGTCGGATCGACGGTGATGGTGAAGACATCGAGCTCTCCGCCGTCGCGCACACCGTTGCTGTTGCTGTCGACATAGGCGATCAGGACATTGCCTTCCTGCACGGTGGTCAGCGGCTGGCCGCCCGCCGTGAGTCCGGTGACATCGGCCATGATCATCATGCTGGTGCCCGGCCCATCGCCGCCCGGCGCGAAGTTCAGATCACCGACCAGCGGAGCGACGTTCGGATCGTTGAGCACCTGCTCGTCCGCGATCGGCGCGGTGATGATCGGGCTATCGTCTTCGAGGTTGACAGTGATCGCATCGGTCTGCGTCGTGGTGGTCGTTCCGTCGTTGACGTTCACGTCGACGGTGAAGCCGGTCACGTCCTCGCTGGTGGTATCGGCATGGTCGATCCGCGCGGACTGGGTCACCGTGAACGCACCCAGATCGTCGATCACCACGGTCAGGACGGTGCCCGCCGAAGTGGTCGACCCGGTCAGCGTCTTGCCATCGGGGCTGAGCGACCAGGCGATCGTCTCGCCGCCGGAGGTCAGCGTCTCGGTCGGGACCGACAAGGTGACGGTGAAGGTGCTGTCGTCGACATCGGTGATCGAAATGGTGCCATTCGCGGTCGCGAGGTTGGTCGTGTCGGTCGGATTGCCGGTCGTGTCGGGCAGGCCGCCCGCAAGCCCTTCATCCGAGGTCGCGACCGTCGCCGTGCCCACCACCGGCGCATCGTTGGCACCGAAGATGCTGATCGTGAGGGTCGAATTCGAACCCAAGTCACCGTCCGTGGCGGTGTAGTTGAAACTGTCCGTCAGCGGGGTATCGCCTTCGTTCAGCGCCTGGACCGCAGCATAGGCACCGGGGTTCTCGGCCTCGGTGAACAGGCGGTAGCTGTAGGTGCCGTCAGCATTGAGCGTCAGTTCGCCGTACAGGCCGGCGAAGGTGCCGACCGTCGAGACCGTCAGCGGTTCGACATCGACATCGACGTCGGCAACGTCCGAGAACGTGCCGCTCGGCGCCCCGGGATGCGGGACCGTGGCGAGCACATTGCCGGTGATCGCCGCCGCTGCGTCCTCGATCGTCCAGTTGGTGTCGGCATTCGCCACCGGTGCGTCGTTCGCCCCGTTGATGGTGATCGTCAGCGTCGCAGTGCTCGTGTCGCCATCGGCATCGATGATCGTGTAGGTGAAGGTGTCGGTTTCGGTCTCGCCGTCGTCCAGCCCCTGCACCAGCCCGGTGTCGAGCGCGTAGGTGTAGGTGCCGTCCGCCGCGAGCGTCAGCGTGCCCCACGTCCCAGTGGTGGTGCTGCCGACCGTGCCCGGCCCGCCCGAGCCGCTGATCGCGGTGATCGAAGCGCTACCCGCACCGTCCGCGCCGAACCCGTCGGCGGTCGGATCGGTCAGAATGTTGCCGCCAACCGAGGCGGTGTCTTCTGAGAGCGCATTGGCATCGTTCTGCGCCACAGGCGTATCGTCATCGACCGTGATCAGCAGCGATCCGGTCGCGGTCGCCTGGTCGCCGTCGCCATCGGTCGCGATGATCAGCCCGCCGAGTTCGATCTGGATATCGTTCTCGTCCCCGCCATTCGCGTGGTCGAGCGGAGCCAGCAGCGTGAAAGTCCATACGCCGGTGGTCGGGTTCAACGTGAAGGTGAACACGTCATCGGCACCCGCCGATGCGGTCAGCGTGTTGCCGTTTACCGCATAGGTGAGCGCAACTCCGCCCGAAGACAGCGCCGGAAGGCCGCTGGTGTCGGTGCCAAGCGAATAGGTCAGCGGAACGTCGGCGCCGGGCACGAACAGGCTCGCGACCGATCCGGTCGCCTGCACGTTTTCGCCAGCGACATCGCCGGTGCCTCCCGCAATCCCGTCAGCCAGCCCGTCCTCATCGACCGTGCCGGTGATCGAAGCCGCCTGCGCTAGCGGCACATCGTCGATCACGTCGACCGTGATCGTCCCGGTCACCGTGTTCCCGTTGGCGTCGGTCGCGGTGTAGGTGAAGGTCTCGACGCCCGGCTCGGTGTTGGTGCCGTCATTGGCGTCCGGCCCGTCGACCGGGCTGGTCAGGGTGTAGGTGTAATCGCCGGTGATCGGGTCGAGCGTGATCACGCCGTTGTTGCCGATACCGGTGCCGTTGAGCGCATAAGTAACGCCGGTTCCGGCCACGGTGACCTGACCGGAGACCGTCTCGTCGGTGCTGGTCGGGTTCGATCCCTCGACCGTGCCCGGCGCGAGATCGTCACCATCCTGAACAAGGTCGAGCGCCGCTTCGTTGACCCTAACCGTTTGATCATCAGCGATAAGCATGACGTCGTTGATCGTGATCGTCAGCGTCGAGGTGCTGGTATCGCCGTCCGCGTCGGTGATCGTGTAGGTGAACACGTCCTTCGCGCCGCTCGGCGGATCGGTGTTGGGCGCAGCCTGATAGACATAGCTGCCATCGGCCTGCAGCGTCAGCGTGCCGTAGGTGCCGGTGATCGCCGTGTTGAGATTGCCCGAGACATCGGTGCCGGTATCTCCGACCGCAACGCCAGTGACGAGCGTGGGAGTGTCCGCGCCGCTCTGATCGTTCGCGAGGACGCCGCTGATCGAATTGACGGTGCCACCTTCCAGAACACTGTTGGTGTCCGGGTTGGCGGTCGGAGCCGCATCGGTGAACGACAGGTCGCTGCCGATATCGAGCGTCTGCGATGCTGTGTCGCCGTCATTGTCGGTGGCGGTCGCGGTGAGCTGGATCAACCCGTCTGACAGCAGCGTAGCGGTCGCACCGTCGCCTGCGCTCAGCGCATGATCGATCACGCGCTGCTGATCGAGCGTGACCGTGCCTGCAGTATCGACCGAAACGGTGAACACCACTTCGTTGGAGCCCGCAGTGCGGCCTTCGACCACCCCAGCGTTGAGGAACAGCAGCACCGCTTCGCCGGTGGCGAGATCGACTATGCCGGAATCCGCGCCGGTCGACGAGATTCCGAGCGTGTAGGCCGTGCCCAGCAGGCCATCGGTGCCGCCATCGACATCGAACGCGCCTGCGAAAGAAATCGAGGGATCGGTGGCAAGATCGGTATCCGAAGCCTGCAGCGTCGGAGCGCTGCCGGTCAGCGTTACCGCCGGGCCATCGTCTTCGATCGTGAAAGCGCCATTGCCAAGCTCGATCGTCGCGCTGTCGCTGTCGCCATCGCGGTCGGTCACCGTCTGCTCGATCCGGAGGAACTCGCCGACGCCGTCCAGCGTCAGGGTCTCGGCATCGTCGGCATCGGCAGCATCGCCGTGCCAGATGTTTTCGAGCTGGGTGAAGGTGATCTCGCCGGTCAGCGCGTCGAGGGTGATGGTGAAATAGTCCGTGCCGCCGACCGAGCCGGTGACGGTATCGCCCGACAGGCTCAGCAGGATCTCGTCACCCTGCGCACCGTTCGCGCCGAGCGCGTATAGGCCCGAACCGATGCCGTCGGCGCTCAGCAGCAATGCGTACCCGACACTGCCAGCCCCATCTGCACCGTAGTCGATCAGCGCGCCGAAATTGTCGGCGAAAGCCGCCGTGACCGAGCGGATTCCGTCTCCATCCGTGGGCAGCGGGCTTTCGTCGAGGGTCAGCGTGTCGGCAATTGCATTGACCACCACCGCATCGGGGCCATCGTCTAGGAAGGTCATGCCGCCCGCGATGTTGGCCGTCGCGGTCGCGGTGTCGCCATCGCTGTCGGTAACGGTTGCGCTGAGCGTAATCAGGTCGGCTGCGGCAAAGCCTGCCGGATCGTCCGGATCGTTCGCATCGGGGTGCGTCACGGCGCGCTGCTGATCGAGCGTCACGACGCCGTTCGCATCGACCGATACGGTGAAGACAACGCCGCCGGTGGCACTGAAGCCTTCGACCACATCGCCATTCAGCCGCAGCTCGACCGGCTCACCGGTCGCCACGTCGATCAGCCCGGTGGTCCCCGCATTGATGCCGAGCGTGTAATCGCCGACCGTGCCGGGATTGTCGGCGTTGAAGCTCGCCGTGAACAGACCGGAGAAATCCGCCGTCGCGTCGGTCGCGAGATCGGTTTCGTCGACCGTCAGCGCATCCGCTGCCGGTTCGCTCGCGGTGATGGTCGGCTCGTCGTCGTCGATCGAGATACTCACCGTCGCGCTGGCCGTGTCGCCGTCGATATCGGTCGCGACCACATCGACGTCGCCGAGATCGACGATATCGGGCGCATTGACGAGCGGGTGATCGTCGTAATTGTCGTTGAGCGTCGCGGTGACAGTGGCGACGTTGTTCAGGACCGAGAGGTCGAGCGTGACGACCAGGCGACCGCCATCGGAACCGGTAATCTGCGTGTCGCTGACGCGGACCCAGTCGAGCCCGGCGCCGAGGCCGCCGACGCCACCGAAAACGATCGAGGCAATGTCGTCCGATCCCGGCGTGAAGGCGATCGTGTCGCTCGCGGAATCCGGACCGGCGGGGTTGGAGCCGTCGGCGAGGTTGCTGTCGTCGAGCGCGAGGCTGATCGGCGGACCGGCCGTCGGTCCTTCGCCATCGGTGATGGTGATCGGCTGGCTCGCCGTGTCGGAATCGCCGTCGCCATCGGTCAGGGTGTAGGTGAAATCGGCCGAGATGTTGCCGTTGGTGTGATCGAGGTTGGGGTTCGGATCGAAGGTCCAGTTTCCGTCCATGTCGATCGTGTAGGTGCCGTTGGCGGTCACCAGCGTAGCGGTGCTGCCGTCCTGCGGCACAACTTCGGTAACGGTGCCTACAGTGATCGCGGTCACCGTCGCGCCGTCGGCGCCCGCGGCATCCGGCGTGCCATCGGTAACGACGTTGCCGCCGATCGTTCCGGCGGCATCCTCCGCCACGTCGACATTGGACTGATCGGTCGCCGTCGGGGCGTCGTCGTCGAACACGATGCCAAGATTGGTGGTTGTCGTATCGCCTTCGCTGTCGGTGACCACGAAGTCGATGGACGTGAAGGCGTTGTTCTCATCGTTGCCGACCGTGTGCAGGACGTTGTCGAGCAGCGTGACCACATAGGTGCCGGTCACGGTATCGGTCAGTTCGACCGTGAACAGGTCGGTTCCGTCGCGGTCGCCCCCGGTGATCGTTGCGGTGAGGAGGTTGCCGACCACCGCATAGGTGACGGTTTCCTGGCCGATCGTCGCAGTCGATCCGTCGAGCGCCGGGTCGAACGCGATCGCGGCCGGCGTATCGGTCCCGACGTTGAACGGCAGCGTGCCGGTAAAGCTCGCCTCGCTGGTGTCGCCCGGATCGTCGCCCGCGTTGGCGTCGAGATCGCCGACGGTCGAAAGCGGATTGCCGTCGGCCAGCCCGTCATCGTCGACGGTCGCGGTGGTTTCGCCGCCCTCCGGCTCGGAATCGGGCTGGAGCGTGATGTCGACTCTTGCGGTCGAGGCATCGCCGTCGCCATCGATGATGGTGTATTCGAAGAAATCGGCGGTGTTCTGGTGAGACCCCGCACCCGGATTCGGGGTGTAGGTGAACAGGCCGGTGCCCGGATCGTAGGTCACCGTGCCCTGGCTCGCCTGGGTGGAGACGAACACCTTGGTCGCATCGGTGGTGTCGACCCCGTCCGCACCGAACGCGTCGTTGGTGAGCGCATCGATGGTGAAGGCCTGGTTTTCGGTCGTCTGCGTTTCGCTGTCGGCTACTGCGACGGCGGAGTCGTCGTCGATCAGCAGCTGGAGCGAAGAGGTGATGCTGTCGCCGTCACCATCGGTGGCGACCACTTCGAAGATCAGGCTGATATCGTCCTCGAACCCGGCTTCGGGTCCGTCATTGGCGCCGTCCGCATCGTTCGACGGATGATCGATCGGCTTGAGATACTCGATCGTCACCGTACCGGCGGTGGTATCGAAAACCATCGTCAGGACAGGATCGGAAATGTCGGTCGTGTAGCCGGTCAGCGTGTTGGTCGAAGGATCCCAGTCGAACAGAACCGCATCGCCGCCCGAAGTCAGGGTCAGCGGCCCGGTGTTCGGATTGCGGCCCTCGGCGGACACGAAAGACACCGTCAGTTCGTCAATCGCTGCGCCGTCGGCACCGAAATCGACCTGGAACGGGAAAACCGTGCCGGACGCGTTGCCGCCATCGCCCGGCGCGGAATCGCCATTTCCGCTGGCGAGATCGTCTTCGTCCTTGACCAACCCTACAAGAACCGAACCGAAGCTCGGGCCATCGTCCTCAAAAGCGAAGGAACTGCCGATATTGATGCTCTCGCTATCGGTGTCGCCGTCGCCGTCCGTGACGGTCGCGGTCAGGCTGATGAGGTCGCTGGCGAGCGTTTCGGCACCGCCGCCGACGGGTTCCGAGCTGTCATTCGGATCGTCGTGCTCGATCGCGCGCAGCTGCGTCTGGGTGATGTCGCCGTTCGCCGGATCGAGCGCCAGCGTAAAGGCGATATCGCCCGAGGTTTCGAGATAGCCCTCGATGGTGTCGCCGTTGAGACGCAGCAGGATGTTCTCGCCGGTCAGCGTGTCGTCGAGCCCGGAATCGGTCCCGTCGCCACCATTGATGGAGAGCGCAAACACGGTCGCATCGGATGCGGCCGCGCCATCGGCACCGAACTCGGTGCTGAACAGTCCGGCGAAATTGCCGGTCGCGGTCGCTCCCGCGATGCTGCCGAGATCGCTGTCGTCGGTCGCCAGCGTCGGGGCAACTGTATCGACAGCCGTCACATCGGGAACGTCGTCGATCACGAGCACATCGACGGAAGCGATGTCGTTCGATCCGTCGGTATCGCTCGCGGTGATCGCGAAGCTTTCGAGGATGGAATCCTGACCCGCGCCCGAATGCGTCAGCGTATTGTCGTTCAGCGTGTAGCTGAAAGTCACCGTGGCTTCGGTGACGTCGCCGTTGGCATCGGTAGCGGTCGGCGTGACGCCGGTGATTTCGAACGTGCCGATCGCGGTGACGACGGTCTGGCCAGCGACAAAGCCGCCCAGGGCAGTCCATACGGTAAGTCCGCCAGCGGTGATGCTCGAGAGGCCGTCTGGGCCGGTAATCGTGAAGCTGCCAGTCTGGGTCAGCGCCGAAGGATCGGGCGAGGAACCGTCCGCAAGATCATCCTCGTCGACGGTCAGCTCTGCAGGGTCGAGATCGAGCCCGTTGATCGTGACATCGTCGTCCGCGCCGTTGATCGTGATCGTCAGCGTGGTGGTCGCGGTGTCGCCATCGCCATCGGTGATCGTGTAGGTGAATTCCTCGGTCAGCGTGTCCTGGCTGTCGAGCCCCTGCACCAGCGGGTTGTCGTTATCGAGCACGTAGGAATAGCTGCCATCGGCGTTGAGCGTGAGCGTGCCGTATGCGCCCGCCAGTCCGGCACCGACCGTTCCGTCCGTGGTGCCGAAGGCCACCGCCGTGACGGTCGCGCCGTCGGCACCGGCCACGTCGGCGGCGCCGTCGGTGGCGTTGGCATCGCTGCCACCCGTGCCGGTCAGCACGTTGCCGTCTGCGGTCAGCGGGCCGTCTTCGGTGACTTCATCGACATCGGGATTGGCACTCGGCGCATCGTCGACGATCGTGATGTCGAGTGATGCAGTGGCGGTCGAATCATCGGTATCGGTCGCCACCACCGGAAAACTGTCCGTGAACGAGCCATCGTTGCCGCCGGTGTGCAGCAGCGAGTTGTCCTGCAATTCGTAGCTGTACGACACGGTCGCGCTGACGACATCGCCGTCGGAATCGGTGACCGGCGTAACGCCGGTTATGGTCAGGAGGCCGTAGACAGGATCGTCGATCGTCACCGGGAAGGCGATCGCCGTGCCGTCGAACACGGTCACGCCACCGACGGTCAGGGTCGCCAGCCCATCGGGCGACAGGACGGTGAAGGTGCCGGTCTGGATTAGCGCACCGGGATTGGGCGAGGACCCGTCGGCAAGATCGTCTTCGAGCAGGAAGGCCTCGGGACCCTCGCCGTCGAGACCGCGGATGACCACATCGTCGTCCGCGCCGTTGATGGTGATCGTCAGGGTGGTGGTCGCAAAGTCGCCGTCGCCATCGGTGATGGTGTAGGTGAATACCTCGGTCAGCGTCTCGGTGCTGTCGAGGCCCTGGACGCGGTCGTCCTGGTTGTTGAGTTCATAGCTGTAGCTGCCGTCGGCATTGAGGGTGAGCTGGCCATATTCGCCCGCAATCGGTGAGCCGACAGTGCCGTCGGTGGTGCCGAACGCAACGCCGGTCACCACCGCATCGTCTGCGCCGGTAACATCGGCGACGCCGTCGGTGGCATTGGCATCGCTGCCGCCCGAACCGGTCAGGACATTGCCGTCGGCGGTGAGCGGGCCGTCTTCGGTGACGGAATCCGAGTCCGCAACGGCAGTAGGGACGTCGTCGACAATCGCTATTTCGAGCGGGCCTTCGCTGAAGTCGCCATCGCTGTCGGTCACCCGAACAACGAAGCTGTCAGATGTCGCATTGCCGCTGGTGTTGGTGGTCAGCTCGTAAGTGTACGAGATCGACCCGTCTTCAATCGCGTCGATGGTGAGCGTGCCGAACGCGCCGGTGAAGGTCTGGCCGACCGTGGTGACCGGGACTCCGTCGATGGTGACGGTTGCCGGACCATCGGGCGCGGTAAAGGTGAACGTCCCGCTGGTGAACTCGCTGTCGGACCCTGCGTCCGATCCGGCCGGAGGACCGGCCAGCCCGGCCTCTTCGACCACCGTGCCCGGTTCCTGCCCGGTGACCGGGAGATCGAGCGATGTCGGCGCATCGGCGATCGCGATCACGAGATTGGCGGTCGCGGTGTCCCCGTCGCCGTCGGTGATGGTGTAGGTGAAGGTGTCTTCGACCCCGCCCGGCGTGTCCGGATTGCGGGTGTAGGTATAGGTGCCGTCGGCGTTGATGGTGAGCGTGCCGTAAAGTCCCGAAATCGTGTCGCCGGGTGCTCCCGTACCGCCAGGGCCGGTGAAGCTCGTGACATCCGCGCCGTCGGCGCCTTCGGTATCGTTCGTCAGCACATTGCCACCGACCGGTCCGAATTCGCCCGCCGCGACCGCGTTGGAATCGTCTTCGGCGCTCGGCACATCGTCGGCGATCGCGATCACCAGTGTGGTGCTCGCCGTGTCGCCATCGCTGTCGGTGACTATCAGCGAGAAGCTGTCGCTATCGGGATCGGTCAGCGTGTTGTCGGTCAGCGTGTAGGTGTAGGTATAGCCGCCATCGGTCGGGGCAACGACAAGCACGCCCTTGGGGTGGTGACGGTGCCGCCTGTGGTGACGTCGACGCCGTTGATCACCAGCGAACCGATGGTGTCGTTCCCGGTCGAAATGCCGATCACGCCGGTGGCGGTTTCGCTGTCGCTTGCTTCGTCGGAACCGGCCGGCTCGCCGGGACGCGCGGGAAGACCCGCTTCGTCGACTCCGGTGTCGCCTTCGGCAAAGATTTCGGGCTCCGAATCCGGCAACAGTTTGATCGTGACCGTCGCGGTCGAAACGTCGCCGTCGCCATCGGTAATCGTGTAATCGAAGGTGATCGGGCCGACCTCGCCACCTTCGCCACCCTCTCCGCCGCCGGTGCCCTCTTCGCCCGGGGCGGGAATGTAGGTGAAGGTGCCGTCGCCATTGTAGACGACGGTGCCCTGCCCGTTGAGCGACCCTTCGACGAAAGCGATCGCATCGAGCGCGACATCGTCCGCACCCGGCGTATCGTTGGCGAACACGTCAACCGTGACCGGCGCGTTCTCGGTAGCCTGGGTGGCGAAATCGTCGACGGCCACCGGTTGATCATCGACCACGGTGATAGTCAGTGTATCGGTGGCGGTATCGCCGTCGAGATCGGTAATGACGATTTCGAAATCGAACGAGGTATCGTCGCCCGACGTGTTGTCGCCCAGCGTGAATTCGTATTCGATGGTGCCGTCGCCGGTGACCGGATCGTATGTGAACCCGGTGATCACGAGGGTCCCGTTGCCGTCCTGGATCAGAGTGTGCGGCAGTTCCGCCGGATTGATCGCGACGCCGTTGATCGTCACGCTGGCGAGGCCATCGGGCGAATTGAAGGTGATCGTCGAGCCGCTCGTTTCCGACGGATCGCTGTTGTTGTCGGCGTCGTTGTCGGCGATTTCCCCCGTGCCCGCAGGCTCGTTGCCACGCGTCGGCAGGCCGCCCTCTTCGACCACCGTACCCTCGCCAGCCTGCGGGACACTGGTGATGGCATTGGGGGCATCGCCGATCTCGATCACCAGCGTCGCGCTCGAGGTGCTGCCGTCCTGATCGACGATCGTGTAGGTAAAGGTATCCTCGACTCCGCCCGGCGTGTTGCCGTCGCGGACATAGGTGTAGGTGCCATCGGGATTGAGCGTGAGCACGCCGTACTCGCCCTGCAGCGATGAGCCCGGTTCGACCGTGCCCGACTCGTTGCCGAATTCGAGCACCGCCCCGTCGGTGGCATAGCCGTCCGCGCCCGGAACATCGTTGATCAGCACGTCGCCCGTGATCGGGGCGTGGCTGCCGGCTTCGACCACCCCGACATCGTCTGCGGCGATCGGTGCATCGTCGCCGATATTGATGGTCAGGGTTGCGGTGGCCTGGTCGCCGTCGGCATCCTCGACCACGACTTCGAAAACATCGGTCGCGCCTTCGCCCAGCGTGTTGTCGTCGAGCGTGTAGCTGTAGCCGATTTCGCCGGTGGCGAGGTTGATGCTGGTGATCGTCAGCGTGCCGACCGGAGTGGTGATCGTCTGTCCGACAGTGGTCACCGGCTGCCCGTTGACGGTGACCGCCGCGAGCCCATCCGGCGCGTTGAACGCGATGGTGCCAACGGTGGTTTCCGAATTCGAAGGTTCGTCGGTGCCCGCCGGTTCGCCCCCTTCACCGCCGCGCGCGGGCAGGCCCGCTTCGTCGACGCTGGCAATCGCATCCTGCGAGCCGATCGGATCGTTTTCGGTCCGAATCAGAACTTCAGGCTCTTCGTCGTTGAAGGGGATGATTTCCTCTTCCCGATCTTCCGGAAAACCGAAATCGGTGAACGGCAGCAAATCGCCGAGATCGAACGCAGCCTGGATCGCGCCTTCGTCGTCGGCGAAGTTGCCGCCCGAACTCTGGGTCGCGCCGGCCGCAGGCTCGGGCTCGTTACCGGTCAGCAGCTGCGCGACGTTGAGCGGCGGGACGGCCACACCGTCGATCACGATCTGGGGCACGTAGACGGCGCCGTCGGGGATGACGATCCGCGACCCGTCCTCGAGCACGATCACGAGATCGCGTCCCTCGACGATAAGATTTTCGAGCGAGGCTCCCGGCGGGAGCGTTACGACGTTTTGCGCGTCGGGCTGGATGACGGCCCCCGTGCCGGGATCGCCGAACGGGTCCTGGTCCTGAGCGAGATTGGCGTTCTCGTCGTTACGGTCATGAAAATCCATAATACTCGTCACCTTGCATCGTCATCGCAGGGACGAGTTTCGGCGCAAGCTCGAGAGACAAATGGAGTGGAATCAGCCCAAGGACTGGCGACACACACCACGAACTTGCGCCCAAAAAACAGACTGATGTGTCACGCGAAAAGCGTGCCCCGTCCCGATCTATAGCAGAACAGCAAATGAACATAGTTTCAAGCGTATTAACCTTGACCTGCGACCAGCGGAAAAGTGATTACAAGACAGTATCTTACTTGTGTGAGATTGCGGACGCACGAGGTATTCCGAGCGACACGCGTTAAAACCCGGCTAACGACTCGGGCGAATCGGGTGCCGGAGTCTGCGATGCCGCGCATGATTCTGGCCCCCGACCGCAATCGCAGGTTGCTCTCGGTCGTCTTTCCCGAACCGTGCACGTATCCGCCACACCGCTGGAGCCGCGCAGAAGAGATGCAGCCGCTCGATCGCGGTGCTGGTTTCCGGATGCAAAGCCGATCGCAAGATCAGGCGCCGTCCAGGCGCCGAGCGTTCCCGAACACGCCGAATAACGTCTGCCTGCCAGACACCACCAAGCCCCTGCATGAGACGGAAAAATTCGCGATCGGGAAAAAATGGTAGCGTTACCATAGCGACCCGTTCTATGGTCGTGTGCGTGGGAAATTGGGGAGATGGGGACATGAAGCCTTGGGCGCGGGCTGTTGGTATTGCTGCTGCAGCCGCCTTTTCAGCGGGCTGCACGACAGTCTACGGGGATGTGCAGAGCGCAGGGAGCGCCAGCGCGCCTGCTGTTACGGACACGCAGCCCGGTGTCGCTCGTCCGGAAATCTGGCCCGCCTACACCTATCCCGTCCCGACCAACCCGCAACATGAAGCCCGCATCGCGGGTTTGCTTGCCCGCATGACGCTGCCCGAAAAGATCGGGCAACTGGTGCAGGCGGACCTGTGCTGCGTTACGCCCAGTGATGTCCGCACCTACAATCTCGGTTCGATTTTGGTCGGCGGGAACAGCGGCCCCTACGGCGACGATCTCGCCCCCGCGCCCGAGTGGCTGCGGGCCGCGGACGAATTCTACGACGCTTCGATCGACACGTCGGACGGCGGCGCTGGCATCCCGGTGGTGTGGGGCACCGACGCGGTGCATGGCCATTCGAACATCATCGGGGCGACGATCTTCCCGCACAATATCGGTCTCGGCGCGATGCGTGATCCGGGCCTGATCGAGAAGATCGGCGCGGTGACCGCGAAGGAAATTCGCGTCACCGGCCAGGAATGGACCTTCGCCCCGACGGTCGCGGTGCCTCAGGACTTTCGCTGGGGCCGCGCCTACGAAGGCTATTCCTCCGATCCTCTCCTCGTCGCCTCCTATGTCGGCGCGATGGTACGCGGACTGCAAGGCCCGCCCGACAACGACAACCTGCTCGCCGGCCCTTACGTCATCGCTTCGACCAAGCACTTTCTCGCCGATGGCGGCACCGACAACGGCGTCGACCAGGGCGACAGCTCAATCAGCGAAGAGGAGCTGCGCGACATTCACGGCGCACCCTACGGCCCGGCCATCGCCGAGGGTGTGGCGACAGTCATGGCGAGCTTTTCCAGCTGGCAGGGCGTCAAGATGACCGGCAACCATTCGCTGCTGACGGGCGTACTCAAGGAGCGGATGGATTTCGGCGGCTTCGTCGTGTCGGACTGGAATGCGCACGGGCAGGTCGCCGGCTGCACCAACGAAAGCTGCCCGAAGGCGCTCGAAGCCGGGATCGACATGTACATGGCCCCGGATACATGGCGCGCGGTGTATGACGATCTGCTCGCGCGCGCGCAGGCGGGCGAGATCCCGATCGAACGGATCGACGATGCGGTCGCCAGCATCCTCAGGGTCAAACTGCGGCTCGGCCTGTTTGAGGCGGGCAAGCCTTCCACGCGGCCTTTCGCGGGCGAATACGAGCTGCTCGGATCGCCAGAGCACCGCGCCCTGGCCCGCGAGTCCGTTCGCAAGTCGCTGGTTCTGCTCAAGAACCAGGGCGTTCTCCCGCTCGCACCGGGTGGCCGGTTGCTGGTCGCTGGCGAAGGCGCCGATGACATTGCGCGCCAATCCGGTGGGTGGACCATCACCTGGCAGGGCACCGGCATCGACAACAGCCATTTCCCAGGCGCAACCTCGGTCTTCGGCGGGCTCAAGCAGGCGGTCGAGGCAGCCGGCGGCAGCGCCACGCTTTCGCCCGACGGCTCCTATTCCCGGAAGCCCGACGCTGCGGTCGTCGTTTTCGGCGAGAAACCCTATGCCGAATTCCAGGGCGACCGTGCGCTGCTCGCACTCGATCAGGACCTCACCGGGCCGTATGCGACAATGCGTAAGCTTCGGGCCGAAGGCATTCCCGTGGTTGCGCTGATGATTACGGGAAGGCCGCTCTACGTGAACCCGGCGCTCAATTCCGCCGACGCCTTCGTCGTCGCCTGGTTGCCGGGCAGCGAAGCCGGCGGGATCGCCGACGTGCTGGTGGGAGACAAGGACGGTGAGCCGCGCTTCGACTTTTCCGGCAAGCTGCCCGCCGCATGGCCGCGCACCGCGAGCATGGATGACGGTGTGTTGTTCGATTATGGCTTCGGCCTCAGCTACGCGAGCCCCGCTGCCGGCTGGGCTGCTCTGGCTGAGATCGACATGAACGAGGGCGCTGGCGACAGCCGGCTGTGGTTCAGTGCAGGCGCTCCCGCTGCGCGCTGGTCGCTGTTGGTCGGGGGCGAAGGTTCGGCCGAACAGACCCGCATCACCACCGTTCCCGCCGAAGCGCTGAACGGTCGGATCCGCGTAAGTGCCGAGAACTTCCTCGTGCAGGAAGGCGCGCGGCGTTTCGCCGTGTCGGACGGCGAGGCGAAGATCAGCCTGCGCAACTTCGAACCGGTAGATATCGATCGCGAGACCAACGCCGACATCCTGTTGCTGGTGACGGCCCGCGTTTGGGATGCACCCGACAGCGCGGAGCTCGGCGTGATCGGGCCAGCCAGTCGCGGATTCACCGCGTTCGCGCTGCCCCAAAGCGAAGGCTTCGTGCGCTATGGCATTCCGCTCAAGTGCCTGCGCTCGAAAGGCGCGGACGTGACCGAGCTGACCGAGCCGTTTGTCCTGTCGACGACCGGAAGCACAGATTTCGCGATCGGCGAAGTGCGGCTCGGCACCGATGCGGAGGTGGTCCTGCCCTGCGAGTGATCCCATGAACCAGGTCGAGGAAATCGCGCCAGTCGATGCGCCGACATTCGAGCGAGACGTGCGTCCGCAGTTCCGCCCGGTCGTCATGCGCGGGGTCGCGGGCGGCTGGCCGGTCGTTCATGCGGGGAAGGTATCCGCCGAGGCTGCGCTGGAACACATCGCGGGCTTCGATACGGGCCGGCCGACCGACGTCATGATCGCGCCGCAAACGGAGCGCGGGCGGTTCTTCTATTCGGACGACATGCGCGGATTCAATTTTCGGCGCGAAAGCCTGACGCTGGGCAATCTGGCGGCGCACCTGCGCGAGATTGCGGAGCAGCCCGATCCGATCGGAATCTATGCCGGGGCGACAGCCATCGCCTCGCACCTGCCCGGTTTCGACAAGGCCAATCGGCTGCCGCTGATCGACGACATGGGGGCGGTCTCGCGGATCTGGATCGGCAATGCGACGCAGGTCGCCACACACTTCGACCTGTCCGACAACATCGCGGTGGTGGCGACCGGAAAGCGGCGGTTCACCCTGTTCCCGCCCGAGGCGGTTGCCGATCTTTACGTCGGTCCGCTCAACGTCACGCTCGCCGGCCAGCCGGTAAGCATGGTCGATCCGCTCGCGCCCGATCACGACCGATTTCCGCGTTACGCGAATGCCGAAAGGCGCAAGCTGGTCGTCGATCTTGAGCCGGGCGATGCGATCTACATCCCGACGCTGTGGTGGCACCATGTCGCCGCGAGCGATCCGATCAACGTGCTAGTCAATTACTGGCACAACGATGCCGAACGCGGCGGCGGGTTCCTCGCGCTGGTGCATGCGATGCTGGCGATCCGCGACCAGCCACCCGCTCAGCGCGAGGCGTGGCGCGCGTGGTTCGATCACATGGTATTCGGAAGCGACGCGCCGGACGCCGCCGCACATCTTCCCCAACACGCCCAGGGTGTGAACGGGCCGCCCTCGCCCGCGCGCGACGATCAGATCCGCCGCTTCATCCTTCAGGTCTTGTCCTCATGATTGCCGCAGGAGCCACGACATGCTGACCAAACCATCTCTCGCAGCGCTCGCGCTGTCGGTTGCGCTCGCCGTGCCCTACTCCGCAGTCGCCCAGCCATCTGGCGATGCTCCGCAGGCGCTGCCGGTCGGAACCTGCGTCAATATGGGCAACTCGCTCGAACCGCCAACGGAAAACGGCTGGGGCGGCGAGCCGATCGCGGCGGAGGACTTTGCGCGGATCAAAGCGGCCGGGTTCGACACGATCCGCCTTCCGGTGCGGTGGCACGCAAGGAGCCGGTCCGAGGCGCCCTACACCGTCGATCCCGAATGGATGACCCGGGTCAGGCAGATCGTCGACTGGGCGCTCGATGCCGATCTCAACGTTATCCTCAACAGCCATCATTTCGACCCGATCCATGTGGATCCTGCGGGAACCGCGCAGTGGCACGGCGGCGTGTGGCGGCAGATCGCCGTGCAGTTCGCCGATTACCCTGAAGACCGGCTGTGGTTCGAGCTCGAAAACGAACCGCACATGAATTTCAACCATTCCAACTTGCTGGAAACGCTCGATCCAGCGCTGAAAGCGGTGCGCGCGACCAACCCGACCCGCCCGGTGATCTATGGCGGCGAGAACTGGAGCGGGATCGATTCGCTCGCGACCCTGCCGCTGCCCGACGATCCCAACATCTATCCGACGTTCCATTATTACGAGCCGTTCGACTACACCCATCAGGGTGCCAGCTGGGTCGCGCCGCTGGTGCTCGAACCCGGCCGCAGATACGGAACCCAGGCCGACAAGGAGCGGCTGGCGGCCGATGTCGCCAAGGTAAAGGCCTATATTGCACGCACCGGGAAACTGCCCTTCATGGGTGAGACCGGGGCCTACGACCTGCACAGCCCGACCCAGGAGCGTGCAACCTATCATCGCGCGGTACGCGAAGCCTTCGCGCCGCTGGGGTCGGCATCTGCACCTGGGGCTATGCCAACACCTTCCCGTTCTGGGATCGCGAAACGGGTAGCTGGCTGCCCGGCATGCTGGAGGCGATGGGGCTTGAAGGCGGCGAGGCCGAAGCGTCGGAATGACCGCCAACCTGACCGATTTTCTTCCTGACGACTACGCGTCCGGACAGTTCCTCGGCCGGGCGCTCTCGCCCGACGGGCCGTGCGTGATCGGCATTCGCGGCGGCGAACTGTTCGATCTGACTGGCGATGTGGCCAGCGTTTCCGGCGCGATCGCGCGGGGCCTGGTCGATGGCGGGGAAACGCTCGGCCCGGTCGCGGACGGCCTGCCAGACGGCTGGACCCTGCTCAGCCCGATCGACCTGCAATGCATCAAGGCGAGCGGCGTGACCTTCGCGCTTTCGGCGATCGAGCGGGTGATCGAGGAGCGCGCGCGCGGCGACGCCGGGCAGGCACGCGCGATCCGCGCCCAGCTCGAAGATGCGGTCGGTGCCGGGATCCGCTCGGTCGTGCCCGGCAGCGATCGGGCCGCGCAGCTCAAGGCCGCGCTGATCGAACAGGGGATGTGGTCGCAATATCTCGAAGTAGCGATCGGCCCCGATGCGGAAATCTTCTCGAAATCCCCCGTGCTGTCCTCGGTCGGAGCGGGTGCGCAAATCGGCATCCGGTCGGATTCGAGCTGGAACAATCCGGAACCCGAAGTGGTACTGGTGTGCACGCCGGACGGCGAAGTCGTCGGCGCGACGCTCGGCAACGATGTCAATCTGCGCGACTTCGAAGGGCGTTCGGCGCTGCTGCTGTCCAAGGCGAAAGACAACAATGCCAGTTGCGCCATAGGCCCCTTCATCCGCCTGTTCGGAGACACGTTCGGGATCGACGACGTGCGCTCGGCGGTGGTCGAACTCTTGATCGAAGGCCCGGAAGGTTACCGGCTCGAAGGCACCAACGAAATGTCGCAGATCAGCCGCGATCCGCTCGATCTGGTCGCGCAATGCCTGTCGGAACACCATTATCCCGATGGCTTCGTGCTGTTCTGCGGGACATTGTTCGCACCGACACAGGATCGCGACGAGCCCGGGGCCGGCTTCACGCACAAGGTCGGCGATCGCGTAACGATCCGGTCGCAACGGATCGGGACGTTGACCAACACCGTTACAACTTCGAAAGACGCGCCCAGCTGGAAAATGGGGATCGGCGGGTTCGTCCGAAACCTGACGGAGCGCGGGCTGGCCGACAGGATTTGAGCGGCAGGTTTCGCGCAGGGGGAGAACCGAATTGAATTCGAATGCTGCAATCTATCCGAGTCTCGTCGGCAAGCGCGTAATCGTGAGCGGCGGCGGCTCGGGCATCGGCGCGGGCATTGTCGAAGGTTTCGCCCGGCAGGGCGCCAAGGTCGCATTCGTCGATATCGCCGATGAGGCCAGCCATGCCCTTTGCGAAGAGCTGGCCGATTGCGAAACCCCGCCGATCTATCGCAAGTGCGACATCACCGATGCCGCAGGATATCAGGCCTGCCTGAAGGACCTGATCGGCATGCTTGGCGGCTGCGACGTGCTGGTTAACAACGCCGCCAACGATGATCGCCACCGGATCGACGAGGTCACGCCGGAATACTGGGATCGGCGCATGGCGATCAATCTCAAGCACAAGTTTTTCGCGGCGCAGGCCGTCGTCCCGGCGATGCGCGAAGCGGGCGGCGGCAGCATCGTCAATCTCGGCTCGATCAGCTGGCATCTGGGACTGGCCGATCTCGCCGTCTACCAGACCGCCAAGGCGGCGGTCGAGGGTCTGACCCGGAGCCTCGCGCGCGAGTTGGGCCGCGAAAATATCCGCGTCAACGCGATCCTGCCGGGCAATGTCCAGACCCCGCGCCAGCAGCAGTGGTACACTCCCGAAGGCGAGGCCGAGATCGTGGCGGCCCAATGCCTCGACGGTCGCATCCAACCCGGCGACGTGGCAGCCGTGGCGCTGTTTCTCGCGTCCGACGATGCGCGGTTCTGCACGGCGCACAACTTCTGGATCGATGGAGGCTGGCGATGAGTCCCGCGGTCGATGTCGCGGTCGCGGCCAGGGCGAAGCTGGGTGAAGGGATCGTGTGGGATTCGCGCCGTCAGGTGGCCTGGTTCGTCGATATCAAGCAGAACCGGTTGTGGCACTACGATCCGGAAACCGGCTCGAACGCCTTTGCGGTGGCACCGCAACCCATCGGCTGGGCGCTCCCCTCGCAGACCGGACCATTGCTGTGCGGTCTGAAGGACGGGCTCTACCTTTACGATCCCGAAGCCCAGAGCTTCGCGAAACTGGCCTCCGTTCCGGGCGAGCCTGCGACCAACCGCCTCAACGACGCCTGCACCGATCCGTGGGGCCGGGTTTGGTTCGGATCGATGGACGACGCCGAAACCGACGCATCGGGGCGGTTCTATGTCTTCGACCGGGGAGAAATCAGACCCGCCGGCCCGGCCGGAATTGCGATCACCAACGGACCTGCCGCAAACGCGCAGGGCGACAGGATCTACTTCACCGATACGCTGTCCAAGCGCATCATGGTCGCCCCGCTCACGCGCGAAGGCGCCGGCGAAGCGCAGCCTTTCGCGAACACCGCCGAACATTTTCCCGATGCCTTTCCCGATGGGCCGGTTGTCGATGCCGAGGATCACGTCTGGACCGGGCTCTATCTCGGCAGCCACGTGGCGCGCTATTCGCCCGACGGCGCATTGGTCGACCGGATCGAAATGCCCGCGCGCGACATCACCAAGATGGGTTTCGGCGGCGCGGACTTGCGCACCGCCTTCGTAACCACCGCGACCAAGAACATGGGCGGCGCCGACATGGAGCGTCATCCGATGGCGGGAAGCCTGTTTGCGTTCGCGGCGCCGGTCGCGGGGTTCGCCCAGGCCCCGGTCGTACTGGGCTGAACTGCCGCCTTAGTGATTGTGTCGCGGCGGCTTGCGGCTGGTCCCGCGGTATTTGAGCGCGAAGTCCATCACCCCACCCTCGCCAAGCTGGCCGGTCTTTTCGCGGAACAGTTCTTCCCAAGGGGTCTGGCTCGGCGGCGGTTCGGGCGCGGGCTCCTCGGCCAGGCGGCGCGCGATCTCGGCATCCTCGACCAGCGCGTTGCAATTGCCGCGGTTGAGGTCGATGCGGATCGTATCGCCGGTGCGCAGCCAGGCCAGCCCGCCACCCCTGGCGCTCTCTGGCGAGGCATTGAGAATGGACGGACTGTCGCTCGTCCCCGATTGCCGTCCGTCGCCCATGGTCGGAAGCCATTGCATGCCCTGCCGGATCAGCGCGTCGGGCGGCTGCATGTTGACCACTTCGGCGCTGCCCGGCCAACCGACGATGCCCGAACCACGTATGACGAGGATCGAATCCGCGTCGATAGCGAGCTCGGGATCGTTGATGCGGTGGTGATAATCATCCGATCCGTCGAACACGACCGCGCGCGCTTCGAACACGCCCTCGCTGCCGGGTCGTCTGAGATAGCGTTCGCGGAATTCCTGCGAAATCACCGAGGTCTTGAGGATCGCAAAGTCGAACAGATTGCCCGAGAGGACGAGGAACCCGGCCTTGGTCATTAGCGGTTCGGCGAACGGGCGGATCATTTCGCGGTCGCGACTCTCCCGCCCCTCGATCTCCTCGCCGATGGTGCGCCCGGTGCAGGCCATCGCCCCGCCGTGAAGCACCCCGGCCTCGTGCAGCTCCCACAGGACCGCAGGAACGCCCCCGGCGCGATGGAACCGTTCGCCGAGATACGCCCCTGCGGGCTGCATGTTGACCAGCAGCGGCAGGTCGTAGCCATGGGTCTGCCACAGCTCCGGCTCCAGCCTTATGCCCGCATGCGCCGCCATCGCCTGCACATGCGGCTGCGCGTTCGACGAGCCGCCAATCGCGCTGACCGTTGCGATCGCATTGAGGAAGGAATCGCGTGTGAGGATGTCCGACGGCTTCAGGTCTTCCCGAACCATGCCGACAATCCGCTGACCGGTGCGATAGGCCATCTGCCCGCGCTCGCGATAGGGCGCGGGAATCGCCGCGCAGCCGGGCAGGCTCATGCCCAGCGCCTCGGCCACCGCGTTCATGGTCGAGGCGGTGCCCATCGAGTTGCAGTGCCCGGCCGAAGGCGCGCTCGAGGTTGCGCGGTCGAGGAATTCCTCCTCGTCGATCTCGCCCGCCGCCAGCTTGCGCCGGCTGCGCCAGATCACCGTCCCGCTGCCGACCAGCTCGCCTTCGTGCCAGCCATCGAGCATCGGTCCGCCGCTGAGGACGATCGCCGGTATATCGACCGTGCTTGCGGCCATGATCTGGCTCGGCGTCGTCTTGTCGCAGCCAGTCGTCAGAACCACCCCGTCGATCGGGTAGCCGTTGAGCAGCTCGACCAGCCCCAGGTAGAGCAGGTTGCGGTCCAGCGCGGCGGTGGGCCTGCGGCAATTTTCGAAGATCGGATGGACGGGAAACTCGATTGGAATCCCCCCGGCATCGCGGATTCCGTCGCGCACGCGTTTGGCGAGTTCGAGGTGAATCCGGTTACACGGACTGAGGTCGCTGCCCGACTGCGCGATGCCGATGATCGGCTTACCGCTGCGCAATTCTTCCGGCGTGATCCCGTAATTCATGAACCGCTCGAGATAGAGCGCGGTCATGTCCATGCGTTCGGCGTTGTCGAACCAGTCGCGCGAACGCAGTCGGCGTGGACCTCCTTTCGTCATTCGCCCGGATCGTCGGTACGATGCGAGCCGACGAGGCTCGGCGCAGCATCTGAGCTGCGACGGATCAGTTCGTAGGGCATCATGACATGTTCCATGCTCGGCTTCTCGCCCGATTTCATCGTCCGGGTCTGCGAGGCGATCATTTCGACCGCCTTGGCCGTCATTTCCCGGATCGGCTGGCGGATGGTGGTCAGTTCGGGCCACACCGAGCTCGCCAGATCGGTGTCGTCGAACCCGCACACGGTGATGTCGCTCGGCACGTCGAGGTGGCGGCGATGCGCCACCGCGATGGTGGCGGCCGCCATGTCGTCATTGGAAGCGAAGATCGCCGTCGGGCGCTTCGGCTCCGACAGCAGTTTTTCGGATGCAACCATGCCCGATCGGTAGGTAAACTGCCCTTGCGCGATCAGTGTCTCGTCGAGCGGCAGGCCGGCCTTTTCCATCGCCGCCCTGAAGCCCGCCAAGCGCCTGCCGCTGGCGACCTGTTCGGGGTTGCCGATGATGAAGCCGATCCGCTCGTGCCCGAGGCGGATGATGTGCTTCGTCATGTCGAATGCGGCCTGATACTCGTCGATCATCACCGCACCGTGCGATCCGCTGGCCTTGCCCGGCCCGACTGCGATCGCGACCCCGCCCTTGGCGATGATCAGATCGAGCACGCTCTGGTCGTCGCACAGCGGCGGCGGCAGGATGAAACCGGTGGTCCCGCCCGCCTGCATCTTCTCGATCACGAGCGCATTGTCGGGCGCGTTGTCGCAGCTTTGTACTTCGAGGTGGATGTCGCGATGAGTCGCTTCCTCCAGCGCGCCCATCAGGAATTCGGCGAGATACGAGGAGGACGGATTGTCGAACAGCAGACCGATCCGCAGCTGCGACCCGCCTGCAAGCGAGCGTGCGGCACGATTGGGCGCATAGTTGAGCTTGCGGATCGCGGCTTCGACCTGTTCGCGGGTGTCCTCGCGAACATTGCCCTCACCGTTGATGACCCGGCTGACCGTCATCGGCGAGCAGCGGGCCTCGCGCGCGACATCGGCGATAGTCGGCGCGACAGTGCTGCGGCGCGAGCTGCGCTTGCGGGCAGGCTTGCCGGCGGATCGGTGAGTGCTCATGTTGTCGCCCTACCTGCATCACCGGCAATCGAGCAAGAGGTGCGGCAGCCTGCGGCGCGAGATTGGAAATGCGATATTGACAAGCCTTCCCCCCTGCATCATGGTAGCGCTACCATAAATGATGTGGCGGTCAAGCCGGATCGGGTTGGAGGGGATTTGATGAGCATCTTGAAGCGCGGCCTGCTGTCGGCCGGAATTGCCCTTGCCGCACTGTCGGTCCACCATGCCGTCCCGGCGATCGCGCAAGACACAAGGATCGAAATCTCGGCGGAAAAGCCGATGGCCGATGCGCCCTACTGGGACGCATCGTTGCCGGTCGAAGCACGCGTTGCCGATCTGCTGGCGCGCATGACGATCGAGGAAAAGCTGGCCCAGATGATCAGCATCTGGACCGACAAGGCTGCGATCCAGGATGACGACAATTTCTTCGACCCGGCCAAGGCTTCGGCGAGATATCCACACGGGCTCGGCTTCTTCACCCGGCCCTCCGACCTGCTCGGCCCGGGCAGTCCGCGCCAGAACACCCCGCGCTCGATCGAGCAGAGCATCGCCTATGTGAACGCCCTCCAGAAATGGGCGCGCGAGCAATCGCGGCTCGGCATTCCGATCCTCACGCACGAGGAATCGCTTCACGGCCTTGCTGCGCTTAACGCCACCAGCTTCCCGCAGGCGATCGGGCTGGCCTCAACCTGGAACCCGGATCTGGTGCGCGAGGTCAACGATCACATCGCCGGCGAAGTGCGCGCGCGCGGCGTGCACCAGGTGCTTTCACCCGTGGTCGACGTGGCGCGCGATCCGCGCTGGGGGCGGATCGAGGAGACATTCGGCGAAGACCCGTTTCTGGTCGGCGAAATGGGTGTCGCAGCGGTCGAGGGCCTGCAAGGCGTGGGGACCGATCCCAAGCTCAAGGACGGTCAGGTGCTCGCCACACTCAAGCACATGACCGGGCATGGTCAGCCGGAAAGCGGGACCAATATCGGACCGGCCCAGATTTCCGAACGCACCCTGCGCGAGGCGTTCTTCCCGCCGTTCAAGGAGGTGGTGGACCGCACCGCGATCGACGCCGTGATGGCGAGCTACAACGAGATCGACGGCATTCCGAGCCATTCGAGCACCTGGTTGCTGGGTGACATCCTGCGCGACGAATGGGGCTACAAGGGCACGGTCGTATCCGACTATTTCGCCATCGAAGAGATGGTCTCGCGCCACAAGATCGCAGCCGAAATTCCCGAAGCGGCCGTGCTGGCGATGCGCGCCGGGGTCGATATCGATTTCCCCGATGGGGCTTCCTACAAGTTCCTCGAAGGGTTGCTTGCCGAAGGCAAGATTACCGAGGCGCAGATCGACACCGCCGTCGAACGAATCCTGACGATGAAGTTCAATGCGGGTCTGTTCGAACAGCCCTTCGTCACCGACATGGGGCCCGCGCTCGCGTCCAACACGGAAGCGGGCGTTGCGCTGGCGCGCAAGGCGGCGGAACAATCGCTGATCCTGCTCAAGAACGACGGCGTTCTGCCGCTCTCGCTGCCCGAAGCGAGGGGCGAAAGGCCGACCATCGCGGTGATCGGCCCCAATGCCGACGTCGCGCGTCTGGGTGGCTATTACGGTATCCCGAGGAACACGGTCAGCCCGCTCGAGGGGATCCGCAGACTTGTCGGCAATCGAGCAGACATAATCCATGCCCCAGGCGTGACAATCACGCTCGATGACGATTGGTGGGAAGACAAGGTCGAGCTTGCCGATCCCGCCGACAACCGGCGCATGATTGCGCAGGCGGTGGATGCGGCCCGTGATGCCGACACGATCGTCCTGTTCATCGGCGACACAGAACAGACGAGCCGCGAAGGCTGGGCCGAAAATCACCTCGGCGACCGCACCAGCCTCGATCTGGTGGGCGAGCAGAACGAACTGTTCCGCGCGCTCAAGGCGCTGGGCAAGCCGATCGTGACCGTCCTGATCAATGGCCGCCCGCCCAGCTATCTGACGGTGGCCGAGCAATCCGACGCGATCCTCGAAGCGTGGTATGCCGGGGAACAGCAGGGCAATGCGATCGCCGATGCGCTGTTCGGCCGGATCAATCCGGGCGGCAAGCTTCCCGTCACGGTCGCACGCAATGCCGGGCAGTTGCCGTTCTTCTACAACCACAAGCCGAGCGCGCGCCGCGGTTACCTGTTCGACGATGCCGCGCCGCTCTATCCGTTCGGTTTCGGCCTGTCCTATTCCGAGTTCGAATTTTTCAGCCCCTCGCTGTCCTCGGCATCGATCAGGCCGGGCGAAGGCGTCACCGTGCGGGTCCCGGTGACCAACACAAGCGCTGTCGCAGGTGACGAAGTGGTGCAGGTCTACCTGCGCGATATCGTCAGTTCGGTGACGCGGCCGGTCAAGGAGCTGGTCGGGTTCAAACGCGTGACCCTGCAGCCGGGCGAGAACCGGATTGTCGACATCGCGATCCGGCCCGATGCCTTTGCCTTGTGGAACCGCGAGATGAAGCGCGTGGTGGAGCCCGGTGAATTCATGCTCATGGTCGGCCCCAACTCGCGCGACGTCGAAGCCGTCAACATCACCGTCGCGGAATGAGGGACTGGCAAGCCAGCAGGCGGGGCGTCCTCGCCGGAATGGGTGGCCTGTCGCTGACCGCCTGCGCCGGAGCGCCCGCTGTCTTGCCTGTGGGCGGCCCCGTTGCGGGCGGGAACACGAGCCTCGATGCGATTGCGCGCCGGGGCGGAAGGCGGTTCGGCACCGCCGTCGCCTGGAACGAGGCGGGCACGGGAATGTCGCTCAGCAACCCGGACTACGCCGCGCTGGTCAGGTCCGAATGCGGCATTATCGTGCCCGAGAACGAGATGAAGTGGCAGGCGCTGCGCCCCTCGCCCGATGCCTACGACTTCTCGGCGATGGACGAGATTGCGCGCTGGGCCCTCGCGCATGCGATGGAGCTGCGGGCGCACGTGCTGTTGTGGCACCGGCCCGAGTGGTTTCCCGACTGGCTCAATAGCTACGATTTCGGTGCCAATCCGGTGCGCGAGGCAGAGCGCCTGCTGGTCGATCACATCGCCACGGTCACCGCCCGCTACGGCGACCAGATCGCCAGCTGGGACGTCGTCAACGAAGCGATCGACCACCAGCGCCGCGCGCCAATCGAAACCAGCCTGAGCCGCGCCATGGGCAACCCCGAAGCGGTGATCGATCTCGCTTTCCACGCCGCGCGCGAGCGGCTGCCCGATGCGCAGCTGGTCTACAACGATTACATGAGCTGGGAACCGGCCCATGCCGGGCATTGCGCAGATGTTCTGCGCCTGCTCGAAGGGATGAAGAAGCGCGGCGTGCCGTGCGATGCTTTAGGCATCCAGTCGCATATCGAGATATTCGAAATCGACCCCGCCACGGGGGTCGGACCGTATGACGAAGCAGGTTGGCGCCGCTTCCTCGATGACGTGACCGGCATGGGCTACCGGTTGCTGATCACCGAGTTCGACGTCAAGGACGCGGCGCTGCCGGGCGATATCGCTTTGCGCGACGCCAAGGTGGCCGATTACACGCGGCGCTACTTCGATCTGATGCTCGAATACGACGATCACCTCGACGACATTCTGGCCTGGGGCATGGTCGATGCCTCCAACTGGCTGCAATATTTCGAGCCGGCGGCAAGGCCGGATGGGCTCGAAGTGCGCGGCACCCCATACGACAGCAAATACCGCACGAAGCCGATGCGCGACGCAATCGCTGCGGCCTTGCAGGCGTAGCTTCTGCAACCTTGCCGGGCCGCGCACGCCGCTCCATCCAGATCCAAAAAAAGGGGCCGCCGCATCATTGCGATGCGACGGCCCTCAGTTTTTCCCGAGGTTTGGGAGAGAGTTAGAAATTGCCCCTGACGATGAAGGAGAAACGGCGGTCGTTCATGAAGAACGAGCGCGGGGCGAGCAGGTCCGGATCCCCGGTAAAGGCCTGCGTGGTTTCGGTGACCTCATTGGTGAGGTTCACCCCTTGCACGCCGACCCTGACATTATCCGTCAGGTTGAAGAAGATCGACGCATCGAGCTGACCCGTGGGCTCGTTGAAGATCGAGTAGAACGGGAAGATCACGTCCGAAGCGGTCAGCAGGAAGCGCGAGCGCCAGTTGTAGGCGGCGCGCATCGAGATCGGACCCTTTTCGTAGAACACAGTCGCGTTGACGTTGTGCTTCGAAAGCTGTTCGAGGGGGAGGTTCCCCGGCGCAATCGTTGAGGGCGACTCCACCGTGTTGTTGGCGAGATTGCCCCCATTCAGGAACGTGTTCGGCAGGCCTTCGCTGTCGATATAGGTGTAGTTCGCAGCTATCCCGAGACCATCGAACGGTGCCGGCAGGAAGTCGTAGGTCTGCTGATACGCGAGCTCGAAGCCCTTGATCTTGCCCTTCTCGTCGAAATTGTCCGGCCCGCGGGTCAGGATATCGACCGACTGATCGCCGAACGTGAAATTCTCCACCCGCACACGCTGGAAGAAGAAGTCGCTGACCGACTTGTAGAAGCCGTTGAGCGTAATCGATCCGACGGGTGCGAAGTACCATTCGAGGCTGGCGTCGAACTGCCACGCGGTTGCCGGCTTGATGCCAGGATTGCCCGCCTGCGCGAACAGTGCCCCGCTGTTGGTATCGATGCTGACGTTCAGGAAGTTCCTGAGGAAGGCGTTGTCGGGCCGGGTGAGCACCCGCGATGCCGCCAGCCTGAAGATCACGTCCTCGCCGATGCCGAACTTGAGGTTCGCGCTGGGCAACAGGAAGTCGTAGGTGGTCTTTGAGGGGACATTGATGTCTGGTTGAATCGCAAGCTCACGCAGGTTGTTGTAGGCATCTTCGCCCAGCGCACAAACTCCGCCAGGGCTTACCAACTGACCAGTGGGTGTCTGAACCGGGTCGCCACAGCGTTCGTCAAAGGGGTTTTGCACACCAAGATTTTGGCGTCCGCCAAGGCTATAGATACCCGGTGAACTGATCGTCGTGCTGACATATCTCAGGCCGATATTGCCGCCCAGACGAACGTCGCCGAAGATCGGTTCGTATTGGTCGCCGAAGGACAGCATGCCGTAGATGGCGTAGTCGTCCTGCCGGATGCGCTGAATGTCGGAGGGCAGATATGGAGTGCCGTCAATCGCCCCGCTACGCTGCGCGAGCGGGACCCATCCCGCACTGCCGCCCTGGTTCTGCCATTCCTGGTTCACGCCGAGCCCGAAGGCCTGGAACCCTTCGTAGTCTCCGGTGAGATCGCCGGCATAGTAGAATGCGCCGACCGGACCCGGTGCCTGACCCCGGAAGAAATCCGGGAAATCGTAGAAGGTCTGCTGGTCGGTGCCGAATTCGTCGAACGAAACCGGCGTGCCAGACCACACTTCGCTGAGCACACCCCAGTTGTAGGTGGTGTAGCGCACCGTCTGATCGGCCCCCGAATAGCGCGCACCGACCTTGGCATAACGCAGGAAGCTGTCGTCCGGGAAATCGTACTGCATGTCCGCGCGGAACGCGAACTGATCGCCCTGGCTGTCCTCGATGTGATCCATCGCCGCACGCCAGAATTGCGAGCGCGGATCCATGAAGTATTCCGCATCGCTCTGTCCCGCGAGTTCGGCGTTGTCGCCTGCCCAGCTGTAGGACAGGAAATTCGGCTTGTGCGGGATCACCATCGGCAGGTTGCCCGTCAGGTCAAGCTCCTGGTCCGCAAAGGTCGAACCGAACAGGCTGACGTCGAGGTTCTCCTTGCGCGACTCCGCATATTGCGCGTCGAGATCGATCGTCAGGCGATCGGTCAGCTGGTGCGAAAGATGCAGGCTGTAATCGGTGTTGGTGGTTTCCTCGTCGACCTGACGACGGGCGATCTGCTGCTGCATCCCGCCGGCCGGCACGAAGCCACCGGCGGCATCGTTGCCGCGCCAGCCATCGCTCGGCCGGGTAATATAGCCCGATTGGAACAGGTTGTTGCTGTCGTAAATGTAGTCCTGGAAGCCGCCGACCGGGCATTCGCCGCGAGTGGTCGGATCGCCGTCCATGAAACCGCCGCGACCATCGGGAACACGTTCGGCGGGGCCGTTGGAGTTCTGATTGCAGCCGAGCGGATAGGTGTTGTATTCCGAACTGTCCGGCTGCGTTTCGAACGTGTACTCGCCCCATTCATTGGTGCTGTGCGAGCGGATGAATTCGGCCGTGAGGCGCGTGCGCTCATCGTTCGATTCCCATTGTGCGGAAACCGCGATCCCATCGCGCTTGCGATCGAATTCCTGTGTGCGGAACTGGCCGCCGATCGGGGCATAGCGCACATCGGCGTAATCGGCGAAACCATCCGCCCCGGGGCCTTGCGCGGTGCCGCACACCGACCCGCCCGGTGGCAAGGTGCGGCTGTCGGCCGTGCCAGGCAGCGGATTGCGGCAGACCTGTGCGCCGCCGGCAAACGCCTTTTCGGCGAGCACGTTGTCACGGGTCTGGAAGTTGGTGATCTGAAGACCGTCCGCACGGCTCTTGATCCGCGAATACGATCCGCTGATCAACAGTCCGAACCGGCCCGAATCGGTATCCCAGGTGTTGCTGATCAACCCGGAAACCGTCGGGGTCCACTCCTCGCGGAAATCGCCGTAGTTCGCTTCCCCGCTGAAAGCGATCTTGAGGCCGTTGTTGTCGAACGGCTTGCGGGTGTTGAGGTTCACCGTACCGGCGAGACCGCCTTCGATCAGGTCGGCGGTGGCATTCTTGCTGATGACCACCGAGCCGAGCAGTTCGGACGGGACGTCGGCGAAGTTCAGCGCCTGCCCACCGACACCGGCTACGAACGCGGTGCGGCCGTTGAATTCCGAACGGACGAAGTTGAGACCGCGAATGACGACCCCGGAACCTTCGACCGAGAAGTGGTCGGGATCGTTCGATCCGGCAAAGCGGTTGATCGCGACGCCCGGAACACGCTGGAGCGCTTCGGTCACCGAGCGATCGGGAAGTGCGCCAATGTCCTCAGCCGTAATGACGTCGACCACGGTGTCGGCGTTGCGCTTGATGTTCTGCGCGCTTTCGAGAGACTGGCGAATACCGCGGACGACGATCTCGGGACTACCGGACGCGACCTCTTCCTGGTCGTCTCCCTCGTCGGCCGACGTGTCCTGCGCATGCGCAACCTGCGCTGCGAGAAGGCCACCCAGCGCAAGAGCCGACGCACTCGCCTTCAGGGCAATTCGATAAACATTTTCATCGCGAGCCTTACGCCCGATTGAAAAAGCCGTTGCTTGACGCACAGCTCCCCTCCCCATGTTAGCGCTACCAATTTCGAACGCAGCGCTTTCTCTTTCCCAGACCGCTGCATATCGGCGATACAGGGCCTTGGCAAGAGATCGCTGGGAAGTTTATCCTTAAGGTGTTGCAGCTTTGCCTATGGGAGGGGCGAGGAATGGCCGAGAGCCGAGATACCGCTACCACCGGGCGCTTGAAAAAAGTGGTGATTGTCGGCGGGGGGACGGCAGGCTGGATGGCCGCCGCCGCGCTGTCGCGATACTTCGACGATGGCCGCAGGACGATCACGCTGATCGAATCGGACGCGATCGGCACGGTCGGCGTGGGCGAAGCGACGATCCCGCCGATCCGCAATTTCAACGCGATGCTCGATATCCCCGAAAACGAATTCCTGCGCGCCACGCGCGGGACCTTCAAGCTGGGAATCGAATTCGTGAACTGGGGCAGGAAGGGCGATCGCTATTTCCACCCGTTCGGCAATTACGGGCAGGACCTGCACGGCATCGCCTTCCACCAACTCTACCTGCGCGAATGCGCTCGCAGTGGCGCAGCGCAGGCGGGAAGAATCGCGGAATATTCGATGAGCTCGGTCGCGGCGGCGATGGGTCGATTCGGCCGGCCTGCGCCTGGCGCGAAGTCGGCGGTTGCGCAGATCGGCTATGCGTTTCATTTCGATGCCAGCCTGTATGCGGCCTTCCTGCGCACCATGGCGGAGCGGCAGCGCACTCAGCGCCGCGAAGGCCGGATCGTCGAGGTCGAGCGCGACGGCGAATGCGGCGATGTTACTGCCGTGCGTCTGGAAAACGGCGATCGGATCGAAGGCGAGTTGTTCATCGACTGCTCGGGTTTCAGGGGGCTGCTGATCGAGGATACACTCGAAACCGGCTACGAGGACTGGAGCCATTGGCTGCCGATGGATCGCGCGATCGCGGTCCCCACCGCGAATCGCGGGGCCCCCGATCCGTTCACCCGCGCCACCGCGCACAGCGCCGGATGGCAGTGGCGCATCCCGCTCCAGCACCGCACCGGCAACGGCCACGTCTTTTCGAGCCAGTACATGGACGAAGACGAGGCGCGCGACATCCTGCTGCGCCATGTCGAGGGTGAGCCACTGACCGAGCCGCGCACGCTGCGCTTCCTCACCGGAATGCGCAAACAGGCGTGGAGCCACAATGTCGTCTCGCTCGGGCTGTCCTCGGGCTTTATCGAACCGCTCGAATCGACCAGCATCCATCTTATCCAGAACGGCATCGCGCGGCTGTTCGCGCTGTTTCCGGATGGCCCCGACTGCGGGCTCGAGCGCGACGAGTACAATCGCGGGATGCGCGAAACCTATGAGGACGTCCGCGACTTCATCATCCTCCATTACAAGGCAACGCAGCGCGACGATTCGCCGTTCTGGCGCTATGTCCGCGACATGGAGATACCCGACAGCCTCGCGCACAAGATCGAACTGTGGCGCAGCCGGGGTCGAATCTTCCGCGAGAATGCCGAGCTGTTCACCATGCCGAGCTGGGTAGCGGTGATGCTGGGACAGAACATCTGGCCGGAGCGCCACGAAGCGATTGCCGACACGCTCGATGAAGCTAAGGTCGCGCAGGCGATGGCCCAGATGCGCGCAGCCTATCGCGCCGCCGCCGACCAAATGCCGACGCAGGAGCAATTCCTGAAGCAGGCGGGAGCATGGCACGAGGGGGTCGAACCCGGCCTGGCGGCGGCGCAATGAGCGGCGAACCGATCCGCAAGATCGTCATCGTCGGCGGCGGAACCGCCGGGTGGATGGCGGCGGCGGCGTTATCGAAGATCATGGGCGACTTTCCCGGCCTTTCGATCACGCTGGTCGAAAGCGAGGCGATCGGCACGGTCGGAGTCGGCGAGGCAACGATCCCGCAGATCCAGGCCTTCAACGCGCTCCTCGGCCTCGACGAGAGCGAGTTCGTGCGCGAGACCCACGCGACCTACAAGCTCGGGATCGAGTTCGTCGACTGGTGGCGCGAAGGCCATGCCTACGTCCACCCGTTCGGCACCTACGGCCTCGACATGCTCGGGATCGAATTCCACCACTATTGGCTGCGCGGGCTTGGGCTGGGAGACGAGACGCCGCTCGATGCCTATTCGATTTCGGCGATGGCGGGGAAAGCGGGCAAGTTCCTGTGGCCGCGGCGCGACCAGCCCAATTCGCCGCTGTCGAAGCTGGGCTATGCCTTCCAGTTCGATGCCGGTCGCTACGCCCGCTACCTGCGCGGCCGCGCCGAACGGCAGGGCGTCACCCGAATCGAGGGCAAGGTCGTCGAGGTGATGCAGGATGCCGAGACCGGGTTCGTCACTGCGGTAAGGCTGGAGAGCGGCACCGAAGTGGAGGGCGAGCTGTTCATCGACTGCTCGGGCTTTCGCTCCCTACTGCTCGGCCAGACGCTGGGCGTGGCATTCACCGACTGGTCGAAATGGCTGCCCTGCGACCGCGCGGTGGCAATCCCGTGCGAACTGGGCGGCGATCATGAGCCTCTGACCCGTTCGACCGCGCGCCCGGCCGGCTGGCAGTGGCGCATTCCGTTGCAGCATCGGATCGGCAACGGTCATGTCTATTCCTCGGCTCACATGGAGCAGGCGGAGGCCGAGGACCTGCTGCTCGCCAATCTCGACGGCGCACCGCTGGCGCAACCCAACCATCTGCGTTTCCTCGCCGGGCACCGCGAGCGGGCATGGGAAAAGAACGTCGTCGCACTGGGCCTCGCCGGGGGATTTCTCGAACCGCTTGAATCGACCGCGATCCACCTCGTGCAATCGGGCATCGCACGGCTGATGACGCTGTTTCCGACCCGCGATTTCGGCGCGCAGGAAATCGCGCGCTACAACCGCGAGAATGAACAGGAATATATCGATATCCGCGACTTCCTGGTGCTGCATTACACCGCGACCGAGCGCTCCGGCAGCGAGTTCTGGGATTATTGCCGCAATCTGGGTTTGCCCGACAGCCTCGCCGAAAAGATCGCCATGTTCGAAAGTTCGGGCCGGGTGATCCGCGAGCACAACGAGCTGTTCACCGAGACGAGCTGGCTGTCGGTGATGGTGGGCCAGGGCGTAAAGGCGGGCGGGCATCACCCGCTAGCCGGGCTGCTCGACGAGGCCGAAACGCGCAAGCGGCTGGCGCATATCCGCGACGTCGTGACCAGCACGGTTTCGCAGATGCCGACACAGGACCAGTTCCTTGTGCAGAATGGCAGCGCGATCCCGGTCGATCGGCGCGCGGTCGCCTAGCCCCGGCCGTCAGCCGGTCGCGCCTGTCACGCTTGCCAGCCATTGCTGGTAGGGCGGCGCGTAGTCCAGTGCGGCCTGTGCCCGGGCCGAAAACGCCTGTCGCGCCGCGTCGATCTGGCGCGGATCGCCTGCGCTGAATTGCGGCGGTGTGCCGCGTTCGAAACCGACCGCGCGCAGCAGCGCCATCTGCTCTTCGGCAAACAGCGGCGATTCCTCGCGGAATGGCAGGCGTCCCCGCCGGGTGAACTGGTCGATCGTCAGCGAGACGTGCTGCGGCGTGACACTCGCGAACACCCGGCGGGCACGCGGTGCGGCGTAGAACAGCGCCAGCGTATCGCGCGCAGTGTCCATCATCATGCCCGAACGACGATTGTATTCGGCGCGCTCGAGCGGTTCGATCACCTTGCCCGGCAGCAGCTCCAGCAGCAGCGCCAGCTGGCGATGCGCAAGGTCGAGATTGAGCCAGCCGAGCGGTTCGAACCGCGCGCTTGCATCGCCGATCGCGATGACATTGCCGATCCATGGTTCGGCGACCCGCGCCGGGGCGAGTTCGACCGCGTATTGCAACGGCGAAGCCAGGGCCTGCATCGCCGCCGCTTCGGATACCCTTTCGCCGACGCCGAGAACGGTGTGCAAGCCGTCACGTCCGGCGAGCTCGGTCAGCCAGCCGTCCGCCAGCAGCGAGATCCGGTCCTCCAGCGCGAGCATCGGGCCGCCGGGCCTGGCCACCAGCACCCGGCGCGTCGGCAAGGTATCCGACCACTCCCGCTCGCGACAGGTGGGCAACGCGCGCAGCAGGTGCGCCGCCGGTCCGCTGCAGTCGAGGAACAGGTCCGCTTCGATCCGCGACCCGCCTTCGATTGCGAGCGCCTTCGCCCCGATCGCGCCATCGGTCTCTACCCCGATCGATCGCGCCTGCACGTGTCGCACGCCGAGCTGCTGCGCCAGTTCGATCAGCAGCGCGCGATAGGCGCTCGGAACCCAGCGCAGCGCATAATCGACCTCTGCCAGCGGCGTTTCGACGTCCGGCGGCGGCGTCCTGAACCGGCCCGCACCGGCCAGCGTCTCGGCCAGCGAACCGGGCTGCTCGCGCGCGGTCACGGTCCTCGAACCCCCGCCCCATTCGCGTCCGAACGCCATGGATTGCAGCGGGTCGGCGCTGGCACCGTAGGCGATCGGACCGTGTTGCCCCTCTTCGCCCCATCCGAAGCAACGCGTCACCAGTCTGTGGCTGCCACCGGCGCGCGCGACGATCCAGTCTTCGCGGATGCCCAGCCGATCGTGCAGCTTGTTGGTGAACGGAAGCGCAGTCGCCGCGTGATCCGCGAACGCGGCGGGATCGGGCGCCAGCCCCACGACGGTGATCTCGCAGGCCGGCAGCGCCCGCTTGAGCGCCAGCGCAGCAAGCACGCCGACCTGACCATCGCCAGCGACCGCGATCCGGTCGAGCGCTGGGCGCGCCTCGCTCATGCCGGTTCGGCCAGCCGGGTCCGCTCGCGCCGAAGGTAGTCGAGATGGGCGGGCATCGCCGTTACTTCCTCTGCGATTGTCGATTTGAGCCGGTCGAGCGCGCCCGCCACCCGTTCGGGATCGGCCAATGCCGTGCGCGGATCGTGACGTTCGGGCAGCATGCCCTGCCCGACGTAGACCGCGATCCAGCTGGCGTCGTAAAACAGCCCGTCGGAATACTTCTCCACCCGCCCGGCCTTGCGCCACAGCTGCAGCTTGTCGGCGAGACTGTCGGGCACCTGCATCGTGCGGACATGGTTCCAGAACTCGGAATCGTCGCGCGTGGTGGCGTGGTAATGCAGGATCAGGAAATCGCGCACCCGGTCGTATTCCATATCGACCAGCCGGTTGAACTCGTCGCGGTCGCGCGGATCGATGCCGCCTCCGGACGGGAACAGCTCGATCAGGTAGGTAATCGCCATCTGCGCGAGGTAGATCGAGGTCGATTCGAGCGGTTCGAGGAATCCGCTCGACAGGCCTACACCGATGACGTTGCCGCTCCACGACCGGCTGCGACGACCCGGGCGGAACCGCAGGATGCGCGGGTCGGCGAGCGGATCGCCCTCCGCCGCGTTGCGGATCGTCTCGCAGGCCTCGTCTTCAGAGAGGTGCGCGCTCGAAAACACGTATCCGTTGCCCATCCGGTGTTGCAGCGGGATTTGCCACCGCCAGCCAGCGGGCATCGCGGTTGCGATTGTGTAGGGGCGAATGTCCCCGGTCTCGTGCGTGCACGGCATTGCCGCTGCGCGGTCGCACGGAAGCCAATGGGTCCAGTCTTCCCACGGTTCATCCATTTCCTGCCCGAGCAGCAGCGAGCGGAAACCCGAGCAATCGATAAACAGATCGCCCTCGATCCGCCGCCCGTCTTTCAGCACCAGCGTGGTCACGTCGCCGCTCCCGGCGTCGCGCTCCACTCGGGTGACGATCCCTTCGTACCGGGTCACACCGTGGCGGATACCGAAGTCGCGCATGAACGGTCCGAACAGGGTCGCGTCGAACTGGTAGGCGTAGCCATAGGTCGAGGCGAGCGAGGGCTCGGCGGCGGGCGGCTGGAACCGGTTGGCGCGCGCCGCCGCGACCGCGAGCGAATAATCGCCCAGCTCACCGGCGAGGCTGTGCTGGCGCATTTCCAGCCAGAAGTGATGGAATCCGATCCCCGCCACTTCCTCCCCGAACGATCCGAACGGGTGGATGTAGCTCTCCCCGATCCGACCGAAATCACGAAAGTCTATCCCCAGCTTGTAGGTGGCATGGGTGGCGCGCATGAATTCGGCCTCGTCGATACCCAACCGTTCGACATAGGCGCGGATATGCGGGAGCGTTGCCTCTCCCACCCCGACGATACCGATATCCTCGCTTTCGACCAGATCGACCGTGCACAGTCCGGGCAGCAGCTTCGCCAGTCCGGCAGCCGCCATCCATCCAGCGGTACCCCCGCCAAGGACGACGACCCGCACCGGATTGAGCGATCCCGAAATCATGCAGCCGACTCTAGGATCAGCCCTCCATCGCCTCAAGCTCGATGCCCTTGGTCTCGTGCACCATCACCCACACGAACAGCACCGACACCACCGCGCTCAGCGCGTAGAAGCCATAGGCACCGGTCAGCCCGATGGTCGCGAGCATGATCGGGAAGGTCATGGTTATCCCGAAATTCGCGGCCCATTGCGCGAATCCGCTGACCGCGAGGCCCGAACCGCGGATCTGGTTGGGGAACATTTCTCCCAGCATTACCCACATCACCGGGCCCCAGCTGAAATTGAACAGCGCGACATAGGCGTTCGCTGCGATCAGAGCGGCCAACCCGGCATTGTCAGACAGCACAAGCTCGCCGTCGGCCAGCTCTCCGCTGAGGAACGCGAAGGCCATGATCGCGAGCGTGACCGCCATCCCCACCGATCCGATCAGCAGCAGCGGCTTGCGTCCGACCTTGTCAATCAGCGCGATCGCAACCAGGCACGAGGCAATCGAGATCGATCCGCTGAGCACATTGATCTTGAGCGCGTCGGATTCGCTGAATCCCACCGCCTGCCACAGCACCGCACCGTAATAGAACACCACGTTGATCCCGACGAGCTGCTGAAACACCGCGAGCCCGATTCCGGTCCACACGATCGCGCGGACCTTGCCGCTGTTGCGGTCAATCAGGTCAGACAGGCGCGGCGCGTGGTCGGATGCGATCGAAGTCTGGATCTCCTCGACCTTGCGCGCGGCAAAGGTCGGCCCGAACAGCTCGGTCAGCACCGATTTCGCCTCCTCGGTCCGCGCGCGGGCTACGAGGTAGCGCGGACTTTCCGGAATCAATGCCAGCGCCGCGAGAAAAACCGCTGCAGGGACGAGCTCTATCCAGAACATCCAGCGCCATGCCTCGAACCCCCACCAGAACTGGTTGGTCGATGCTCCGGCATATTCGGCCAGAAGGTAGTTGGAAACGAAGGCGGCGGTGAGACCGATGATGATCATGATCTGCTGAATGCTCGAAAGTCGCCCGCGCAAATGCGCCGGGGTAACTTCGCTGACATAAGCCGGCGCGAGCACGCTTGCCGCGCCCACCGCCAGCCCGCCGATAATCCGGTAGATCACGAATTCGGTCGACGAACCGGCGATCCCTGACCCATAGGCGCTGACGATGAAGAACACCGCCGCGATCATCAGCGTGCGCTTGCGCCCCAGCACGTCGGCCAGACGGCCGGCGATGAAGGCGCCGATAGCGCAGCCGAGCAGCATCGATGCCACATTGAAGCCGGTCCCAACGTCGTCCGAATCGAACGCGGCGCGCAGCCCGTCGACCGTCCCGTTGATCACTCCGCTGTCGAACCCGAACAGGAACCCGCCGATCGTTGCCACTGCCACAATCGCGGAAATCAGCGCCATGTTGGCACTGTCTCGCGTGTCTTCCATCGATCCCCTCCCCGAGCGAGGTCACCGTTGCGCCTCGCAAATGTTAGCGCTACCTACGACGGAAATCCGGCACTAGGCAAGCCGGTATTTTTTCCCGCTCCGATTGCGAAAGGATAATCGCTCCATGCTTGAAGGAACGAATTTCATTGCCGGCCAGAAGCATGTCGGAGACACCTTCTTCCACGCTGTCGATGCCGGCACCGGCGAGACACTCGACCCAGCCTTCAACGAAGCGGGAGAGGCCGAGGTTGCGCTCGCGTGTTCGCAGGCAGCAGAGGCGCAGGCCGTGTTCGGCAATCTGGCCCCGGCAAAGCGGGCGGCATTCATCCGCCTCGCTGCGGCCAAGATCGATGCTCTGGGCGACACGCTAACCCAGCGCGCGATGCGCGAGACCGGCCTGCCGCAGGCGCGGCTCGAGGGAGAACGCGGACGCACGGTGGGCCAGCTGCGGCTGTTCGCCGACGAGATCGAGGCCGGCCGCTGGCAACGTGTGCGGATCGATCATGCCGATCCGGCGCGCGTTCCGCCCAAGCCCGACCTGCGCCTGCGGATGATCCCGCTCGGCCCGGTCGCGGTGTTCGGCGCGAGCAATTTCCCGCTCGCCTTTTCAGTCGCCGGGGGAGACACCGCGTCGGCTTTCGCAGCCGGGTGCTGCGTCGTAGTGAAGGGCCACCCGGCGCATCCGGGCACATCCGAACTGGTCGCGCGCGCGATTGTCGAGGCGGTGGCGGAAAGCGGGCTTCCGGCGGGCGTGTTCTCTTTGCTGCAGGGAACCTCGCACGAACTCGGCGAGGCGCTGGTGAAGGATTCGAACATCGCCGCCGTCGGCTTTACCGGCTCGCGCGCCGGTGGCCTGGCGCTGATGCGGCACGCGCAGGCGCGCCCGGTGCCGATCCCCGTCTATGCCGAGATGAGCAGCGTCAATCCGGTGGTGTTGATGCCGCAACGGCTTGAGCAGGCCGCAGAGGACCTCGGCACCGCTTATGTCGCGTCGCTGTCGCTAGGCGCGGGCCAGTTCTGCACCAATCCCGGCATCGTGCTGGGGGTACGCGGCGAGGCGCTGGACCGATTCCTCGCCGCCGCAAAGGCGGCACTCGAATCGGTCCCCGCCCAAACCATGCTTTCCGGCGGCATCCGCGACAATTTCGAGCGGCTGGTGGGCGGTCTGGCGGACAAGGCCGAACGGGTGGCGATCGGAGCGGAAGGCGAAGGATCGTGCGGTCGCGCGCAGCTCTACACAACGTCCGGAAAGGCGTTCCTTTCGGACCCCGAATTTGCCGCCGAGATGTTCGGGCCAAGCTCGATCCTCATCCAGTGCGACGATCTCGACCAGGTCGATCAGATCCTGTCTGGAATGGAAGGCCAGCTGACGGCGACGCTGCACCTGACGCACGGCGATCACGAAGCCGCCCGGCAGCTCCTGCCGACGCTCGAGCGACTGGCCGGACGGATCATCGCCAATGGCTGGCCGACCGGCGTCGACGTCACCCATGCGATGGTTCATGGCGGCCCGTTCCCGGCGACTTCGGACGGTCGCAGCACCTCGGTCGGCACGCTCGCGATCGACCGGTTCCTGCGCCCGGTGGCCTATCAGGACATGCCCGACGCACTGTTGCCCGCACAGCTCCAAGACGGTGCTCCGGGGATGCCCCAGTTGGTCGATGGAAAGATGCGTCACGGCACCTGACCGAGGAGGTTGCTATGGCATGGGTTCGAAGCTAGAGCGCGCGGCCTGCCCCAGGGCATGCGGAGCAGTGGCCGAGTGGTCGAAGGCGCACGCCTGGAAAGTGTGTATACGGCAACCCCGTATCGAGGGTTCGAATCCCTCCTGCTCCGCCACCACATCGCAATCGCGGACCCGGATGAGCGGTCGGATAACTATGGTTGCCAGCGTTTGTATCGCGCCCCGCGTTCCTCTATCTTTCCGCTGGCCATATAAATGGCCCATGATTCAGGGCAGGGATTGGGCTCATCGAAACTAGTTCCGTATCATCGACAGATACCGCCCTTCCCGCATCGCCTCGCGTCTGTCTGAGCGTCGGCGTAACCGGTCATCGCGCAAAGCATCCCGTCTACATGGCGAACGTGGACCGCATTCGCGCCGTCATGGCCGAACTGTTCGACCAGATCGACGCGGCCGTTCTCGCGGCTCCCGACGCATTTCCTGAACAGGATCCCACGATCACGCGGCTGCACACGCTGCTGGTCGACGGGACCGACCAGCTGGCCGCCAGCCTTGCCGACGAGCGCGGCTGGGACTTGATCAGCCCGCTGCCATTCGGGCAGGCGCTCAACCTTGCGATCAACGCCTTGCCGCAGAGCAGTGACGATGCACGGCGGTTGCTGCGGGGCGAAGCGCCGCTGGACGCGGCCACCAGAGACCGTGCGGACAGCATCTCGACCGTGGCCAGGAATGCGCGCCTGTTCGAGCTGGCGGACCGGGACGAAGCGATCGCCGACCTGTACCTGGCCAAGCTCGAATCCCCCGACGATTTCGCCAAGGCAGAGGCTTTTGCACTGGAAGGCGCAAGGCGGGCGGAACTGGCCGGCACAGTGTTGATCGAGCAGTCCGACATCCTGATTGCGGTCTGGGACGGTGCCAGCACCGCCAATGTCGGCGGCACGGGTCACACCGTGTTCGAAGCCCTCAAACTCGGCACGCCGGTGATCTGGATCGATCCGGCGGAGCCCGAAGACTGGTGCATTCGCCATTCCTCGGAATCGCTCGTCGCGCTGCATTCGAAGATCGTGCACGAAGACCGGATTGCCGCGCTCGCGGCTCAGGTAAGGGGCGTGGTGTTCCCCGCCGATCTGGCCGAAGGAGACGGCGATACGGCGGGCAGCGGTCTTGCAGGTCTGCAATCGGAAAGCTGGCGCGACAAGAGCTCGCGGTGGGTGCACGCCTATCGCCGGATCGAAGCGCTGTTCTCCGGCGAGGGATCGCGCTTCCGATCGCTGGTGGTCGAATACGAGAAGCCCGGCGAGATCGCCCAGGGCAGCGGGGCCGGGCTGGTCGGCGCCATCGATCGGCTCCCCGGCGGGGATGCCGAGCTTGCCCGGAAGATAAGGAGCCATGCGTTGCGCCCCTTTGCATGGGCCGACGGCGTGTCGTCGCGTCTGTCCGACCACTACCGCTCGGGCATGATCGTCAATTTCCTGTTGTCGGCGCTCGCGATCGTCGGCGGGGTTCTTTACCTGCCGCTCGTCAGCCCGGAACATAAATGGGGCTTTGCGCTGTTCGAATTTCTGGTTCTGGTGGCGATCGTCATCATCACCTACCGGGGCCGGAAGTATCGCTGGCACGCGCGCTGGTTCGAAACGCGCCGGATCGCGGAGTATTTCCGGCATAGCCCGCTGCTGCTGATCCTCGGGGTTGCGCGGCCCGCCGGTCACTGGCCGCGCGGCGCCGAAACCTCGTGGCCGGAATGGTATGTTCGCCAGGCGCTGCGCGATATCGGCCTGCCACGCGCGAAGGTGACCGCATCCTACCTGCGATCGGTGCTGGAGATGCTGGACAAGTTCCACGTCACCCCGCAGCGGGACTATCATCAGGTCAAGGCGCGGCGGCTCGAAAACATCCACGCCAACCTCGATGGCTTTTCGGAATTCCTGTTCAAGCTGGCCCTCATTTCGGTTGCGACCTACCTGGTGCTCAAGGGCGGCGCGGCGCTCGACCTGTGGAGTTCGGGGCTGGTGACGAAGCTGTCCAAAACCTTCACCGTTCTGGGGGTGCTGTTCCCAACCCTGGGCGCGGCGATCGCCGGTATCCGGTATTTCGGCGATTTCGAAAGGTTCGCCGCGATCTCGGAAGTGACGGCAGAACAGCTCGATGCGATCGCCCGCCGCATTGACGTGCTCCTCCAGGCACCCGACCAGCGCCTGAGCTACGCCTCGGTGCGCGAGCTCGCCCACGCGGCCGATGACGTGGTCTTCGCCGAGATCGAGAACTGGCAGGCCGTATTCGGAGGCAAGCACATCACGATCCCGGTCTAGCGAGCACGGTCAATATCGTGCATGACGTGACGGTTCGGTCGCAATTGCAATATCTTGAGTATCGGCAAGAGGTGGGCCTGGGGCATGTCAGAACAAGACGATCCTGCAAAGGGACGCGAGACGACCGTCTTCTTCAGCTACTCGCGGGCCGATCAGGCCAAGGCCAAACCGATCATCGACGTGTTGGAGAAGGCGGGATTCTCGGTCTGGTGGGACGGCCTGCTCGAGGGCGGAGAACGCTTCGCCCACATCACGGAGGCTGCTCTGGACCGCGCGCGTGCGGTCGTTGTCCTGTGGTCCAGGACTTCGGTGAATTCGCATTGGGTGCACGACGAATCCACTCGCGGGCGCGACAGCGGGCGTCTGGTCCCACTCTCGCTCGACGGATCGAATCCGCCACTTGGCTTCGGGCAGTTCCAATGCCTCGATCTGTCGCATGCGAGCTTTACTGCGACCGATCCCGAAATGGTCAAGCTGGTGCGGGCAGTGGCGGCATTGCACGGCGAGGAGGCTGCGCCGGAAATTCCGGCACCGCCATCATCTCCCCGGATCACGCGCCGCGCGGCGATTATCGGGGGCGGCGTCGCGGCGACCGCCGTCGCCGGGCTGGCAGCGTGGAGAAGCGGGCTCTTCGGACCGGGCAAGAGCCCCAACGGTGTGGCCGTGCTTCCGTTCAAGAACCTCAGCGGCGAAGCGGACCAGACCTATTTTTCCGAAGGGCTGACTTCCGAAATCAGGAGTCATCTTTCCCGTAACGCTCTGCTGGAAGTCGTGGGGCAGACGTCGTCGAACGAGTTTCGCGATTTCGAAGGCAGCGCGCGCGAAATCGCCTCCAGCCTCGGCGTTGCCTTCCTGCTGGACGGCAATGTGCAGAAGGCAGGCGACATCGTGAAGGTCACGACCGACCTCAGCGACGGGCGCGACGGATCGAGCCGCTGGAGCGAGAGTTTCGAGCGGCCCCTGACGGACATCTTTGCGGTACAATCGGAGATCGCGCAGGCGGTCGCTTCGGCGCTTTCCGCGGCGATGGAAGAAGACGGTGACGGCGACGGCCCGGCTCAGCTTGGCGGAACGGACAGCATCGCAGCCTTCGACGCCTACCTGCGGGGCAAGGAGCTGTACGAATCCAGCGCCGACGAAACCTCCGACCGGCTGGCGCTTGCCAAGTTCGATGAAGCGCTTGCGATCGATCCGGGCTACGCCGCGGCCGCCGCATCGCGATCACGAATACTGGTCGTGATCGCGAACCTCTATTCGGCGTTCGAGGAGCGGACACAGCTGTACGACGAGGCCGTCCAGTCCGCGCAGCAAGCGACCGAACTGGCTCCGAAATTTGCCGATGGCTACTCCGCGCTGGGATTTGCCTTTGCGTCCGGCAAACTCGATATGAAATCGGGCCGAAAGGCGTTCCAGACATCCTATGAGCTGGGATCGGGCGATGCCGATACGGTCAGCCGCTATGCGAACTTTCAATCGCGGGTCGGTGAATACCGGGTCGCCAGCGACGCGATTGCACGCGCCGCCAAGCTCGACCCGCTCAATTCGCGCGTTTTCCGTTCCAGCGGCGATGTTCACTTCTTCGGGCGCCAGTATGAGCTGGCGATCACCCAGTATCGGCGCGCGATCGCTCTCAATCCGGACATCGGGAATTATCATTCGCTTCTCGGCTATGCGCAATTGATGCTGGGCGATCTCGACGGCGCGTATGCTTCATTCTCGCAAGAAATGAGCAGCGTGAGGCAGTTGCCGGGCTACGCGATTATCGCGCACAAGCGCGGCAACCAGGCGGAAGCCGCGTCGCATCTCGCCGCATTGATCGAGGAATATGGCGACAAGAGCCATTATCAGTACGCACAGGTCTACGCCCAGTGGGGAGATGTCGCGAAAGCCGTCGAGGCTCTCGAGACAGCGTGGAATCTGCGCGATGGCGGTCTGATCGCGCTCTACGTCGATCCGCTTCTCGACCCCGTCCGGCAGGAACCCCAATACGCGCAGTTGGCAAGTGCGATGGGATTCGTGTAAAAAATCATTTCTCGATTGAGGGGGAAAAACAATGAAAAAGACAATTCTTGCTGCATGCCTGGTTTCGACGTCCCTGGGACTGGCCGCATGTGGGCAGCCTGCAGCCGAAGGCGACGATGGTGCCGCAACCGCACAGGATGATCGCACCGGCGAGGACGATCGCACCGGCGAAGATGACCGGACCGGAGAGGACGATCGCACCGGCGAGGACGACCGCACCGGCGAGGACGATCGTACCGGCGAGGACGACCGCACCGGCGAGGATGATCGCACCGGCGAAGACGACCGCTAGGGCCGATCTCGCTCAGAACGATTTGAGGGGAGCAATGGCTCCCCTCACCGCGCCTGTTGCGCTGGCCTTGGCCACTCGGTGACCGCTGACATGCGCGCGGCTCTCTTGGCCTGCGCGATCCAGTCTGCATAATGGGAAACGCGCACATAGACCGCCGGAACTCCCGGCGCTCCGCATCCCTTGCCGACCGAGACAAGTCCGACCAGCAGGCGGCGACCGCCGTCCTCGAGCCGCGTCAACGGCCCGCCGCTGTCACCCTGGCAACTGTCACGCCCTTCGCCGACGGTGCCGTCGGATATGGCTGGCCCGGCGCAAAGGCTACCCGCGCCGAAATCGGTAAAGTGGTCCTCGCACAGATTGTCGTCGAGATAGTTGATCGACAGTTGCTGGAGGGCGGCCGGCCGACGCTGAAGCTCACCCTGGCTGTCGCGCAGGCGCTGCCAATCGCGATTGGCGTTGCGCTGGCCCATGTATCCCCAGCCGGTGACCCGCAGCTCTTCTTTCTCGTCGAAATCGCGATCATCGGGTTGCATCGGCTCGATCGCGGCGAGGCGTTTTTCGGCGATCAGCGCGTCCAGTCGCCGCTTCGTTGCTGCATCATCGCGCAGTCGGATCAGCGCTATATCGTCCATCTTGTTGCGTTTCGAATAGCCCGAATGAACCACCACTGCGGCGATTTCGAATGTGCCGTCCTGGATGGTCAGGTTCTGGGTGCCGAGCAGCACGTGGCGATGTGTGATCGCATCGCTCGCGCTCCCGTCGGGCGCCTTGATCGAAAGCACGCAATGTGCCGCGGTGACGATCCACCCGTCGCCGAGATACGAACCACCGCATTTGTGCGCGAGCTCGAACTCCTCGCGCTCCGCCAAGTAGCTCTTGCACTCGTCGCCATCCTGCAGCGTCGCATCGAACCGGCGCTCGGCATCGGAATATCCGGGATCGGACATGATCGCGATCTGCCATGGGGCCGAGCGCGGGCGCGCCGGTTCGCCCCCGACGATCCGGCCGCCGCTGTTGCTTTCAAGCCGCGCCCTGCACCGCTCGCTCCGCGACGAGCCTTCGGCCGAAGCCACAGGCGCTGCGTCCTCGGCTCGTTCGCTGGCAGGCTGGCTCTGCTGGCACGCCGTGAGCGCGCCTGTTGCAAAGATCAGGACGGCCAATGGCGCGGCAAGCGTCGTACGCACCATGACCTAGCTCACCACCGCCGATGAAACGTTGGCCAGCCAGTTGCCGACCGCCCCGACCGACGGATCGCGCGTGCCCTTGCTGGCCGAGCACAACAGCCGTTCAAGCGGACTTCGGCACGCCGCGATGTCGCGCATGCCACTGCCGCTTTGCCTGAGCGCATCGACCCGGATGCGCTGATCGCTGGCGATCGTGACGAAGCGATAGGCTCCGGGCTCGGCGAACGAGATGGGGCCGCGCTGATACGGGCGATCCGGCTCCAGCTTGGCGTCGATCTCTCCCGTTTGCGGCAACACCTGGATGACGCCGTTGAGGGGATCGATCGCGAGCACGTAGACAAACAGCGGTTCGCGTCCCCGGTTGATGACGGTCGCAAAGGTCATGTCGCCAAGCGCGATCTGGCGTATCCCGCCTGCATCCGGTGCCGGACAACTCGAGGCCCGGTAGCCCTCTTGGGCGATGCAGAATTCGACCGGCCCGACCTCGCTCTCGGGATCGCCGGAGCGGGTCGTGGTTCTCAGCGACAGTAGCTGATTGACCCGCGCGATCTTGGTCAGCTCCGCTTCGAGCCGGGCGACGAAGGTCGGCGCCCCGGCATCGCCCAGTTCGGCCAGCAAGGTTCCGTCGCTGGCCTGCAGGCGCACCGAGGCGGGATTGTCGGGCGCAGACGTGATCTGGATTGCGCCGCTGGGGACGACTGCGACAAATGCAATCTCGGCGAGTGCATCCGAAACCTCGCCCCGGCTCACGCCGCCGCTGATGCGATTGCTCACCTGCAGGCTCTCCGGAGCGAAGAAATGCGCAATTTCTTCGGCAAAGAGCTGTTGGGGCAACGGATCGCCGGGTTCGCTTTCCAGTTCCAGCCGTGCCGACGTGGGCGTGAGCGCGGCGATCGCTGCCGTCCCGAGCGAATTTTCGCGCGCGATTGCGTCGGTCTGCGAATGATACAGGGCAAATCGCGAACCGATCGTCATCCCGGAGAGCGATCCGGCCTCGAGTGTCACCGCGTCACCCTGAGCCTGCGCGTTGAAGACGATCGCTGATCCCGCGCGCGACCCGAGGGCAGCGGTCAATTCGCCCTCTGCTGAGGGAACCTGCGCGGTGTGGCCCATGCGCGAAACGCGCAGCTGCACCTCGCTGATAATGTCGCCGAAGCTTGCATGGCGCATGGCCGGCATATGCAAAGTTTCGATCAGCGCATTGGTAAAGACCCCTGCGCGCTCGCCGATCTCGCCGCTGACGGCTTCCTGCGCCTCCTGGCCATCCTGCGCCGCAGCCAGATGCACCCAGTACCCCTCGTCAGCGGCGACGGTAACCGGCTCCTGTACCGGCTCCTGAGTGACAGGAGGGGGGGTGGTCGATACCGGAACGCTGCGCGATTGGCCGCTTGCTCCATCGCGCGTCGCCGTGCCGGAATTGCAGCTGTCGAAGACCGAAACGAAATAGATGCCCTTTGCCGTTGCGCGATCCTTGCGCCGCTTCAGCTCGATGTCGAAGATCTCGCCCGGCGAGCCATCGGGATTGCGCGCATCGTAGGGCAGGATCGTCCCGTTATAGCCGGAATCCTGATCGAAATTTTCGTCGTCGCGATACTGCGAGCCGTGTCCGGCGAAATAGAACAGCAGCGTATCTCCTGGGCCCAGCGCCTCGATACGCTGATCAAGCGCAGACAGGATTTCATCGCGCGTCGCACAGGCATCGAGCAAGGTCGATGACAGCGCGTTTTCCGACCGGCAATCGTCCTGCGGGACCTCGTCCAGCTCCAGTCCGTAGACATCGCGCAGCGCGGCCTTGAACCGCCTTGTATCGCCGACAGCTCCGCGCAGATCCTCAAACTCAGCGGAGCTCAGCTGCGCTCGCGAAAACTGGTATCGGTCGATGCCGACGAACAGGCCGTAGACGTTTTCGAGCGTCTCCTCGTCTCCCCCAGCAGCGCTCAAGAGCGCGCTGCGCACCTGATCGGCTTCGACCGGCGCCTCATCGGTGCACGACGATAGGAATGCCGCCAACGCCAGCGTGCAGGTCAAGGCCCATCCCGGCTTCATCGCGCCGCCTGTCGCAAGACGATCGGGCGCGGGATCACCGTGAAGTCGAACAGCGAAGGTTCCTGAATGCGCTTTTCGACGAAACCTTCGGGTTGATCGTGGAAAATCACCGTCCGCGCTGCCAGCCCCCGACCCTTGGGTCGGATTGCATGGCGGGCAATCGCTCGACCGCATAGTCGAGCCATTCGGTCAGCGTGATCTGCTTGTCGCGATCGTAGTCGGCTTCGCCCCCTTCCGAATTGAGCCCTTCTCCAGCCAGGACATAGGTCAACAGGCCGTGATTGAGATTGGCATCTTCGAGCGCAACGTCATCGGCCTGGGTCGCGGTGAGGATGAGCACGCCATTGTCGAAAGCCAGTTGGCCAAGGCCGGGATCGCCGAGCGGCCCGGGCTTGAAGCTGCCGTTTTCGACGCTCGCTGCCGAATGGCAGGCATCGATGATCAGCGCCATCGTGCCGGCGTCGATAGCGCTCATCCAGTTGGCCAGGTCGACGGAAGACACGAGCCCGCCTTCGTCGGGCGCGCCCTCGTCCTCCGACCAGACGGCGTCCGAAGTCACGAGGTAGAACTCGCCTCTGCTGTCGGTCCAGCCGTGGCCCGCGTATGAGAGGATCACCAGATCGTCGGGTGTCGCCTGCTCGAGCATCGAGGCGTCGATGCCCAGCGCACTCAGCCGCAGGCGCGCCTCGGGAGCCTGCGGTTGGGAGAGAATGGCGAGAATATCGCTGATGATCGCAGGAGAGATGAATGCAGACGCACTGGCGACCCTGCCTGTATCCGCCCCCGGGTCAGCAAGTGCAGTGTCAGCGCCAGTCCCTGTGGTGCGAAGCGAGAGCGTGCGTATTTCATGGCCGGGAATCTGGCCCAGACTTTCGGCCATCAAGGTCGCATCGTTTCCGGCGAAATTGAGATTGAGGCGCGGTTCCTGGTAGTGATCGATGCCGATCGCGATTACGAAAGCCCTGGGAGTGCGCGGCTCGACTTCGGGCCGGGTATAGTCGAGAAACGCGGTTTCCGATTTGATCCGGTCTTCATTGAAGGCATAGGCGGTGAATACAGGGACCTGATCTTCGGGTCGATCGCTCGTGCCGAGCGAGACCACGCTGGTCAGCCGAATGGTCCCCGTTTCGTCTGCATCCTCTGATGCCAATGCGTTGGAATGACGCCACTCCAGCAGGTCGTCGCCGTCCTGATTCGCGGAGCCGGACTGGCGGAAGACGAGCTGGTGGTTGCGGAACACGCGCGGGTCGTAAGCCCACGGAAGACTTTCGTCGGTTCCCGAGCCCTGCGGACGGCTGATCTCGACGGTTACGATGGCCTCGCTCGCACTCTCTCCCGGCACGACGTCGACGATCTCCACCTTGGGCAAGTCGCGGTTGAGAAACGCGAGCGGCTTGATCGGGGCAAAGGCACTGTCGCAATCGTCGTCGACGGTGCAATCGATCCAGCGCTCGGTCAGTCCGGGCGTATAGTAATCCCGGCTGAAGGCATCGGGGTTCAGCGACACATTCGGCTGGTCCGGGACTAGCCAGCGGAATCGGGCATCGTAGGGATGGACGTTGCTGTCGTAGCGGCCATCGGGCGTGACCGCGAGGAAGCCCTGATGATCGAAGAAGAAGGTGGTCAGCACGACCGACCAGTCGCGCGTGTCCCACAGGCGCAGCCCCTCTTCGGCAGAGAACGCCCAGAACAACGGTTTGTCGGGGAAGAACCCGCCCGACGAAACATTGCCGAAGTGCAGCGAGGGCAAGGATTTTCCGCTGGCGAAATCGAGCAATCCGATTGCATCGTCGGCCTCGCCTGCAACCGCAAACAGATCTCCATGCTGGTGCAACAGCGTCGTATCGAGCGAGGAGATCGCCATCGGGCCCCATTCGTCGGATTCGAATTTCCAGCGAAATATCTGCCCGTTGCCGGAGACAAAAAGGTCTTCACCGTCCCGCGAGAATGCGATCATGTCGCTGAACGACAGTTCTTCGAACACCCGGCTTATCAACAATTCGCCCGTTGCCGCATCGATGATGTGACCGACCAGCGCGCCGTCATCGATATCAGCCGACGTCGCTTCGGTCACCGCCAGTAGCGAGCCGTCAGGGGAGACGGCGATCAGATCGATCAGCGGGTTTTCCTGGAGTTCGCTCGGGCCGAAGCCGACCCATTCGTCGGTCTCCACATCAAATTTCTGGAGGCCATAAGAGCCCTGCGGAAACGCCCGGCAGGTTTTCGCCCCGGCGCCCACGAAGGTCTCTTCGGCCACCGCCAGCATGTAACACCTTGCCTCGATCCGCAGCTCGATTTCACCGCCGCGCGCATTGACGATAACGGCATCGGGCGGCGGCCCCGTGTCTGGCGCACCGTCGCGCATCCCGTCATGTCGCACCGAGGTTTCGGTAACGACGAAGTGATCGTCGGACAGCCACTGGATATGACTGTAATCGCCCAAGATCCTGACTTGCGGTTCGAAGGCCGCGGTCTGAATGTCGTAGATTTCGATAATCGAATATTCGAGCCCGCCCTCTTCATCCCCGCCTCCGTCCAGCTTGTCATTGGTCATCGCGAGCCAGCGACCGGTGGGCGAAAGCGTCGCCGCGTCGTACTTCTGCATCGGCGAGTGAAGCAATTCCCTCTCCGACCCATCAACGGTGTTGACAAGCAGGAGGCCACCTTCCGGAATTTCGTCCTCTTCGAGCTCGGTCGGGACCGGTAGCCGCGTCAGCGTCCATGTGCCATCAGGCGAGTCCGGCAGGCTCGGGAGTTCGTCAAACGCCTCGTCGAGGGTGTCGAATTCCTCTTCGTCGTTCTCGAATATCGCCTCGAGCGCATCGGCGGCCAGCTCGATTTCTTGTAGATCGACGCCTGGCTCCGGATCCGAAGCGGCGATGGTGACCGTGTGCGTTTTCAGATCCAGTTCGTATCGCATCGTTCGCGGATCGACATATTCGCCTTCCCGAACGTATCGCGCAGACAGCCCTTCGATCACGGCGGTATTGCCGTCCGGGGTGACCTCCATGCCGCTCAAACGCAGCAGCGCACCTGTTCGCCCCGGTTCGGCCGGCATTCTGAGCCGATCGATAATATGACCGGTTTCCACTTCCCAGATCGCAATCGATCGGGTTGGGCCGACGGCGGTGATGATATAGTCGCTGTTCGGGGTCCACGCTGCGACTTCGATGCCCTTGGTCGGCAGGCTTTGCAGCACGATCTTTGGCTGCAGGTCGACCGGCGTCGGCCCGTATTCGGCTACCGCTTCCAGTTCATCGAACAGGTTGCACGAAGTGAGGAGGACGAGAAAAGACACGCCAATCACCGCTGGTGATCGGAGGATATTCCGGCAAGCAACTGAAAAAATTGCCATAAGGCCCGCCCTCCACGTGCCGTTTTACACGCTTTCAAACCTGCTATAGCCTGTCAAGGGCACGAAGGCGCTCGCATTCCGGGGGACAATGCTTTTTCGACACGCTCTGGCCTTGCTGCCGGTCGCCGCACTGCTCACCGCCAGTGCGTCTCAGGACGAACTCGAGCCGTTCGAACTGACGCCGCAGGACGGCTACTTCGTCGCGGAGGGGACGCTGGTTCCGGAAACCGGAGCCCATATCGATCGCGTCCGCCGCGATCATCCCGCCATCAGGGTACTGGTGATGGAATTCGTACCCGGGTCCGACGACGACAACGAATACCTGGGGACGGCATGGAAGCTGCATCGAGACGGCTTTACCACCGTGGTGCCGGGTGATGGACTGGTCGCCTCGGGCGGGACCGATTTCTTTCTCGCCGGGCGGCACCGGATCATCGAGCCGGGCGCCTGCATCGGCGTGCACAGCTGGGAAGACGCCGGACCGCCGGCCTATCAGGCAACCGATGTGCCTCGCGATCACGAAGATCACGAGGATTTCCTGGATTATTTCAAGGCGATCGGGATTTCGCCCGAATTCTACTGGTTCACCATCGCGGCGGCACCCGCCGATCGCATGCACTGGATGTCGCCAGCCGAAATCAACCGTTTCCAGATGAGCTCGACACCTGTCCCAGACAGCGGTGAAACCGCCGCCCAGCGCGCCGCCAGATGCAGCAGCAGGGCGGAAGGGGACTAGGCGGGATGGCGCTGCCAAGATTTCTCGCCCTGCTTGCGATCGGCGGGCTGTCGCTGGGCTCCAGCCAACCCGAACCGCCTGAGCCTGAAGATGAGGACCGATCCGTTTACCAGGTCCTGCCCGAGGATGAGGGCGACGAATATCCACCGAAGGGCGCGGAGCCGATCATCCTGGGGTCGGAGGCTCCTCCGGGTGCTGCGCCCTGGCAGGTGCAGATCTACTCCACCGTGCCTTACACCGCTGCCGAAAAACGGCATGACGCGACGCTGTCGCCCATCGCTTCACGCAATCCGGGCGGCGAGGCAAAGAAATACCTGAACGAACGCAACGATTACGAGCTCAATCACCGCTGCGGCGGGGCCTATCTCGGCGAGCTCTGGATCGTTACCGCGGCGCATTGCGTTGCCGGAAAACCGTTCGTGGGCGACAAGGTCAACGATGTCCTCACCGATCGCCGGGTAAGGATGGGCACGCAATCGATCAGCGGAGGAGGAGCCACCTATCCGATCGATGCAGTCGTCATCCATCGCAAATACGAGCCCGGCGGCAAGAGCCATGACATTGCCCTGATCCGGATAACCACGCGCGGCAAGCGCGGGTCGATCCAGTCGGGCCGATTGAAAAGCATCCGCCTGTTCAAGCGCGAGCTTTACGGAGAGGCAAGCCTCAGAGCCCGGCCGCTCGAAGTGTATGGCTGGGGGGTGACGGGTCCGCTCGTTCATGGCGCGGAGAACCTGCGGCTGGACAAGGACGGCAAACTCCAGCGTTCTCCGTCAAGCCTGCACTATGTCGGGGTGACATACCTCTCTTACCGGGAATGCAGGAAGTATTCGGCGCTCAAGGGCAGCCTTGCGCGCGGGATGATTTGCGGTCTGGGCCGCGCTCGCGACGGCGAAGACGACGTCTTCAGCGATTCATGCCGGGGAGACAGCGGAGGCCCGCTGATCACCAAGCGCTCGGACGGGACCGAGCGGCTTGTAGGCCTCGTATCGTGGGGCAAGGGATGCGGTATGCCCGACATGCCGGGCGTCTATGTCGATGTGTCCCACTACTCGCTGTGGATCGAAACGGCGAAAGTGGGCATCGAACCGGGTGTTTGGCGGCGATAGGGCCGCCGGGAAGGCTATTCGCGGTCCTCTCCACTCGCCCACAGCCGTTCCATCATCAGGTAGGTGAAAGACGCGCTCCACGCGATCAGCAACAGGCCTGCCAGTGCCTCGACACCGGCAACCATTCGCATGGCACCATCGGGAGCGATGTCTCCGATACCCAGGGTCGAATATGTCGCGATCGAGAAATAGAAGTAGTCGACCGCGGTCGAGTTGTAGGCGCCCGACAGCTTGCCCAGGCCGACGTGGCCCATGATGTTGAACGCGGCGGCAAACAGCGTGATCTCGACCAGATGGGTGAAGAAAATGACGGTCATCACCGTCATCATCGGACGCTTGATTGCTGTCTTGGCCCGGGCAAAATGCCCGCTCATCGCCCGCAAGACGCTGAAATGCAGGTACAGGCTGGCCGCGACCAGCACGGCAGAGATCGCAATGCCGGCAATGACCTGATGCATTAGCCCCCCACGCAGACCCGTTTCGCGAGCGCGGCCCGTTCGCCCGCAGTCTCGGTAATGGCCACACTCGCAGCAACGGCTGAGGCTGGCAAGATGCGCAGCGCCCCGAACATCTTGGCGCTCAGCCATGGCCGCCATTCGACGCGCTATCTCGCACCCGGACGTGGCAGATGGCCTCACCCGGTCTGGTCGTGGAATGCGCCGCAGGTGCAGCGACTCTTCTTCAGTGCCTGAAAATATCTTCACCACATCAAGGATTTCTATACTAGGCCAAGATATTGCGATCAATAACCGGATATTTGAATCCAGAGTCACGAAATTTTGTTTCTCGTTTCTATTCATGATCTGTCTGAAACGGAAATTCTTCTAGACTCTGTTTGACTCAACTATATTATTCAGTACTGTATAGGAATCGCAGTAGAACGAAATATTGGGTAAACACAAATTAGCTAACACTGAACCCCAAGGGTCGCACAAATCACCTTACTTTCCCTTTCAAAGAAGGAGCGACCCCATGTCCAAGGCTAAACTGACTTTCTCCGATGCCGTGAAGCTGGTGAATACGGACGAACGGCTGGCGCGGGCGATCATTCGCCAACCGTCGCTGATCCGCGATCTCATCGATGCCGACGAGCCCGAGCGGGACACCGAGCGCCTGGGCATGAGCGACGCGATGCGCATCGCTTCGAAAAACGAAACCTTTGCCAAGGCCCTGATGAAGGATCCGGAACGTTTCCGCGGTACGTTCAATTTCAGCGATGCCGAAATCGGCGCGATCTTGACGATCCCGGGCAAGGCCGATCTCGCGAACTCGTTTTCCTACGACGCCTGATCGCCGATCCGTCACCCGGTGACGGGCCGACTACCCTCGCCGGTGACGACTGCCGCAACGGTCGGGCCGGATGGCCGGGCGCCGGGGAAGAGGCGCGGGTGTGACAGCACCCCGTCTTCCCCGCGCCCCGGACCATGCCGCGCCGCAATTCCGGGATCCAGCAATGAAGTGTATCAGCATTCACCTGACCGACCTGTGCAACAGCGAATGCTCGTTCTGCGTGGTGGGGTCTCCGCTCTACACCAAGGACACCATCCGCCGCGCCGACATCGAGGGCTTCCTGCACGAGAATGCGGGCAAGTTCGACGTGGTGAACCTGCACGGGGGTGAGCCGACGATCTATCCGCGGTTCTTCGAGACGATCGAACTGATCCGCCAGCTCGGATATCGCGAGATTCACCTTCAGACCAACGGAGTGCGACTTGCCGAACCGGGAATGCTCGATCGGCTGAAGGCCGCCAATGTCTCGAAGCTGATCGTGTCTCTGCACGGCGCGGATGCAGAGACCCAGGAGGCGCAGACCTTCCATCGCCGCTCGTTCGACCGGATCGTTACCGGAATGCGCATGGCGCATGCCGAGGGCATTCACATTCGCACCAACACGGTCGTGACATATCAGAACCTTCTGCAATTGCCCGACATTGCGCGGCTCGCCTGCGACATCGGCGTCGATCACGTGAACATTTCCAACATGCACCCGGTCGGCAGCGCGCGCATCGCCCGCGCGACGATGATGCCAATGCTCACCGAGATCCTCCCGCCGCTCGACGACGCGATCGACATCGTACGCGGAGCCGAACGCACCGTCACGCTCGAAGGGTTCCCGCACTGCGTCGTCACCGGAAACGGCCGCGACGAACTGCACCTCCACAACGAATATCGCGCGATCAGGATGCTGATGCGCGGAGAGGTGCTGGAAGACTACGACGATTTCATGCGGTTCGAGATGCGCATCCAGGGCGAGAAATGCAGCAAGTGCCCCGGGAAATCGATCTGCGGCGGGGTCTATGGCGAATACGTCGAATTCTTCGGTTGGGACGAAATCCGTCCGCTGACCGAAGCCGAAGTCGCCGCAGCGGACCCGGACCTCGCGGTAGTCCGCGCGCCGATGGCCGCGGAAGCGCGCTGACATGACAACGCGGTTCAAGTCGATCCTGGTGAGCACCACCGAAGGATGCGACGTCGGCTGTGCCCATTGCGGGTTTCTCGGCTCGAGCCGGGACAAGGATGCCGACGAGGCGTCGCTGCTGCGCTGGATCGGGGATATCGGCGACTACGGAATCCCGACCATCATCTTCACCGGCGGCGAAAGCTTCGAACGGTTCGAGACGCTCGAAGCGGCGGTCCGGAAAGCGCATCGCGCTGGTGTCGGCACCGCAGTCTTCACCAGCTCGTTCTGGGCCGGCGATCGCGACTGCGCGCTCGATCGCATGAACCGGCTCCGCGGGCTCGGACAGATCTATCTCAGCACCGATGTCTACCACCAGCTGAAAGTGCCGGTCCAGAATGTCCGGAACGCCATCGATGCCAGTCTCGCGACCGGAGTCGGGACGGTGTCGATCGTCATCACCTATTCGTCCACCGCCGATCTCGAGCGGGTGAAATCGTGGTATGCCGAGTACGGCGACCGGCTCGACATCATCGAAGAGCGCGTGATCCCCACCCCCTTCACCAAGAAGCTTCTGCGCGGAGAGGACGAACGGCTCGGCCTGTCGCAATCGGACTATGCGATGCGCTGCTGGCTCGATACCCCGATCGTCAATCCCGACGGCAACGTATTTGCCTGCCATGTCGGCAAGGCGGGCGCGCACCGCGACATGCGCGAAATCCCCTACTGGCTGGGCAACTTGGCCGAAGAAAGCTTCGGGCAGATGATGGCGCGGGTGCGGCGGCGCGCCGACTACCAGTTCCTGCGGGTGCACGGGCCGAAAGGCGTCGCCGAAGTCGTCGAGGCCACCCCCGATCTTCGCCGGGCCCTGGACCGCGAAGCCTTCACCTGCGCATGCGATATGTGCTTCTCGGTCCTGTCGACACCCGAAGGCGCGGCGGCGCTCAGGCAATACACCCGACAGCCGGATATTCGTGCGCGGATCAATGCCAGGCTGGTGCTCACGTTGCGCGAAGCGCCCGTCGAGGATCACGAGTGGTTCGAAACCGAGGCCGTCTGCGCATGAGCGGGCGGATCCTTTTTCTGTGCCTGACGCCCAAGGGGCTTGGCGAAACGCGCCATGCGGTCGAGCTGGCGTCGCAGCTGCGCGCAGCCGGGCACACGACGCATTTCCTGGCGCATGAATGCGCGACGAAAGTGCTGCAGGATGCCGCGCAGCCGGCAACGATCATCCCCGACCATGTGCTGCCGATGATGCAGTTCTTCCTGAGCGGCTCGGTCCGCAATTTCCGGCCGGACGCAATCGTGTTGGGGGACTGGTTTACGACGACCCTCGCGCTCGAACGGAGCGGTCAGGAGTTCGCGGCGGTGTTCGGCGGTTTTGACGTGCCGATCTATGCCATCGACACGTGGTGCTCGGCCAGGGCCGGGCATGTGATCGACCTGTACGGCACCACACGCCGCCCGTTTCCGGACTGGCGCCCCGATTTCGCCGGTCGGCTCGAACCGGTTCCGATGGGCACCGGATCGAGCGACGCGGTGCCCTTTTCGGTCGTCCCCGAACCGCTCAAGCTCGCTCGCAAGGTCAGGCGTCACATCCGCCGCGACCTCAACGCCGACGATCGCAGGATCGTGCTGGTGTGCACGGCGGGCTGGCAGCATGCCCATTACGAGGACGAGAGCGCGCGACGGTTGCAGCAGGCCCTACCGCGCCTGATCGGCCTCCAGCTGCGGGCGTTCGGCAGCGATGTCGCGCTGGTCCATGTCGGTCCCGAGAAACTCGATTTCGGGCTCGGGCGCCAGCAGGTCTGGCTCCCCACGATGCGGCCCGAGCGGTTCGAGAGCCTGGTCGCTTCGGTCGATCTGCTGCTGACCGCCAATGTCAGCGCCAGCACCAATGTGCGCGCCATCGCCGACGGTGTGCCGATCCTCGTGATCGGAGGCTCGATCCGCGCCGCGACCCGCGATGACATGCCACCCGAATTTCTCCACGACGCTGATGAAGGACAACGCGAATGGCTCGATGCCAGCCTCCCCGCCTTCCCCTTCCATCTCTGGCCGCTGGGGTATCGCAGGTTCGTCGACCCCGTGCTGGCCGACAATCCCTATACCTCGGCCTTGCGCTTTGCCGACTATCTCGATCTCGCGGGCATGCGCGAGCAGCTCGGCGCATTGCTGCTAGACGAGGCCACCCGTGCCGATGCCCGTGCGGACCTCGCTGCCTATGCGGACTGGGCGCACGAACTTCCTCCGGTCGGTCGGTTGCCCCCGGCAAGGTCGCGATCCGAACCCCTCGTTGCGGACGTTCTGGCATGAAGGCGGCTCCCATCCTTGTCGTCGCGGCGCATCCGGCTAGCTGGGGCAGAGCGGGATACGCCGCGCAGCTCGCGCGCAACCGGTCGCGCAAGGGGCAGCAAACCGTGGTCGCCGTCGCGCGGCAGGCGCTGCCGCTGTTCGAAGGGATCGCGGCCGAGATCGTCCCGCTGACCGGGATTGCAGCGATCGATCGCGCGACGATCGATGACCTCGTGCGGCGGTTCGATCCGGATACAATCGCGCATTTCGACCTGCAATCGAGCGCCCATTTGCTGGGCAAGGGTCAGGATCTCTACCTCGACCGAATTCCTTCTGCGACGCTGGACGTTTGGGATAGCGCGGAAACCGGTCTGGTGCAGGATGTGGCGGGGCTTCCGCCGCAACCGATCTACCGCGGGGATCACGCGGCGATGCTGGCGGAGTGGCATCGCAAGCTGGCCCGACTGGTGCCTGTGCCGATCGCGAAACCCGATGGCGGCGGACATCGCTTCTGTGCACTCGAAACGGGCGAGCCGGTCCCGCTTTCCGACCCGAACCGCCGGATCGGTGCTGCGCGCGTGCTGTTCGCGACCGGTGACTGGCAATCGCAATTCCTTGGCGGAGCCGAACCGGCGAACGAGCTGGCACGCAGGGTTACCGGCTGCATCCGCGAAGCGTTCGATCGACTGGGTGCGCAAGCCCGGCTGGTCCATGTCGGCCCCACCCCCCTGCCTCACCCGCCCAGCAATTATCAGTGGCTGGGGCAGTTGGAGCATAGCGCAATGATAGGGCAGATCAGGGACTGCGACCTGGTGCTGTCGTGCAATCTTTCGGCGACCACCAATGCGCTGGCGCTGGCGCATGACCGCCCGGTTTGCCTCATCGCTTCGTCGGGCGGCGAGGTTGCGCCCTTTTGGGTCTGGCCGATCGGGTATCGCCGGTTCCTCGACCCGCTGGTCGCCGACAATCCGTTGCTCGATGCGATGCAGCTGTTCGATCTTTCTCGGCACACGGACCTCGCATCAGCCATCCTGGAAGCGCTCGCCGCGGCTCCCGCCAAGCGGCGGCAGTATCGCTCGCGCGTGCTCGAACTCCCGCCGATCGACTGTGCGCTCGAACGTGCGATGCAGCACAAGGAGCCCGCATGCGTTCCGTGACGATCAACATCAACCAGACGTGCCCGCTCAAATGCCGGCACTGCTCGCTGGGGTTTTCGGACGGCGACCACAGCCGGGGTACGGCGCTGTCACCCGCGCGCCTGACCGAGATGATCGAGGCGATCGATACCGCCAGCTACCAGATCGCGCTGTTCGCGGGCGGAGAGCCGACGCTGAACGCCGATCTGATCGCGGTCGGCGCGCAGGCCGCGGCCGCTCGCGGATTGATCCCGGCGGTGGTGACTGCACCGATCTGGGCGCGCGCCGAGCGCACGGCGGAGCGGCTCTTGTCGAGCATCGGCCCGGTGCGGCTGCTGATCCTGAGCTACGACAAGTATCACCTCGAGTTTCTCAAGCGCGAAGATTACCTGCGCGCGATCCGGATGGCGAAGGCGCGCGGCTTCACCCCGGTTCTGCAGGTATCCGCCGCGTCCGAGGCCGAGGGCCGGGCGGCGATCGAGGACATGGCACCCCATCTCGCGCGAGAAATGATCAATGTCATGCCGGTGGTCGGCGTTGGAAATGCGTTGCTGGAGGAAAGCCTTGAACTGTCGCCGCCGGTTAACTCGCCCGGCGACCTCGAAGCGATCAAGCGAAGCTGCGTTGCAGGCAACGCCTTCATCGATGAGTCGGGAGACCTGCACGGCTGCTGCTGGGCTTCGTCGGTCGAAGACAGCCCGATCTCGATCAAGGGGCCGGTAGGCGACCTTGCCCGCCGCTTCGGCGCGCTCGAGGGCAACGAGGCCTTTGTGCGCATGGTCGGTGGCGGATTCATCGATACTCTGGACGAGGCGCAGAAGGCTCGCCTGGCCGAGCTCGCCCGCGACCGCAGGTTCGCCACCGAATGCGACCTGTGCCTGCTGGCCATGTCAGATACGGCATCGGGGATTTTCGCGGCGGAGGCACCTGTCGATGCCTGACGGACGCTCCCATACCGAAGTATGCGTGATCGTCCCCGTGCACGACGGCGAACCGTTCCTGCACGAGGCGCTGGCGGGGTTGGACGACCAGACCTTCGCCGGGTTCGAAACCGTGATTGTCGATGACGGATCGCAGGATCGCTCGCGCGCGATCATCGAAGAATGGGTCCGTCGCAGCCCCCAATGTCGCCGACAGCTGGATACGCCGGGCTCGGGCGCGCAGGGCGTTGCGGCGGCACGCAATCTCGCGATCGCGAACACGAACAGACGCTGGCTCGCCTTTTGCGATCAGGACGACATCTGGCACCCGGAAAAGCTCGCCCGGCAGATCGAGACCGTCCGCGCGTCTCCGCATTTCGATCTGATTGCGACGGTCCCGGAATTGCTCGTGCAGACCGGGCAGCCCGACCCCAGCCTCATCCTCTGGCATGCGATGATCGAAGCGCTGGCCACAGACCCCGTCGTCGAGCTCACCACGCAGGATATCCTGAGCAGCGCGCCGATTTGCCTGTCCAGCGCCATGGTGCGGCGCGATGCGCTGGTCGAAGCGGGCGGGTTTTCGTCCGACCTGCGATGGACATCGGACTGGGAGGCGTGGCTCAGATTATCCTTCGGACGGCGGATCGCGCTGATGGCCGACCCGCTCGTGCGGTATCGCCTGCATGGGGCGAACGAGTTCCAGCGGATGCGAAGCGAGAGCGCATTTCTCGACGAGGTCAGGACGATCCACGATCGGCTGGCGTGCGCACCCAATCTGGTCGGATGCGCGAGCGAGACCGACGCGCGGCGAAAGATCGAGCGGATGGCGGCACCGGCGGGTGGGGATGACGGCAAATGGTGGAGTTCCGATCGACCTCTAGAGAAGTGAAAGCCGCGCCGGAGGATGATCCGCTCCGTTCGCTGATTGCACCGCTCGGCGAAGACCGGTTTTTCGACGAATTCTGGGAGAAGCAATATTTCCATCTCCCGGCTGCCGACCGCCCCGATGTCCGAAAGCCGCAGGAACTGGTGACTCTGACCGAGCTCGAGGAGGCGCTCGAAAACTATCTGCTGGCCTATCCGCAGGTGCGCGTGATGCGCGATGGCGCGGCCGTGGCGAAGGAGGCCTTCTGCGGTGACCTGGGTAGCACCAATGCGCGGCTAGCGACCCGAATTCTGCCCGACAACGTGGTGGCGCTGTACGAAACCGGGGCATCGATCCTGTTTCAGGGATTGCAGGTCTGGCATCCCCGCGTGCGGTCGTATTGCAGCCGGCTCGCCAGCGCGATCGGCGGCGCGGTCGCGGCGAATGCCTATCTGACGCCGCCGGGATCGCGCGCGCTCGCGCTGCATTGCGATCCGCATGACGGGTTCGTTTGCCAGATCGTCGGCAGCAAGGCGTGGCAGGTGACCTATCCCGCAATCGAGCTTCCTACCGAAAGCCAACTTGCAACGCTCGATCTGTCGGATCGCCACGAGCCCATCGAGAGCTTCACGCTCGGTCAGGGAGATGTTCTGTATATTCCCCGCGGCTTCCCGCACTGCGCCGAGACGACCGAGCGCGAGGCCTCGCTGCACCTGACCATCAGCCTGAGGATACCGACGTGGAGCGACGTGCTGCGCATGCTGGCAGGCGATGCCGCCAGCGAACTCGATTTCCGCCGGGGCGTGAGGATCGACCCTCGGACTTCGGCGAAAACCGGCGAACTGAACGAAGTCGCAGCCGCGCACAAGCTGTGGCAGATGATGGGCCGATGCGGCAATGGTCCACTCGACCGGATGGCGGTGGGCGACGGCATCAACCCGCCCGAACCCAGATCGCACGGGCTGACCGGAGCCGTCCTGGGGCTCCGCCCCAGTTGCGATACCCGGTTGCGCATGCGGGATTCGGGCCGGGCCGCGATCCTGCCCGAACTGGCTCACCTCGCCGAAAAGACGGTTTTCACGATCGACGAGATCAATCCCAACGATCCGGAGGCCAGTGCCGCGCTCGCGATCAGGATGGTCGCGGAAGGGATCATCGAAATTGTCGTCGAAGAATGACGCCTTGCGAACCTCCCGCTCAATCTTTGGGCTTGCCGAAGAATTCTTCGAGGATCGCATGGCTCATGCGTGTCTCGCTCTGCATCCGGGCGGGGTCCCGCGCGCCCTGCTGCGCCGAGCGAAAGACATGATCGATCGACCAGCTGGCCTTCCATTTCCTCAGGTAGGAATTGGCCATCAGGTGGTTGTCCCTGCCATGACGCGCGACGATCTCGTCGGTCTCGCGCATGGGCTCGGGAAAGTCGACCAGCTGCGGCTCCGCCCGCGAATACGCCTGCGTAAAGGTGATCTCCGCCTCCATCGCTTCGAGACGTCCGCCGGGAAGCAGCAGCGCGGGATCGATCCGGTCGAGCGTCGCACGGCGATACTTTCCGAGGCACGAAGTCCACACCAGCCCGTAGCTGCGCAGCATCGGGACGGCCGATCCGCACAGCTCGTCGAATGCGATCCGGAAGAGGCCGTGATCGAGCACTTCGCAACTGTCGTGCAACAGGAACATCTCCCGCGCGCTGGTGCATCGGCAGGCGACGTGAAGGCCCCCCAATTCGGACGTGTCGGCTTCGAGCGTTTCGATGCGCGCAACCGTGCCGGGAAACTCGTCGGCAATCGCGGTCGCCGCCGCGACGGATTCGCGGCTGGCCGCAGTCACGACCAGCAGGATCGGCACCGCGCGGTAACCGGCAAGCGAGGCGAGGCAATCGCGCAGGAACGCCGTGTTGCGCGCATAGGTCGGGACGATAACGACCCGGTCCCAGGTGCCAGGCGGGCCGTGCGTCATCGCGACCGCACCAGCCGGAGGTAAGGTCGATGTCCTGCGAATTCCTCGATTTCACCTTCGGACGAATGGGCATGTTGCCGCGCGGTATCATCCACGTCGGGGCCAATTCCGGACAGGAAGTAAGCGAGTATGCCGCGCGGGGGATCCGGTCGGCCGTTCTCGTCGAACCGCAGGAGGAGGTGTTTCGCGCACTCGAGCGCGAAGTGTCGGATGCAGGCAAGCCCGGTTTCGTCGCGCTTCAGGCGGCGTGCTGGCGCGAGGACGGCGCCATGCTGGATTGGCATGTGGCCAGCAACGAAGGGTTGTCTTCCTCGCTGCTCGAACCGTCCGGGCATCGCGCGGTGCACCCCGAAGTGCAGTTCGAAACGCGCAGCAAGATCGAGACCCGCACGCTCGACAGGCTGTTGCAAATCGCGAGTGCGGACGTGGCCGAACGGTGCAACGCCCTGGTGCTCGATGTGCAGGGAGCCGAACTCGACGTTCTGGCGGGCGCCACCGCGACGCTCCGACAGATCGATTACATCTGGATCGAGGTTAGCTGGGGCGGGCTCTACCGGGGCGACAGCAGCCTCGAGGAGATCATCGACGCGATGCGGGGATATGGCTTTCGCATGGCTCACCTCGCCATGACCCGCTGGACCTGGGGCAACGCGCTGTTCCTTGCCAACCGGGTCATCGACGGACTCGTCGCGACACGATGAAGCACCGCCCCGATCATCCCACCAAGGCCGATGGCCAGTCGGTAAACTGCGATCGCACATCGACCGCGCATCCGGGCGAGATCACCATACCGTCCTGATCGCTGTCGGTATCGATGATCGTGCCGGCGAAAATCACCGAACGGCGGATGGCGATCGGGTGCGCGATCCGTGCTCCGGTCCCGACAATCGAGGACTGGAGCACCGCACCGGGGTGGACGTGCGCGCCCTCCGCCATGCATTGCCGCATCCCGGAGTTGGCCATGACCTTCATGTTGCAGGCCAGCAGGTCGGCCGGGCTGGTCAGATTGAGATCGTCCTTGACGCAGGCCGAAACCCGCACGTCGGCCCCGGATTCCACGAGGATCTGGATCGCTTCGGTCAGTTCGTATTCGTTGCGCATCGCGGTGCGCGGCGTTCGCCGGATCGCATCGAAAATCGTGGCGTCGAACAGGTAGAGACCCACGCCCTTGAGTTCGCTGGCCGTTTCGCGCGGCTTTTCGACGACCCGGGTCACCCTGCCCTTGCGATCGGTCAGGATCGCGTAGTTCTTCGCCATTTCGCGCGGATCGCTGACCCGCTTGGCCGCGAGCACCGCGCTGTAGGCGGATTCGTGATAGATGCGCACCATGTCGCCGAGGTCGTCCTCGACGAAGTAGATATCGCCGAGCATCAGCACGAACGGTCCGTCGATATGCGGGGCGAGCTGGCCCAGCGCATGCGCGATACCCAGCGCCTCGGTCTGTTCGACATAGGTGATCTGCACACCCAGCCGCGCGCCGTCGCCGAGCTCCTGCGAAATCAGATATCCCTTGTGTCCGATCAGGATCGTGACCTGATCGATGCCGAGCTTCTTCATCGCCAGGATCTGGTACTCGATCAGCGGCCGGTTCATGATCGGGAGCAGCGGTTTGGGGAAGAATTCGTTCAACGGAGCCATGCGGGTGCCGCGTCCGCCTGCAAGAATCGCTCCGCGAAGCCCTTGTTCCATGCCACCACTCCGATGCTTGCGTCATACAGTAGCGTAAATGGCGCGGAGATCACAGTGAAAGTTGGTATCGCCGAAGAACAATCATGCCGTGATTGGCTAAAAATGCCTAACCGGAAATATGCAGCGCAATGGCTAGCCTGTATTGGATACGGAAGACTGGAGTATCCATGCTTGCGCCCGATATTTCGCCACAACAACGATGGAGTCCCCTGACCCTGCTATTCTTTGACCCGCCGCGACCGTTCAGAAATGTGGCACAGAGGCTAAAGCGCGGCGCGGGTCAGCAGCTGGGCAAGCGTCTTGCCGTCATGCGACAGCGGCTGGCTTGAGGCGATCTCGAAGATCCGCCTGGCCCTGTCGGGGTTTCCTTCCGCCTCGGCGATGACGATCCCCGCGAGCGCGGCTGAAAAGGATTGGTTGTCGAGCCGCCGGGCGATTTCCATCCGGCGCCTGGCCGCTTCCAAATCCCCCGCCATCGCGTCGAGCGCGGCGAGCGAGCCGTGCCCTTCCCCGAACGTGTCGTCGAGTTCCAGCGCCTTTTCGAACCGCGCGCGTGCAGTGGCAACGTCTCCGGCAAGGAAATAGGCCCAGCCGGATGCCAGCCAGCTGCCAAGGTGATCGCCGAACTGCTCGGCCCCGCGGTCGAGGTGCGCGAGCGCGTCTGCGGGCCGATTGGCAGCCAGCTCGGACAGCGCCGTTCGATGCGGGGATAGCGGCAGCTTGACCGCGCCTGTGCTCCGGGCCGGTGGCCACGCGCGACGGCTTGCCATTTGCCCGATGGTTCGCCTCACGGGATTATGGTAAACGAGTCGCATTGGACAGCGCTGCGCGGAATGGCATTCCCTGCGAACGCTGCTCTCCAAGAGCCCCTTTCCGCCCCCAAAAACGCGCGGAAGGGGGTTTTTGTTTAGGGCGTTTCCTTTTCTTTCCTCGCTCGCGCGACCTGAAGGTCGCATCGCTGCAGGCGGCCGGTCGGCCTTGCGGCGCATCGCGCCGAATGCCACACATCACGGATGAACAAACCACTGCTCGCCGCCTTGACGGCTCTCGCAATCGCCCTTCCGGCTTCCGCTCAGGAGGAACCAGAAGGGGCTCCTTCGCCGAACCAGATCGTTGACGCCGCGCCGCAGAGCGAATGGGTCGCGATCCCGGCTGAGGACCTGCTGGTGATGACGCTTGCTCAGGATGCCGAGGGCAACGAGCGCAAGGTGGTGATCCAGCTTATGCCCGCGCCGTTCTCGCACGGCTGGGTTGATAACATCCGCGCCCTCGCCCGCGCCGAATGGTACGACGGGATCAGCGTCAACCGCGTGCAGGACAATTACGTCGTGCAATGGGGCGATCCGGGACACGACAACCCGGAGAGCGGAGAGACCGAGACCAAGCCGCTGCCCGAGGAGCTGAAGGTGATGGGGAGGATGAGTATGCTGTTCCCGCCGAATCCGTCATCTCGAACGAAGAAGAATTCGAGGTTCCATTTCTGATCGCAGCCTTGGCCGGGGGAATGGACTCTGAAAACCCAATTGGAGATATTCTTTCGCAAATAGGTGGAGAGCCGCTGACCCTTGGCGATAGATACGCTGAGTTATCGACCATTGTTCGCGGTTGGCCGGTCGGCACCTCAAATGACGACCGCTCTATGTGGCCCGTCCACTGCTACGGCATGGTCGGCGTGGGCCGCTCCTACTCGCCCGACACCGGCTCGGGCGCGGAGCTTTACACCGTGATCGGCCACGCGCCGCGCCATCTCGATCGCAACATCGCGCTGGTCGGGCGGATCATCAGCGGGATGGAGCACCTCTCCTCGCTGCCGCGCGGGTCGGGTGCGCTGGGTTTCTACACCGAGGAGGAGGCGGACAAGCGCACGCCGATCCTTTCGATCCGCGTCGCTTCCGACCTGCCTGCGAGCGAACAACCCGCTTACGAATACCTCTCCACCGACAGCGAGACTTTCGCCAAGTACGCCGAGGCCCGCGCCAACCGCCGCGATCCGTTCTTCATCGTCCCCGCCGGCGGGGCGGATATCTGCAACATCCCCGTCCCCATCCGAGAAGTGGCAGCGCAGTGACCCGAAATCGTCATTGCGAGGCGACGCAGTCGCCGCGGCAATCCAGAGCGTCTCGTGCTTGGCTCTGGATTGCTTCGTCGCTTCGCTCCTCGCAATGACGGAAAAGATGACCGCCACCCTCCCCCTGCGCCGTTGGCAGGGGGATCGCGGGACTTATCATCTCGTCCAATTCGAAGGTTCGGACGCCGAGGCGCTGGCCATGCATGCGCGCCTCCATCGTCTCGAATTCGGCAAGCAGCGCGGGTTTGGATCGGTCAAGGTCACCGCACGGATCGGCGACACCGAATGGAAGAGCTCGGTCTTCCCGCAGGACAAGCAGTCCGAATGGATCCTGCTCGTCAGCAAGAAGGTCATGCGGGCTGAAGACCTCGCCGAAGACGATCGGGTTACCGTCACATTGACGCTTTAGGAACAGACCGCGCTCCACAAACGTTAAGCTAAGTAACTCGAGGGAGGATACGCATCATGAGAATTGCCGACCGCACCGAATTCGCCAGCAAGGCCCCGCCGCTCACCTGTCCGCCCGAAACCACCGTATTCGAAGCGGTGACGCAGATGGCGGAGAAGAATTTCGGCTCGATCTTCATCACCGATGCGCAAGACCACGTGCTGGGCGTGATGACCGAGCGCGATATCTTTCGCCGCGTGATCGGTGAAGGCCGCGATCCCAAGACCACCCCGGTCAGCGAAGTCATGACCAGCGATGTGCGCATGGCGAGCAAGGATGACGAGATCCTGCCGTGGCTGCAGATGATGTCGAACGAGCGCTTTCGCCGCCTGCCGATCGTCGACGAGAACAAGAAGCTGGTCTCGGTTATGTCTCAGGGCGATTTCGTCGCATACACCTGGCCGCAGATGCTGACCCAGCTGGGCCAGATGGCGCAGGCGACGCTGGCCCCGGCGTTCAATCCGATCGCGATCATCCTCGGCGGGCTGACCTATGCGATCATCATCGTGATCGTGGTGCTCTATTTCGCCCGCGGCTAGGCAGGCGGGACCCGCTGCATCAGTTCGATGCGATTGCCGAACGGATCGAAGGTGAAAAAGCGCGCGTAGCCTTCGACCGGCTTGTCGTCGTGGGTTGCGTGTCCCGCCGTCTCCAGCCGCTCTCGCAAGGTCTCCAGATCGTCGACCAGCAAGGCGGGATGCGCCTTGCGCGCGGGCACGAAATCGCGGTCGACGCCGATATGCAGGCTCACCGATCCGCGTTCGAACCAGCAACCGGTCGGTGAAAGGTTGGCAGGCTTGGGCGCTTCATGCATGCCGAGCAGGTCGCCATAGAATTCCCGCGCCCTGTCCTCGCCATTCTCGGGAATGGCAATCTGGATATGGTCGAGCCCGATTATTGCCATCAGCTGCCCCCCTTCAGATCCGTTCCGCCTGCGCAACCGCGTCGCTGGCGCGAAGCGCGCTCAAGATGCGCATAAGGTGCGCCAGATCCTGCACTTCGGCATCGATCTCATAAGTGGTGAACGGATGATCGAGCTGGGTCTGTTCGAGGCTGGTCACGTTGGCGATGTTCTGCGCGAAGATACCCGCCATTTCCGCCAGTGTCCCCGGCCGGTCGTAGAGCGTCACGCTGAGCCGCCCGACCGCACCGTGCGAGCGCCGACCCCATGACAGGTCGAGCCAATCGGCATCGATCCCGCTGGCCAGTTCGAGGCAGTCTATCGCATGCACCTCCACCCGCTCCTGCTTGCGTCGCAGCCCGACGATCCGGTCGCCCGGCACCGGATGGCAGCAAGTGGCGAGCGTGTAGCCGACATCGGGCGTGAGCCCGCGGATCGAGATCGCGCGTTCGCGCTTGGACCAGTCGTAATCGTCTTCGAACTCTGCGGTACAGCCCGGCACCAGCGCTTCCATCACCTCGCGATCGGTCAGCTTGGCCGCGCCGATCGCGAACATCAGATCTTCTGGCTCTTCCATACCGAGCCGTTCGACCGCCACGCGGATCGCCTTCTTTCCGATCCGCGCCGGAACCTTGGAGGCGATTTCGTCGAACAGTTTCGAGCCGATTTCGGCGACCTCGGCGCGTTCCTTGAGCCGCACCGAGCGGCGGATCGCGGCCCGCGCCTTGCCGGTAACGACGAAACCGAGCCATGACAGCTGCGGCTCGGCGTTCCTGCCCTTGATGATCTCGACCACGTCGCCGTTTTCGAGCCGGGTGCGCAGCGGCATGTGCCGCCCGTTGATCTTCGCCCCGACCGTAGCCAGCCCGAGATCGGTGTGCACCGCGAAGGCGAAATCGACCGCAGTCGCGCCCTTGGGCAGCTGGAACAGCCCGCCCTTGGGGGTAAAGGCGAAAATGCGGTCCTGGTAGATTGCCAGCCGGGCGTGCTCGAGCAGTTCCTCGGCGTCGTGGCTGGCATCGACGATTTCGATCAGGTCGCGCAGCCAGCCGACTTCGCCATCGGCCTCGTCGTGCTGCTTGTAGGCCCAGTGCGCGGCGAGCCCGAATTCGTTGCGGCGATGCATTTCGCGGGTGCGGATCTGCACTTCAACCCGCATCGAATTCTCGTACATCAGCGATGTGTGGAGCGAACGATAACCGTTCGACTTGGGGGTCGAGATATAGTCCTTGAACCGGCCGGGCAGGAATTGCCAGGTGGTGTGCAGCACGCCCATTGCACGGTAGCAATCGGCATCGCTGTCGGTTAGCACGCGGAACGCCATGATATCGGTGACCTGTTCGAAGCTGACGTGCCGCTCGGCCATCTTCTTCCAAATCGAATAGGGGTGCTTCTCGCGGCCCGACACTTCGACCATGAGACCCGCTTCGGCCAGCGCCTGCTTGATCTTGAGCGCGATCGCATCGACCTGCCCGCCATCCTGCCCGCGCAGCTGTTCGAGCCGCTTGGTGATGGTCGAATAGGCTTCGGGTTCCAGCTCGCTGAATGCCAGTTCCTGCATCTCGCGCATATATTCGTACATGCCGACGCGCTCGGCGAGCGGCGCGTAGATGTCCATCGTTTCGCGCGCTATCCGCTGGCGCTTGTCGGGCGACTTGATGAAATGCAGCGTGCGCATGTTGTGCAGCCGGTCGGCCAGCTTGACCAGCAGCACCCGGATATCCTCGGACATGGCAAGCAGGAACTTGCGCAGGTTCTCGGCCGCGCGCTCGTTCTCCGGCATGGCCTCGATCTTCGAAAGCTTGGTCACGCCGTCGACCAATCGCGCGACGTCGGATCCGAAATTGGCTTCGATATCCTCGATCGTTGCCAGCGTATCCTCGACCGTGTCGTGCAGCAGTGCGGTGATGATGGTCTGCACGTCGAGCTGGAGATCGGTCATCAGCCCGGCGACTTCGACCGGATGGCTGAAATAGGGATCGCCGCTGGCGCGCTTCTGCGTCCCGTGCTTCTGCACCGTATAGACATAGGCGCGATTGAGCGCCGCCTCATCGGCGTCGGGGTCGTATTCCTTGACCTTTTCTACAAGCTCGTACTGGCGCAGCATTGACAGCAATGTGCGCTCGCCCGTTCGTGCCTGCAAGAGCTAAGCGCGCTGCGCGTCAACTCCACGTGGCCCGAGGCGGCAGGCTCATCAGGATCGCGTCGATATTGCCGCCGGTCTTGAGGCCGAAGATCGTGCCGCGATCATAGACCAGGTTGAACTCGGCATAGCGGCCGCGATATTCGAGCTGCTGCGCTTCGTCTTCAGCGGTGAAATCGCTGTGCATTCGCTTTCTCACCAGCCTGGGGTAGATGTCGAGAAACGCCTTCCCGACATCCTGCGTAAACGCGAAGTTGCGGTCCCAGCTGGGGTCATCGTCGCATTCGAGGTGATCGTAGAAGATTCCCCCCACCCCGCGATGGACCTCGCGGTGGGGAAGATAGAAATATTCGTCCGCCCACTTGCTGAAGCGTTCGTAGTAGGTCGGGTTGTGCGCCATGCAGGCGGCGCGCATGCTGGCGTGAAATTCCGCGGTGTCGTCCTCGTACGGGATCGGCGGGTTGAGATCCGCGCCGCCCCCGAACCACGCCTTTCCGGTGGTGAGGAACCGGGTGTTCATGTGCACGGCGGGCACATGCGGGTTGGCCATATGCGCGACGAGGCTGATTCCCGTTGCAGTGAAACCGGGATTGTCGGGATCGGCTCCGTTGACGCTGGCGGCGAATTCCTTGGGAAAGTTGCCGCGCACGGTCGAGACGTTGACCCCGACCTTTTCGAACACTGTGCCCTTCATCAGGCCCTGCACCCCGCCGCCGGGACCATCGTTGCCGTCCTCTTCGCGTTGCCACGGGGTGTAGGCGAAGCTTGCATCGGAGCCCGCTTCGCGCTCGATGCTCTCGAAAGCGGCGCAGATCTGGTCGCGCAGGCTCTCGAACCATTCGCGCGCTCGTTGTGTCTTTGGTTCCCAATCCATGCGCGAACACTTGCCAAAGCCGGTCCGGCGCGGCAAGTGAAAGCCATGGTTCCCGTTTCGTTCGCACCCTTGGAATTAGCCGGAGAAGAGCTCGTCCTGCTCAGGAGCAATGCGCTCTACTGGCCGCGCGAGGGCGCTTTGCTGGTCGCCGACCTGCATCTCGAAAAGGGCAGCTGGTATGCGCAGACGGGTCAGATGCTGCCGCCCTACGACAGCCGCGAAACGCTGGAGCGGCTGGCCGATGCAGTGAAGGCCACCGGCGCGCGGCGGGTGATCACGCTGGGCGACAATTTCCACGACGATGCGGGCGCGAGCAGACTCGATCCCTATGCCGCCGGAATGCTCGACGTGCTGACCCGCGCGCTCGACTGGGTGTGGATCACCGGCAATCATGACGGCGAAATGCACCGCGCCTTCGGGGCGACGCTGGTGGAGGAGCTGGAGCTGTCCGGCATCATGCTGCGGCATGAGGCGAAGCGGGGGGAGACGCGACCCGAATTGTCTGGCCACTATCACCCCAAGATGCGCGTAAAAGTGCGCGACCGCCATATTGCGCGGCCATGCGGCGTGGTGAGCCGCTCCACGTACGGCGCGGACCGCATGATCCTGCCCGCCTTCGGGGCCTATACCGGCGGGATGGATGCTGGCGCACCCGAAATCCTCAGGGCGCTGCAGCCGGCAAATTCGATCGACGCGGTACTGCCGGCCAAAGGCAAACTGGTGAGCTTTCCCCTGTGGCGCGAAGCAGCATGAGACTCCGCTAGAATTCCCGCAGATTTGCTCCTACATGGGCGTCACTCAAGATTCAGGCAGCAACAGGAGAACACACATAGCCCGTCCACCTAGGCGTTCGATGGCCCCGCCCGTTAAAAGCGGCCCTCGCTACGACAATTTCATTCAGGTCCCCAAGGTCCGCGTCATCGACGACGAAGGCGAAAACCTTGGCGTGATGTTCACCCGCGAAGCGATGGAGCAGGCCAACGAAAAGGGCCTGAACCTCGTCGAAGTGTCCCCCAATGCGGACCCGCCGGTGTGCAAGTTCCTCGATGTCGGCAAATACCGCTACGAAGCCCAGAAAAAGGCCAATGCGGCGCGCAAGACGCAGAAGACGCAGGACATCAAGGAGGTGAAGATGCGTCCCAACATCGACACGCACGATTACGACGTGAAGATGCGGAACGTGAACAAGTTCATCGAGAACGGCGACAAGGTAAAGGTCACCCTGCGTTTTCGCGGGCGCGAAATGGCGCACCAGCATCTCGGCATGGACTTGCTCAAGCGGGTGCAGGACGACGTGCAGGAGATCGCCAAGGTCGAAGCCTTCCCGCGGCTCGAAGGCCGCCAGATGCTGATGGTGCTCGCTCCGAAATAGGAATCGCTGTGTTACGCAGCCCGTCGGGGCTGCGATGTCCTCGCTGATGCGCCCTGAAGGTGCGTCGTGGCTCATGCCGCGTAGCCAGGGCGGACGGACGTCCGCCGCCCGGCGCCTCAGGGCGTCGGCAAGAAGCAAGTGTATTCGATGAATAACACACTGCAACCGATTGGCGGCGACACGCGTATTATGTTGTGAGCTATAGACTATTCCACAGGGCGCAGGTCGGCATACCCCCGATTGCGCCGATCGCGCCCTGCACCTTTTGACCGTTCACCCGCCGCGATGGCCCCGGCAAGAAGGGCCCGCACGATCAGGAAGGCCCCCCGCGATGACGACACTTCTCCCGCGTTCGACACTCCCCAAGCTTGCCGCGATCCTCGGCGCCAGCACGCTCGCGATGGCTACGCCCGCGATCGCCGAGGCTGCGGTGGACCCGCAATTCGCAACCTTCACCCCCAGCGCCAATCCCAACAACGACACGGTCGACTACTCGATCTGGGACGAGGCGATGAAGAACCTGGTGGTATCGATGGGCCCGTCATTGCGCGAAAGTGCGGGCCGCCCCGATCCGAGCTACGGCACGCGGCGTCAGTACGGGCACGTTTCGCGCTACCGGCTCGAAGGTTCGCGGGTGATGTTCTCGTTCCTCAACCCGGAAATCCGCTCGAGTTTCACCGAGTACCGCAAGGATCTCGAATCCACCGCGAGCCAGATCGACATCCAGGCGCTGTCGCGCAATGAGCAGCTGGCCTACTGGATAAACCTGCACAATGTCGCGATGGTCGAACAGATCGCCAATGCATGGCCGGTGCGCCAGCCGCGCGAGATCATGGTCGATGGCGTGCCGCTCGATGACGCCAAGTTCATCACGGTCGAAGGGATCGCGTTGAGCCCGCGCGATATCCGCGAGAAGATCGTCTACACCCACTGGAAGAACCCCAAGGTCATCTACGGCTTCTGGCGCGGCGACATCGGCGGCCCGTCGATCCAGCGCGAAGCCTTCAACGCCGAAAACGTTGTGCGGCTGCTCGATCGCGGGGCGCGCGAGTTCGTCAACTCCCTGCGTGGAACCGAAAAGGCTGGCGACACTCTCGAGGTGTCGACCATCTACCAGGAGTCCGCACCTTTTTTCTTCCCGAATTTCGAAGCTGACGTGCGCGCGCATCTCGCCGAGTTCGCTGAAGAGGAAGTACGGGGGATTCTCGCCGCCACAACCGCGACCCGCGCTTCGATCAGCGAATACGACATCGCCGATCTGGCGGGCGGTTTGCGCGAGCCGACCTACCAGAACATCCAGTCCGCGGAAGGCGTTTCGGCCAGCTTCCGTATTCCGCAGAGCATGGCCCGGCTGCTGGCCCAGCGCGAAGAAAAGTTCAGGAAGATCATCCGCGAAGGGCGGACCGGGACTGTGACCTTCAGCAACATCAAACTGCCCGACGAAGGCGAAAATGACGGCCAGGTCGAATAGACCGGCGCCTTCGACGACTGAAACCTGGTGCGGGCTGCCGACCACGAGTCGGCGGCCCGCTTTTCATGTGGCGTTCATCTGATGTTACAACTTGCCCCGACACAATCCTTGCGCGACAAGGGCTTATCGGTCGGTGGAGATATCGAATGCACGTACAGCTGCGCGCCTGCATGGTCAGGGCTTCAGGAATTGCCGCCGCAATTGCTCTGGTGACCGGTCCGGCAGGGGCCCGTGATTCCGCAGTTCAGAGCGGGCTGCTTGCTCCGTCCACACAAGCGCCGAACTCGGAACCATCGTCGCAGGACACCCTGGCCAACAGCACCGAACCGCTCGCGATGTTCGCTCCGGGCCGCAATCCCATCGACCATACGATCGATTATTCGATCTGGAGCGAAGCGCTCAGTTATCTCGTGGTCTCGATGGGCCCATCCTTGCGCAAGAAGCCGCAGGAGTTCGACAACGCGCTTGGTACCCGGCGGCGGTTCGGGCACAATTCGCGCTATCGCCTCGAAGGGTCGCTGGTCGGTTTCACATTCATGAACGACGAGGTAAAGGCGAGTTTCACCGAGTATCGCCGCGATCTCGAAAGCGTAGCCGACACTCTCGACATCCAGTCGCTGCCACGCAACGAACAGCTCGCCTACTGGATGAACCTGCACAATGTCGCGATGGTCGAACAGATCGCGCGCGCATGGCCGATCCGCCAGCCGCGCGAAATCCTGCTCGACGGCGTACCGCTGGACGAGGCGAAATTCATCACCGTGCGCGGCATCGCGTTGAGCCCCAGGGACATTCGCACGCGGATAGTTTATCCCAACTGGCGCAATCCAAAGGTGATTTACGGCTTCTGGCGCGGCGAAATCGGCGGCCCTGCGTTGCAGCGCAAGGCGTTCCAGGCCGCTGAAATCTCGAACCTGCTCGATCGCAGCGCGCGCGAATTCGTGAATTCGCTGCGCGGCGTGCAGAAATATGGCGGGACGATGCAGGTTTCGACCGTGTTTGCCGAAGCGGCGCCGTTCTACTTCGGCGATTTCGAGCGCGACCTTCGCAGCCATATCGGCGACTACGCCAATCAGGACGTAGCCGAAATTCTCGACCGGACCGACCGGGTCGATGCGAGCGTTTACGAACATGACATCGCCGACCTGTCGGGCGGAGCGCGCGCCAATGCGTGGTTCTCCAACGGGCAGCTTGGCCGCGGGGTCTCGGCGCTGCTGGCGCAGCGGCAGCAGAAATTCGAGTATATGGAGCGCGAAGGTCTGCGCACCGGCACGGTCACGTTCAGCAATATCAATCTGCCCGGCGACTCCCGGGACAAGGGAGAGGTCGAATAGGGCTGCAAAAGTCCGGGGGTCGAATATGGCACGGCGATCGTTGGGTCGCGTGCTCGAACCCGGAGGAGCCGATCTCGCGCGCGGCGAGCGCAATCCGGGATTCGACGCTCTTTGCGTGGAATGCTCGGACCAGAACTTTGTCACGCCAGACGTCCGGAGCTGCCTTCCGCAGCGAATCCGCATCAATCCGGCGACTCAGCGCCTGATCAAGAAGTGCGCGCAGAAGATCGACCGGCAAAGCGGGCACGGCGTACGCACCTGCATGTGATCAATGGCGAGGGCGCTTACGATCGAGGCGAGACGAAGGGAGTGGAATAATCTTCCGGGGGTGGTGCCTGCCGCGCCCTTGTCGATCCGCCCGCCGGGTTGGTAACCCATACGGCATTCACGCCTAGGGGGAATCCCGTCATGACTGCCCGCCGGATCGGGCTGATCCTCGGTCCGCTTGCCTTTGCGATCACCGCGCTGACATCGCCTCCTGCCGGGATGGATGGTGAAGCATGGCTCGTCGCCGGACTGGTGGTCTGGATGGCGGCCTGGTGGATGACCGAGGCGATCCCGCTCACCGCCACCGCCCTGTTGCCGTTCCTGATCCTGCCGCTGTGCGGAGTGATGAGTGCGCGCGAGGCGGCGAGCGCCTATTACGCGCCGATCCTGTTCCTGCTGCTGGGCGGGGCGTTCATCGCGCTGGCGATCGAGCGCACCGGGCTGCACCGGCGGCTGAGCCTGGCGATCCTCAAGGCGATCGGCACCACCGGGGGACCGACGCGGCTGCTGCTCGCCTTCATGATCTCGGCGGCGCTGCTATCGAACCTGATTTCCAACACGTCGACCGCGCTCATCATGATGCCGATGGCGCTGGCTGTTTTGTCGGGTGGTGGCCTCGACGGCGACCAGCAAGACGGACTGGCAGGCGCGCTCCCCATGGGCATCGCCTTCGCCGCGACCATCGGCGGGCTCGGCACCATCGTCGGTTCGCCCACCAACGGGATCGCGGTCGCGCTGCTCGACGACATGATCGGATTGCAGATTACCTTTGCGGGCTGGATGGCGTTTGGCGCGCCCATTGTGCTGGTCGGCGTTCCGCTCGCCGCATTCATCATCGCGCGGGTCCAGCGCGTCGCGGCCCACCCGTTCGACGTGCGCGCCGCGCGTGAGGCGATCGACGATCACGCCCCGTGGTCGAGCGCCGAAAAGCGGCTGGTGCCGATCATCGCCATCACCTTTATCCTGTGGATGAGCCAGCGCTGGGTCGCGCCGCTGCTGCCCGAAGACAGCTGGACCGACGGGACCATCGCCGTGCTCGCCGCCCTGGCGCTGTTCCTGCTGCCCGACGGCACGGGCCGGCCGCTGCTGATCTGGAGAGAGGCCGACCGCGCGCCGTGGGGCGTCATCCTGATGTTCGGCGGCGGGCTCGCGCTGGCTGCCGGGATGCAGGCGAGCGGCCTCGCAGCATGGCTTGGCAATGCACTGCTTCCGCTCGAGGCGGTGCCGCTGATCCTCATGGCGCTCGCGATCGTCGCGATGGTGGTGCTGGTGACCGAATTCGCCAGCAACGTGGCAACCGCCAGCGCGATCATTCCGGTGGTCGCGAGCCTGGCCGCCGCGCTGGGCCTGGGCGAGAATGCAATCCTGATTGCGATGCCCGCCGCGCTCGCCGCGAGTTGGGGCTTCATCCTCCCAGCCGGAACCGGGCCCAATGCGATTGCGTGGTCGACCGGACGGCTCAGGATCGAGCGGCTCGTAAGCGCCGGGCTGGTGCTCGACCTGATCGGGATCGGGCTGATCGTCGGGATGGTGTGGGCAATTGCGGCATTCTGAGATTGCTCCGTGCAGATCGGCGTCCAGACAGGTTGCACCTGAAACTACCCTGCTTTATTCACGCGCCATTGCACGGGCCGGTGGGGAGAGGCGCTTCTGCGGAGGTTAGAAGCGGGCGCCCCGCCCGGACCCAAACGGCTCCTGCCTTCCTGGGAGCGCATGCATAGGAAGGTATTCGGCACATGACCGACGCTATCGACGCGACCGACACTCCCACGCCTCGCCGCAAGCCCAAGGATCCCGTCACCACAATCAACGGGCGGCCGATGAAGCCCAGCACGTTGATGATGGGCTACGGCTTCGACCCGACCCTGTCCGAAGGATCGCTCAAGGTCCCGATCTTCCTCACCTCGACCTTCGCGTTCGAGAATGCGGCGGCGGGTAAGCGGCATTTCGAAGGCATCACCGGCCAGCGGGAAGGCGGCGCGGAAGGGCTTGTCTACTCGCGCTTCAATGCGCCGAACCAAGAAATCCTCGAAGACCGGCTCGCGATATGGGACGGGGCGGAAGAGGCGCTGAGCTTTTCCAGCGGGATGACTGCGATCGCGATCCTGATGCTGGCTGCGTGCAAGGCGGGCGACGTGATCGTCCACTCCGGCCCGCTCTACGCCGCGAGCGAGGGTTTCGTCGCCAAGACGATGAGCAAATACGGCGTCACCTATGTCGATTTCCCCGCCGGCGCGACGCCGGAGCAGCTCAACGAAGTCATGGAGAAGGCCAAGGCGCAGGCCGAGGCGCAGGGCGGCGAAGTGCCGCTGATCTACCTCGAAAGCCCTGGCAACCCGACCAACGCGCTGGTCGATGTCGAGGCGGTCGCAGCGGCGCGCGACAAGCACTTCGATGCGGATCGCTGCCCGATCGCGATCGACAACACCTTCCTCGGCCCGCTGTGGCAGCGCCCGCTGGAGCACGGCGCGGACCTCGTCGTGTATTCGCTGACCAAGTATGTCGGCGGCCACTCCGACCTCGTCGCGGGAAGCGTATCGGGCAAGAAGCGGTTTATCGACGCGATCCGCGCGCTGCGCAACACGATGGGCGGGATCACCGACCCCAACACCGCCTGGATGTTGCTGCGCTCGCTCGAAACGGTCGAGTTGCGCATGCAGCGCGCGGGCGAGAACGCGGCGAAGGTCTGCGCCTTCCTGAAGCGCCACCCAAAGGTCGAAGGGCTGGGCTATCTCGGCATGATCGAGGATGCGCGCCAGCAGGACATCTATGACCGGCACTGCCTCGGCGCAGGATCGACCTTCAGCGTCTTCATCAAGGGCGGCGAGGCGGAATGCTTCCGGTTCCTCGACAACCTCAAAATCGCCAAGCTCGCGGTCAGCCTCGGCGGTACGGAGACGCTCGCGAGCCACCCGGCATCGATGACGCACCTGTCGGTTCCGCACGCGCGCAAGGCAGCGCTCGGCATTACCGACAATCTGGTGCGGATCAGCATCGGGATCGAGGACGCCGACGATCTGATCGCCGATTTCGAACTGGCATTGGAGGCGGTCTGAACCAGACCGCCTCCACCCCCCGTCAGAGACCCGCGCTATTCCTCAATCATGCGCACGTCGACGATACCGGATCTGCTGGGCTGGATAAGGTAGGCGACCTCGAAATTCTGCGCTGCGGTCGGGCCTGCCCCGACGTAGAATTCGGCGCGGACTTCGATCGACGGACAATATTCGGGTTCCTCGCCCTGGGTCCATTTGATCGATATGACCCGGTCGAAGAACCAGCTTTCGCCAAGCTCCTCGATCACCGTCCCGGTTTGCGAATCGATCAGGTAGACGGGGCCGGGTCCGGGCGAATAGAGCCCGAGCTTGATTGCGGAATATTCGCCACCGTCGAAACCGAGACCACCGACCACCACGCGTTCCGGATCGAAGACCTGAATCGGATCGGGCTCGTCCCTGCCGGCGCTCTCGATCGTGTCGCCGACCGGCATATCGGGCGATGGCGGTGCGCAGGCAGTGAATGCGATGGCAGCAACAAGCGATCCGGCGATTTTCAGGTCCTTGATGTTCATTGACAGTCCCCTCTTGCAGTTGTGTCCTGGTGGCCGAAGTTCGGGCATCAGAAGCCCTCAAAAGCGTAGTAGTGCTGGCCCTGCGCATTCGCGCGCAGCTTAACCATCCCTTCGATCTGGAAACTCCCGACGCAGCCCGGCGAATTCACCCGGATACGATCGTCGGGTGATCTCGGCCCGCTGCGATGGGCGAATTTGAGATCAGGATCGGTGCCGATGCAGTGACGATCGATATCTCTTGCACGTCCGTCGACGCCGGTGTCGTTGCGCGGCCAGGATTTCTTGATCGCTCTGCCGAGGATGCCGTCGGTCTCGCCATAGATGTGGACGGTACCGCCCAAATAGGAGCCATCGAAACCCAGCGCGCTGCGCCGCTCGCCCAGGTCGACGACCATGCAGCGATCCGGAGCGACGCTCCACAAGCCTTCCGAAAAGCCTGCGTAGTCGAACAGGTAGTAATGCAGCGCGAAATGCACGGTCTCGCTGTTCTGGTTGCAGACCTTGACCGTGTTCTCGATCGACGGAGGGGGCGGTGGGGGTGGCGAGAGCAATTGCTGGGTCGTCACCCGGTAGCTGCCCGGAACCATCGCGTAGCGCTTGCCGCGTTCGTGCGGGCCGATGACCAAGCCGTACCTGAGGTCGGCTCGCCCGCCGACAGTGGCCGGCACGAACCGGTTGCCGAAGCCGCGGATCTCGATGCGGTCGCCGATCTCGAGCCGCACCGATGCGATGTGGACCGCACTGGCCTGACCGGTTTCGCCGTGCTGGAACTGGACGGTGTAGTCGGGACCGGCGCGGCCTGTGATCTTGGCGGCGTACCACCAGTCATCGCCCTTGCGATTGACGAAGACCACGTCGCCTTCGTCCCATTCACGCGGTTCGACCTGATTGCGGTCGTCGCGGTCCATTCCGATTGCATATTGAACCAGCGCGGGTGCCGGAAGCGCGATCGCCGTGGCCATCAGGCCGGTGCAGAGCGCTGCTGCCAGCGTTGAATTGCGCATACTTCCTCCATCGTCCCCCTTGGGGATGGATAAGGATGCGACCCCTGCCTGACCCGGCGGGTGATTGATTTGCCCTATCGCCGACGACGCACACGGCTATGCCGGATCATCCGTGCCCCGACGCTGAATAGCATCGGCAGTATTTGTTCATCTTTACGTATACTTTTATGAACAACGCGGATGGCCTTCGATTTGTGATAGCACGTTCAATCGCTTATTCCCAAAAGGCCACGGTGGCGCAGCGCAATCATGCAAGGAGTTCCGGAGATGACCGATAAGCGCAAACCTGTCTTTCTCGTCATCGGTGCAGGAGCGGGGATTGGCGGCCATGCCGCCGCCCGGTTCGCGGCGGGCGGATATCACGCAGTCCTCGCAAGGCGCTCCGATGAAGACGGGTTGGCCCGGCTGGTCGGCGAGATCGACGCTGCGGGCGGGAGTGCAAGCGGCACGCTCCTCAACGCCGCGGAAGACGGCACGATCGAAGAACTGGTCGAGCGGGTCGAGCGCGACATCGGCCCGATCGAGGTCGCGCTCTACAATCTCGGCGCGCAGATCGGGAACCGCACACTGCACGACACCCCGCACCGGACGTTCGAACTGGGCTGGCGGCTCGGCTGCTACGGCGTGTTCCGTCTGGCCCATGCCGCCTTCTCGGCAATGGTGGAGCGCGGCAAGGGATCGCTGCTTGTCACTTCCGCAACGTCAGCCGTGCGCGGCAATGCCGGCCAGCACAGCCACGCCGCCGCGATGGGCGGGCGGCGGATGCTGTGCCAGACATTGAACGCCGAATTCGGTCCGCAAGGCATCCATGTCGCGCATATCGTGGTCGACGGCGCGGTCGATGCGCCCGATACGCTCGGCAAGCTGCTCGGCGATAAGTTCGAGCCGTTCAAGGCGGCGAAGGGCGAGGACGGCGTGATCGATCCCGGCGCGCTGGCCGAAACCTACTGGCACCTCGCACAGCAGCCACGCAATTGCTGGACTCACGAAGTCGACGCGCGGCCATGGACCGATGTGGCGTGGTGGAACGACAACCCGGCGCCGGAGATCAATTCGGCAGGGAAGGGATTTGCCGGGCCGGGCTCCAAATAGCAGCCTCGCGCCCTACCCCTTCCACTCACGCCGTTCCTCGGCAGCGCGGAGCACTTCGTAGGATACCTGGAGCGCCTGGAACTGCTTGGCGGCTTTCTCGTCGCCGGGCTTCACGTCGGGGTGCACTTCCTTGGCCTTGGCGCGATACGCCCGCTTGATCGTCGGGAAATCGGCGTCCGCCTCAAGCTCCAGCAGTTCGAGCGCGCGCATTTCATCCGCGCTGCGCGACCCGTCGCCCGATCCGGCCCAGCCGTAGTGCGCGCTTTCGGCATAGCCGGCATTCTCGGCCCGTTCGGCCTTGGCGCGCTCTTCCGCCTCGGCCTTTTCCAGCCCTTCGAAATAGTCCCACTTCGAATTGTATTCGGCGGCGTGCTTCTGACAGAAGTGCCAGCGCTCGGGGTTGTTGGGGGATTTGGGTGCCGGGCAATCGCCCCGTTCTTCGCAGCCGTGCCGGTCGCACAGCCGCACCGTGGTGGCTTCACGCGAGGCATCGTAGCCCCGCCAGCGCGGGAAGCCCCAGTCGTTCGAGCGTTTCACCCGGCTCACCGGAATTCGCCGTGGCGTACAGCAGGAATGACGTTGGTCGAGCGCATAGCATCGCTAATCTAGGCGACCTGGCAGCGAATGCAAAGAAATGGGAACAGGTTTCGCGTTGAAATGTTGCATTGCAACAGACTGTTCACATATTGCCGTTACCGGCGACCGCACAAAGGGAGCGACATGAGCCAGCAACTTGCCATTTCAAGCGTCTTTTCAGTGATTGCGCTGGCGGGCCTGTGCGTGTTGGTGACCGTGTCGGATGATTTCGACAGCGCCGAATCCACGCCCGTAGCCGTGGTGCAGACCGAGCTCGCGCCCGGCCTGCCCGGCTGATCTCCTCTCAACCCGTCAGTTGATCATCACACTCGCTGCGCGGCGGTTCTGCGCCCAAGCGCTTTCGTTCGATGCGAGCGCCACGGGCCGCTCCTTGCCGTAGCTGACCGTGCGAATACGGTCGGCCGACACGCCCAGACTGACAAGATAGTTCTTGGCTGCATTGGCCCGACGCTCGCCCAGCGCGAGGTTGTATTCGCGCGTCCCGCGCTCGTCGGCATGGCCTTCGACGGTGAATGTCAGCTGCGGGAAGCGCGCGAAATATTGCGCCTGTGCCTGCAGCGCGGCGGCATCCTGACTGTCGATATTGAAGCGGTCGGTATCGAAATAGATCACCGTCGCGCTGCCGACGGCGTTTTCGAAATGCGCCTGACTGCCGACGACCGGCCCCGACTGGGTCTGCGTCTGCGTCGGAGCCGGGGTCGGCATCGTATCGACCGGTGCCGGCGGGAGCTCTTCGGGGGGCTTCTTTGCGCAAGCCCCGAGCGCAAGCGCCGAGGCTGCGACCACGAAAGCGGCCTTGCGGGAAAATCGGTTGGTCATGGTGCTACTCCCTAAACGGACCGGATGTGCGAGAAGGATTTGCCGGTCCGGTTGAATGATTGAACGCTGTTCAGGGCCGGATCGGGCCCCATGCCGGATCCGACGCGTCCACCGGCGTCGGCAGTCTCCTCTCATTGCGACCGGTCAGGTCGACTTGCCACAGGGATGACCGGCCCGAATTTCGTTCGGTCCGGAAGAACTGGATGATGCGGCCGTTGGGCGCCCAAGTCGGGGCCTCATCCTGCCAGCCATTGGTGAGCACGCGCACGCCCCCGCCGCCCGGGGTCATCACCGCCACGTTGAAATCGCCGGCGATGCGGGTGAAGGCGATCTGGTCTCCGCGCGGGCTCCATTCGGGTGTCGCGCAACGCCCGCCGAAAAAGCTGATCCGGCGCTGATTGGTGCCGTTGGCATCCATGACATAGCACTGCTGCGAGCCGGAGCGGTCGCTTTCGAATACGATCTTGCTGCCGTCGGGCGAATAGGACCCGCCGATATCGATCCCCGGCGTATCGGTCAGCCGCACGCTCTGCCCGCCGGTAACCGGGACACGGTAGATGTCGGTGTTGCCCGCCACCGCCATCGAATAGAGGATGTGACGTCCATCGGGAGACCAGCGCGGTGCCAGCGTGGGGTTGCGATTCTCGGTCACCAGCGTCTGCTGCCCGCTGCCAATGTCGTAGACATAGATGCGCGGGTTGCCGTCGACATAGGAGAGGTAGAGGATTTTCGAATAGTCCGGCGAATAGCGCGGCGTCAGCGCGGTCGCGCTGCCGAGCGTCAGGAACCGGTGATTCGCGCCGTCACTGTCCATCACCGCGAGCCGCTTGACTCGCTTGTCCTTCGGACCGGTCTCCGCGATATAGGCGATACGGCTGTCGAAGAACGGGCTTTCGCCGGTCAGCCGCGCGTAGATCAGGTCGGAGCATTTGTGCGCAGCGCGGCGCCAGTCGGCCGGGCGCACGACCCAGCCTTCGCGGATCAGCTCGTTCTTGAGCGCGACGTCGTAGAGATAGCAGCCGACCACCAGGCGATCGTCGTCGCGAGAGCTGACATAGCCGTGGACCAGCATCTCGGCGCCGCGCCCGCTCCAGGTGGTCCACGAAGGCGCGGTGATCTGCGGGAAGTTGGGGCTCGGCAGACTGTCCGGGCCGGTCGGCTTGAACAGGCCGTTGTTCTGGAGGTTGGCGGTGATGACGCGCGCCACTTCGCGGCCCAATGCGCCCGTCCCTCCCGAATTCGCCGGAGTTGGGCGATCGCGATCGGTCGCAAAGGCGGGGATTGCGATGCCGATATCCGACCACGCGCTTTCGTCGGTGACGGTGAAGCTGAGCCCTTCCTCCTCACCCTGTTCGCCGGACGCCGCCGTGCCGGTCGTTTCGACCTCGCCGCCCTCGCCTACCGGGCCACCGAGATCCTGGTTCTGCGCCAGCGCCGCGCTCGAAAACGCCGTGGTTAGCAGGGTTAGGGCGATCAGACTGACTTTCATCGTGACAGGTTCCTATCGAAGCGGGCGCCGCGGATCGACTTCCACGCGTTATAATATTCGTCGGGCAGGTCAAACGGCGCGGCGAGTTGCACGGCGCGGATGGCGTTCTCGACATGTCGGCTTGCCTGGGGACGATTGGAATCGGAGACACCCGACTGTGCACGCAGTCGCGGTCGACCCTTCAGGCTGCCATCTTCGTTCAGGTCGAAATCGAGAAGTGTAACCAGCTGATCGACATCGACACCCTGCGGTGCAGACCAGTGCGGCTTCACCTGCCGGGCCAAAGCCTGCTGGATACTTGCCTTGGCGCTCGAACCGATCTGCGAGGCCGGGATACGGGTTTCGGTGGTGGTGGTCGATCCGCCCTGTCCGGGCAGGAAATCCTCGCCGATGCGGCTGCCGCCGGAATTGGCCGCGCGCTGGGTCGGCGTTGCACGTGGCGGCGTGCGGGCCGGCTGCCGCGGCGAGGTCGTCGGTTGCGTGCGCGGCGCGGTCGCGGCGGTGCGCGGGGGCAAGGGCGGTGGCGCTTCGGGGGTCGCTTCACGCAGCTCTGAAACAGGATCGGGGGCCACTTCCTCGCCCAGCGTCGGGGCAATCGCGGCGCGGCTTTCCGGCACCGGGTCGGGCGCAGTCGATTCGAGGCTGACGTCGCTGGCCAGGCTGACGGTCATGCGCTCCGGGATCAAGACGATCTCGTCACGAGCGGGCTGGAACAGCAACAGGGCCACCACTGCGACGTGCAGCACCAGCGCGACCAGCAGGCCGGCCTTGTCCTCAGGGCGAAATGTCGCGGTCTCTCCCATGCTGTGCAAGCGCTATGGCGGTGTAACTGAACCGCTGGTGACCAGTTCGATGGAGGTAAAGCCCGCCCGGTTGAGCTCCCCCATCACGGCCATCACCCGCCCGTAATCGAGCGTGCGGTCGCCGCGCAGCACGATCTTGCGCTGCTGACCGTCCGCGCCGCTGCCGATCGCCGCCAGCGCTTCGGGAAATCCGCCCACTTCGACCGGGCTGTCGTCGATATAGATCCGCCCCTCGCCATCGATCGACACGGTGACCTGCTCGGGCGTCTGTTCGACGGGATTGGCGCGGCTGTCGGGCAGATCGATCGGTACGCCGACCGCGAGCAGCGGGGCGGTGACCATGAAGATGATCAGCAGCACCAGCATCACGTCGACGAACGGCGTGACGTTGATCTCCGCCATCGGTGCGCGGCGGGAACGGCGACCGGAACCACGGCGGGAGGAGGCGAGACCCATGGCCATCAGCCAAACCCTCCGTTCGGTTCGCGCGAAGTCGAGAACCGTTGGCGCGAGCGTGTTTCGACTTCGCGCGACACGAACGGATGTGGCGACTTGCTCATCACGCTCTATCCAGATCCCGGCTCAGGCCCGCATGAACCTTGTCTGCGAAGCGCTGAAGACGGGCCTCATAACGGTTCACCCGGCCCGAGAAACGGTTGTATCCGATCACCGCCGGAATGGCCGCGAACAGACCGATCGCGGTCGCAAACAGCGCCTCGGAAATCCCCGGAGCGACCACCGCGAGCGACGAGCTTTCCTGCGATCCGATCTGGAAGAAGCTGTTCATGATGCCCCAAACCGTGCCGAACAGGCCAACGAACGGCGCGATCGAACCGGTGGTCGCGAGAAAGCCCAGCCGGTCGGCAAGCTCGTCGGCTTCCAGTGCGACCTGGCTTTCCATCGCCGCGTTGATCCGGTCGCGCGCGGCGGCACGGTCGATCGACGGCCCGGCCTTGGACCGCTTCCACTCGTCGAGACCGGCAGCGGCCACCCGTGCAGCCGGAACCTCCCGCCGCTGCTGTTTGGTCAACACCGCGTCGCGGTCGGTGGTTTCCCAGAAATCGGCTTCATAATGGCGCGAGCGCCGCTCGAGACCGCCGATCCGCAACGTGAACGCGACGATGATCGTCCACACCCAGATACTGGCGAGGATCAGCCCCGCCATCACCGCCTGCACGACGATATCGGCGTCGAGGAACAGTTCGACCGGGTCGAGCCGGGTGGGGGCTGCGGCGGCCAGGAGATCGAAAGGCATGGGTTCAGGAATTCCCGTGGTTCATGAAGTTGCGAAAGGATGAGCGCCAGTCGGCGGGTTGGCGGCGCGGCCGGCCGTCGGGCGTCAGGAACGCCGCGCGCACCTGCGCACTCGCCAGCACCTCGTCGCCCCGGCGCGAGACCTGCTCCATCCGCACGCTCGCCGCGCCCAGGTCGTGGCAGGTGGTCTCGATCACGATATCGTCGTCGAGCTTGGCCGGGACCAGATACTTGATGTGGATCTCGGTGACCGCATAGGCGCCCTCACCGGCTTCGATCGCGGCGCGCTGGTCGATATCGAGCATGCGCAGCAGGTCGGATCGGGCGCGCTCGAACCAGCGCAAGTAATTCGCGTGGTAGGTGATGCCCGACAGGTCGGTGTCTTCGTAATAGACGCGCACGGCATAGAGATGCCGCGAACCGTCGAAAACGCCACCGGGAGGGTTGGGGTTAACCATTGCGAGAGCCACCTAGCGCAGCGAGGAATCGCTGCAAAGCCGCCATTTCCATCAATATCCTGAACGGCGGCGAAACGAGCGGTTTCCGAGTCGATCTGAAGCGAAAAATCGGTCGCACAGCGACCGCAAGGGCGACCGCCCGCCCGCAGCGACGCGACCCTCAGGTCGCATGAGCGAGGATTTCGCACGCCGGATGGCGTGCGGAAAAACAAACTAAAGCCGCATGATCATCGGACCAAGGGGCTGCCCGCCGAAGATGTGGACGTGCAAATGCGGCACTTCCTGCCCGCCGTGCGCGCCGACATTGGCGAGCAGTCGGTATCCCGGCTCGACCAGGCCCTTCATCCGCGCCACTTCGCCCACCGCACGCACGAAACCGCCGATTTCCGCATCCGAAGCCTTGGTCGAGAAATCGTCCCAGCTGACATATCTGCCCTTGGGGATCACCAGCGTGTGGACTTCGGCCTGCGGGTTGATATCCTCGAACGCGAAAGCCCAGTCGTCCTCGTAGACTGTCTTAGACGGAATTTCCCCGCGCAGGATCTTGGCGAAAATATTGTCGTCGTCATAGGGAAGCGTCGGATCGATCGGCATGGTCTATTCGCTCCTGCTGGCCTTTTCCTCGATGCCCGACAGCCCTTCGCGCCGCTCGAGTTCGGCGAGGACATGATCGAGTGACACCCCCTTGGCGTCGAGCAGCACGAGCAGGTGGAACAGCAGGTCGGCGCTTTCGCCCACCAGTTCCTCGTTGCTGCCGGAGACCGCCGCGATCACCGCTTCGGTGGCTTCCTCGCCGAGCTTCTGTGCGATCTTGGGCAGGCCCTTCGCGTTGAGCCGCGCAACATAGCTTTCGTCAGGCGAGGATGCGGCCCGATGGGCTATCGTCTTTTCAAGGCGCGCTAATATTTCGGACACTTGAAGTCTCGTCATTGCGAGGAGCGAAGCGACGCGGCAATCCATCGACCGATGCGAGGTGCTTGGTGCAAACGTCAGGTGATGGATTGCTTCGCTACGCTCGCAATGACGAAGTTTCAATAATTGAAACCTTCAATCGCCGCGCGCGGGCAGGCCTGCATCGCGCAGCGCCTGGTGTGCGTCGGCGATCGAGTATTCGCCAAAATGGAAAATCGAGGCAGCCAGCACCGCGCTGGCATGGCCGTCGCGCACGCCTTCGACCAGATGATCGAGCGTGCCGACCCCGCCGCTGGCGACCACAGGGACGCCGACCGCGTCGGCAATGGTGCGGGTGAGCTCGAGATCGTAGCCGGCCTTGGTCCCGTCGCCGTCCATGCTGGTGACCAGCAATTCGCCTGCGCCGAGGTCGGCCAGCTTCACCGCATGTTCGACCGCGTCGATCCCGGTCGGTTTGCGTCCGCCATGGGTGAAGATTTCCCAAGAACCTGCATCCTGGCGCCGCGCATCGACGCTCGCCACGACGCACTGACTACCGAATTTCTTCGCGATTTCCGCGACCAGCTCGGGCCGCTTCACCGCCGCACTGTTGACCGCGACCTTGTCCGCCCCGGCGAGCAGCAGCGCGCGCGCATCTGCGACCGACGCGACCCCGCCGCCCACGGTCAGCGGCATGAAGCACACCTCTGCCGTGCGCCGGACGATATCGAGCAAGGTCCCGCGCCCCTCATGCGTGGCGGAGATGTCGAGGAAACACAGCTCGTCCGCCCCCGCCGCGTCATAGGCGCGCGCCTGCTCGACCGGATCGCCCGCATCCTTCAGATCGACGAAATTGACGCCCTTCACCACGCGCCCATCGGCGACGTCGAGACAGGGAATGACGCGGATACGGACTGTCATACCGGCATCAGTACCACAGTCACTTCTCCTTCGGGAGCGAGGCATTCATCGCCCTCGCAATCGTCGGCAAAGGCAATCATCGCATGGGGCCACAGGAAACTCGCGAAGAACGCGCCCGCCATCCCGTAGACCAGTCCGTTGGTGCCGAAGCGCGGCTCCACGAACTTCACCACCAGCAGCGCCAGCGCGAGGAACACCACGACATTGATCATCGCGTATTCGATCGTGCCGACCGTGATCCCCGCGAGGAAGGTCAGGCCGAGAAAGAGGAATCCCATCAGGCGCATGTGGCGTTCACTGCTCCGATCTCACTCATTTCGTCATTGCGAGGAGCCGCAGGCGACGCGGCAATCCATGGCCCGTTGATCTGAGTCGACGCGATTGGTCCATGGATTGCTTCGCTCCGCTCGCAATGACGAGATTTTGTAGTCACCCCCGCGCCCCCATCGCAATCGCCGCCGCGAGATCGAGCTTGCCCTCGTAAAGCGCGCGCCCGGTAATCACGCCTTCGATCCCCTCGTGCGCGTGGAGCGACAGGACGTGGATGTCGTCCAGGCCCTTCACCCCGCCGCTGGCGATCACCGGGATATCGACCTTACGCGCGAGTTCGACCGTGGCGTCGATGTTCACCCCCTTCAGCAGCCCGTCGCGGCCGATATCGGTGAACAGCAGCGCGGCGACGCCCGCATCCTCGAACCGGCGGGCAAGATCCACAACCGGCACGTCGGACACTTCGGCCCAGCCCTCGGTCGCGACCATGCCGTCCTTTGCGTCGACCGCGACGACGATCCCGCCTTCCCAGTGCTTCGCCATGTCCTTCACGAATTCGGGGTCCTTGAGCGCAGCCGAGCCCATCACCACGCGCGATACGCCAAGGTTGAACCAGCCTTCGACTGCCCTGGCGTCGCGAATACCGCCGCCGAGCTGGACGTGACCGGGAAAACGCTCGACGATCGCTTTGACCGCCTCAATATTCCGCCCCTCGCCCGCGAAGCTGCCGTCGAGATCGACGACATGCAGATGCTCCGCCCCCGCATCGGCAAACAGCATCGCCTGCGCCGCCGGATCGTCTCCATAGATCGTCGCGCGGTCCATGTCGCCTTCGGCCAGACGCACGACGTCGCCGCCCTTCAGGTCGATGGCGGGGAAGACGATCACGGCTGCCACTCCAGAAACCGTTCGAGCGTTCCCAGGCCAAAGGCCTGACTCTTTTCCGGGTGAAACTGCACGCCGAGCACATTGCCGCGCGCGACTGCGGCGACCAACCCCTCGCCGTGATCGGTCATGGCTGCGACGTCGGCAGGATTGTCCGCCGCGAAGTGATACGAATGGAGAAAATACGCTTCGCCATTCTCGAACACCGGATGACGCCGCGCATGCGGCATGATCGCGACGTCGTTCCAGCCCATATGCGGGATCTTGATCGCGGGATCGCTGGGTCGGATGCGGTGCACCTCGCCGGCAATCCAGCCAAGCCCGCTCGTTGTGCCGTGTTCGAGCCCGCGATCCGCCAGCAGTTGCATGCCCACACAGATGCCGAGAAAAGGTGCGCCGCCGATGTGCACCCGCTCGGTCATCGCCTCGATCATGTGCGGGACCGCCCTCAGACCCCTGGCGCACGCCTTGAACGAGCCGACCCCGGGCAGCACGATCCGATCCGCGGCGCGTACGATGTTGGGATCGGAAGTGACGGTGACCTCGGCCCCGACCGTTTTCAGCGCGTTGCAGACCGATTGCAGGTTACCCGCGCCGTAATCGACGAGAGCGACGACTTCAGCCACCGAGCTGCCCTTTCGTGCTCGGGATCGCGCCGCGCTTGCGCGGGTCGCGTTCGACCGCGATCCGCATCGCACGGGCGAACCCCTTGTAAAGGCTCTCGCAGATGTGGTGATTGTTGGTGCCGTAGAGCAATTCGCAATGCAGCGTCAGCCCGGCGGTCTGCGCGACCGAGTGGAACCAGTGCTCGATCAGCTCGGTGTCCCATTCGCCCAGTCTTTCCTGCGTGAAGCCCGCTTTCCACACCAGAAACGGCCGCCCGGAAATGTCGAGCGAGACGCGGCTCAACGTCTCGTCCATCGGCGAATAGGCGCTGCCGTAGCGCCCGATCCCGGCCTTGTCGCCAAGCGCCTCCGACAGCGCCTGACCCAGCGCGATCGCCGAATCCTCGGTCGTGTGGTGCTGGTCGACGTGAAGGTCTCCCTTCACGGTCATCTTTACGTCGATCAGCGAGTGTTTGGAGAACTGTTCGACCATGTGATCGAGGAAGCCGATCCCGGTCGAAACCTCATAAGCGCCGGTGCCATCCAGGTTGACCGCGATCGCGATTGCGGTCTCGGCGGTCTTGCGCTCGATCGTGCCCGTACGGGGGGCGATATCAGGGCTCGTTGACATGTCCCGCGCTATAGGCCTGTCGTGCACTGACGCAAGCCGGTGCACAATATGCAAGCTGCATCACGAAACGCTTGACCAGCGCCCCGACCCTCGCCACGATTCACAGCGTCATGACCGACGAGACCCCCGATAGCCTGATCCCGTATGACGAGATCGTTCAGGAGGCGCTGCGCGCCGTGGTCGGCCGCGTGCTCGGGGAAATCGAGCAGGGCGGCAGCGAGCTGCCCGGCAATCACCACTTCTACATCACCTTCAAGACCGGGGCGCAGGGCGTCTCGATCCCGCCGCACCTGCGCGAACGCTTCCCCGACGAGATGACGATCGTGCTGCAGAACAAGTTCTGGGAGCTCGAAGTGCGGGACGACGGGTTTTCGGTCGGGCTGTCGTTCAACCAGATCCCTGCCAAGCTTTCGATCCCGTTCGCGGCGATCACGGCCTTCGTCGATCCGGCAGTCGATTTCGGACTGCAATTCCAGGCCTCAGTCGTGGAATTGGCACCCGAGGAACACGAGGACGCCGAGAACGATTTGAGCGATCGCCCGGTCTCGAACGGTGACGATCCCGAAGACGACGGCGACGGTTCGAACGTCGTAACCGTCGATTTCGGCCGGAAAAAGTGACGACGAGCGTTTCGGATCGCTCCCCGGTCCCGAACGTGTCAGGAACGATATGGCCAAGCATCGCCCCGATCGCCTTTCGAAGCAGCTCGTGAAGCAGGCCGAAGCGAACGACACGCGCGGCAACCTGACCGTCCCCAGCCCCAATCCCGCGACCAACCTGCTGATCGCCGACATCGTGATCCGCGGTGCATCGACGCTGTTTCGCCGCAAGATCGAACAGCGGGTCGCCAAGGCCAGCGCCGACAACGAAGAACAGGCGCAGGAGCTTCTCGACGGTCGCACGCTCATCACGACGCTGGGGCTCTACAGCGCGAGCAAGCTCGCCACCCGGTCACCCGTTGGCCTCGGCGTGGTGGCTGGAGGGCTCGTTCTCAAGGCGCTGTACGATCGCGGCAGGGCGCTCCAGCTGCGCCGACGGCGCAAGGAAATCGCGGAAGACTGAGGGCGGACCGATGTCGCGCCCTTGATTTTCGCCCACGCTTTGCGGCATCGGGGCCCATGGGCGACGCCAGAACCACCGATTTCAAATCCACCGACAAGCTGCATCGTCGCGGCTTGCTGTTCATCCTGTCTTCGCCCTCGGGCGCGGGCAAGACGACGCTGTCCCGCATGCTGCTCGCCGCCGATCCCGATATCAAACTGTCGGTTTCCGCGACCACCCGGCCGCCGCGTCCGGGCGAGGAAGACGGCGTGCATTATCATTTCGTGGACGATTCCGAATTCGACCGGATGATCGACGAAGACGAGTTTTACGAATGGGCCGAGGTGTTCGGCCACCGCTACGGCACCCCCAAGGGGCATATCCGCGCCGGGCTCAAGGACGGGCAGGATTACCTGTTCGACATCGACTGGCAGGGAACTCAGCAACTCTACCAGAAGGACCAGCAGGACGTGGTCAGCGTCTTCATCCTGCCGCCGAGCCTCACCGAATTGCGCCGCCGGCTCGAAGAGCGCGCGCAGGACAGCGACGACGTGATCGACAGCCGCATGGAACGCGCCCGGGCGGAAATCAGCCACTGGGCGGAATACGACTACGTCGTGATCAACGACGACGTCGATGAGTGCTTCGAACGTGTGTGCGAAATTCTCGATGCCGAACGGATGCGGCGCACGCGCCAGACCGGGCTGATCCCGTTCGTACGGGAGCTGATGGGCGGGTAGAGGCGAGCGTAACGCCCCTGAGGCAGGGCCTGGGGCAGGTAAAGTCTTGCGAAATTCGCTGCCCCCCACCCCGAAACACTCCCGAACGCTCTGGCGCGGTTTTCTCGACCGTACGGCTCTCGTCCCGAGAGAAACAGATCCTACGGCGCGAACGGATTGAACTGGATCGGCAGTCGGCCGAGCGCCCGGGTGAAGTCCGGCAGCCTGCGCCGCAGGAAATCCAGCGGCACGCGATTGGCGGCCAGAAACCCGGCCCGGTCGAATTGCGTCACCGCACTCCTGCCCATGCTGCTGAGCCTGCTGGTCTGCGCCGGCGTCGATTCGATGTGCGGATCGTCGGCCGTGTCACCATAGCCGTCCATCAGGACCACCCCGTGCTGGGACAGGTGCATGTTCTGGACCGTCGTGGCGCAGAATTCGTTGTGGTTGGGATAGGCCGACGTGCCGTAGGCACCGACTTCCGACAGACTTCCGTCGCGCCGCCTTTGCACCCCACCCACGCCGTTCATGTTCATGTACACATGCGTCAGTTCGTGAACCAGGATCGACACGCCATTGTCGTTCGGTCCCAGGGGTATCCCTTGCGTCCGGGCCGAGTGCGGCGAGAAGGTAACGTAGGTCGTCCATCGCGGTGGCCGGGTCGACGTTTGGATCGGGCCATCGGTCCAGACCTCAAAGCTCGTTGCCGGGCTGCGGACTATTCGCACTTCGTGGTTTGCCGGTCGATGCCGCTGGATCTGCCGAAGGAGAATATGGCCGACGCTTTGGCTCGCACCGACGCTCCGGTTCGCGAGATTCAGCAGCGATCGCATTGCGTCGAGCCATTGGCGGCTGTCCGGCCAGTTGCCCGTGCCCGATCCGCTGTGCGCGCGCGCCGCGAAATCGGACGTCTCGTCCACGATGATGTTGCCGGGTGTGAAGGTGAATGGCATGTCGATCGGGCCTCTCGCGCCAAAACGACGGGCCCTGTTTGAGGCTCCGCACATGTTCTGCGCCCGATAGCCGAACGGATATCAGTTCGGCGATGTCCGATCAACGCGGCGTGAACCGCTGCGGCAGGGCTTCTGCCGCTACTGCAGCGTGAACACTCCATCGACCTTGCGGATTTCTCGCGCTCCGAGCGAGCGGTCGTGCGCGATGCGGACCGAGTGGATCGCCGCCTCGATTTCACGCCGCCAGTGATCGAGAAACCCGAAAAGAACCGGGTAATCAGGTGCTTCGTCGTATTCCTGCCAGACATACTGTTGCAACAGCGACGGGTAGTCCGGCAGGAAGTAGAAGATTTCCGCCGTCAGCAGGCCGTAGCCCTTCAGCTGAAGTTCGAAATCACGATCCGCCATAAACGCTTCGCTCCTTCAACGATCATGAAACCATGGAAAAGCTGTCAAAACGCTTAAACGCGGTCAATATTGTCAAAGCCCTGATTCAACAGGATAATCTGGCACTCTCGCTGCGAGAGTGCCAGCCCATGCGGGAGAGACTCAGCCGCCGGAGGGATCGTTGAACATGTTGGGCAGCGCGGCATTGACCACCCCGCCATCCACGGTGAGCGTTTCGCCGACGACATAATCCCCCGCGCGGCTGCACAGGTAGATCGCAGCCGCTGCCATGTCCTCGGCCGAGCCGATCCGCTTGGCGGGGATCATCGAAGCGCTGGCGTCGGGCGCGTTCTTGGCAGCCTTGTTCATCTCGCTGGCAAACGCGCCCGGCGCGATGGTGGTGACGACGATATTGTCCTGGATCAGCCGCGCGGCCATTCGCCGGGTCAGCTGGATCACACCCGCCTTCGATGCCTGGTAGGCGTAGGTTTCCCACGGATTGATCCGCTGCCCGTCGATCGAGGAGACGTGGATCACCTTGGCCGGGTGGTCGCCCTTGCCCGCCGCGACCAGCAGGTCGTGCAGCTTCTGGGTGAGGAAGAACGGCGTCTTGACGTTGAGGTCCATGGTCCGGTGCCAGCCGGCCTCGTTGAATTCGAGATAGGGCTGGCCCCATGCGGCCCCGGCATTGTTGATCAGGATGTCGAGCTTTTTCTCGCGCTTCGCCATCTCGTCGGCGAGATGCTGGATACCCTCCATCTGCGACAGGTCGGCGGGGATGCCGATTACCTTGTCCTCTCCGAACTCGGCGATGGTCTCGTCCATCTGCTCGACCTTGCGGGCCGAGATGTAGACTCTGGCGCAACCGGCCGCGAGCAGGCCCTCGACGAACATCTTGCCGATCCCGCGCGAACCGCCGGTGACGAGGGCGACGCGGCCATCGAGGCTGAAGAGCGATTGAAGGTCCATGATCAATACCCGCTCATTTCGGCGACCCGGTTGGCGTGGAAATACGCATCGCCGAGGAATTCCTGCAGCGCCCGGTCGCGTTTCATGTAGAGGCCGATATCGTATTCGTCGGTCATGCCGATGCCGCCATGCATCTGCACGCCTTCCTTGACCGCAAGGCCGGCGGCCTTGGCGACCTTGGCCTTGGCGACCGAGCTCATCAGTTCAGCCTGTTCGCTGCCGCCGTCGAGCAGCTGCTGGGTCTTGATCACGACAGCGCGGGCGATCTCGACTTCGGAATAGAGGTGGCTGGCGCGGTGCTGCAACGCCTGGAATTCGCCGATCAGCTTGCCGAACTGTTTGCGCTGCTTGAGGTAATCGATGGTCATGTCCATCGCGCCCCGCGCGACGCCAACGCCTTCGGCGGCAGCGCCGACCCGGCCTGCGGTGAGGACAGCGTTGAGAATTTCGCGACCGCCATCGACCTCGCCGATCACCGCGTCGCCATCGAGTTCGACCCCGTCGAACTTGGTGTGCGTTGCGACCGAGCTGTCGACGAGGCGCACCGCGTTATGGCTCATATTCGCGGCGTCCTTCGGCACGGCGAATAGCGTGATCCCGTCCGCGTCCTCGTCCGAACCGCTGGTGCGCGCCGCCACCACGATCATGTCCGCACTCGCGCCGTGGATGACGAAGCTCTTCGAGCCGGTCAGCTTGAACCCGTTGCCAGACTTTTCGGCCCGGCAGGCGATGCGGCTTGGGCGGTGCTTGGCGGTTTCGTCGATCGCGACGGCGAACACGCTTTCACCCTCGATCAGGCCCGGCAGGTAGCGACCCTTGAGATCGTTGCTGCCATGCTTGAGCGCGGTCGCGGCCAGCACCGACGAAGTCAGGAACGGAGACGGGGTAAGGTTGCGCCCGATTTCCTCGAGTACGATCCCGGCTTCGACATGGCCCATGCCGAGCCCGCCATCATCCTCGCCCACCAGCATCCCGGTAAAGCCCATTTCGGCCATCTGCTTCCACAGCTCGTGGCCAAAACCGTCCTTGCAATCGCGATCGCGCCAGTGGCGCAGCTGTTTCGCAATGCTGCCTTCTTCGGCCATGAAGCTGGTGGCCGTGTCGGCCAGCATGGCCTGATCGTCGTCGTGATAAAGGGGCATTGGCTCTTTTCCTCTCCCATCTCGTCATCCCAGCGAAAGCTGGGATCTCAGACAGCCAGGCGCTGGGCTGGTGGCTCTAGACCCCAGCTTCCGCCGGGGTGACGAGGGTTTCTTTTGTATTTGTTACGATCCCGGCAGGTCGAGAATGCGCTTCGAGATCACGTTGAGCATGACTTCCGACGTTCCGCCCTCGATCGAGTTCGCCTTGGTCCGCAGCCAGTTGCGCGAGGGCTTGCCACCATCGGTTTCGTCGCTTTCCCATTCGAGCGCGCGCGAACCTCCGGTTGCCATCATCAGCTCGTGGCGGCGCTTGTTGAGCTCGGTCCCGACATATTTCATCATGTTCGGTTGAGCGGGATGCGCCTTGCCGACCTTGATCTCGTCGAGGAACTTCTCGCCCATTGCGGCATAAGCCAGAGCGTCGACATCGAACATCGCGAGCTCGGCACGCAGCACCGGGTCGATCTCGTCGCCGGCTTTTGCTGCGTGACGCTTCATCGCCGCACCGATTGCCGCAGTGCGATCGCCGCCGCCCGCGCCCGAGATCATCTCGCGCTCATGACCGAGCAGATATTTGGCAACGTCCCAGCCGCGATTGATCTCACCGACATAGGCCGGAACATCCTCACCGTAGGACTTTGGCACCGAGACGTCTTCCATGAAGGTCTCGCAGAACGGCGAATTGCCGCTTATCAGCTTGATCGGCTTGGTCGACACGCCTTCGCTCGCCATGTCGAACAGCATGAAGGTGATGCCCTGGTACTTGTTGGTCTTGTCGGTGCGGACGAGGCAGAAGATCCAGTCGCACTTGTCGGCGTAAGAGGTCCACACCTTCTGGCCGTTGACCACCCAGTGATCGCCCTTGTCCTCGCCGTAGGTCTGAAGCGAGACGAGATCGCTCCCCGAACCCGGTTCGGAATAGCCCTGGCACCAGCGGATTTCGCCGCGCGCGATTTCGTTCAGGAAGCGCTGCTTCTGGCCTTCGGTGCCGAAATGCAGCAGCGCGGGGCCGAGCATCCAGATGCCGAAGCTCGACAGCGGCGGGCGCGCATTGATGCGGCTCATTTCCTGCCGCAGCACCTTGGCTTCGGCCGGGTTCAGGCCTGCGCCGCCATAATCCTTGGGCCAGGCCGGGACGGTGTAGCCCTTGGCGAGGCAGGCTTCGAACCATGCCTTTTGGGCGTCGCTCTTGAAGCTGGCGTTGCGGCCGCCCCAGTAGACGTCTTCCTCGTCGCGCACCGGCTCGCGCATCTCGGGCGGGCAATTCGCTTCCAGCCACGCGCGGGTTTCAGTGCGGAATGTTTCCAGATCGGACATAATGCCGACTCTCCTCTCGATAAGCTCCCACTTGACGTTCACGTTATGGGATGAGTCGGGGTGCCTGCAAGCGCAGAAATACGAGCGCAGCGTTCCGTAGCGTCACCCGGTTTCCGTTGACGCGAAACGTTCGCCGTTTACGTTCGGGACGGGAGCTGAGGAGAGATTTGTGCCGGGATTCGATGCTGGCGTGGTCATTCACGGTCACGCCCTATGAGCCGTATCGAGGGCAAACTGCCGATGCGCCTCAAACTGATTCACGGCTTCGGAGCCGTGGCTTTCGGCGTGAAGGATGGCGGCTTTCTGTTCTTCCTGCTGTTCTATTACAGCCAGGTACTCGGGATGGATGCAGGGCTCGTCGGCCTGATCCTGCTTGCGGCACTGCTGATCGATGCATTCGTCGATCCCATCATCGGATACATGTCTGACCGGACCTACACGCGCTGGGGCCGACGATTGCCGTGGCTCTACGCCGCGCCCATTCCACTGGCGTTCGCATGGGTCGTTCTGTGGTCTCCTCCGGGCGGAGAGGCACCCACTGCCCTCGGCTTGCTCGGCATTATGGTCGCAGTGCGCGTCCTGCTGTCCGCCTGCGAAGTGCCATCGGTCAGCCTCGTCCCGGAACTGACATCCGACTATCACGAACGCACCACGCTGTTCCGCTATCGCTACCTTTCGGGCTGGATGGGCGGTATCCTGATGATGGTGCTGGCCTATACGGTCTTCATGCCGGGCGAGAACGGGTTGCTCCAGCAAGAAGGCTATCCCGCGTTCGGTACGTTCGGCGCGATCCTGATGGCGATCGCTGTGCTCGGTTCGGCGATCGGGCAGCATCACATCGTGGCTCATCTGCCCGATACTAAACCCCCGCCGTTCAATCTGAAGGATGCCTTCGCGGAAATCTACGAAGCCTTCAGCGAAAAGGCATTTCTGGTTTTCGCCGCCGGTGGGCTCGCCGCCTACATCAGCCAGGGAATGACGTTTTCGATCTCGAACTATCTCAACATCTTCGTGTGGCGGCTGGACAGCGTCACATTTGAGCGGGCACCCGAATGGCTCAACGGTCTGACCGCATACCCCTTAGTACTGGCGATTTCGGTGATCGGCATGTTTCTGATCGTCGGACCGATGCATCACCGGTTCGGCAAGCCGAAGAGCGCCGCAATCAGCGCAATCGCCGCGCTCGTCATCGGGCTGGCACCCTACGCGATGTTCGTGCTCGGCTTCTGGCCCGCTACCGGGACGATTGCATCGACCGCGCTGTATTTCGGGTTCACGATCTTTTCGAACATGTTCGGGGTGGTCATCATGATCTCGGCATCGTCCATGATCGCGGAAATCGTCGAAGCGTTCGAGGATCGCACGGGTCGTCGGGCGGAAGCGGCGTTCTACTCGGGCAACTGGCTGGTGCAGAAATGCGCGACCGGGCTGGGCGCGGCGCTGACGGGGCAGATCATCGCTTTTTCGCAACTCGAAACGGGAGCCGATCCCGCAACCGTTCCGTTCGAGGTCCTGGCGACCATGATCGTTACCTTCGGAATTGCGGTCGTCGTCCTCGCACTGATCGCCGCCTACTGGCTCGGTCGCTTTCCGATCAGCCGCGAAGACCACGAAGCTCGCATCGCCGCGCGTGCCGCCGCCCTGGCAGCCGAAACGCATGCTCCGGGCATGGGCTAGCGCACAAATGAGAGCTTGGCGCGCCATCCGTGCTCTGCCACGGTCGCGCGCAACAGATTCGATTGCAATTCAGGACCGACGAGAGGAACGCCCCCATGGATTTCGAACCCACAGAACGCCAGGCCTATTGGCGCGACCGCGTGCGCGACTTCATCGAAGCGCATGTCCGCCCCAACATGGACACCTACAAGTCTCAGGACGCCGAGGGCGATCGCTGGAAGGTCATCCAGATCATCGAGGACAAGAAGAAGCTCGCCAAGGAAGCGGGCATCTGGAACCTGTTCATGCCGCCGCGCAATGACAGCCACCACCATGTCGACGACACGTTCGAATTCGACGGGCCGGGCCTGACCAACCTCGAATACGCGCTGTGTGCCGAGGAAATGGGCCGGATCGGCTGGGCCAGCGAGGTGTTCAACTGCTCCGCTCCGGACACCGGCAACATGGAAGTGTTTCACCGCTACGGCACGCGCGAACAGAAGGAAGAATGGCTCAAACCGCTGATGAACGGCGAGATCCGCAGCGCCTTCCTGATGACCGAGCCCTACACCGCCTCGTCCGACGCGACCAATATCGAGACCCGGATCGAGCGCGATGGCGACGAATACGTCATCAACGGGCGCAAGTGGTGGTCTTCGGGCCTCGGCGATCCGCGCTGCAAGGTCGCGATCGTGATGGGCAAGACCGATTTCGAAGCCAAGCGCCACGCGCAGCAATCGATGGTGCTGATGCCGATCGAAACGCCGGGTGTGAACATCATCCGTCACCTGCCCGTGTTCGGATACGACGACGCGCCGCACGGCCATATGGAGGTCGAGATGAAGGACGTGCGCGTCCCCGTCACCAACATGCTGCTTGGCGAAGGACGCGGCTTCGAGATCGCGCAGGGCCGCCTCGGCCCGGGCCGCATCCACCACTGCATGCGTACCATCGGCGTCGCCGAAGAGGCGCTCGCCAAGATGTGCCGCCGCCTGCAGGAGCGCGAGGCGTTCGGCAAGCCGATCTACAAGCATTCGGTCTGGGAAGAGCGCGTCGCGCGCGCCCGCATCGATATCGACATGACCCGCCTGCTTTGCCTCAAGGCGGCCGACATGATGGACAAGGTCGGCAACAAGTCTGCCAAGCAGGAAATCGCGATGATCAAGGTGCAGGCGCCCAACATGGCGCTGCGGATCATCGACGATGCGATCCAGGCGCATGGCGGCGGCGGCGTGTCGGAGGATTACGGCCTCGCTTCGGCCTATGCCCATCAGCGCACGCTGCGGCTCGCCGATGGCCCCGACGAAGTCCACGCCCGCTCGATCGCGCGGATGGAGTTCGGCAAGCATGTGCCCGAAGAAGGCCCGACCGCCAACGCCCTGCGTGGCGGTGCCGGTCGCGCGGCCAACGATGGCGGCGCGTTCAGTTCGGGCGACATGGGCGTCGCGCGCTAGGCGCACACCAGGGGGAGAGGCCAAACATGGCGAAAGCGGCAATCCTGGAGACCCCGGGCCAAGGGCTCGTGATCGGAGACGTCGAGTATTCCGATCCGGCCCCGCATGAGGTCTTGATCGATACCAAGGCCTGCGGGCTGTGCCATTCGGACCTGCACTTCATCGACGGCGCCTATCCGCATCCCCTGCCCTGCATTCCGGGGCACGAGGCGGCAGGCGTGGTGCGTGCGGTGGGTTCGGAAGTGCGGACAGTCAAGCCGGGCGACCATGTCGTCACGTGCCTGAGCGCCTTTTGCGGCCAGTGCGAATTCTGCGTCACCGGCCGGATGGCGCTGTGCCTTGGCGGAGCGACGCGGCGCGGCAAGGACGATCCCCCGCGCATTACGCGTGCGGGCGGGGAACCGGTGAATCAGATGCTCAACCTCTCGGCGCTTTCCGAACAGATGCTGATCCACGAAAACGCCTGCGTCGCGATCGACAAGGACATGCCGCTCGACCGGGCGGCCGTTATCGGCTGCGCGGTGACGACCGGTGCCGGCACGATCTTCAATGCCTGCAAGGTGACGCCGGGCGAAACGGTGCTCGTGGTCGGCTGCGGAGGCGTTGGCCTCGCGACGATCAACGCCGCCAAGATTGCCGGCGCGGGCAAGGTGATCGCCGCCGATCCGCTGCCGGAAAAGCGTGCGCTGGCTGAAACACTCGGTGCGACGCACACCGTCGATGCGCTGGCAGACGATGTGATCAAGCAGATCTTCGCCCTTTCGGACGGCGGGGTTGATTGGGCGATCGAAGCGGTCGGGCGCCAGGCCTCCGCCGATCTTGCGGTCGCTTCGTTGCGGCGCGGAGGCACGGCGGTGATCCTCGGGATGATGCCGCTGGATTGCAAGGTTGGTCTGGGCGCTATGGACCTGCTCAGTGGGAAGAAGCTGATGGGCGCGATCATGGGGATGAACCATTTCCCGGTCGATCTGCCGCGCCTTGTCGATTTTTACCTGCGCGGGCTGCTCGATCTCGACACGATCATCGCCGAGCGGATCGGCCTTGAGGACGTAAACGCCGGTTTCGACAAGATGCGCGAGGGACATTCGGCGCGCAGCGTGGTGGTGTTTGACTGATGCCAGAAACGAACAGGACCAATCCCGAAACGGGCATGCCCGACATCGACTTCGATAAGGAAATGGTCGGCACGGTGGATGTGCCCGAGGCCGACAAGCTCGATCTCGATGCACTGACCGCTTGGTTCGAAGCCAATGTCGAAGGCTTTGCAGGCCCGATCAGCTACACCAAGTTCAAGGGCGGGCAGTCCAACCCGACCTACAAGATCGAAACGCCCGGCGCGAACTACGTGTTGCGCCGCCAGCCTTTCGGCAAGCTGTTGCCGAGCGCGCACGCGGTCGACCGCGAATACAAGGCGATGACCGGCCTGTATCCGACCGGCTTTCCCGTCCCGCGCACCTATGGACTGTGCGAGGACCCGGACGTCATCGGATCGAAATTCTTCGTGATGAGCATGGCCGACGGGCGCTCGCTGTGGAACGGCGCGCTGCCCGGCATGGAGCCCGACCAGCGGCGCGAAATCTACCACGCGCTGATCGACACGATGGCTGAGCTGCACCTCAACAAGCCGGACGCAATCGGCCTTGGCGATTACGGCAAGCCGACCGATTATTGCGCGCGGCAGATCGCGCGCTGGTCGAAGCAGTACAAGCTCTCAGAAACCGAGCACATGCCGCAGATGGAGCGGCTGATCGAATGGCTGCCGGAAACGATCCCGCCGCAGCACGAAAGCAGCGTGGTGCACGGCGACTACCGGCTCGACAACGTGATCTTCGCGCGTGACGAAAACCGGATCATCGCGGTGCTCGACTGGGAACTTTCGACGCTTGGCGATCCGATCGCCGATTTCAGCTACCTGATGCTCAACTGGCACAACCCCGCCGATGGCCGTGCCGGATTGCTCGGGCTCGATCTGGGGGCGCTGGGCATTCCCTCGCAGGAAGAAGCGGTCGAGCGCTACGTCGCGCGAACCGGCTATCCGGTCCCGCCGATGGACTGGTATTTCGCCTACAACCTGTTCCGCCTCGCGGGAATCATGCAGGGGATCAAGAAGCGCGTGATCGACGGCACGGCGTCCTCAGCCCACGCCAAGGCGATGAGCGACCGGGTGCAGCCGCTGGTCGCGCGCGCCTACAGGTTCGCGCGCGATGCCGGGATGCCCGAATAGGGCATCCAACGACAAAGACTTATGCCGGAGTAGCTAGAACGAGGCGTTGAAGCCGACCAGCACGCCCATGTCGGCGGGTGCGTTGGCGAAATGTCCCGGCTGGTGGCGGTAGAACAGGCTCGCATTGGCATAGCCGAACACCAGCGGCGAAGCCCAGGCCAGTTCGCCCATGATCTCGCGACCTTCGGGCGACAGCGACAGCGTCTGCCGCCCGATAATCGGGCTTTCGGTCGCGTAATCGTAGGCAACCGGCAGGTCGAAAGCGATCGATCCGCCGCTCACCCGCAAGGGCTGGCTCAATCGCAAACCCAGGCTGTCACCGAACGAGAATGTATTGCGCTTTGCAAGGTCGAGCGACCAACCCTCGCTGAACAGCTGCGAGCCCTCGCCGATCAATGCGCCGCCGCGAGGGGTTGTGAGACCGGCGCGGTAGGCCGCGCCGATGCGCCAGTTGCGGGCAAACTCGCGCCCCAGCTGCCCATCCACAAAGACCGTGTCCGCGCCTCGCAATCCCAGCGCCGCGTTGAAGTGCGCGCCGAGGAGCGTGTCTTCCTCGCTCAGCCAGGTGGCGGACAGCACCGTGTCCCACCCGCCAAAGCGGCGATCCGCCGCCAGGCTGACGCTTGAAGTCGGGCGCCGTTCGCGCAGACCATAGACCACATCGCCCGCGCGGCGATTGTCGCCAAGCCATGCGCGCCCGCGCTCTGCGGAAAGCGTCAGTCCCCACGGTCCGACCGCATGCCGCGCGGCGATCGCGACTTCGCTGCTGTCGAGGAAACCCGCATCGCCGCCCGCCTGCGGCGCGATCGCGAAGGCTGGACGGGTCGCACCCTGCAATTGTCCGACGAGGCCCTTTGCGCCTTGCGATACGGCGAAGCCGAGCTGCAGGTCGGGCGCGATCCGCGCTGCAACCCGCGCCGCCAGCACCCGTGCACCGTCGGCCTCTTCGGGCGTCAATTGCAGGTTTGCGGTCCAGCCGAGGCCTGCGGCCCGCTGTCCTTCGCCGACGGTCACCGCCGCAGCGAAACCATCACCCGCCACCGAGCGGCTGATCCCGCTATGCTCGACCGCGCCGCGAAGGCGCTGAACCTGTGCGGCGCTGCGCGCGTTGTTGCCGAGCGCGACCGTGTAGGCGCGATCGTAGCGATCGAGGATGATCGTCTTGAGCGATGCGCCGCCCAGCGCGTCGCCCATCGCTGCCGAACCCAGCGCGAAATCGTCGGCCAGCGCCAGCGTATTGCCGGTCCCCGCCAGGGTGGTCGTACCCTGCGGCGCGATTGCCGCCGCGATATCCAGAATGCCTCTGCCGAATACCGGATCGTCACCCGTCGCGCCCGTATCGCGGGCTGTGTCGAGCAGGATCGTCACGATCTCCTGCGCGGTCAGGTTCGGAAAAGCCTGCGCGAGAATTGCCGCCGCGCCAGCGACCTGCGGTGTCGCAAAGCTGGTGCCCGAAAACAGCGTCACGAACTGGTCGCCGCCGATATTCTCGACGAATACCTGGCCGTTTTCGTAGACGCAGCAAATCCGTTCGCCGAGCGCCGAAAGATACGACCCGGCGAAATCGCCCGCCCGGTTGCTGAAGCCGGACAATTGTCCAGCAGCATTGACCGAGCCGACGATGATGACATTGCCGTTGCCGGCCTGAACGATGCTCGAGGCGAACGGATCGGGCTGGTTGGGATCGATCCCCGGTTCGGAACCGTCGCCGCCATTTCCGGCTGCCACCACCACGATGATGCCGGCACCGGCCGCGCGCGCGATCGCATCGAGCAGGCGCTGCGATGCCCCGCCCCCGCCGAGGCTGAGGTTTATCACGGTCGCGCCATTGTCGATCGCGAGGTCGATTCCGGCAGCGATATCGGTATCGGCGAAGGCGCAGCCCAGCGTCGCGTCCTGCGGCGTATCCATTCCGCACGATCCCGGCCGATCGGCGCGAGCAACGAGGAGCTGCGCGTCGAACGCGATGCCGAGCACTCCGGTGTCGTTGCGGGCTGCCGCTGCGACCAGCGCGACATTGGTGCCGTGATCGTCGTCGGGGTCGATCCCGCGATTGCCGGCCACGTCGCGCGAATTGGGATGCACCCGGCCCGCGAATTCGGGGCTGTCGCTGTCGATCCCGGTATCGATCACCGCGATCACTTCGCCCGCACCGGTGAAATTGGCCTGCCACGCGTTTACCGCGCCGTGAAAGCCCGGCCCGTCCGATCGGCGGAACTCCGCCGTGTCGAAATTGGTGGGGGGCGGAGGGGGAGGTGGCGGCGGAGGTGGTGGAGGGGGAGGCGGAGGGACCGGCGGCGGCGCTGCAATCTGTCCCGGGGCGATCCCGCCCCCACCGCCGCCGCACGCTGTCAACGCGGCACAGGCGGCGGCACCCGCAATGACCTTCCACCGGATCGGCGCAGCGCGATCCATTCGGGGTGCGGCATGGCCGAGGGGATCGGGCTCAAGGGATTCGGGCATCGGGTCCTTCCTGAAACAACCCCCTAGCCGGGCGCTCATAGGCATAGGATTAACGCGCTGACAAGTGAATGGACGCATTCGCCAGCAGAGACGGCATTTCCCACGTTCCGGCCTTGCCGCACCCTTCCTGCCCCGCTAGCAGCGCGAGCGCGGCATTGCGGCCGTGGTTGAATGGCCTTTCCACCAGGCCTGTTGCCGGAGTTACCATGACCGAGACCCTGATCGCCGATATCGAAGCCGCCTGGGAAAACCGCGCCGACCTCACCCCCGGCAGCGATGTCCGCAATGCCGTCAACGAAGCGCTGGCGCTGCTCGACAGCGGAGAAGCGCGGGTCGCCGAACCCGATGGCGACGGCGGTTGGCGGGTCCACCAGTGGCTCAAGAAGGCGGTCCTTCTCTCTTTTCGTCTGAACGACAATCGCGTCATGGAATGCGCGTCTGCGGGCGAAGCCGCCTACGACAAGGTGCCGACCAAGTTCGCCGGGTGGGGCGACAACCGCTTCAGCGAAGCCGGCTTCCGGGTCTTGCCAGGCGCCGTGGTGCGGCGCGGCAGCTTCATCGGCAAGGGCGCGGTGCTGATGCCGAGCTTCGTCAATATCGGTGCCTATGTCGATGAAGGGACCATGATCGACACCTGGGCGACCGTCGGATCGTGTGCGCAGATCGGCAAGAATGTGCACATCTCGGGCGGTGCCGGGATCGGCGGCGTGCTCGAGCCGTTGCAGGCAGAGCCGGTCATTATCGGCGATGGCGCGTTCATCGGTGCGCGCAGCGAAGTCGCCGAAGGCGTTCGCGTCGGGGAAGGCGCAGTGCTGTCGATGGGGGTCTATCTCGGCGCTTCGACCAAGATCGTCGATCGGGCGACCGGTGAGGTGCATCGCGGCGAAGTGCCGCCCTATGCGGTTGTCGTTCCGGGCGCACTGCCCGGAAAACCATTGCCCGACGGGTCTACCGGCCCATCGCTCTACTGCGCGGTGATCGTGAAGACGGTCGATGCGCAGACCCGCGCGAAAACCGGCATCAATGAACTCTTGCGCGACTGAACACAGGAAGCAGCCCGGGCTATCGGGCCCGGCTGCGCTGCGCTATATCGTACCGAACGGAGTTAGACATGGCTTACGAAGAAAACGACGAAATCCACATCGAAGACGATGATGCCCGTGCTGCGCAGACGACCGGCGCGATGCGCTGGGTGCTGGGGATCAGCCTGCTGCTGGCTGTCATCGCCATGACGGTCGTCTGGGTGGTCCCGGCGCTTTACGGCTAGGCGGTTCGCCCCTCCCCGCATTCGTCGCAGCCTGCGCGGCGGAACATCCTTGCCCGGTGCATCGTTGGTCTCCTGACACCAATCAGGAGAATACGATGAGCAATTCCAACAGCTTCCAGACCGATCAATACGTCAAGTGGAACTGGGGCAACGGCGAAGGCAAAGGTCAGGTGAAGGAGCGCTTCGAACGCGAAGTCACCCGGACGCTGCAAGGCACCGAGGTAATCAGGGACGGCGATGCGGACAATCCGGCCTACCTCATCGAGCAGGAAGACGGCGACGAAGTCCTCAAGCGCGGCAGCGAACTTTCCGACTGGGACAAGACCTGATGCCCAAAGCGAAAAGCAAGGCGCAGCAGCAGGCGGCGGGCGCGGCGCTGTCTGCCAAGCGTGGAGAGATCGACAGGTCCGAGCTCGAAGGCGCCTCGATCGAGATGTACGAATCGATGAGCGAGGAAGAGCTCGAGGACATGGCGTCTGCTTCGCACAAGGACCTGCCCGAAACCGCGGGCGACAGCTGATCTGCGCAGGCTATTCGGCGGGTGGCGCCAGCGTTTCGATCGGAGGCTGGTCGGCAATACTGGCGGCATAGCGCTCCGCCTGGCGCAGCACCCGCAGCGCGTTGCGGCTCGCGATCATTTCCAGCTCGGCCTGCGAATAGCCACGGCGCGCCAGCTCGGCGAACAGCGCGGGATAGCCGCTGACATCTTCGAACCCCACCGGGCCGCTCGGCATGCCATCGAAGTCCGCGCCGACCCCGATCGATTCCACCCCTGCGACTTCGCGGATGTGGTCGATATGGTCGGCCATGTGACCGATGGTGGTTTGCGGTTCGGGATTGGCTGCATCCCATGCATCCATAGCCGCTTTCACAATATCGGGTTGCCCCTGGAACAGCGAGTTCTGCCGCGCCTCCTCGGCTTCGCGGGCTGCGAACCATTGACGGCGCGCATCGTTGAGGAACCCCGGCAGCGCCACCACCATCACGATCCCGCCATTGTAGGGCAGCTGTCTGAGCACGCTGTCGGGCACGTTGCGGGCATGGCCGTTGACGGCGCGCGCGCCCGAATGACTGAAGATCACCGGTGCCTTGGCAACTTCGAGCGCATCGAGCATCGCCTCTTCGCTGACATGGCTGAGATCGACCAGCATACCGATACGGTTCATCTCCCGCACGAGATCCTTGCCGAAGTCGGTGAGTCCGCCATGCTTCGGCACATCGGTCGCGCTGTCAGCCCATGGCGTGTTCTTCGAATGCGTGAGCGTCATGTAGCGCGCACCGAGCGCGTACATCTGGCGCAGCACCGCCAGGCTCGATCCGATCGAGTGGCCACCTTCCATGCCAAGCAGCGACGCGACGCGCCCGTCGGCGATCGCGCGTTCGACCTGATCGGCGGTCTCGACATAGCGCAGACTGCCCGGGTAGCGCGCGATCAAGCGCTTCGTGACGTCGATCTGCTCGATCGTCATCTGCACCGCTTCGGGCTCGGAAAGGCTTGCGGGCACGTAGACCGACCAGAATTGCGCGCCGACCTTCCCCTCGGCGAGCCGCGCAAGGTCGGTGTGCATCACCCGGCCTTCGGGATGGGTCGCGCCCGTCCCGCTGGTATCGGCGAAGTCGAACTCGTTGATCTTGTTGTCGAACCGCGCGCGCAGCTGGATCGGCACATCGTTGTGTCCGTCGAACACCGGCGCGGCTTCGAGCGCCGCGTTGGCAGTGAGCACCGCAGGGTCGGTCTCGATCGCCGGTGCGATCTCCTCCTCCACGCTTTGCGCGGCGAGCGGGGCCGCCAAAAGCGCGGCGAGAACAGCAGGTGAAACAAGGCGATGTTGCATCAAGATCGGGTCTCCCGGTAGGGCAGGCGTGAAGGGAATGGATCGTGATGCAGACAGATAGCGCGGGTGCGCTGATCGAACAATTGCAGCTCGCTGCGCATCCCGAGGGCGGGTGGTATCGCGAAACGTGGCGCGGGCAGGTCGATGCGCCGGGCCGCGCGCGCGGCACCGCCATCCAGTTTCTGCTCAAGTCGAACGAACGCTCGCACTGGCACCGGGTCGACGCCGACGAGCTGTGGCTGTGGCAGGGCGGCGACCCGCTCGACCTGATGATTGCAGATACCGATGCGGGACCGGTTCGCACGCTCACGCTCGGCCCCGCTTTCGGCACCGATTGTCATCTGCAGGGCCTGGTGCCGGCCGGCGCATGGCAGGCTGCCGAGCCAGCGTCGCCCGGAGACCTTGCGGCTGGGTTCACGCTGGTTTCCTGCATCGTCGTTCCGGGATTCGATTTTGCCGGGTTCGAACTCGCTCCGCCGGGCTGGCAACCCGGAAAGGATGCAACGGCGTGATAAAGGCCGGCGTTCGCATTTTGCTGGCGGTGTTCTACGCGCTGGCCGGGTATGCGCATATCGCGACGCCCGAGCCGTTCCTGATGATCACGCCGCACTGGGTTCCGATGCCCGAAGCGGTGGTATTCTGGACCGGGATCGCGGAACTGGCCGGAGCGGCGGCGTTGCTCCAGCCGTTCTCCGAGCGATTGCGTCAGGCGGGCGGGATCGGGCTGGCACTGTATGCGCTGTGCGTGTGGCCAGCCAATATCAATCATTTCGCGATGGACATGGCGCGCGCTGACGGAGGGCTCGGGCTCGCCTATCACGTGCCCCGCATGATCGCGCAGCCGATCCTGATCTGGCTCGCGCTATGGGTCGGCGGGGTAATGAAGCGGCCATGAGCCGGGCCGAGCAGGCGATATCGCAGCTGCTGGACGATCGCGGCGCGGGCAAGACGGTCTGCCCCAGCGAAGCCGCACGGCTGATCTGCCCGCCCCGGGGCGACTGGCGGCACTGCATGAGCGAAGTCCACGAAGCGGTCGACAGCATGGTTGTTGCCGGCCAAATATCCCTGTCGTGGCAGGGGCAACCAGTCGAGCGGCGGCGCGGACCTTATCGGATCGCGCGCCGCCGACCGTCTGACGGCAAGACTTAGCTGAGGTGCTTCGACACCGCAGCAGTCATCTTGAACATCGAGATTTGAGCGTTGCCGATCACGGCGCCAAGCTTGGCATCGGGATTGATCTGACGCTTGTCCTTGCTGTCCTGAAGGCCTTTGGCCTTGATGTATTCCCAGACCTTCGAGGTTACCTGAGCGCGGGTCATCGGGCCTTTGCCGATTACCGCTTCAAGCTCGCTCGAAAGCTGCACCGGCTTTTGCAGTGCGTTGGTTTTGCCAGCCATGATATTCTCCCTTGTGATTATGGCAGGTTATTCGGATTCTTCTTCATCCCACGCCAGTTCGTCGGCGGCTTCCACACCGGTAAAGGGTGCGGTCAACACCGCGCAGCCCGTGACATTGCCGCGCAGAGTATCGATCAGGTCGTTGCGGGTGGCGCCAGGCATCAGCGTGAGGGGAAGGTCGGTAGCGAAGATCTGGAACACGTAGTGGCGCGTCTCGCCGATCGGCGGATCGGGAAGCAGCCATTCGGAATTGCCGTGCGCGTTCTTTCCCGTGCGGGGCGGCACCTCGCCTTCGAGCAGCTTGCCGCGCTGACCCGCCAGGCCCCAGACCAGCCAATGGACCTGCGGTTCCGGGCTGTCGCTGGAGGCGTCCTCGACGATCAGGATGAGCTCCTGCGCGCCCGGTGGCGGAGCCGTCCATTCCAGCGGCGGAGCGACGGCATCCTCTTCCTTCGCGGTGAAGCACGGGTCGAGCTCATCGCCTTCGGCGAAGGCCGGGCTGCTCAGCGCAAAACCACCGCGACCGAGCGTGCGGGCATCACCGAGGCTCGCGGCAGCGAGTCCGGGATGGCGCGCCGCTTGCGGCAGCTTTGATGCCAGCCAATCGGGCAGATCAGGCATGATTCTTTGCTCTCATCGGGGTGCAGGCTAGTCGCATCGCTGCGGATAGACGAGGGATGCGGACACGATTTGCCCCGGATTTTGCGGAAAACCCCGCAAAAAACGTTGGAATTCAGCCGTGATCGCACCGGATTGGGGGCATCTGCGCCGATTTTCTTGCCCGATCGCCCCCCGGGATGCATTGTCGACCCATCTAGGTAAGTCAGGTCGCAAAACATTTCCCCGGAGTCGTGTCCCCCATGAAGATCGGTCGCACCGCCCTATCCGCAACGCTCGCCCTTGCCCTTGTCGCTTGCGGTGGAGGCGGCTCCAACCCGCCGCCGACGCAGGGCGGCTCGACACCCACACCCACCCCGCCTAGCAGCGGATGCTCGGTCGCCGATCAGATCAATTTTGCCGGGGCAGTCCTCGACGAATGGTATCTGTTCCCGAACCTGCTCGACAACACCGTCAACCCGGCCAGCTTCAACGACGTCCAAGCTTACCTCGACGCCCGGGTCGCGCCCGCACGAGCGCAGTCGCGCGACCGCGGCTTTACTTTCGCGACCTCGATCCAGGAAGAAAACGACCTCATCAACTCGGGCTCCAGCGCCGGATTCGGGATCCGGCTCGGCTACGACACGGTCAACAACCGGGTGTTCGTGCTCGAAGCCTACGAAAACGCCAACGGGTTTGCCGCCGGAATGGATCGCGGCACCGAATTGCTGGCGATCGGCACCACCAGTGCAAACCTTCAATCGGTCACCTCGTTGATGGCGAGCGGAGGACCGCAGGCGGTGGTCGATGCGCTCGGCCCCTCGACCGCAGGCACGGCGCGGGTAATCCGCTTCGCGCAGGTCGGCGGCACCATCGTCGAGACCACCGTGACCAAGAGCGATTTCTCGCTCGATCCGATCTCGGACCGTTATGGCGCCCTGATCCTGAACGATGGCGGAAAGCAGGTCGGCTATCTCAACCTGCGCACCTTCATCGTGTCCGATGCTTCCAACCAGCTGCGCGACGCATTCCAGCTGTTCGGCAGCCGCGGAGTGACCGAGTTGATCATCGACTTCCGCTACAATGGCGGCGGGCTGGTGAGCGTGGCCGACACGCTTGGCGACCTGATGGGCAGAGGCCGCGTTGGCCAGGTGTGGAGCGAGACAGTGCTGCGCGCTTCCAAGTCGTCGGAAAATTCGACCGAGCTGTTCCAGAACGAAGTCAACGCCCTGGCTCCCACCAAGATCGCCTTTATCGGTCGCGGCGGCACGGCTTCGGCGAGCGAGCTCGTGATCAATTCGATGATCCCCTATCTCGGCAACAACATGGCTCTGATCGGGGCGAATACCTTCGGCAAGCCCGTCGGACAGTTCGGATTCGATCTCGACGCCTGCGACCTGCGGGTGCGCGCAGTAACATTCCAGACGCTCAACGCCGACGGAAACGGGGAATACTTCACCGGTCTGGCGAGCGAAGTCGCGAACACCTGCCGGGCCAATGACGATATCTTCACCCCGTTCGGTGATCCGGCCGAGGCGTCAATAAAGGGCGCGCTCGATTTTCTCGCCGGGCGTGCGTGCGCAGCACCGATCACCGGAGCAGCCGGGCAGACCGCGCAAAGCGTCGGCGGCCGCGAATTGCTGCAGCCCGAGCGCCCCAATGCAGCGCAATACGAGATTCCCGGCCTGTTCTGAGAATACCGGACTGCAGAAACTGCCGGGCGCTGCTCGCTGCTTCACCGGGCCTGTACGGGGCTTCCCCGGACTAGGGCTCGTGGCAGTGCGCGAGAGCGGCTGATATGACCGTTGCCGCCGCCGCCGGTTTGGAAATCAGCTCGGCCTTCAGCTCGCGAATACGCTCGTTGTGGCGATCGAGGTCACCCGAATGCAGGATGTAGGGGATGCCCTGCCGGTCGAGTTCCTTGGCCACCGGCAGGCATGTCAGACCGTTCCCCAGCGACACGTCGAGCACCGCCGCATCGATCGATCCGCTCTGGGCGTGCAGCACTTCGAGCGCCGCCTCGCAAGTCGATGCGGTCAGCGCGATGCAGCCGCAGTCTTCCGCTGCCAGTTGGAGATCCATCAGGATCACCGGCTCGTCCTCGAGCACAAGGATGGTACACGTCCGTTCCATCAATCCGTCCGCGCTGGCATCGAGATGGTGGCCCGGAGCCCGGCATCGCTCCAAGATCGCTCGATTGTTCCGCGCGCGGCCGCCAGCAGGCGGTCGACGATAGCGGTGCCGGTCCCGCTCGCCATCTGACCGGGATCGACGGGCGGCCCGCCGGTTTCGGCCCAGCTGATTTCCAGCAGTGCAGAATCCTGCAACGCCTTCCAGCCGACATTCACCCGACCTTGATCGGTTGACCAGGCACCGTGCTTGGTCGCGTTGGCGGCGAGCTCGTGCAGGATCAGACCGACGATGGATATGGCGCTGAACGGCATGCGCACGTCCTCGCCCCGAACACCAGCCGTTCGCCGTCGCGATCATAGGGCAGCAGCACCGCCTTGATTGCTTCGCCGATATCGATGCTGCCACTCGATGCGTCGTCGAGTGTCGTCTCGTACGCCCGGCCAAGCGCCCGGATGCGCGAATTGATCTCGGCCGCCTCGTTCTGGATCCCGCGCACTCGCCCGGTCACGTTGACGATGCCGGAGATCACCGCGAACATGTTTTTCATGCGATGCGACAGTTCGCGCGCCATCTCTTTCGCATGGCGCTCTTCCGCCCGCGCCGCACGAACGTCCGAAACGTCCCACTGGCTGCCGAAGAAGTACACCAGCTCGCCCCGGTCGTTGTAGATCGGGCCGAGGTGCAACGCGTTCCAGAACTTGGTGCCGTTCTTGCGATAGTTCACCAGCTCGACCACCACCACGTCCTCGTTCGCGATCGCCTCGCGAATGCGTTCGACCGGTTCGGGACTGGTCTCGGGGCCCTGGAGGAAGCGGCAATTGCGTCCGATCACCTCCTCTTCCGAATAGCCGGTCAGCCGCCGGAACGCGCGATTGGCGAACACGATCGGCATATCCGGGTGGTGCGGATCGGACAGGCAGATCGCCATGCGCGTCTGCGCCATCGCCTGTTCGAACAGGACTCCGGAAGCACCGGAGAACTGATCGCTCGAATTGCCGGCCCGAAAGCGGTCGGGCGCATCGTCAAACCGCAGCGAAGCCTGGTCGGACCTCGCGCGGTCGCTTTCGTCGTCTGTGTTCACGTCTACCTGCTTTCCCGCAGCCTGGCCCGGTTGTCACGGCCAAGCGCGGATGCTGTGTGCTTTCCCTTCCAAACCACAAGTGCGAGCCCGCGTTCCTGAAAGATCGACGTTTTTCAGGCTCTCGCGCGCATGCTTTTGATTTTGAAGCGATCCATGCCCGTCGCAATGCGGCCGAGATGAACGTGAACGGCTGCGACGCGCCTCACGCCTCGCAAATGGAACTTGCCGGCAGGCTTCCGGGCAGGCGTCAGAGTCCCTGCGGTACCGTCTCGAACCCGGGAATCGCGCCCAGATCGACCCACGCCTGTTTGCTCTTGGTATAGCAATGGAATTGCGGGTCGAGCGTCGAGGTATCGTCCAGCGTCCCGGCCTTGATGAACAGCACGCCAGCGGGTTCTTCGACCCGGGTGAAGACGGGCGAGCCGCAGGTGCCGCAAAACTGTCGCCGCACGGTTGCGCCGCTGTCTCCGGTATCGTTGTAGGTCGTGACCTCGCCTTCGATGGCAACGGCGTCCTCGGGCACGCCGATGATGATCGAAAGCGCACTCCCCGCCTGTCGCTGACAGTTCTTGCAATGGCAGGTGACGCACATCAGCGGCTCTGCGGTCAGCGTGTAACGCACCGCACCGCACAGGCATCCTCCGGTCTGGCTCATGCTTTTTCCCTTTCCAGTGCCGCGCTAGCGCGACTCTCCTCGCGTAAGCAGAAAGGCCAGAAACCCGAGCGCAAACACGCCGTCGAGCACGAGCACGCCCGCGATCAGGCGATCTCCGTTCTCGCCAAAGGTCTCAGGGCCGAGCAGCGCGACCACTCCGATCTTGCCGATGACCCCCGCCCACAAAACCGGCGCAAACCGCGCGGGATCGCGCGCGACCAGCAGGTAAATCACGCCGAAACTGAATACGAGCAGCCCGATGATGCGAGCGTCGACGGTGGCTTCGGGCGACAGCATTCCCATCGTCCCGATCAGAAAGTTGAACGCCATGGCGATCCAGAAGAACGTGCGCCAGCCGCGTCCGACCGTCCCTTCGCCCCCCACGCGCGCGCCGATTTGCGATGCATTCATGGTGCTTCCTCCCCGCCAAAAGATTGGCTGTCGGTGTACCCACAGCCGAACAGCGTCCGATCGCCGAGCGAGACCGTCGCGGTGAAGGGATAAGTGCGGTCGCTCATGCCGTCGCTGCAATCGCCCGGCGTCACGGCAATCTGCAAGGCATCGCCGTCGATCTCACCCGAGAAGCCGAGACCGTTGTTGCCAGCAAAGCGCGACACCGCGATCGTTGTCCCGTCGAGATTTTCCGGCGTCGTATAGGTCGCGGTCTCGCCGGAGATCTCGAAATCCCAGAACGGCTCGGTGCCGAGCAGCGTCAACGTCTCACTCGCATCGATACCGGCATACGGTTCGCTATTCTGGCTGACCCCGTCGTCGCGTGTGCATCCAGCCACGACCAGAACGATCGCGCCGCCAATACAGCCGCTCCGCAACAGGCCGTCCATCGCGTCTCTCCCACTCCCGTGGCACGCTATAGCCGACACAGCACAAACGCAAAAGGCGGACCCGAACGGGCCCGCCTTCGCATGTTTGTCTTGATGGATGCGCTTATTGCGGCATCAGCACGGTGTCGATCACGTGGATCAGACCGTTCGACGCTTCGACGTCGGTCGCGGTCACCGTAGCGGTGCCGCCGGTCGCGTCGGTCAGCACCACCGCGCCGTCGACGATCTTCGCCGTAAGCGTCCCGCCGCCCACAGTGGTGACCGCATAGCCGTCTGCGCCGGCACCTTCGATCGCGGCGGTCAGGGTCGCGGCGTCAACCGCGCCTTCGACCACGTGATACTTGAGGATCGCGCCGAGCGTTTCGGTGTCGGTCGTGGTCAGCGTTTCCAGCGTCGCGGCATCGATCTTGCCGAACGCATCGTTGGTCGGAGCGAACACCGTGAAGGGGCCGGTGCCCGACAGCGTTTCGCCAAGACCGGCGGCGGTAACGGCGGCCACGAGCGTCGAGAACGTCTCGTCGCCCTGCGCAACTTCGACGATCGTTCCGGCCGAAGTCGCTTCTTCGGCCACGGCGGTTTCGTCGGCAGTCATGGCGTCGCCGGTATCGGCTTCGCCACCACACGCGACGAGCGTCAGAGCGAGGGCCGAGGCGATGGAAAGTTTGAAAGTCTTCATGGGTGATATCCTTGAACTGGATGAGGGTTTCGGGCGCGACCGGAAATCGCGAGGCCGCATGAGGTGATGCACGGCCTGTCCGGAGATACGAACGGATCAGGCGCTCGGATGTTCCGGGAGCAGTGTCGCGAATGCGCCCGGTCCGTGGAAACCGGGGCAGGAACCCGTGCCCCGTTCGGCTGTTGCCATGCCATGTCCTTCATACCCTCCCGCACGGCTGGTCTGGACCGGCTCGCCGCATTCCTGCCACGCGCCGGACGCACCTATGCCGAAACCCGCAACCATGACGAAGGGTCCGAACGCGCCAACGTGTCGCAGCTTTCGCCGTGGCTCCACGCGGGCCTGCTGCGCGAAACGGAAGTGATCGACCGCGTGCTCGGGCACCACAGCCACCGCGCCGCCGAAAAGTTTATCGCCGAAGTATTCTGGCGCATCTACTTCAAGGGCTATCTCGAGCAGCGCCCGACGATCTGGCAGGCCTACTGTACCGAACGCGACGAAGCGCTTGGCGCGCTCGATGGCAATTCCGGCTTGCGAAAGGCCTATGACGAAGCGGTCGAAGGCCGCACCGGGATCGCCGCTTTCGATCTCTGGGCCCGCGAACTGGCCGAGACCGGATATCTGCACAACCACGCACGCATGTGGTTCGCGAGCATCTGGATCTTCACGCTCAAGCTCGATTGGCAGCTGGGCGCAGACTTCTTCCTGCGCCACCTCGCCGATGGCGACGCCGCCTCGAACACGCTGAGCTGGCGCTGGGTCGGCGGGCTGCACACCCAGGGCAAGACCTACCTCGCCCGGCCCGACAATATCGCACGCTACACCGCCCACCATCCCGCCGGGCCGCTCGCAGCCGAAGGTCTGGCCGAGGATGCGCCGGCGCTGGAGGAGGGTCGCGAGCATGGACGCCGCCAGCTCGACGTGCCGAAGGCTCCTTCTCCCGAGGTCTTCGAGCAGCCCTACGCCCTGATTCTGCACGACGAGGCGGCGAGCCACGCACCGCTCGACCTGCCCCGTCCCCCAGCCTTGGTGATCGGTGCCGCGCGGCCCGACGCGCGCTCGCCCGGCAGAGTGGGCAGGATCGCGCGCACCTTCGCGCTCGAAGCGGTGCGCGGCGGACTCGAAGAGGCGGCCGCAGCGTTCGGGTGCGATTCTCGCGAATGGGGGCTGGACGACAACCTCGCCGAAATCCTCGGCACCGCAGCAATCGATCGTGTCGTCGTGCCCCATCTGCCCGTGGGCTGGACGCGCGATGCGCTTATGCCCGCGCTCGCCCCGCTGATCGACGACCAGCGTGCGACCATCCTCGTCGACGATCTCGATCGCGCCACCTGGCCGCATGCCCGCGCCGGGTTCTTTGGCGTCAAGAAGCAGATCGACGGGATCCTCGGCGAGCTCGGCATCACCGGGACGCGCGACCCCGCATAATCCTCCGCCTGGCCAATCTTCACCGCGGGGCGCGATCCTCCGCTCGAAACCGCACATTCGCGCCATTAACCATGCGATTACGGCTCTGCCTTATGATCCTCGCGCACATTCGGAGGGTCGACATCGTGAAATATCCCAACCGCTTACAGGCCTGCCTGGTTTTCGACGAGCGCATCGATGTTCTCGAAGCCGCCGTGCGCGATTTCGCCAAGATCGAGGAAATGAAGTCGGGCGCCACCTTCAACGTTCCCGAGAGCAATCCCGGCAGGTTCTACCGGCTGTTCGGCGGCGGCGAAATCGGACTATCCTTCGAATACATCGAAGGGCCGGCCAATCCCGAGGCGTTCCGCGGCGCGCTGTCCTCTGCGGTCACCGGCATGCTGTGCCCCGACATCCGCCAGCGGCTCGAGCGCTCGCGCAGCCACATCCTGCTCGAGGTGTCGCACGGCGTGCTCGGCGGGGTCGAGGAGCTCCCCCAGATCGCGGCCATGTTCGAACAGATCGGCCGCCGCCGCGAAGGCGCGAGCCAGAGCGAGTTCGAACGTCGCCTCGAACTGCTCGCGCTGATGAGCCGCATCACCAGCGACCATGCTTCGCCATCGGTGGTGCACTGGACCCAGTCGGACCAGCTGCTGCCCGGAGAGCTGTTCGAGAACTACGCGACCGGGGGCGTTCCCGGGCCGCTGCACATCCATCCCTATCTGTTCGGCCCGCGTCCCGGTCCCGGTGAGGAACCCAGGGCCGGGATCCGCACCTTCGGCGCGCGCCACTGGATCGGCCGCGAGATCCTGGTCGAACCCAGCGTCCTTCCGTGGGCTGCCAATTACGAGACTATCCTCGCCTTCCTGCGGGTCTGCACGATGGAGAACGGCTATGTCATCCCGGATGGCGACACGTTCGGACCCGAAGACCGCAGCCTGTCCTACCGCGTCACCTGGCACGAAGCGGGAGAGACCGAGGACGATCTCACGGCGGAAGAAGGCGGCGTCCCGCTCTACAAGCTCACCCCGCTCAAGCATGTCGAATACGGCTTTGTCTCCGACGAGCACGTGCCCGATGGCAACGTGATCGACGATCGCGCCTATCCCGCCGACCTGATGCCGGAAGATCAGGACGAGAAGATGGAGGAAGCCAATCGCTGGCGCGAGAGCCGCAAGCTCGCCGAGGGTGCCGGGGCGCAGTTCGAGGTGCGCGCGCGCAACATCGGACCGGACGATGGCCCGCCCGAGCCGCCTGCCCCTCCGCCGCCGCAGGTCAGCGCTCCTACTCCGAGCAATCCCGGCCTGCCGACGCTCAGCGGACGCGGGTTGCGGGCCAAGGTGTTCGGACGCAAGCAGGCCTAGCGGAGCGCCGGCGCGACCCGAAACCGCGCAGCGCCGTGCAGCTGGGGCCTATCCGTCGATCACTTTCGTAGGCGGCGCGTCGTGCTTGTGCCGCTCGCTCTTGCCGAACACCCGTTCGAGCCGGTGGGCGAGCGTGTTCGCAGCCTTGCGCGCCGCATCGTCGACCTTGGAGGCATGCTCGGTCACACCGATCGGCTTGCCCGAACGGGGTCGGGCTTCGATCGTGCAGGCCTTGTCGTCCGCGCCGCCCTTGCGCGCGTTTTCGTCCGAGACATGGACCTCGACCCGCGTCAGCCGATCCTCGAACCGCGCGAGCTTGTGACGGATCGTGCTTTCGATCCGCTCGGCGACGTTCTCGGTGCCCATGACCGAACTGTCGGAATTGAACTGGAATTGCATGCGCGAAGGTCTCCTCTGATTGGTCTCTCTTGCCGGGAGATATGGGGATCGGGACGGTTCAAGACCAGCGAAATCGGCGGGACGGAAGTGGTTTTGCGGTCCAGTCGCGCAGCACGGACCCGCAGGGCCCGCAAGGGCGAGCGCCCGTCCACAGCGATGCGGAACACAAGCACTCCCAAGTTGACACACCTGACACGGTGTCACCCGCCCTTTCGGCCCGGAAAACCGCAGAACTCCCCGGTTTTCTGGCCGAATAGCGAAGTTGACACTTCTCCAACTCAAAACACCCTCACCCAGAAGCGCAAGAACGGACCCGCAAGGGTCCGCAAGCCCGACCGGGCGCCCGCAGCGATGCGGCCGCAGGCCGCGTGAGCGAGGAAATCGCGCGCCCGGATGGGCGTGCGCAAACAAAGACTCCGCCGTTAATCACTCTCCCCCTGCCCCTCATACTCCGCATACAGCGCCTCGCGCTCCTGCCGCGCGCCTTCGTCCCAGGTCTCGGGGCCGGTCTCGACCCGCTCGACCAGCCGCCCGAAATCGTCCGGGCCGTAGTCCCCCGCCGGCTCGTAGGCGCGCGCGCGCGCGGCGGGGCGAACTGGTCGCGCATCAGCAGCAGCGCGACCGTCAGCCGCTCGTCGAACTTGCGCGAGGTCCCGACCAGCTCGCCCTTGTAGTAATGCGGGACCTCGACCCCGGTGAGCGCCCGCTCCATCGCGGCCTCGGCCAGCGCGTCGAAGCGGCAGCGCAGGGCCGCCGCCCATGCATGGTCGAACGGCTCCCCCTTGAGCCGCGCGCGCAGGGCATAGGCGGACTGGCGGCTCATCCCCGCCGCCCGCGCGGCATGCTTGACCGAGTGCGAGGAGGCGAGCGCGCGCAGGAAGGTCGCCTGCCGCCGCGGCGTCCAGCCGTCGTGTCGGTCCCTTGAGCGGGCGGTGGAGGACGCGCTGGTGATGAGCGCGGTGGATCGGGGAGCGGTGTCGGAGGTGCCGGAAGAGGAGTTCGCCATCGGCGAGTGTAAGGCAGATTTTGGCGGTGTAGGAAAGGGCCGCAAACAGAATTCCGCACTCCACCTCGGCGGATCTGCACGAAACCACCTTGCCTACCCAGTTTTTTCTGCGAAGATAACACTAAGGAATGGAGAATAGAGATGCCCGCTCGTATTCGAGAGCGTGATTTGATTATTCCGGCATTGCGAGCAGCTGCTGCGAGTCTTGGTGGGGAAATCACGACGACAAAGTTAATTGAAGTCATGGAAGATGAATTTCAGCCTGAAGGGACGGACGCCCAAATCTTGGATGGGCGAAACGATACGTACTTTAGCCAAAAGGTTCGCAACCTTGTTTCGCATCGTGAAACATCAACGAGCATGTTTACTCGCGGTTATGCCACCTACGATGCTCAAAGTGAGACGATCCGTATTACTGATCTAGGACGGTCGTTTCTTGACTCAGTACCTCAAGAATAGAGCTTCTTGTAGCCTGGCTTTAACCACTTGAGTTCGGTTCCGGTTGGAGCGCTTTTGTCCCAGACAAACCAAGCATATGCCGTAGTGCCGCTTCCCTTCCGCTTAGCGCCAGCGGGATAGAATGTAATTCGCTCACTAAATACCCAAACTCTGGACGGCGGACACTCAGAAAAGATCGTGCGCTGCCTGTTTGCACCTTCGAGGAACGCGAGCCGCAACAAGAGTGCGAATTTACTGTCCGCCCGCTCCATTCCCGACCGAACAAAGCCTTCCGCAGCATTGTAGGGCGGATTGGTTACGATGTTGGGTGCGCGTCGCGAGGAAGCAAGAAAGTCATGATTGCTTTCGCCATAACCACGGTCGTACAGGTCGGAGCTGACAACCCTATTTCCTGTCTCATCAAGGACCTGTGACATGGAGCCGTCGCCACAGGCGCACTCCCATATCTCGCCCTTGAAGACCTCATTATCCACAAGCGCATGCGTCGCCCATGCCGGCGTTGGGAAAAAATCTGGCCCTGCCAGATCCGCAAAACGCTTTGTTGCAGGCTTAAACCCGCCGTTTAGGTTATATGTTGCATCCATGGATTTAATGTAACAGAATCAGGTGGTTAGTCAATATCAGCTAAGTGACTCTAAAGACTCGAGTTTCGCATTCCGCAAACGCGTTTGCGGAATAATGCGGATGTATTGACTCAATCCGCAAACGCGGGTTATGGCGCGCCTATCAACTAGGCACGAGGTTCCCTCATGACGGGCGAAACGGTTCAATTCGACAAGGCGGCGGAGCAGGCAAAACCTGAGCCTCGGAAGCGGCAGACCTCCACCATATCCTTCCCCTATCTTGATCTCGATACGGCAGTCGAGGTCGCGCACGCGATGTATAAGACGCGCGGCCATAGCGCCATGGAAGCACATGAGCTTGCGGCTACGATGGACCAGACGTTGAGCGGCGCGTTCCGCCTTAAGACTGGCACTGCGCGCATTTTCGGCCTCACTGAAAAGGAGGGCCGCGATGCGACAAAGCTGAGCGGTATCGGGCTGCGGATTATCGAGCCTGACACCGAAGCTGAGGCGCGGGCGTCAGCTTTTCTGGCAGTTCCACTCTATTCGGCGATTTACGAAAACTACAAAGGTCAGCGCCTGCCGCCCTCGAAGGCGCTTGAGCGCGAAATGGAAAACCTTGGGGTGTCCAGCAAACAGACCGACAAGGCGCGGCAGGCATTCGAGCGCTCCGCTCGACAGGCGGGCTTCTTCGCCAAGGGGGAGGATCGCCTTGTGAAACCGCACTTCGATGGGGCGCAAAACGTTAGCGATGTTGACAACCAGAATGATGCTCCTGCCAACGAAGAGCAAGCTAAGGGCGGTGACAACGGTGGTGGCGGAAGCGGGAACCACCACCCGCTCATACAGGGGATGATTGACCGTCTCCCGATGGTTGACGAGCCGTGGTCTGAGAATGATCGCAAGGCTTGGCTCACGATGGCTGAGTCCATCTTTGCAGTCATCTACACCAAAGGATCTGAAGTAAAGCGCTCCGAAAGCAACAAGGCGACCGGCGAATGAACGCCAGTCGCCCAGTTATTCTCGCACAGCGCGCCGTTTCCATGGCCGGAAGCGCGCTGCTTGCCCACTCGGAGGAAAGGAGGTGCGCCATGTGGAACATGGCCCGGACATTATAGGGTGACGCCCTCGGGCGACCCCCACGCTGCCCCCTTCCACAAGGGGTAAGAGCAACGGCGCGCTTCCAGTCCAACCGGCGGCGCGCCGTTGTGCATCAATAGTTAGCGGAATCTTGCGATTCCGTCTACATGCCTTGTATCGAAAGGCCTGTATGGTTTGAGGTGTCTGAAGCCTGCAGAGTAACTTCCCCCTACCCCGCCTCCAGCACCCTCGGCGTCGCCACGAACGGCTGCTCCTCCATCACCCGCAGGCACGATCCGATCTTGGTCCGGTCGCTGATCAGGCGGATATATTGCGCGTCGCAGCCGCTGATCGGCGTCGGATACTCGGCGAGCTCGTCCAGCAGCAGCGCCTTCGCGCGCTCCAGGGCTGACTGCGCTTCGGCCAGCGCCTCCTCGTAGGGCAGTCCGCTCATCGACTCATTCTCCTTCCGGCATGGCCTTCTGCGCGGGTGCCATGCGCGAGACCCGCGCGACGATCTTGATCTCGACCAGCCCGTCCGCCGAATACAGCCGGTCGACGTCGATCGCGGTCCAGGCCGGGAACGGCGCCTCGATCACCTTGTTCTTCGCTGCCGCGAAGGCGGGCATCGAGGCTTCGATATCGACGTGGAAGGTGGTGAGATCGAGCACATCGTCCCAGCCCGATCCGGCGCGGGTCAGAACCGTGCCGATATAGCCGAAGGCACGATCGTAGGCCTCCTCCTCGGTCATGCCTTCGCCCGGCGGCCCGGCGATCACGCCCGACAGGTAGATCGTGTCGCCGTGGATCACCGCTTCGGAAAAGCCGAACTGTTCGAGAAACGCCCGCGCCTGTTCGTCCTCGGGCATGATGGTCTGCTTCGCGACGTGCGCTGTGCCGGAATGGTGGTCGGCCAGCGCGGGGCCGGCCGCAAGCGCACAGGCGGCAGCTATCGTCATGGTAGTCTTCATCATTTCCCTCTCCCGTTGTGACCGGTCGCTATTCTTTGGGCAGGTAGAGCTCCTGTCCCTTCTCCTTGTAGACCCGGCTCATCTCTTCCATCCCCGCCTCGGCATCCTCGACCGGTGCGGTCGCCGCGAGGAAGCTGTCAGGGTCCGAATTCTGCTTCGCCGCAAACTCGCGCACCTCCTGGCTGATCTTCATCGAGCAGAATTTCGGTCCGCACATCGAGCAGAAGTGCGCGGTCTTGGCGCCCTCTGCCGGCAGCGTCTGGTCGTGATATTGCTCGGCGGTATCGGGGTCGAGGCTGAGGTTGAACTGGTCGCGCCAGCGGAACTCGAAGCGCGCCTTTGACAGCGCGTCGTCGCGCACCTGCGCGGCGGGGTGGCCCTTGGCGAGGTCGGCGGCGTGGGCGGCGAGTTTGTAGGTCACCACGCCGACCTTCACATCGTCGCGGTCGGGCAGGCCGAGGTGCTCCTTGGGCGTGACGTAGCAGAGCATCGCGGTGCCATACCAACCGATCTGCGCCGCGCCGATGCCGCTGGTGATGTGGTCGTAGCCGGGCGCGATATCGGTGACGAGCGGCCCGAGCGTGTAGAACGGCGCCTCGCCGCACGCTTCGAGCTGCTTCTCCATGTTCTCCTTGATCTTGTGCATGGGCACGTGGCCCGGCCCTTCGATCATGACCTGCACGTCCTGCGCCCACGCCTTCTTGGTCAGCTCGCCCAGCGTGTAGAGCTCGGCGAATTGCGCTTCGTCGTTGGCGTCGGCGATGGAGCCGGGGCGCAGTCCGTCGCCGAGCGAATAGGCGATGTCGTAGGCCTTCATGATCTCGGTGATCTCGTCGAAGTGCTCGTAAAGGAAGCTCTCCTTGTGATGCGCGAGGCACCATTTCGCCATGATCGATCCGCCGCGACTGACGATGCCGGTGACGCGCTTGGCGGCGAGCGGGACATAGGGGAGGCGGACCCCGGCGTGGATGGTGAAATAGTCGACGCCCTGTTCGGCCTGCTCGATCAGGGTGTCGCGGAAGATCTCCCACGTCAGCTCCTCGGCGATACCGCCGACTTTCTCGAGCGCCTGGTAGATCGGCACGGTGCCCACCGGTACGGCGGAGTTGCGGATGATCCATTCGCGGGTGTCGTGGATGTTGCGCCCCGTGGACAGGTCCATGATCGTGTCCGCGCCCCAGCGGGTCGCCCAGACCATCTTATCGACTTCCTGCGCGACGTCCGATGCGACGGCGGAGTTGCCGATATTGGCGTTGATCTTGACGAGGAAGTTGCGCCCGATCGCCATCGGCTCGCTTTCGGGGTGGTTGATGTTGGAAGGGATGATCGCGCGGCCGCGCGCGACTTCGCTGCGGACGAACTCCGGAGTAATCACATCGGGGATTTCCGCGCCCCAGCTTTCGCCATCGCGCACCAGATCGGCGGCCACTTCGCGGCCAAGGTTCTCGCGCTCGGCGACATATTCCATCTCCGGCGTGATGATGCCCTTGCGGGCGTAGTGCATCTGCGAGACGTTCATGCCCGCCTTGGCGCGCAAGGGGCGTTTGACCACATTGGGGAATTGCGGGACGCCGCCGGAGCGGTCCGGGCCGAGCTGGCCGTTATCCTCGGGCTTTACCTCGCGGCCATCGTAGCGCTCGACATCGCCGCGCCCCTCGATCCACTTGCTGCGCAGGCCGGGTAGGCCGGCATTGATGTCGATCGCCGCATCGGGGTCGGTGTAGGGACCGGAGGTGTCGTAGACCCGCACCGGGGCCTCGCCGCCCTCGAGGTCGATCTCGCGCATCGCCACGCGCACGCCGGAGCCGGTGCGCGCGCCGACATGGATCTTGCGGCTGCCTCGGATCGGTCCGGTGGTAACGCCGATCTCTACGGGGGAATTGATGTCGGCCATGAAAGCTCTCCTACAGGCGGAGTGCGGGCCACGATTCCAAGACCGCCCACTCCCTCCGCCGATGCTAATCGGTTCAGGTTCGACGGGTCGGGCAGCGCTACCTGCCCCTCTCAGCCAAAGGTAAAGCTGGCTCCCCGGGGATGGCTGAGACCCTAGCCTGTCGGCGCGCCGGAATCCAGCGCGACCGACCGGGGGGCAATCAATAGTTCGCAACGCCCTGGGCAATCGGGGCGTGTCGCACCAGCCGGGCGGCGGGCACAGTCGGGTGATTGGCGGCGAGGTAAAGCCGCTGCACCTCGGTCCCGATGCCGAATGCGTCATCTTCTTCGGCCAGGCCGCGCTGGTAGCGTGCATAATTGCTATCCTGCCATGCGGTCCCGATAGCGTTGCCGGTCGGGCGAAGTTTGGCCGCGAGGTTGACCTTGCGGAATGCCTTGTTGCGCCCATAGACCGAATCATACCAAGCCTCGGCCTCCTGCAACGCGAGCCCTAACAGCGGCCCGGAGCCGATCGCAGCTGTGCCGACCATGTGATTGCGGATGAACAGCGGCTCGCAGATGTCGCGGGCCGAAGTCCGCAATCCCTTTTGGGCGCGGCGCCGCGCCACCAGCCACGCCATCCGGAACCATTGCTCGCAATGGCGCGATTCGTGCGCGATCGTATCGCCGAGCTCGGCGACCTTGCCTCCGATATCCGCCGCGCGGCGTCCCGGCGGGCTGGCGGCCAGGGCGCGGTCGATCTTCAGCTCCCAGCGCTGAAAATCGAACTGCCCGGTGGTATTGCCTGCGATATTGGTAATGTTGAGCGTGGGAGGCGGAACCCCGGCCATTCTCAGCCGCGCGATCGCGACGTTCGCGATGTTGCGGATGCGACCGCCTTGCGTCAGGTAATCCCAGTTGGCTTCGGTGTTCTCCATTGCGTCGACGATGAAATCGACGTGCACGCGGTTGCGTAACCCAGTCGGCATATGAATTGCTCCATGTGCCAGCCCCGCCTGCAATAATGACACATACCGCGAGACATTCAACCGCCTTCGGGCAGCTATCGGGTAGCCGGGATCGCTGCGGTCTGTCCTTCTCCGGAAAAATATTCCCATCCGCTGGCCTCGAGCCACTCAGGCTCGCGCACCGGAACGTGCATGCCGACCGCCGCTTCGGCATTCAGCGTAGTGCCGATCAGCGCCTGCGGGTCGTCTGCGCTCAGAAACCAGAACGGCACGATCGCAAGGCCGGTCCGCGTGCGCGAGAGGAAATCGGCATGCGGAGCAAGGAACGCGCTGCCCGGATCGGCGTCGCCGAAATGCATCACACGATGCACGGCCCTTGTCCCGAAGGCGGCAGTCACGCGGTAGGTGATGTTGTGCACGTCCCTGTGGCGGTCAGGGTAACCGGCATGGGGAGATCGAAACGCCTCGATCCGCGCCCCGGCAATTTCGAATGTTTCGGCCCGCGCCCCGTTCTCGAGCGAGATCGCCTCGATCCGCACCGCAAAGGTCGGATCCCAGCCCTCGCCCCTGCGCATCTCCTCGATGGCCTGAGCAGGAGCCACGAGACGCAGGCCGGGTTGCGCGGCTAGCATCCGGTTGAGGTGGGTGGCCGAAAAATGATCGCCATGCGCGTGGCTGACGAACACCGCGGCAACGTTATCGTAGGGCGGCGCGCCCGTGACGATCCGCTCGATCAGCGCATTGTCGAGCGGTTCGAGCGAGCCGAAATGATCGTCGTAAAGCGGATCGAACAGAAATTTGGCCGGGGCCTCCGTCTTGCCGAGATGCACCGCGACACCGGCATTGAGGATCGAGGTCGCTACGCCAGTCTCATGCGTCGTGCTGGTAGACGCACCGGCGGACTCGACGGCGTCGTCACAGGCAGCGACGAGCAGACAGCAAGCCAGGAGGATCGATATCAACGGATAGTGCATCGTCCGTGATCCTCCGCCAATCCGCCTTGCAAAGCAACGGTGGTGCTCGCTCGCAGGATCAAACGCGGTCACCGCCTTGGTCGATCCATCGCCCCGGGAGTCACTGCGGATCGCCCGGTTCGCCCGAGGCCCCGCTCGCGATTGACGGAAGGCGGGAAAGGGCAGAAACTCTGCGGATTGCGCCGGTATCAACAGCGCAAGCATTGCTGGGCCGCGGACTCGATCAACACGGGATCGCCCGGCCACCTTTACCTTTTTCGAGGCAGCCGGGCCTGGAGGGTAAAGCCATGAAAATCATCAATCTATCGGTTCGTGCGCTCACGCTTGCTGGAGCCGCCGGGATCGGCCTCGCCATGCTGGCAGGATTGCCGCAACCGGCCCGCGCCGACGATTGCCTGCTCGATACCAACAACGACGGCAATGCCGATACCAATGTCGATACCGATCTGAATGCGGATTCAGGTGGTGACGACGGCAGGCTTGCATGCGGTGCCAACTCCTTGGCGACCGGAACCAACTCGTCCGCGATCGGCAATTTTGCCGAAGCAACCGGCAGTGCCTCGCTCGCGGTCGGAGCGTTTTCCGATGCGGTGGCCCCAGGGACGGTCGCGATTGGAAATTCTGCTGTCGCCACTGCGGCAGGGGCAACCGCAGTCGGTCGGAGCACTACCGCGCAAGGAAGCGGTTCTATTGCCGTGGGATTGCTGGCGTTTGCGAGCGGGGCGGACTCCATCGCCATCGGCAGCGATGGGACCGATGGCGACACCTTCGGCGCTCAGGCAACCGCGCCCAGTTCAGTCGCAATCGGTGCCGATAGCGTCGCTTCGGGTTCCCCCAGCACGGCGGTAGGAGCCGGCGCCCGTTCGACTGGCCAGGAAAGTGCGGCGTTCGGCTACATTTCGCTGGCAAGCGGGAGCTTCTCGACCAGTGTCGGGGTCTTCTCTCAGGCTACGATGCAAGGAAGTAGCGCACTGGGCCATAATGCCCAGGCGACCGGATTGTTTGCCACGGCATTGGGAGTTGGAGCATCGGCTACCATGAGCGATGCAACCAGCGTCGGACGAAATGCTGCTGCCGGAGGTGTGAGTTCCATCGCGGTCGGATCAGGAACCAACGCAACCGGGATCAACGGAATTGCCATTGGCGGGGACGCGGGCGATGCCGATGCGCTTGGCGCGCAGGCGACCGGTAATTTTTCCATCGCCATCGGACCCGATGCGGTGGCGGACTTCACCGACTCGATTGCGCTGGGATCGACCGCCAATGTCGGCGCGATCCAGGCCATCGCCATCGGGCGCTTCACCAATGCCAACGGACAGGCATCGATAGCCTTCGGCGAAAGCGCGACTGCCGGCGGTCAGGATTCGCTGGGCATCGGCACGCTGGCCAACGCCGGCGGTCTTCAATCGGTCGCGATCGGCAGGTCCAGCCTTGCCAGCTCCTCCAATGCGACGGCCGTAGGAGCGGGCGCGTCTGCCAATGCTGTGGGCTCGACCGCGTTGGGCGCCTTGAGCGCTGCAAGCAACGGCGGAACTGCGCTGGGGTTCATGAGCAGCGCACAAGGCTCCAGCGGCACTGCACTGGGAGCCGTAGCGCAAGCCGGTGGCTCGCTCGCTGTTGCGGTCGGTCGCGGCGCAATCGGCAGCGGCGACAATGCAACGGCACTCGGACCATTTGCGTCGGCTACGAATCCAGGCGCGATTGCCATCGGCGGGGACGGTCTGGACGGCGATACCCTCGGAGCGCAGGCTACGGGTCAGCAGACCACGGCGCTGGGCGCGGATGCGGTGGCGCAAGGACTCAACACCTCGGCGCTCGGCGCGGGAACCAGCGCGACCGGGGTGCAATCGACCGCCGTGGGTGCGGGTGCAGGCGCGAGCGGAGTCGGCGCGCTGGCGTTCGGCGCGTTCTCGCAGGCGCGCGGCAACTTCTCGACCTCGCTGGGATACGCCAGCTTCGCGCCAGCGCTGCAATCGACCGCGATCGGCAGCGCTTCGCAGGCGACGGGCGAGAACGCCACCGCCATCGGGCGGGCAGCACTCGCCCGCGCCAATCAGGCAACCGCGATCGGCAACGGCGCGACGGCGGACTTCACCGCCTCGACCGCCGTCGGCACCGGAGCGACCACCACCGCCGCCAACCAGGTGACGCTGGGCGGAACCGGAAGCGCGGTACGGATCGGCGATATCGCCGCCTCCACCTCCGCGCAGCAGGGGCCGGTGCAGGCGGTGACGGTCGACGGCACCGGCATACTCGGCCGCCAGAGCGTCGCTACCGCCGCCTCGGTCGACAATATCCGGGTCTCGATGAACGCGCTCTCGGCGGTAACCGACGCGCAGTTCAACGCGCTGTCCGGGCGGGTGAGCTTGACCGAGGGGCGCCTCGATCTGCTCGAAGGAGAGGTCGAGCTGCTCGGCGACGAGATCGCCAGCTCGACCGCAGTGGCGGTAGCGATGGGCGGCACGACTTTCCTGCCGAACACCAGTTTCAGCCTCAGCGCCAATGTCGGCACCTATGACGGCGCGCATGCCGGGGCGTTCACGATCGGCGCGCTGGTGAGCGAGAATGTCGCGGTCAATGCCGGGGTGGCAACCGGCTTCAACAAGGACGGCAAGACCGCGGGACGGGTCGGGATCACGCTGGGGTTCTGATCTGCGCAAGGGGCGGGCGGCCAGAATTGCGGCCGCCCCGCGCCATGCAAGCCATCGATGGTTGGCGCGGCGGCAAAGCGGACCTATGCTCTGCCACGTTCTCAACCGCTTGCGAGTGTCGATGTGACGTTGGATATCCGCACCATCGGGCCGCTCGCCGCGCTGCATGACGGGGCCGAGCTGCCGCTCCCCGCCTCGCGCAAGACCCGCGCGTTGATGGCATATCTCGCACTTTCGAGCGGCACCCATGCACGCCAGGCGCTGTGCGACCTGCTGTGGGATACGCCCGACGATCCGCGCGCCGCGCTGCGCTGGTCGCTCAGCAAGTTGCGCCCGGTGCTCAATGCCGGCGGGGTCGAACGGCTCCGCTCGGATCGCCAGAACGTCTGGCTCGACCGCGCCGATCTCGAACTCGATATCGACCGCGCGCTGAGCGCCGACCGCCCGTCGTCTGAAGCAGCCGAATCCCTGTGGCAGATCGGTAACGGAACGCTGCTCGAGGATTGCGAAATGCCCAACCAGCAGGGTTTCACTGCCTGGCTTGATCGGCGCCGGGCCGAGTTGCAACAGGCTCGATCGCGACTGGCAGCGCATTACGCCCAGCTGGAAGCGCTGCAGGGAGACGAGCGCGATCGCTGGGCGCAGCGCTGGCTGGAAGGGTCTCCGTTCGACGCTGGCGCGGCGCGCTGCGCGGTCGAAACGCGGCATGCGCTGGCAGGCAAGGACGCGGCACACGAACTCGCCGCAATGCTTGAGCGGCGCTTCGGCGAGGCCGAGCTCGAACCGCCGAGGTTTTTCGGACCAGCCGCGCCCGGCGCTGCCATCGGCCACGCGCCGATCCCCGAACAGTCGATCCGCTTCGTCGATACCTGCGACCGCGTCTCGATCGCCTGGGCAAGCGTCGGCGCGCAGGACAGCCCGCCGCTGGTCAAGGCGGCGAACTGGCTCAACCATCTCGAGCTCGATTGGGAAGCGCCGATCTGGAGCCCCCTGTTCCGCGAGCTCTCGGGGTCTTTCCGCCTGGTGCGCTATGACGAACGCGGCTGCGGCCTGTCGGACTGGGACGCAGCCGAAATCACCTTCGAAAGTTTCGTCAACGACCTCGAGAAAGTCGTCGACGCCGCCGGGCTCGACCGGTTTCCGCTGCTCGGCATCAGCCAGGGCGCGGCGGTATCGATCGAATACGCGGCACGTTATCCGGAACGCGTTTCACACCTGATCCTGTTCGGCGCCTACGATTGCGGCTGGCGGCATGTGGCGACGCCCGACGAAGTGCGCGAGCGCGAGGCGGTGATGGTGCTGACAGAAACCGGCTGGGGCAGCGACAACCCCGCCTATCGCCATATGTTCAGCCAGACTTTCATGCCCGATGCGACGGCTGAGGAGCTGACCTGGTTCGACGAGTTCCAGCGGCTCACGACCTCGGCGCAGAACGCCGTGCGGTTTCTCGAAGCGTTCTCGACCATCGACGTGCGTCATCGGCTCGCCGAGGTCCAGTGCCCCACGCTTGTGCTTCACAGTCGCGGCGACCAGCGCATTCCGCTTGCGACCGGACGCTCGCTCGCAGGGCGCATCCCCAACGCGCGATTCGCCAGCCTCGAAAGCGCCAATCACCTGCTGCTGGGCCGCGAGCCCGCTTCGGACGAATTCATCCGGTTGGTGCGCGAATTCCTGACGAAATAGAGCGAGAGTGCAGGAAATGGCGCAATTTCAACGCTGAATTGCGCGATTCCAACGCTGGCTCCAACGCTGGCTCCAACGCTGGACGCGTATCGATGATCGCGCAGGGATGGTGTCTTGCCGGTAGGGTAGGGCCTGTTTGCACAAGGCAATCAGGCCCGCCTTACTGACCAGCCCCCCCAATCCGGCCCGGCTCCATCCCTGCAAAGATCAACCTCTTCGCCGACAGGGACACCATCCATGAAGAAACTCATTCTGCTTTCGGGCGCAGCGACCTGCGCCCTGTTCGCCCTCCAGCCCGCACCCGCCGCCGCCGAGGATTGCTTTCTCGACAACAACGACAACAGCAACGGCGACAGCACCGCCGGTGCAGAAAGCTTTGGTCGCAACGATGCGCTGGCGTGCGGGCCGCAAGCGCGGGCTTTGGCCAACCGAAGCACGGCGGTTGGCTCGGAAGCTAAGGCAGAGGGATCCAACACCTCTGCGCTCGGCGCGAACTCCGTAGCGACAGGAGGTAATGCAACGGCAGTCGGTTCATTCGCAGAGGCGCCCGGCCTGGAAGCAACCGCAATCGGAAGTTTCGCGATTGCCAGCACCGAAGCCACTGCCCTCGGTTTTGGCGCAGAGGCGTCGGGCAATCGTTCCATTGCAATCGGGACCGATAGCGCTGACGCCGGCGAGACTGCGGCTCTCGCTTCCGCTTTTGACGCTATCGCCATCGGGACCGATGCCTTGGCATCGGGCCAGGCGGCTATCGCTTTGGGGCAATCTGCCAAAGCCACGTTCGATAACTCCCTTGCCGTAGGCAGGTTTGCCGACGCAGTCGAAGAGGCCGCGGTCGCTGTCGGTCCGTTTGCAAGTGCCAGCGGCATCGCAAGCGCTGCGTTCGGGTTTAGCTCGAACGCGGGGGGCACACGCTCGCTTGCTCTTGGCTCATTATCGAATGCGACCGGCACCAGTTCCGTCGCGATTGGCGCTGACGGGTCCGACGAAGACCCCCTCGGCGCGCAGGCATCCGGCGACCAAGCCGTGGCAATCGGCGCAGATACCTCGGCATCGGGCAGCGGCGGTGTCGCACTGGGGAATCGCGCGACCGCGAGTCGGACCCAAACGATCGCAATCGGAGTGAGCGCCGAAGCGACAGATCTCAGCGCTATCGCAATCGGTGCTGCATCGAATGCGTTGGGAAGACAGTCGGTTTCGATTGGTGGCTTAAGCCGGGCCAGTGAAAGCGAGGCAATCGCGATCGGTCAGTCCAGTCGCGCCATCGCTGACAATGCCATCGCGGTTGGATTAAACTCCGAAGTCAGCGGCGCAGATGCGATCGGTCTTGGTGTCACAGTTCAAGTATCCGGAGAGCGTGCAATCGGTATGGGCCGGTTTACCGTGGCAAGTGGAACCGCATCGATCGCCATCGGCGCAGACGGTCTGGATAATGATCGCTTGGGCGCGCAGGCGACCGGTGAGCAGACCACCGCTCTCGGTGCGGATGCTTTTGCAGAGGGTCTGAACACCACCGCGCTCGGTGCGGGTGCCAGCGCTGCGGGCGTGCAGTCCACCGCTGTTGGTGCGGGCGCAGGCGCGAGCGGTGTGGGTGCGCTGTCCTTCGGCGCATTCAGCCAAGCACGCGGCAACTTCTCGACCGCGCTCGGCTTTGCGAGCTTTGCCCCGGCACTACAGGCGACCGCGATCGGCAGCGCAGCGCAGGCAACCGGCGAAAACGCCACCGCGATCGGGCGGCAGGCACTGGCCCGCGCGGATCAGGCAACCGCGATCGGCAACGGTGCCACCGCCGACTTCTCGGCCTCGACCGCCGTCGGCACCGGGGCGACCACCACGGCGGCCAATCAGGTCACCCTCGGCGGCACCGGCAGTGCAGTGCGGATCGGCGATATCGAAGCCAGCACTGCGGCCCAGTCCGGACCGGTCGATGCGGTGACGGTGGATGCCAACGGCGTGCTCGGCCGTCAGCAAGTGGCAACAGCCGCGTCGGTCCAGAACGTCCGCACCTCGATCAACGCCCTTGCCGCCGTCAGCGACGCGCAGTTCGATGCGCTGGCGGGCCGGGTGACCACGCTCGAAGGCCAGATCGAGGGCGCGTTCGACCTCGCCAACACGATCGACCGCGACGCGCAGCGCGGCATCGCCTCGATCGCGGCGCAGGCCAATCCGCACTTCCCATCGGCGGCGGGCAAAACCAGCTACGCCAGCAACGTCGCGACCTATCGCGGCGAAGTCGGCTTCTCGCTCGGCCTGATGCACCGGCTCGAAGGCGACTTCGCGATCACCGCCGGGGTCAGCCACGCGGGCGGCAATTCGACCGCCGTGCGTGCCGGGATCGCGGGCGAGTTCTGAGCCAGCGCCCCGCGATACTCAGCCAGATGCGCGGCGAAATCCCGAATTACCGCACCCAACGCCGCCGGGCGGCAATGGGAGGTCGAAGCCCGATTTCGGGCTCATCAACAGGAGTTCAACCATGAACAAGCTTCTTCTCCTCACCGGCGCAGCGACCTGCGCCCTGTTCGCCTTCCAGCCCGCTCCGGCGGCTGCGACAGAATGCTCGAATGAGGGAGTGCCAACTTCCACGCCTCCCGACGACGGCGGAACCAGGGAAGAGAACACCGCTTGCGGCAACGCCGCCGATGCGTCGGGCACCAGTTCTGCAAACACGGCATTTGGTGCCGAAGCGGATGCCAGCGGCAATATCGATGCGAACACCGCGATCGGATTCCGCGCCAATGCCAGCAACGGTTTCGGTTCGACCGCGGTCGGTTCGCGATCGAACGCAACCGGTCGGGATGCAGCGGCGTTTGGAAGGAACAGCGTGGCAACTGGTCCAGATGCGACCGCTCTCGGCCCGTTTGCCGAGGCAACCGGGGTGACAGCCATCGCGATCGGCGGCGACAGCAACGATATCGGCGAAACCGGTGCCCAGGCAACCGGCGACTTGTCCATCGCCATCGGTGCGGACTCGCTCGCTTCGGGCATCTCATCCACCGCAATCGGCGATCGCGCCATTGCCAACAATGAGCGCACCATCGCACTGGGTACCGTCACCACCGCTTCCGGCATGGACGCGCTTGCCCTGGGCACACTTGCCGCTGCCACCGCGCGCCGCGCCATCAGCATCGGTGAAAGCTCGACAGCTAGCGGCGATGCAGCGATCGCGATCGGCGCAGACGGTGACGCATCGGATGTCGGCGCGCAGGCGACGGGCGACCGTTCGGTTGCACTGGGCGCGGATGCGACGGCAAGCTTCGCGGAAACCGTCGCCATCGGTGCGGGCGCGCAAGCGACCAATATCAATGCCGCCGCAGTCGGCCAGAATGCGCGGGCAAGGGGGAATGACTCGACCGCGCTGGGCTCCAATGCCTTGGCTCAAGGCAATGCTTCGGTGGCGATCGGTATCAGTGCATTTGCGCAGGACAGTTCGGGCGTTGCCATCGGCAATAGGAGCGACTCGCGTGGCAATGGAGCGATCTCGATCGGGGTTTTCTCTAACGCCAATAGGGATCGTGCGACGGCGGTCGGCGAAAATGCGGATGCGTTGGCGTTATCCGCTTCAGCCTTCGGCAATGACTCAAGGGCAAGCGGCACATCCTCAACTGCGCTGGGCCATGCCGCACAGGCCACTGCCCGCGACGCGACCGCGGTCGGTGCCGGCGCGCTCGCCAACGGCGACAAAACCACCGCATTGGGGCACAACAGCCTCGCCAGCGACCGGGCCACGATCGCCATCGGCTTCGATGCCCAGGCCACGCAGCAGGGCTCGATTGCCATCGGATCGGTCAACCCCGGAGTCATTCCCGAGGCTCAGCGAGGAGCGCGGGCAACCGGTGCACTCTCGGTCGCTCTCGGCAACCAGACCGTAGCTTCGGGTCCGGTTGGAACGGCGCTCGGCTTCGGGTCCAGCGCGCTCGCCAGATCGGCCATCGGGATCGGCAACAACGCGTTTGCTGAAGGCGAGGAATCGGTCGCGCTGGGGGCCTTTACGTTCGCTTTGGGAAAAGGTTCGATTGCGCTGGGCCAGGAAGCGAGCGCCGAGGCGACCTCATCGATCGCGATTGGCGGCGATGGGCTCGATAGCGACTTCCTGGGCGCGCGGGCCACGGGTCAGCAGACCACGGCGCTGGGTGCGGATGCGTTCGCCTCGGGTCTCAACACGAGCGCGCTGGGTGCGGGTTCGAATGCGAGCGGCGTGCAATCCACGGCTGTGGGCGCGGGGGCCGGTGCAAGCGGTGTGGGTGCATTGGCGTTTGGTGCATTCAGCCAGGCGCGCGGCAACCAGTCGACCGCGCTTGGCTTCGCGAGCTTTGCCCCGGCGCTGCAATCCACCGCAATCGGCAGCGCCTCGCAGGCGACCGGCGAAAACGCCACCGCCATCGGGCGGCAGGCGCTCGCCCGCGCGGATCAGGCAACCGCGATCGGCAACGGAGCCACTGCGGATTTCACCGCCTCCACGGCCGTCGGCACGGGTGCGACCACTACGGCGGCGAACCAGGTGACGCTTGGCGGGACCGGCAGTGCGGTGCGGATCGGCGATATCGAGGCTTCGACCCTCGCCCAGCAAGGGCCGGTCGATGTCGTCACCGTGGACCAGAACGGCACGCTCGGTCGCCAGCAGGTTGCAACCGCGGCCTCCGTGCAGAACGTGCGCACCTCGATCAACGCGCTCTCGGCAATCACCGACGCGCAGTTCAACCAGCTCTCCGGCCAGGTCATGTCGCTCGACAGCCGGGTCTCCGGTCTCGAATTCCGGCTCGAGGATGTCGACGCCCGTGCGCGCGGCGGGATTGCGGCGGCGGCAGCGCTTGGCAGCGCCATCGCCCTGCCCGACAAGGACTTCGTCGTCGCCGGCAACGTCGCGACCTATGGCGGCGAGCAGGGCTATGCGCTGACGCTGGTCGGCCGCGCGACCGAGAACTTCGCGCTGACCGCAGGCGTCGCGGGCAATACCGGCGAAGGCGACGTGATCGCGCAGGCCGGGTTCGCCTTCGGGTTCTAGGCCCCATCTATCCGATAGCGGTACGGGGTGTTGCGTATTCGCCACCCCGTACCGGCAACTTGTCGCAAATCTACAAAAATGTCGCTGTGATACAGGACAAATGCGCATCGCAGCGTTTTTGTGCCGAATCACAGGGGCGCGCAAATTGCATGTGACACACTGGGTCGCAGTCCCTTCGAGTTGAGTGAAAGGGACTGACGATGAAGACCAGATTGCTGCTTTCGACCGCCTTGAGCGTGGGTGTTGCCGTGAGTGTGCTGGCGACGCCGCAGGAAGCGCGCGCGGATGCCACGCCGGAGTGCAACGAGGGCACCGGCCCCGACATGACGCCGAACACCGCGGATGATGTTGGGCTGGAATGCGGTGTGGATGCGGATGTCGGGACTACCGGAGGCCTCGCGGTCGGAAACAGTTCAAGCACCAATAGCGGCGTAGCGATCGGCAATGGTGCCAGCTCGAATACCGGGATCTCGATCGGCAACGGCGTTGTGTCGACCGGTGATGCGGCAATCTCGCTGTTCGGCAATGCAAGTGGCGACGTCTCGATCGCAATCGGCACGGTTACCGAGGCTTCGGAACTGGGCGCAATTGCAATCGGCAACGGCGCGGATTCGACCAGCTTCTGGACCATAGCAATTGGCGGATCGGCGCAAGCCGAAGCTTCGAGCGCTGTCGCGCTCGGGTTTCTTTCAAGCTCTCGAGGCGCAGGCTCGCTCGCGCTGGGTTTTGGCACTTTTGCCGCAACCGAAGGCTCCATCGCCATCGGCGGCGGAGCCGGGAGCAGCGATGGCGCATCTTCCGGCAATACCGGTGCCATCGCAATCGGGCGGCTATCGCGCAGCGGCGGCGTCGGCGCTGTCGCGCTGGGTCAGCAGTCGACGGCCGAAGGCCTGCAGAACATCGCAATTGGACAAGGCGCAAACACGGGCGTCAATCTTGAGATACCGAACTTTGCGATTGCAATCGGCGGTTCGGCATCGGCGGTTGGCGAAGGCGCTCTCACAATTGGCGCCCAATCCACGGCGACAAACCGGTTTGCCACCGCAGCGGGCTTCGGTGCCGATGGAACGGGAGATTTCGCGACGGCGCTTGGTAGTTTCGCCGAGGCCACAGACGAAGCCGCAACCGCCGTCGGCGTCGGTGCGGACGCAACCGCAAACGGGTCGACCGCCGTCGGCGAGAGCGCGCAGGCAACGGCCGCAGGTGCGGTCGCTCTGGGCGGCGATGGTCCGGACGACGACACCGCAGGCCTGTTTGGCGCGACGGCCAGTGCGCTCAATGCAGTAGCCTTGGGTGCCGATGCCTCCGCTTCAGCCGAGAACTCGATAGCCCTTGGCGCGGCATCGGTCGCGGATCAAGCCAACACCGTCTCGGTCGGGAACGCAGGCAGCAAGCGTCGGATCGTGAACGTCGCGGATGGCACAAGTTCATCCGACGCGGTTACCCTCGGCCAGTTGAACACCGCGATCACCAACGTGACAGCCGGCGGCACGCCCTTCCTCGTCGTGAACAGCGCCGCTGGACCGGCCGCCGCTTCGGGAACGAACGCGGTCGCGCTCGGGGCCAACGCGAACGCGACGGCTGACAACTCCGTGGCCTTGGGCTCGGGATCGAATGCGGATCGGGCGAATGCGGTCTCCGTCGGGAGCACGGGTGTCGGCGGGCAAAGGCAGATCATCAACGTGGCGGCAGGCACCCAGGACACCGACGCCGTGAACCTGGCACAGCTCAACAGTGCGATCGCGGGAGTATCCGGTGGGGGAGGTGGGAGCACCTATCTCGACGTGAATTCCACCGGCACCGCTGCAAACGCGAGCGGCAACGACGCCATCGCCATCGGCGGGAATTCCAGCGCTGTCGGCGCAGGCAGCGTCGCCACCGGCAACCTCGCCAGCGCCCTCAACGACCGCAGCATCGCGATCGGCGAAAACGCTTCCTCGAGCGCCAACGGCGCTACCGCACTGGGCGACCGCGCGAGCGCGAGCGGCGGATCATCGGTCGCGATCGGCACGCTCGCCAACGCCGATGGCAGCGTGAACATTTCGATCGGCGAATCGTCGAGCGCGACAAACGGTTTTGCCGGAATCGCGATCGGGCCGAGCGCGAACACGCAAGCCACCGAGGCAATTGCAATCGGCTTCGGCGCCGGTGCGTTCGCGGAGGATTCGGTCGCGCTCGGTTCGGAGTCGGTCGCGACAGAGGTGAATACGGTCTCGGTCGGGAATGACGTCATCAAGCGGCGGATCGTCAACGTAGCGCAGGCCGTGAATGGCACCGACGCGGTCAATCTCGACCAGCTTACCTCCGCCATCGCAGGCGTTTCCGGCGGCGGAGGCGGCAGCGCCTTCCTCGCCGTGAGCACGACCGGCGCTGCTGCGAGCGCGACCGGGAACAATGCGGTGGCCCTTGGCGGCGATAGCGTTGCGTCGAACGGTTTCACAACAGCCATCGGTGACCGAGCCAGTGCTGGCGGACTAAACGGTACGGCGGTTGGAGGAGACGCGGTTGCGAGTGGTGAAACAAGCACTGCATTGGGAGTAGGCGCACAGGCCACCGCCCTCTTTTCTACCGCGACCGGGGCTGTCGCTGAAGCGATTGGGGCCTTTGGAACTGCCAATGGCGTCGGTGCGCGGGCCACGGCGGAAATGTCCAGCGCAGTTGGCTATCGCGCTCAGGCAACCGGAGTGGGTTCGCTTGCTCTGGGCGGTGACGGGAACGACGCTGATCCCAGCGGGAGGCTCGGCGCCCAGGCGCTCGGCACGCAGACCACTTCGGTCGGGGCCGATGCGTTCTCTTCGGGCCTGAACACCACGGCGCTCGGCGCGGGTACGACCGCAACCGGTGTGCAGTCGACTGCCGTCGGTGCAGGTTCGCGCGCGAATGGCGTCGGCGCGCTCGCCTTCGGGGCGTTCTCGGATGCCCGCGGCTCGTTCTCGACCTCGCTCGGCTACCAGAGCTTCGCCCCGGCGGACCGCGCCACCGCGATCGGCAACACCGCGCAGGCCACCAACGAAAGGGCGACGGCGATCGGCTTCGGCACGCGGGCGCAAGGGGCGGATTCGGCGGCTGTCGGGTCGGGTGCAATCGCGGCGCAATCGGGCTCGACCGCGATCGGCAAGGGTGCGACCACCACCGCCGCCAATCAGGTTACGCTGGGCGGCAGCGGCAGCGCGGTGCGGATCGGCGACATCGCCGCCTCCACCGCCGCGCAGTCCGGCCCGGTCCAGGCGGTGACGGTCGACGGCAACGGCATTCTCGGCCGCCAGAGCGTCGCCACCGCCGCCTCGGTCGACAATGTCCGGATCTCGATGAACGCGCTCTCGGCGATCACCGACGCGCAGTTCACCGCGCTCTCGGGCCGGGTGACCACGCTCGAAGGGCAGGTCGGGACGCTGTTCGACCTCACCGACACGATCGACCGCGATGCCCAGCGCGGGATCGCCTCGATCGCGGCGCAGGCCAACCCGCACTTCCCCAGCGAAGCCGGACGCACCAGCTACGCCAGCAACGTCGCGACCTACCGCGGCGAAGTCGGGGTGTCGCTCGGCCTGATGCACCGCTTCGAAGGCGATTTCGCGATCACCGCCGGCGTTACCTATGCCGGCGGCAATTCCACCAGCGTGCGCGCCGGGGTAGCCGGGGAGTTCTGAAATCCCGGCAGCCGGGGGTGCGCATCCCCCGGCTGCATGGATCAGTTGCGGTAGTAGATGATTGCCTTGTTCTCGGGATATTCGAAATTCGCGACGATATCGGTGTCCCCGTCGCGGTCGAAATCGACCAGCTTCAGTTCGACCACCGAGCTGGTCGCCTGCGCCACCGCTTCGACCTGCCAGTTGTTCGCCGCCCGCATCAGGAAGATGCCGCCGCGCCGGGGGGCGGTGGCACTGGTCGACAGCGAGCCGACGCTGAACACGATGTCCGTCAGGCCGTCGCGATCCATGTCGCTGAGCGCGATATCGGCGATGTACAGCGGATTTTCCTCGATGGTGAAGGACGCGATCGTCTGGAAGGTCCAGCTGCGCGCTGTCTCGTCGAACCGAAGATAACGGATGCCCTGAAAGATCGGCTGGACGATTTCCGGGACGCCATCGTTCTGCTCGTCGATCGCGGCACCGAAATGGCCGTTGATCGAACCGATCGCGATCCGGTCCCGCTCCCACGTGCCGGCCGGGGTCTGAAAATAGGTCGATGCGAGGCCCGTGCGCGCGTCGCTGACATAGACATCGGGATGGCCGTTGCCGTCGAAATCCGCAACGTGCAGGTTACGGGGGTCGAGCAGGTCGTCGGACGGACCGATCGTGCGCTTGAGCCAGCGTTCGGAGCTCTGGGGGCCGGGATTCTTGAGCCAGCCCAGCCCGCCTACCGCGTTCGCAGGCCCACCGCTGTTGATGCGCAGCGAGATCACGACGTCCTCCAGCCCGTCGCCGTCCATGTCGTGTATCGCCAGATTGATCGGCCCCGGCGAAAAGGTGTGAAGATAGCGCCTTTCCCAGCGCGCAGCGGGATCGGTCGCTCCGGGGTTGAGGTACGCGATGAACGCCTCGTTGGAATTGCCTGCGCCGACGATGTCGAGAAACCCGTCGCCATTGATATCGAGCGCCTTGTGCCGTTCGAACAGATACAGCCCGGTCTGGATCAGGCCGGGCCACGTGTCGCGATCGGTGATCTGCTCAAGCCCGCCGGCCGCCGAGTAGTTGAACCCTACAGCTCCGCGAGGATCGGGCGAGAGCCCGGTCCATGAATTGAACAGGCTGACATCCCATTCGCCATCGCAATCGTAATCGGCGGTTTCTATCCCGTAGAGATAGGTAAACCCCGAGGCGATCTCGACCGGTGTGAAAGGCAGCACGGTCGGCGGGACCGTGCGCAGATCGGCCCGAACGAGCGGGATTGCGGCCGAATCGATCGTGCCGACCGGCGGCAATTCGGGTTGCGGCGTCGAACAGGTGAACGCTTCTGCGGTCGATTGGACTTGCACCGCCCGCTGATTGCCGATCGCCGCAGCGAAGCGCTCGACTTCGCCGGAGGATAGCTGCGGCTCGTCGCTGCCGCAGCTCGCCAGCAGTAATCCGCATGCGGTCAATCCGCCGGTAAACGGTTTCCGAAAATCGAGAGCCACTTTGCGCCGCCAGAATCGTAAATGCGAGACAGGCAATGTTTCAGGCCGCCGGGGATTTTGCAATCGTGCTTCGCCCGGAGTGCGGCTTCCGATAGGGTTGCGCAAGGTGGACAGAGGGTGAAACTTGCGAGGGTACGAAAATGCTCCAATCCAACAGCCGCCAGATGGCGCTCCTTCTCGCCGCGTGCTCCGGCGCGCTCCTGGCGAGTCCTGCCACGGCCGATGACTGCCTGCTCGACACGAACGACAACGGGGTCGCCGACGACACGCTCGACACCGATGGCGGGGCAGCGAGCGACGGGATCGACGAACGACTCGCCTGCGGAGTCGGGGCCGATGCCACCGGGCCATCCTCCACCGCGATCGGGTTTGCCGCCAATGCGAGCGGGGCGAATGGCGGGAACACCGCGCTCGGCAGCAACGCCAATGCTTCGGGCACGTTCGGTCTCAACACCGCGATCGGCGCCAGCGCGCAGGTAACCGGCGACACCGAAGGCGGGGTTGCGCTGGGCTTCAACGCGCGCGTGACAGCGGCCAACTATGCGGTGGCGATCGGCAGCACCTCGCTCGCCACGGCTTCGTCCGCGCTCGCGGTAGGACGCGCCACCCTGGCATCGGCGGACGGCGCGATCGCGGTGGGCGGCGATTCCTCGAACGATGCGGACACGCTGGGAGCGCAGGCGCTGGGTGCGGGATCGATCGCCTTCGGCGCCGACTCTCTCGCTTCGCAAGACGGCGCGATTGCGCTGGGAATGGCGGCGAGTTCGACCGGTCTTGGCGGTCTCGCGCTCGGTCGCTCCGCCACTGTCGCTGCGGACCATGCGATCGCGATCGGTCCGAATGCGTCTGCGACCGACGTCTCGGCCGCGGCGCTGGGCGATCAGGCCGCTGCGTCGAACGTGCAGGCGACCGCTCTGGGCTTCCAGGCCAATGCGGCCGGGATCCAGGCGACCGCGACCGGTGCCGGAGCAGGTGCCACCGAGACCGGCGCGCTTGCCGTCGGCGGCTTCGCCCAGTCGCGCGGCCTGTTTGCGACGGCGATCGGCTACACCGCCTTCGCACCGGAAGTGCGCGCGACCGCGATCGGGTTCTCGACCGAAGCGACCGGGATCGAATCCACCGCCATCGGGTTCGATGCGACAGCGCGCGCAGACCGCGCGGTGGCGATCGGCGCGGGTGCGGGTGCGGACGGGACCAATTCGGTCGCGATCGGCAACGGTGCCAGCGTCACCCAGATCGGAGCAAGCTTTGCCAATTCGACCGCGATCGGTGCGGGCGCGACGGTAACGCAGAACGGCTCGACCGCGATCGGCGCGAATGCGACGACGACGGCGGACAACCAGGTCACACTGGGCGGCGCGGGCAGCGCGGTGCGGATCGGCGATATCGCCGCCTCGACCGCCGCGCAGCAGGGGCCGGTCGAGGCAGTGACGGTGGACGGCAACGGTGTGCTCGGGCGGCAAACGGTGGCTACGGCAGCGTCGGTCGACAACATCCGGGTATCGATGAATGCGCTCGCGCAGGTGACCGACGCGCAGTTCGGGGCGCTCGAAAACAATGTCCTCGCGCTCGACGGGCGCCTGACCGGGCTGGAGTTCCAGCTCGACGATCTCGACGAACGCACCCGCGGCGGGATCGCGGCGGCGATGGCGATGGGCGGTCCGGCGATTGCTCCGGGCAAGCAGATCTCGCTGTCGGTGTCGGTCGCGAACTATCGCGGCGAACAGGCGATCGCAGGCAACCTGACCGGAGAGATCGCGCCCGATGTGTACCTGTCGGCGGGTTTCAGCGGCAATACGGCCGATGGCGACATCGGTAGCCGCGCCACTGTACTGTTCGGGTTCTAGGCCTGATTGGGAGCCGCGCGGGGCTTCAGGGCTCGCGCTGCTCCGACAGGCAGACCCGATCGCCGCGGCGCGCCACGTTGAACCCGCGCGTTTCGACCTCGCGGCTCTCTGTACTCGACGGATCGCGGATCGGGTTGGTGTGGTTCATGTGGATGAAGTGGACCTTGGCCCGCTCGCTGGCTGGCAGGTCCTGCAAGCGGTCCATCGTCGCCTTGACGCGCGGATGCGGGATCTCGGACATGTCGCGCCCCGGCAGCTCGTTGTCGTCCCAAAAGGTCGCGTCGATAAAGGCATAATCGAAAGCGGCCAGAAAATCCGCAAGCGACTGGTTGGTCGCTTCCTCCAGCCCTTCCCAGTGATCGATGTCGGGCAGATAGAGCGCTCGCTTGTCGGGCGTCATGATGAGGAACCCGACCGTCTCGGAATATTCATCGCGATGCGGGACCACGATCGGCAGCACGCCGAAATCGTCGCTGATGACCGTGAAGCTTTCCGCGTCCATCTCGGTGAGGGCGATATTGCCCAGTTCGACGAGCTGGTTCCACGGGCCGTTGCTGCGCAGGAATTGAGCCATGCGCGGCATTGCGAACACCGGCGCGCCCTGCGTGTTCGCCGCTTCGCGCCCGAGCCATGCAAGGCCGAGATAGTGCCCGAAATGCGCGTGGGTCAGGAATATGCCGTCGATGCCAAGGCCCCTGGCAGGCGGCTCCAGCCGATCGAGCAGCGCCAGCTGTTCCGTAATCGCCGGTGTGGCGTCGAACAGGAACCGCTGCCCGTTCTCGCGGTCGATCACACCAAGCGAAGACGGCATCAGACGCGGACCATCGTCATCCGCGTTGCCGATCTGCGGCGCGCCCGCATCCTGGCCTGCACCCAGCACAACCAGCTCGCGCTGGCAGGGCTCCTGTCCGGCGGCGGGCGTCGCCATCACGGCGGCCGCCGCAATCATGACTCGGATCATTCGATGACCCGTCCTCGCACCATGACGAAATCGACATTCTCGAGGACGGTCACATCGTCGAGCGGATTGCCACCGACCGCGATGATGTCCGCCGAATAGCCGACCGCGATTTTGCCGATCTCGTTCTCCATGCCGATGATCTGCGCCGCAATGTTGGTCGCTGCGGCCAGCGCCTCGCGGTTGGACATTCCGCCTTTCACCATCAGCGCGAACTCGCCCGCATTCTCGCCATGCGGGAACACGCCTGCATCGGTGCCGAACGCGATCTTGACGCCATAGCGCCGTGCGCGCTGGACGATCGTATCGGCGACCTCGCTCACCGCACGGATCTTGTCGTCCACGACAGGGGTGTAATAGCCGGTTCCGACATTCTTCCTGATCCCTTCGAACGCCATCAGCGTGGGGACCAAAGTGGTGCCGCTGGCCTTCATCGCGGTTGCAGCGGCCTCGTCGATATAGGTGCCGTGCTCGATCGTGTGGACGCCTGCCTTGGCCGCCGCTTCGATCCCGCGCGCGCCGTGCGCGTGAGCGGCAACCTTCAGGCCGAGCAGTCTGGCGGTCTCGACGATCGCCTTCATTTCCTCGGCGGTGAAGTGCTCCTCCAGCCCCTGCCCTGCTGCGAGAGAACGCCGCCGGTGGCGGTGATCTTGATCAGGTCGGCGCCGTATTTGGACGCCTTGCGCACCATCTCCGCGCATTCGACTGCGCCGGTGCAGGTGTAGTCCGATCCGATCGCGTCGTTCACATGCTCGATAAATCCGTTGGTGTCGCCATGCCCGCCGACGATGGCGATGGTGCGCGCGCTGGTGACGATGCGCGGACCGGGCACGATCCCTTCGGCGGTCGCGCGGCGCAGCATCTGGGTGACCTGATCGGTCCGCGAACCGAGGTCCCGCACCGTGGTGAAGCCCGCGAGCGCGGTGATCCGCGCGTTCTTGGCCGCGATCAGCGTGTAATATTCCGGCGGCGTGGTCGCGGCGCGCCAGAACTCGCCCGAGGGATCGCCCGACAGGTGCGTGTGCAGGTCGATCAGGCCGGGCAGCACGGTCCTGTCGGACAGGTCAATGACCCGGTGTCCGGCGGCGGCGAGCGCCGATTCGGTGGCTGTCCGGCGGTCGCCATCGGTGATGATCTCTGCGATCCTGCCGTCTTCCACCACGATCGTGGCCGGGCCGGTCGGCGCGCTGTTGGCGTCGAGGATAACGCTTCCAGCCTCGATCACGATGGTTTCAGCCGCTGCGGGCATTGCCAATCCCGCTGCCAGTGCTGCTGCGGCACCGGCCAGTTTCGTCAGGAACTTCATCAGGTCACTCTCCCTTCGCCGTCCTGATGACGCGCCCAGGCGGGCAGCACAAGCACCAAACCCGTCAGCAAGGGTGTATCGCCCCGGTTTGCCTTATGCGTCATGACCGTTATGGAGATGCGCAACATTCAACCACTCAGGGACAACATTCTCATGACCGGGTCGCACGCCAAGTCTATCGCCATCACTGCCACGCTGCTCGCATCGGTCTCGCTCGCCGCGACCGCGCAGGCACGCCCGATGACGCCCGAAGATGTCGCCAAGCTGGAGAGCGTCGGCACCATGGCGGTATCCCCCGATGGCACGCGGATCGCCTACACGACCTCGAGCCTGCCCGACGTGACCGAGGGCGAAGACAATGGCGGATTCAAGTCCGAACTCAAGATCGCCACCGCGCCCGACGTGTCGCGCGCCTTCCTGCCCGACGACGTGAGCCCGGGCGGCGTCGCCTTCTCGCCCGACGGGCGGATGGTCACCTTCCTGTGGGCCAAGGAAGACGAAAAGCGCGCGGTGTGGGGCGTACCGGTGGACGGCGGCACCTACGCGAAGCTCGCCGCGATCGACGAAGCGAACGTCAATTCGTACCGTTTCAGCCCCGACGGCCGGACGCTTTACCTGCTGGCCGATGCCGCCGAGGACAAGCAGCGCACCAAGCAATCAAAGGCCGGGTTCAACGCGAAGGTCTACGAGGAAGAATTCAAGCCTGCGCGCATGTTTGCGGTCACCGTTCCGGCGACGGGCGGGGACGTGGACGAGAACCCGCGCGAGATCGCCTTGCCCGGTTTCGTCAGCGCCTTCGATGTGGCGCGCGACGGCTCGTTCGCGATCGTCGAGACCGCACCGACCCCGTTGGTCGACGACAGTTACACCAAGAAGCGGGTCAACATTATCGACCTGGCCACCGGCACCGTTCGCGCGGAAGTCGCGACGCCGGGCAAGATCGACGATGTCGAGATATCGCCCGGCGGCGACGTTCTATCGTTGATCGCCGGTGTGGACATGAACGATCCGGCCGCAACGACGCTGCATTTCGCGAGCACCACGGACGGGTCTTTCTATCCGCTCAATGCCGGTGCCACCGAGGCGGTGGTCGATACCGAGTGGCTGGGCGACGGGCGGTTGGCCGCCGTGGTCCATGTCGGTGCGCAATCGCTGCTGCGAATCTACAATCCCGATGGCTCGGTGCATCAGGAGATCGATCCGGGCGAGCTGATCCTGACCCGCGTGGAATCGACCACCGGCGCCAGCGAAACGATCGCAGTTGCAGCCGACTCGGCGACCCACCCGACCGAACTGTTCGTTCTCAAGGGCAAGCGCTTCGAACGCTGGACCAGCCACAACCCCTGGCTCAGCGACATCGATTTCGGCGAACAGCGCACCTACACCTACACCGCAACCGACGGGCAGCAGGTCGAAGGCGTGCTGATCCTGCCTGTGGGCGGCGTGCCCGAAGGCGGGGCACCGACGATCATGAACGTCCATGGCGGTCCCGAAGCGCACGAGAGCAACGGCTGGCAGACCGCCTATTCCAAGCCGGGGCAGGTCGCCGCCGGACAGGGCTATGCCGTGTTCCTGCCCAATTATCGCGGGTCGACCGGGTACGGCGTGGCCTTCGCCAAGCAGCATCAGGGCCGCTACACCGACCCCGAATTCCGCGACATCGTCGATGCGAAGAAGGCGCTGGTCGCCGAAGGCATCGCCGATCCCGATCGCACCGGCATCACCGGCGGGTCCTATGGCGGCTACGCCAGCGCCTGGGGCGCGACCTACTACTCGAGCGAATATGCCGCGAGCGTGATGTTCGTCGGCATTTCCAACCAGGTCAGCAAGTTCGGCACCGGGGACATCCCGTACGAAATGTACAACGTCCACAGCCGCGCATGGCCGTGGGACAACTGGACCAAGATGCTCGAAGTCTCGCCGGTCTATCACGTCGACAAGGCCAACACGCCAACCCTGATCATGCATGGCGAGGACGACACACGCGTCGATCCGGGCCAGAGCCTGGAGCTTTACCGTTCGCTCAAGGTACGCAAGCCCGATGTGCCGGTGCGGATGGTGTTCTATCCGGGCGAAGGCCACGGCAACCGGCTCGCAGCCAGCCGCTACGACTACAATCTGCGGATGATGCGCTGGTTGGATACCTATCTGAAGACCGGCGATCGCCGCGCCGAGATGCCCGATCCGCGCCCGCAGCTGGCCGACGGGGCCAAAGGCGCCAGGCCCGGCGACGTGGACGACGACATCGAAGATTAAGGGCTGTCGTGGTGCGCGCGCCGAACGGGGGCAGGATCAGAACGTGTAGGCGATTCCGATCCCGCCGATGAACTGATCGGCGCTGCCGCGGATCGCGGTATACGGCGTGTCTTTCGCATCGCCCATCAGCCGTGAATAGCCGGCGATAGCGTAGATGTTCCAGCCACCGTTCAGCAGGTTGCCGTCGAGGTCGACCGTGCCGATCGCCGTCAGCCCGGCACTGTTGAGCCCGCCATCCGCTTCGAACAGCGGGAGACCGCTTGCTGCGCTCTGATCGGGCGAAACCGAATAATAATAGTCGGCAAAATTGTCGTCGACGATTTGTGCGCTGAGCGCCAGCTGCAGCGCCGAGCCCCGGTTCAGCGGTGTGAAATACGACACGCTCGGCTCGATCACCATGCCCTCATGCGCGCCGAGCACGTCCCAGCGCACCGAGGTCGATAGCGAAAGACTGTCGAAGCTGTGCAGCATCGCGGGGAAACTCACTCCGCCGTTGACCCCGACTTCCAGCGCGGTGTCGAGCCGACCGGCGGCGCGCACCACGTCGTCCTTGATCCGGTTGTCGCGATCGTTGCGAAACCGGAACGACGGTCCGAACGAGACGCTGGTGCCCCGCGGCCCCTGGCCCGGTGGCTGCGACAGCAGATCGAGATTGAGACCCGGACCGTTGGGAGAAATGCCGACCCCGCCGACGCGCCCGACAATCAGCGGCAGCGGGAAGAACACCGTGTCGTCCGACCCCGAATAACTCGGGACAAGCCCGGCACCGATACCCAGCGTCACCCAGGTATCGTCGATCACCGAATCCGACATGTCGATCCCGGGAGGCGGACCTGGCGGCGGTTCGGTGTCGTCCTGCGCGGCCGCCGGGATGCCGACAAAGACCGCGAGCGACGCAGCGATGCGAGTGAAATGTTTCATGAGCCTCCTTGAAGATTCCTGTCCCTCAGGTCAATCCGCGGACCAGAGGACAGTTCCCCTTCAACTGTGGCCGGCCGCCTGCCATTCGGCGATGGAATCCAGCGGAAACAGCAACATGATGACGTTGAGCGTGAGGTTGTCGCGGACGACCATCGCCACCACGATTTCCATCAAAATCGCCAACGCGATCGTTACCTTGCCGGGCAATCGCAGCGCGAGAAAGAATCCGAGGCTCATCCACCCGAGATCGGCGAAGGAATTGAGCACGCTGTCACCCGAATAGCCCCAGTTGACCGTCACCGCACGATAACGGTCGATCACGAAGGGTGTGTTCTCCGCGATCTCCCATGCGGCCTCCAGCGCCACGGCCAGCGTGATTCCCCATCTTGTTGCCGATCCGCCGCCGATCCCGCGCTTGCAGAACAGCAGCCAGCCAAGCGCGTAGAAGATCATCCCGTGGATGATATGGCTGGGCGTATACCAGTCCGAGATGTGCTGGCTGTTGCCCGACGAGTTGATATCGCCATGCCACAGCTTCACGTCGCCGCAGGTGCAGATCGGCGGGCGGTCCATCGCCAGCAGGATCAGCACCGTCGCCAGCGCGATGCCGAACGATACGAGGATCGAAACGCGGTCTGGCATCAGTCTGCCCATGCGCAAACGGAATGAATCACAGCCGCCTGACGCGCAAGCGTGCGATCCGACGATGCTGGGGATAGACGCGTGCCATTGCCCCCTCGCCCGCGCTGGCTTAGGGCCCTTCACCATGGAAGGGCGCACGATCGATCTGGCAATCGTCGGTGGCGGGCTCGCTGGCGGGTTGATCGCGCTCGCGGTCTATCGCCAGCGTCCCGAATTCCGCATCGCGCTGATCGAAGGCGGGAAAACGCTGGGCGGGAACCACCGCTGGAGCTGGTTCGAAAGCGATCTCGACGCCGCCGGCAAGGCCTTGATGGAGGAATTCCGCCAGACCAGCTGGGACAAGGGTTACGAGGTCCGGTTTCCGGCCTACGCCCGAACGCTTGCAACCGGCTATCGCTCGATGTCCTCGGTCGATTTTCACGAGGCGCTGACCCGGCTTCTGCCCGACAGTATGCTCCATCTGGGGCGCAAGGCGACGGCGATCGACGTGCGCGGGGTCGATCTCGACGGCGGTGTCGAAAACGGGGGGGAACGGATTGTCGCGCGCACCGTGATCGACTGTCGCAGCTTTACCACCAGCAAGCATCTGCGCGGCGGGTGGCAGGTGTTTCTCGGAAGGCACATGCGGCTCGATCATGCGCACGGGCTCGAACGACCGGTGATCATGGACGCTAGCGTCGATCAGGTCGCACCCCATGGCAATGGCGGGGCCTATCGCTTCGTCTACGTGCTGCCGCTCGGAGCGCACGATGTGTTTGTCGAGGACACCTATTACGCCGATGATCCGCAGCTCGATCGCGGCGCGCTGTCGTCGCGGATCGATCGCTATGCGCGCGAAAACGGCTGGGCCGACAGCGCCATCGTCGGGCATGAGAGCGGCGTGCTGCCGGTGCTGACCGGAGGTGATTTCGCCGCCTATCAGGACGAGGTCCGCATCCCCGGCGTCGCGATCGCAGGCGCGCGCGGCGGCTTCGTCCATCCGCTCACCAGCTATACAATCCCGATCGCGGTCGACAACGCGCTGACGATCGCGGCCGAAGCCGACCTGACCGGCGAACAGCTTGCCGCCCTGATCGAAAACCGGGCCAGACGCCACTGGCGCAGGACCGGCTACTACCGGCTGCTCGGCCGATTTCTTTTCTTCGCTGCGGACCCGGAAGCCCGTGTGAACGTTTTCCAGAGGTTCTACGGCCTGCAAAAAGGGCTGATCGAACGATTCTACGCCGCGCGTTCCACCGGGTTCGACCGGGTCCGCGTCTTATGGGGCAATCCGCCCGTATCTATTCCGCGTGCGCTCGCCGCGATCTTCAAACAGGGCGAGCCGCTCGAACAGCGGACGCACAAAGACAAACAGACGGAGACCACGGCATGAATGCCGACGCCAGGCTAGACCTCGACCCACCGGCCAACCGCGGGAAGGGGATCGATCCCCAGATCGCCGAACGATACGTGGGCAAGAGCGCTTGCGTCATCGGCGCCGGCTTCGGCGGAATGGCGCTGGCGATCCGGCTGCAATCGGCAGGGATCGCGACCACCGTGGTCGAGGCGCGCGACAAGCCGGGCGGGCGGGCCTATTTCTGGGAGAAGGACGGCTTTACCTTCGATGCCGGGCCGACCGTCATCACCGACCCGCCTTGCCTCGAGGAACTGTGGCAGCTGACCGGCCACAACATCGCCGAGGACGTCGAGCTGATGAAGGTCATGCCGTTCTACCGCCTCAACTGGCCAGACGGCACGAATTTCGATTACTCGAACGACGAAGACGAGCTCTACGCCGAGATCGCCAAGCTCAATCCCGACGACGTCGTCGGCTATCAGCGGTTCCTCGAATACTCGGCCGAGGTCTACGAAGAAGGCTACATCAAGCTCGGCACCAAGCCGTTCCTCGATTTCAAATCGATGCTCAAGGCCGCGCCCGCGCTGGTGAAGAAACAGGCGTGGCGCAGCGTCTATTCGATGGTGTCGAGCTATATCGAGAACGAGAAACTGCGCGAGGCGTTCAGTTTCCATTCGCTGCTGGTCGGGGGCAACCCGATGAACACCAGCTCGATCTACGCGCTGATCCACAAGCTGGAAAAGGACGGCGGCGTATGGTGGGCACGCGGCGGCACCAACCGGCTGATCGCAGGCATGGTGCGCCATTTCGAACGGCTCGGCGGCACGATGCGCGTCGGCGATGCGGTGAAGCAGGTGCACACGATGGGCACCCGCGCGACCGAGGTCGAGACGGTCAGCGGATGGAGAGAGCGCTTCGACGCGGTCGCCTCCAACGCCGACATCATGCATTCCTACAAGGATCTGCTGAGCGAGAGCGTACGCGGGCAGAAAATGGCCAAGTCTCTGGCACGCAAGAGCTTTTCGCCGTCGCTGTTCGTCGTGCATTTCGGGCTGGATGGCACCTGGCCGGGGATCGCCCATCACATGATCCTGTTCGCCAACCGCTACAAGGGTTTGCTCGACGACATCTACAAGAACGGCGTGCTGCCGGAGGATTTCGCGATCTACCTGCACCACCCGACCGTGACCGATCCGAGCATGGCGCCCAAGGGCAAAAGCACGTTCTACGCGCTGGTGCCGGTGGCGCATATGGGCAAGATGCCGGTCGACTGGGACGAAGTCGGCCCGCAGCTCGAACGGATGATCCTCGACGAAATCGGACGCCGGCTGATCCCCGATATCCACGACCGGATCGTCACCAAGTTCAGCTATGCGCCCAAGGATTTCAAACAGGACCTCTCGGCCCACATGGGCAGCGCCTTCAGCCTCGAACCGGTGCTGTGGCAGAGCGCGTACCTGCGCGGCCACAACCGCGACGACGTGATCGACAATTTCTACCTGGTCGGCGCGGGCACGCATCCGGGCGCTGGCATCCCCGGCGTGGTTGGCAGCGCGAAGGCCACGGCGGGGATTGTTCTGGAGGATTTGGCCGCTAAGCAGACGGCATGACCGAGATGAAAAGGGTGGCGGTATACTGCGGATCGGCCACGCCCGAAGACCCGCGCTATCTCCAGCTTGCGACCGAAGTCGGCGCGGGGCTCGCGACACGCGGGATCGGGGTCGTCTATGGCGGCGGGCGGCTCGGGCTGATGGGCGCGGTGGCCAAGGGCGCGAAGGATGCGGGCGGCGAGGTGATCGGGGTGATCCCCGAGGCGCTGGTCAATTCCGAAGTCGCCAATCACGCCTGCGACGAGCTTATCACCGTCACCGGCATGCACGAGCGCAAGCAGCGCTTCACCGACCTTTCCGACGGCTTCGTCACCATTCCCGGCGGGGTCGGGACGATGGACGAGCTGTGGGAGGCGATGAGCTGGGCGCAGCTCGGCTATCACTCCGACCCGGTCGGGCTGCTCAATGCGTTCGGCTTCTTCGACGATTTGCTGAAGTTCAACGCCAAGATGGCCGAGGTCGGCTTCGTCCGCCCGGCGCACCAGAATATCCTGATCTCCGCCGACACGCTGCCCGAACTGCTCGCGAAGATGCAGGCCTACCAGCCGCATACCCCGATCTTCCGGATGAAGGCCGAGGAGCTGTAGCGGGCGCTGCGATGGGCGTTGAACCCGATCTCCAACCGAGCCGCCGAGAGGCGCTGGTCGAACACGCACGGCGCGCGATCAAGGAAGGTTCGCAAAGCTTTTCCGCCGCCTCGCGCCTGTTCGATGAGGAAACCCGCGAGCGCGCGTGGCTGCTCTACGCCTGGTGCCGTCGCTGCGACGATATTGCCGACAACCAGGTCAAAGGCGGACCGCTGGGTGACCAGTCCGACCTCGACGACCGGCTGGCGCTGATCCGCAAACTCACAGCCAAAGCGTTCGCGGGCGAGCCCACCGGCGACCCGGCGTTCGATGCGCTGGGCGTGGTGGCGAAGGAATGCGGGCTGACCCCGGCCATGGCCGAAGACGTGATCGCCGGCTTCGCGCTCGATGCCGAGGACTGGCGGCCCCGCACCGAGGCGGACATGATGCGCTACTGCTACCACGTCGCCGGGGCCGTCGGGGTGATGATGGCGGTGGTGATGGGCATCTCGCCCGACGATCAGGACACGCTCGACCGCGCCTGCGACCTGGGGCTGGCGTTCCAGCTATCGAACATCGCACGGGATATCGTCGAGGACGATGCTGCGGGCCGCTGCTACCTTCCCGCGATCTGGCTGGTCGAGCAGGATATCGAGCCCGGCCAGCACACCAAGCCGCACCATCGTCAGGAACTGGCGGACATGGCCGCCAAGCTGGTCGCGCTGGTCGAAAAGCACGAAGCCGCCGCGCGGGTCGGTGCCGAGCGCCTGCCGTTCCGCAGCCGCTGGGCGGTGCTCTCCGCCGCGCGCATCTATGGCGCGATCGGCCGCAAGGTGAGGAAGCGCGGGACCGAAGCGTGGAACTCGCGCACTTTTGTGCCGCGCTGGGAAAAGGCGCTCTATGGCGCGCGCGCGTTCCTCTCGGCGATCATCAACCGCGAGAAACATCCGGATGGGCCGATCACCTGGGGCATCCGGGATTTCAGGCCCTCCAACTGATCGTCATTGCGAGGAGCCGCAGGCGACGCGGCAATCCATGGTCCAGCCGCTGCACCCTTCCGAATGGTCCATGGATTGGTTGGCCTCTGGCCTACTTCGTATCCGACTTCGTCTCGCAATAACGAAAGAATTGGGTTAGCGATCGGGACATGAGAGGACTCCCCATACGCGCCGCCGCGCTTGCGCTCGCCGCGCCTGCGCTGGCCGACCATCACACCACGCCGGAACAAGACGCAGTCGCCGAAGCCGTAACCGACTTCATGGATGCGATTTCGAGCGACGACCGGACGCTGCTCACCGAACTCATGGTGCCCGAGGGCATGATCTTCGTGCACGACCGCATGGATCCGGACAATCCGCGCCTCGCGATCGTGCCGGTTGCCGAGCACGTCGAGCGCTGGAAGACCCGCACCGCGGACTACGAGGAGGTCATGAACTACTCGAACATCCTCGTCGACGGCGACATGGCGCAGGTCTGGGGGCCGTACTCCTTCACCGCCGACGGCACGCTTACCCATTGCGGGATCAACTCGCTGAGCCTCGTGAAGCGCGATGGCGAATGGAAGGTTGGCAACACCAGCTTCACGATGGTTGCGCCGTCCGAATGCATGGCGGTTGGCGCAGACTGGGTCGAGGGCGATGATAGCTAAGCTCCTGATCGCCAATCGCGGCGAGATCGCCTGTCGCATCATGCGCACCGCGCGCGCGATGGATATCGCCACCGTCGCGGTCTATTCGGATGCCGATGCCAAGGCGCTGCACACCCGCACGGCGGATGAGGCGGTGCATATCGGTCCCTCTCCCGCTGCCGAGAGCTATCTCGTCGGCGAGAAGATCATCGCCGCCGCCAAGGAGACCGGCGCGGAGGCGATCCATCCGGGCTACGGGTTCCTGTCCGAGAACGCCGACTTCGCGCAGGCGGTGATCGACGCCGGGCTGATCTGGGTCGGGCCAAAGCCGGAAAGCATCCGCGCAATGGGCCTGAAAGACGCCGCCAAGGAGCGGATGATCGCCGCTGGCGTGCCAGTGACGCCGGGCTATCTGGGCGAAGACCAGTCGGTCGAGCGGCTCACCAAAGAGGCCGAGGCGATCGGCTATCCCGTACTCATCAAGGCGGTCGCGGGCGGCGGCGGCAAGGGGATGCGAAAGGTCGATGCTGCGTCCGACTTCGGAGCCGCGCTGGAAAGCTGCCGGCGCGAGGCCAAGGCCAGCTTCGGCAATGACGAGGTACTGCTGGAAAAGTGGATCACCTCGCCGCGCCATATCGAGGTGCAGGTGTTCGGCGACAGCCACGGCAATGTCGTCCACCTGTTCGAACGCGACTGTTCCTTGCAGCGCCGCCACCAGAAGGTGATCGAGGAAGCTCCCGCCCCCGGCATGGACGAGGCGACGCGCGCAGAAATCTGCGCCGCCGCCGTGCGCGCGGCCAAGGCGGTCGATTACGAGGGCGCAGGCACGATCGAATTCATCGCCGACGCCAGCGAAGGCCTGCGCGCCGACCGCATCTTCTTCATGGAGATGAACACGCGGCTTCAGGTCGAGCATCCGGTGACGGAGGAGATCACTGGGGTGGACTTAGTCGAGTGGCAGCTGCGTGTCGCGAGCGGCGAGCCGATTCCGCTCAAGCAGGAGGAGCTGAGCGTCAACGGCTGGGCGATCGAGGCACGGCTGTATGCGGAAGACCCGGTGAAGGGATTTCTGCCGAGTACGGGGCGGTTGGAGAAGTTCGACCTTCGCCCGGGCAGATCGGGACGCGTCGAAAGTGCGGTCGAGATGGGCGATCAAATCTCGCCATTTTACGATCCCATGATTGCGAAAGTCATCGCGCACGCAAAGGATCGGAAGAATGCGCTCGATCAGCTTACATGGTTGCTGGCAGGAGCAAAAATCTGGCCCGTTAAGACAAACGCTCAGTTTTTGATCCGCTCGATCGAAGACACTGATTTTGAATCTGGCAATTTAGATACCGGCTTGATCGAACGAAAGCTTGAAGGGCTAGTCGCGCCGATACGACCCGATGACGAAGAGAAAAGAGCAGGCGCGCTTAACCTATTGATGGGACAGGCTTTCCATCAGATGTTGTCACCAGCATACAGACCTGATGGTTCGCGCGAATTCCGGCCTGATGCCCGTACAAAGTTGAGCACGATGCTTGGTTTTAGGCTGAACTCGGAACCAAACCGGAGAATACCGCTATTTGTTGATGGAGAAGCAACGGAGGCAGTTCTCACCGAACCGATCCTGAACGCCAATTCGGTTGATATGAGCCGGTATGGAGACGAATGGCTGGTACTTTCCGGAGGTGTTGCACACCGATTCGAGTTGGCTCCTACCAACGAACGCGGCACCGGGCACGCCTCCGCCGCCGATGGCGCAATCCTCGCCCCCATGCCGGGCAAGGTCATCGCGGTCGATGTGGCCGAGGGCGATGCGGTCACTGCGGGCCAGCGGTTGATGGTGCTCGAGGCGATGAAGATGGAGCACGCGCTCACCGCGCCGTTCGACGGGACCGTTACCGAACTTGCCGCCAGCGAAGGCGGGCAGGTGCAGGTCGAGGCGGTGCTGTGCGTCGTGGAGCCTGCTTCGGAGGAAGGCCAGTGAATCTCCCCTCCCCGTGGGGAGGGGTTGGGGGTGGGGTACCCAGCTATCGACCGTTGAACACCCATCCCCTAACCCCTTCCCTCAAGTGAAGGGGGACTGATGTCCTGGCAGGCTGAACTCGAGGAACTGCGCCAACGTGAAGCGCTCGCCGAGGAAATGGGCGGGCCGGACAAGGTCGCGCGCCAGCATTCGCGCGGCAAGATGGATGCGCGTGCGCGGCTTGCGGCGCTCTGCGACGAGGGCTCGTTCCGCGAAATCGGCAAGATCGCGGGTAAGGGGCACTACGACGAAAACGGCGACCTTCAGGGCGTCACCCCCGCTCCCTTCCTGTTCGGCAAGGCAACGGTGAACGGCCGCCCGGTCGTCGCCACGGCAGACGATTTCACAATTCGCGGCGGCGCGGCGGATGCGGGCATCGCGCGCAAGATGGTGCAGGCCGAGATGATGGCGCACGAGCTGAAGCTCCCGATCATCCGCATGATCGACGGCACCGGCGGCGGCGGTTCGGTCAAGACGCTCGAACAGATCGGCGCGACCTACATTCCCGCCGTGCCCGGCTGGGGCGATGTGGTCGAAAACCTCGATACGGTGCCCGTGGTGGCGCTGGCGCTCGGGCCGACCGCAGGGCTCGGCGCGGCGCGTACGGTGGCAAGCCATTACTCGATCATGGTGCGCGGGCTGTCGCAGCTCTTCGCCGCCGGTCCCGCCGTGGTCGATGCGATGGGCTCGAATTATGAGCAACCCAAGGATCACAACGAAGCCAAGGAAGCTCTCGGCGGCGCGGATATTCATACGCGAAACGGCGTGGTCGACGATGAAGTCGCCAGCGAGGCCGAAGCCTTCGCCCGCGCGCGGCACTTTCTCGCCTTCATGCCCGAACATGTCGGCCAGCTCGCGCGCCGTTCCAACTGCACCGATCCGGTCCATCGCAAGGAGGAGGCGCTGCTGAGCCTCGTCCCGCGCGACCCCAAACAGGTCTATTCGATGCGCCGCTGCCTCGACATGGTGTTCGATCAGGGGACGGTCTTCGAGATCGGGCGGATGTGGGGTCGCGCCGCAATCACCGCCCTTGCCCGACTCGACGGCTGGCCGGTCGCGGTGGTGGCAAGCGATCCCTCCTATCTCGGAGGAAGCTGGGAGGCGAAGACCAGCGAGAAGGTCGAACGCTTCGTGAGGCTCGCCGACCAGTTCCGGCTGCCGATCGTGCACCTGGTCGACAATCCCGGCTTCATGATCGGGCGCGAGGCGGAGATGGCGGGGACGATCCGCTACGGCGTGCAGGCGATGAACGCGATCTATCGCGCCACGGTGCCGCTCGCGAGCATCGTTTTGCGCCGCGCCTATGGGATTGCCGGGAGCGCGATGAGCAATGCCGAGCGGTATCAATACCGCTTCTGCTGGCCGAGCGGCGACTGGGGCAGCCTGCCTATCGCGGGCGGTCTGGAGGTCGCCTACAAATCCGAGCTGGAATCGAGTGACGATCCGGAGGCGGAACTGAACTCGATCAAGGAAAGATTGGCCAAGGTGACCTCGCCCTTCCGCTCCGCAGAGCGCTTCAATGTCGAGGACATCATCGACCCGCGCGACACCCGCCCGCTGCTATGCGAATTCGCCGAACTGGCGTGGCGCAAGCTTGAAAGCGAGCGCTAGGTCTGCCCGCAGGCCCGAGACTCACGCGTTGGGACGCGTGAACAGCACGCCCTTCTCGCTGAACAGGATGAAGCCCAGCCCGACAAGGCCGCAAACCAGCATCGCGATCGCCAGCGGCCCGGACGTGCCGTCATACTGGTAGCCGATGAACGCACCGAGGATCGCGCCGGTGCCCATCCGCAGGGCGGTGTGTGCGCTGCTCGCCGCCCCGGCGATATGGCCGAAGGGCTGCATCGCGATCGACGAGAAGTTCGATCCGATAAAGCCCAGCATCGCCATGTTGAGGCTCAGCAGGATCACGAATTCGGCCAGCCCCTGCGGCTGGTTGCTGGCGGAGACCCACATTACGCCGCTGATAAGGATGAAACAGATCAGCGCGGTATGGCCGACCCGGCGCGCGCCGAATCGCTCGACGATCCGCGAATTGGTGAAATTGGCGACGACCATGCCAACCACCGCCCCGCCGAAAATGATCGCGAAATAGTCGCCCATGCCGAAGGCTTCGCCGATCAGCTGCTGCGAGGAATTGAGGAATCCGAACAGGCTGCCGAACACCAGCGCGCTGCCGATCACGTAGCCGATCGAGCACCGCACCGAGACAGCTTCGCGCATGTTGCGCAGGATCGTCGGCGGGTCGATTTCCTGCACGTTTTCGGGCGCAAGGCTTTCGGGCAGCCTGATCCACACCCATGCGCCGACGATCACGCCCATCAGCGCCATTGCGCCGAAGATCGCGCGCCATCCGGCGACCATCATGATGCCCTGCCCGATGGCCGGGGCGAGGATCGGCACCAGCAGGAAGATCATCATGATCAGGCTCATCAGCCGCGCCATCCGGTCGCCGCCGACATGGTCGCGGACGATCGCGGCGGGGACAACGGAGAGGCCCGCGCAGCAGATGCCCTGCACCACCCTGAGGCCGACCAGCACCCAGAAGTTGCTGATCAAGGCGCAGGCCAGCGACAGAACGATATAGGCGATCAGGCCCACCGCCAGCACCGGCCTGCGCCCGAACTTGTCGGCGAACGCGCCGGGGAAGAACGCGCCGATCCCCGCGCCGAGGAAGTACGAACTGATCACCAGCTGGCGGTCGTTGCCGCCAGCACCCATCTCGGTCGCCATCTGACCGAGCGCGGGCAACATGGCATCGATACCGAAGGCCTGCAGGCTCATCAGCAGCGCCATCAGCACGATCATCTCGCGCTCCCCCAATGCTTTTTCGGGTGCGCGCTTGGTCAGGGGCTTGGTCGCTGCCATCGGCTCCCCTTGCGCTCCGCGCGCGGTGTTGGCCAGTGAATTTTGCATTGCAGCAATAAAGCCGATCCGTGGCCAAAAGGTTCCGCTTGGGGCGGTTTGGGCCTATCTGGGCCAGCATGACCGCCGATGGTTCGAACAGCGAATTGGAGGACGCGCACGACGAGGCATCGGGCCTGCGCAAGATCATCCATGTCGACATGGATGCCTTCTTCGCCAGTGTCGAACAGCGCGACAATCCCGAATTGCGTGGCAAGCCGGTGGCGGTCGGCGGGTCGGGCGGGCGCGGCGTGGTGGCTGCGGCGAGCTACGAAGCGCGCAAGTTCGGGGTGCGCAGCGCGATGCCCTCGGTCACCGCGAAGCGGCTGTGCCCGGACCTGATCTTCGCGCGGCACCGGTTCGAGGCCTACAAGGAAGCCAGCCGCCAGATCCGGGCGATCTTCGAACACCATACCCCGCATGTCGAACCGCTCAGCCTCGACGAGGCGTATCTCGACGTGACCGAGGACCGACTCGGGATCGGCAGCGCCACCCGCATCGCCGAACTGATCCGGCAGGAGATCAAGGCCAAGACGCAACTGACCGCGAGCGCGGGGGTGAGCTACAACAAGTTCTTGGCCAAGCTCGCCAGCGATCAGAACAAGCCCGACGGGCTGTGCGTGATCCGTCCCGGCCAGGGCGCGGATTTCGTCGCGGGCCTGCCGATCCGGCGGTTTCACGGGGTCGGACCCAAGGCCGAAGAGAAGATGAAACGGCTGGGTATCGAGACTGGCGCGGACCTCGCGGCGAAGGATATCGAGTTCCTGCGCGGCAATTTCGGCTCGTTCGCCGACTACCTTTATCGCGCCGCGCGGGGGATCGACCTGCGGCCCGTGCGTGCGCACCGCATCCGCAAGTCGGTCGGCGGAGAACGCACGTTCAGCGAGGATATCTCGTCCGGCGCGCAGCTGCGCGAGACGCTGGAAAACATCATCGACATCGTATGGGAGCGGATCGAAAACGCGAAAGCCCGCGGGCGGACGGTGACACTCAAGATGAAGTTCACCGATTTCCAGATCATGACCCGCGCGAAATCGGTCACGCACTGGGTCGAGGACAAGGCCGAGTTCGGGCGATTGGGTCGCGAACTGCTCGAGGAGGCGCTGCCGCTCCCCATGCCGATCCGGCTAATGGGGCTGACGCTGTCGAACCTCGACCATGGCGAGGAAGAAGATGCGCCGAAGACGGACGACGCTCAGCTCTCGCTGCTGTGATCGCCCCCGATAGCGCGCCGCCGCCAGATATCGATCCGCTCGCGCGTGATCCGGCCCAGTGGTTCGGGGAGCGAGTGGGTCGGGAAGAACCGCGCCTCCACCACTTCGCGTAGGTCTGGCCGGGGCCGTGCATCGCTGGTCGCGGCGAACAGGTGCGCTCTATGACGCGAGCCGGATATCTCTTCCTCGATGGTGCCAAGGCTCTGCATCGCGTCCAGCGCAATGCCGAGCTCCTCGCGCACCTCGCGGCGTGCCGCATCCTCCGGCTCTTCGCCAGCGCCGATCCCGCCGCCGGGAAGCGCCCAGACCTGCGGCCCGTAGGAATGTCTCAACAACAGCACGTTGCCCGTCCGGTCGCCGATAACCACGCAGCAGCCGACCAGCTCGGCCTTGCGCCACAGCCGCCAGCGATGGCGAATGCGATGCGCGATCGGCAGCAGCGCGCGGTGGATCGGTGCCGGGAGCAGACGCTCGATCCCATGGGCGATCAGGTGAAGCATGTGATCGCGAGGCCCGCGCGATTTTCGGCCGCCCTGAGGAGCCGCGCGATCGGCAGGTCGTGTTGGTCCGCAACCGCCGCCTCGAACACCGCGCGCTTGTCCTTGCCGCGGATGACGAAGATCATTCGCTCGCAATCGAGCAAGGCGGGCATGGTCAGCGTGATGCGGTCGAACGGCGCTTCGGGCGGAAGCGGATCGGGCGTAAGGCGGCGAACGGCCTGCGGATCGTCGGGCTGCGGATCGGTGTTGGGGAACAGCGATGCGATGTGCCCGTCCGCGCCCATGCCAAGCCACACCAGTGCGAAACGGGGCGGAGCGGCATCGGGTTCGAGCGCGATCACGCGCGCGCCGACCCGCTCGAACAGCGCGCGGATCTTGCCGGTGTTGGACGCCGCGTGGTCTTCCGGAACGACCCGATCGTCTCCCGGCCACACGTCGATCCGCGCGAAATCGAGCTCGCGCCCGACCAGCACTTCGAAGATCGGAAACGGGGTCGATCCGCCCGGTACGGCGATCGCGACCCGGCCCGCGTTCGCTCTCAGTGCCGAACGCAGCTCGGTTTCCAGCCAATCGGCGATTGCCGCATCGTCGGCAGCTTCGTTGAATGTGATCTGTCGCATCCCTCCCGCATAGCAAACGGGCCGCTCCGGGCTAGACGGAAACGGCCCGTTGGTGCGGACGCGATGAGTCCGGTGCGGCGTGGCTGGATCAGATCGATCAGGATCACGCGTAACGAGCGTTCAATCCGACGAACAGCGCCGCGACGATCATGCCCAGACCGAGCGCGCGCCGGATGGGCGTCAGAGTAATCCCGCGCTCGATCGCATCGCCCATCATCCAGCCGAGCGCGATCGCCGCGAATCCGCCCAGCGCTCCGCCGAGCGCCGCCGTGACCGGATACGTCGCCTCGGCCGCCAGGGCGAAGATCACGAACCGCGCGGCATCGCCCAGCTGCCGTGCAAACAGCACGATGCCGATCGCGCCCAGCGACCGTGTGGGTTCGTCGATCCGCTTGAGCCTGACCGCCCAGCCCAGCTCGAATGCGGCGATCGCCAGCGCAAACGCAACCAGCATGTCGGCCGCCCGCGCGGGTAGCAGCGCGGCCATGGCAGCGCCCGCCCACGCCATCGCTGCGGCGCTGGCCAGCGAGCACGCTCCACCGACCGCCAGCAGCGGCCACGGGCGTTCGAGCGCGCCCGAAAGCCGCGCGACGATCAGCTGATCGCGCGCGCCGAGCGACACCGCGAACACGAGCAGCAGGGTGAACATGAAAGTGTCCATCAGCCCGCCCTAGCACGCGCCAGTGCAGAGATTGCAAATGCGAAGTCCGGCCTTTGCCCCAGCCAATTTCGCGAGGTTGCGCCCCACGGTGGCGCAGCTAGGCAGGACGAGACCAACGGCAAAAGAAGGGTGCAGGCATGAATCTCGAACACGGAATGGCGGCTGTGGTGACCGGAGGCGCATCGGGCCTCGGCAAGGCGAGCGCGGCGGCATTGGCCGAAGCGGGTCTGAAAGTGGCGATTTTCGACATCAACGATGAAGCTGGGGAAGAGCACGCCGCAGCGATTGGCGGCACTTTCCACCATGTCGATATCATGGACGAGGCGAGCGTCGAAGAAGGCTTTGCCGCCGCGCGCGCGGCCAACGGGCAGGAACGCGTCACGGTCCACTGCGCGATGGCAAGCCGGCGCGGAAAGACGATCGGCTACGACAAGGCCAGCGGCGGCTACAAGCGCCTGCCGACCGAGGATTACGAATTCGGCGCGCAGGGCATCCTCGTCGCCAGCTACCGTGTCGCCAGCATCTCGGCGCTCGGCATGGCCAACAGCGAGCCGCTCAACGACGATGGCGAGCGCGGGGCGATTACCCTCACCGCCAGCGTCGCCGCGCAAGACGGGCAGATCGGGCAGGTGATCTACGGATCGTGCAAGTCGGGCGTGAACGGGCTGGTGCTGCCGATGGCGCGCGACCTGATGGATCTCGGCATTCGGGTGAATTCGGTCATGCCCGGTATCTTCGCCACCCCGCTGATGCTCGGCATGAAAGACCGCAACCCGCAGATGTGGGACCAGCTCAACGCCAGCGTCCCCTTCCCCAAACGCCTCGGCGAACCCGAGGAGTTCGCTTCGCTGATCCTCGAAATCGCCCGCAACAGTTACATCAACGGACACCAGTTCCGGCTCGACGGCGCGATCCGGATGCCGCCGAAGTAAGTCAGGCGCGCTCGACCAGCGCGAGGATCAGCAGGCCCAGCGACACCGTGCATGCGAGCGTGCGGATATGGTTGAACGGCAACCAGCGCTGCATGTATCGCGCCCACATCGACTCGGCTTCGGGACCATCGGCTGCAGTCGCTTCCAAGGCGTTGTTGAGCGGAACGTTGCCCGCGACCGTGACGACGAACATCCCCACCACGTAGATCGCGCCGCCCGCCAGCATCGCCATCGCACCCGGTGTAGCGAG